>NZ_JAOEGN010000009.1 GCF_025446935.1 Paracholeplasma vituli | reverse complement strand
TCATAGTGAACTCAAACTCTCTAATCGCGTGTTTGAGTGTCCAAAGTGTGAGTTACACTTAGATCGAGACCACAACGCAGCGATGAATATCAACAAAGAAGGATTAAGACAGTACAAATTAGCTTTATCCATATAAGAACTAAGAACCGTAGGGACTACGGGGATAGCCTATTGAGTCACTGGTGGGTACACTGGTTTGGATAGGAAGCCCTCACTTCTATTAAGTGGTGGGTAGTTCACTATCTAATCTAGATTTTGTGTCATGCAAATGACCAGGTCCAAACACGGCTTGATGAATTCGTTTTACATGATCTTGTAGTTTTATGAGTGGGTATCTTTCTTGGTGGAATAAAATCATTTCTTTTTCGGTCATATTATCAACACCTTTATTACATATTGTATCATTATTCGATTAATTTCATGGAGTTACCTGAAACCATCTAATAATCAATGCTATAATGAAATTACACAAAGGGAGGGATTTTTGTGCTCTATCCTCAAATGAATCCAAAACGATGGGTCGTATCGCTCAATGGCTTATGGGATTTCGCATTCGTTGACCTCGAATATAAACCTGTTTTACCACTTGTGGAAAAACAACTCATGGGTGTACCAGGGAGTTATAATGACGTTTTTACAACCCAAAAAGCGCGTGAGTATGTGGGTAAAGTGTGTTATGAAAGACTCATCTATATACCAGATATTCAAGAAGGACTTCAATACTACATCCGTTTTGGTGCGGCTGCGCATAAAGCATCTGTCTATCTAGATGGTGAACTCGTGATGACCCACCTTGGTGGATTTTTACCCTTTGATGTCAAAGTTGAACACCCCAAGTCTTCGATGAGACTAACGGTTCTATTAGATAACCGTTTGGATTATCAATCCTTACCGATGGGGGAACTTATAGAAAATGAAGGTGTATTCAAACAAAAAATCTACTTCGATTTTTTCAATTACAGTGGCTTACATCGTGATGTATGGTTATACAAACTACCGCTTAAACAAATTAAAGAAATCACGATTAAAACCATGATTCAAAGTCATGAAGCCCATGTGTTCTATGATGTTACAACATTAGACGTAGTTGAGTCTGTAGAAATCAAAGATCCAAAAGGTAAGATTTATAAAACCCAAAACCGAAAGAAGGATATCCTAAAAATTGAAGAACCCATATTATGGGATATTCATCAAGGTAATCTCTACACTCTAATAGTTAAGACTCAGTGTGATCACTATGAACAAACCTTTGGTATAAGGGAAATCTATGTGAAAGACCAACAGCTTTATTTAAACCATAAACCCATTTTCTTAAAGGGATTTGGGATGCATGAAGACCACGAAATTATTGGGAAAGGGACACACCCATTACTCCATATTAGAGACTTTGAACTCCTTAAATGGATTGGTGCGAATTCGATACGAACCAGTCATTACCCTTACGATGAACAGATGTATGATTTAGCGGATCAATACGGGATTTTAATCATCGATGAAATCCCAGCGGTTGGATTAAACTTTTGGGATTCAAGAACCGTATTCCAAGAAGACCGCGTGAATGAACAAAGTTTGGATATATACAAACAAACCCTTAAAGCTTTGGTTGAGCGTGATAAGAACCACCCATCAGTCATTATGTATTCACTCGCGAATGAAGCGAACACCTATGAAAGTGGGGCTGTTCATTACTTTGAAGAAGCCTTTAAGTATGCGAGAACCCTCACGGATTTACCGCTGATGATTGTCGAGAATGTGAACGCGGAAATCAACTTGGTTGCACAGTTTGCGGATGTCATCGGTTTAAATCGTTACCATGGTTGGTATACCGATTTTAGTGATTTATCGGTAATTGAGAAACAGCTCAAGGACTCATTTACTAGTTATCTTGAGAAATTCCATAAACCGATTGTACTCACTGAGTTTAGCGCGGATACGATTGCGGGATTACACACACTGCCTGCACAAACATTTAGTGAAGAATTCCAAGTTGAGTTTATTGAAGCTTACATAAATGTAGCCAATCATACAAAAGGCGTCATCGGTACACACATTTGGAATTTCGCCGATTTCCAAACCAAACAAGGTCTTACCCGTTTCAATGGAAACAAGAAAGGGGTATTCACCCGTAACCGAGAGCCTAAAATGGTGGCGCACATGCTTAGAATACATTTTACTAAGGAGATCAAGTCATGAAGTTTTTTCCTAAATCATTTATTTTTGGTGCGGCTACCTCAGCCTATCAAATCGAAGGTGCAGCTGCCTTAGATGGACGCGGTCAAACCGCGTGGGATTTACGCAATAAAGATGAGTTCGGTAAGCCTACTGGCGATGTTGGAGATGTCGCTTGTGACCACTATCATTTATATAAAGAAGATGTCCAATTGATGAAAACGCTCGGTCTACAAAGCTACCGTTTTTCAGTGTCATGGACACGTATTTACCCAAATGGATATGGAAAAATCAATCCAAAAGGCGTAGAATTTTACCAAAACCTAATCAACGAACTTTTATTAGCAGGCATTGAACCAGCTA
The DNA here is from genome assembly GCF_025446935.1 of Paracholeplasma vituli. GTDB lineage: Bacteria > Bacillota_I > Bacilli_A > Acholeplasmatales > UBA5453 > Paracholeplasma > Paracholeplasma vituli. Next base: position 78,483 of record NZ_JAOEGN010000009.1, on the reverse strand, counting down.
TTACAATATGGCATGGCGACTTACCGCTAGCACTCGACCAAATCGGTGGGTGGCAAAACCGCGAAACGATCACACATTACCTTAATTATGCGAAGACATTGTTTGATCTTTTTGGACATCAAGTTAAGCTATGGTTTACCCACAATGAACCATGGTGCGCTGCTTTCTTAAACGAATATCCGATTAATCAACAACTTGAAATCGCGCACCACTTATTAGTAGCACACGCTCAAGCGGTTAAACTTTATAAGAACCATCCAAATGGGAATGGAAAGATTGGAATTGTCTTAAACTTAGGAAAACAATATCCGAATACCTTTGATGTCAAAGACTACTTAGCCGCTCGAAATATCGATGGGTTCATCAACCGTTGGTTCTTAGATCCTACCCTAAAAGGGGTATATCCAGCAGATATGGTATCTTTATATCAAAAACACGATATTTTCTTTAGTGTTGAAGCGGGAGATATGGAACTCATCCAAGAAAACAAAATGGATTTCTTAGGGATCAATATGTATTCTAGAGGTATCCAAGCTTATACTGAAGAAGGTTTATTCAATGCGAGAGGGGTTTCTAATCCAAACGCACAGTATACCTCTATGGACTGGGAAGTCTGCCCAAGGTCTTTATACGATTTACTCGTAGATATTAAAGAAACCTATAATAATGTCGAAGTCATCATCGCAGAAAATGGTTCAGCCTTTGAAGATACTGTAAGTGAGGATGGTTTAGTTCACGATATCAACCGTGTGGATTATCTAAAATCCCATTTAGAAGCGACACGCCAAGCCATTGAAGAAGGCTGTAACATAACCCGTTATTATGCGTGGTCGTTATTGGATAACTTTGAATGGGGTCTAGGCTACAGTAAACGATTTGGTATTATTAGAGTCGATTATGACACACTAAAAAGAACAATTAAAGATAGTGGGCTTGCCTACCAAAAAATCATCCAAGAGCGGGGGTTATAAGTATGCACTTTGAGGCACTGATTGAAGCGTTAGGGTTACCAGATAGTATTAAAGATGTACTTTTAAGTTATGAACGCTTGTACGCTTCAAATTTTTTAGATGAAATAGAAGGGTTAAGAGACATTAAAACAGCACCAACCACCCATGAGAAACTTAAAAGAACTTTAGAGGATCCCAATGGTTTCAAAATGCTTTATATCTTTATAAAAGCCATTCAACAAAACCATCAAGTCTATCAAGACTTAGAGATATCGGATTCGATTTATATAGAAACTTACAAAGCCTTACCTCGATTTATAAACGAATACTTCAAAGAAACAGGGATCTATGTCTTTGAACGCGACTGGTGGGCATACCGCCAGGTAGCGATGACAATCTTTCGGATTGGTGAATTAGAATATGAACTTACTACTGAAGAGAATGTACCGATTATATCGATTCATATCCCTTCAGATTCAAGACTAACTATGGTTCGAATTGAAACTTCACTCAGACTTGCTAGACTATTCTTTAATAGTCGGTTTCAAGACTATCAAAACGCACTTATGGTGTCACATACTTGGTTGTTGAGTCCGGCTTTAAAAGGCTTATTGAAGCCTTCTTCCAATATATTGAACTTTCAAAATTATTTTGAAATTGACCAGGTTTTTGAGACGGATAACTCATTCCTACACTGGGTTTTTCATACGAAAGAACAAAACCCAAATCTACTCGAAGCCAAGACTACTTTACAACGTCAAATCCAAGACCATCTATTAAAGGGCGGATTAGTCGGTGCAGCCAAAGGTACCATCGATTCTAATACGTATAAATACCTTTTAGTTAAACCCAATGCCTCACACGAACATGAAGTCATGTTGATTAAAACAGAACTACAAAAAGAAGGTGCCTATAACGGCACCTCCGATTTAGATACTTATGATGATTATCAAGCATGGTTAAATAGTTTAAACAATCCAAAAATAGATACAGTTCAAACGACTCAATATCTCCTTGTAGATAAAGATCATATCATTTACGGCTTTGTTCACATTCGTCATGAACTTGACGATGAACTTAAAGAAACGTATGGTCATGTGAGTGTAACCATTAGACCAGTGTTTCAAAATAAGGGGTTTGCGAAACTCGCATTAACTTTAGCTTTAGAAAAACTAAAGGTTTTAGGACAGAGTGTAATTATGGTTTCATGTGAAGAAACGTTAGAAGCCTCGATTCGAACCATCGAGTCTTGTTTGGGTATTTATCAAAGAACAACGTTCGACGCGTACATCGAAAAACCGGTTCGCGTATATCAAATTCGCATATAATAAAAGAACAGGCCTTAGTAGCCTGTTTTTTCGTACTGTCTCGCTTTATAGTCTAGTAAATATAGAATGCTAACGACTACGAAAGGGATACCAAAGTATAACGCTTTGGCGTAACTTTGAGGTGATTGTTCAATCGCCATCCATAAGAAGAATAACAACCCGAAAACCGAGTAGATTGTAGCTCCTACCCAGGGTTTATAGATCGATATGAACCAAACAAGAAGTAAAAACATCACAGGTAAACAGTGAATGATGAATCCTAAAATCATTTTGTACCAAGGATCATTACCAGTAAATACATCAAATGAGAATAAACAAATAAAAATGATGAGTAACAGGGTGACAATCCTTGGAATCCATTTCATAGTTCGTCTTACATGTTTCATTTTGTCACACCTTCTATCCTTATTATACCTCAAATTTCAAATAGTGTAATGTCTATTATACTAGACAAAAATGCATAAAATTAGAACGAATGTCTACTATAATAGAAACGATACGAAATGTTGGATAATTTGAGGAAAAAATCGTTAACATTTTGGTATATTTTTAACATCCCAATCAATTCATCCAACTACCTCTAGAGGGTGTGGACTTCTTGATTGTGTTGTTAAAGACATTCATAAAACCTGTGGTCATCTTTTCGCTTAAACTGGTTTTTGTTTCGGCCAATAGAAAGTCTGGATAGACTCTTAACTCAATCTTATTGTGTTTCTCAATCACTTCATAAGGTAGTGTTTCAAATAGTCTCATACACTCACATCCTTAAGCACATTATACCCCTAAAAAGGCTGTTTGGTTTCAAAATGGCCTTTTTTTGTGTGATTTGAAGGTATGTCTTGCAAAAAAGTAAGGATTAGTATAGAATTAGTAACAATAAACGAGGTATAGATATGATAGAAAAAAACAAGCTACAAGCCCTCTTAGAAGAAGCCCTTCAAACCGGTGCTGATTTTGCAGAGATTTTCTTAGAAGATAGTGCTTCCTCACTCATCCGTGTGATGAATGGCGAAGTCACATCCATCGACCGCGGTAACGTGTTCGGTGCAGGGGTCAGATTGATCCAAAATACCGATGAAGTCTATGGCTTCACCAACGATGTCAATTATGAGTCGATCTTAGACTTAGTTAAAAACTTAAGAGCTTCATTCTCAGGTCCAGTATTTAAGATAAAACCACTAGGTGAACCAAAACCTTATGTGGATAATATCAAACGTCCGATGGAAAGTGTACCTGTTAAAGAAAAGACAGAACGCCTTCAAAAACTATCGAACATCATGAAAGCACACGACCCACGCATCGTTCAAGCGATGGCACAACTGATTGAAACCCGTCAAAAGGTTTGGGTTGCCAATACCAATGGTACCTACCAAGATGATGTGCGCACGTACACACGTGTTGTGATGATGTCTGCATCATCTGAAAACGGTGTGATGCAACAAGCAGCAGAAGGTCCAGGTCGTTATATGGGCTTTGAGATCTTTGATGCGATTGATACCGAAGCGCTAGCTAAAGAAGTTGCGATTTCAAGTATCACACTCTTATCGGCTGAAGATATGGTGCCTCAAGTCATGCCAGTTGTCTTACACAACGGTTTTGGTGGGGTTATTTTCCACGAAGCCTGTGGACATCCACTTGAAGCGACTGCGGTTGCTAAAGGTTTATCTCCATTTGTGGGTAAGTTAGGTGAAAAAGTCGGATCCGATATCGTAACTGCTTATGATGATGGTGACGTCGAATCGGCTTGGGGACGTTCATCTTTTGACGATGAAGGAAATCCAACTCAAAAGAACTTACTCATTGAAAATGGTGTCTTAAAAGGCTACCTCATCGACTATCGTAATGGTCGTAAGATGGGTATGGCTCCCACAGGTTCAGGCCGTAGACAATCCTATAAGTATTCACCAACCTCACGTATGAATTCAACCTATATCGCACCAGGTACCGATAAGTTTGAAGACATAATCAAAGATACCAAATACGGTCTATTCGCGAAGAAACTCGGTGGTGGAACTGTCGTTCCAGCAACGGGTGAATTTAACTTCGCGGTTCAAGAAGGGTATTTGATTGAAGATGGTAAACTCACCAAAGCTGTCAGAGGTGCGATGCTCATTGGTCAAGGTAAAGATGTTTTATTTAAGATTGATAGAGTCGCAGACAACCTAGAATTCGGTCAAGGTATGTGTGGGTCCCTATCCGGTAGTATTCCGGTTGACGTCGGACAACCAACCATCCGTGTGTCTTCGATGACCGTCGGTGGCGCAGGAGGTAAGAGATAATGTATCAAACATGGCTAAAAATGGGTCTCGATAAGGGCATCCAAGATTTAGAAATTTACGCAACCAAAAACCGTAGTTTAAAACTAACGGTTTATCAAAATAAACTTGATCAACACGTTCAAAGCGAAGTATCCTCTGTCACCATTCGTGGGATTTATGATAATAAACTTTCGACTGTTCGGTTTGAAAATATGGCATTAGAAAATGTCGATAAGATGCTCAATCAATTGATTGAAAATGCGAAAGCCTTAACCGTAGTTGAACCAGCCATCATTTTTGAAGGTTCACCTACTTATCCTAAAGTAGAAGAAAACCAATTTGACTTCAAACAAGTTCCTGTGATTGAAAAAATCAACTTGATTAAGTCTTTAGAGTCTGGATTGTTAAAAGGTGAATTTGTTTCTCAAGTTCAAACTGCACAGTACCAAGAAAACGAATCACAAACCGTGATAGTGAACTCTAAAGGTCTAAACCTAAAGAGAAAGAACGCATTCGCTTATGCTTACGCTATCGGCGTATTTAAAAAGGATGAATCCGATATTCAAACGGCTTATGATATGAAGCTTGTGAAGTCATTTGATGAGTTCAATGTCGAAGAAATGATTTCAAATACACTGAAGATTGGACAAGCTAAACTTGGTGGAAAATCGATTCTGACTAAATCGTATCCAGTCATTTTCGACCCCGATATGTTCGCAGACATCCTAAATGTATTCTCAAGCATTTTCTCAGGTGAAGCTGCATTTAGAAATATGACTTCATTAAAAAATAAAGTCGGCGAAAAAATCATGGATGCTAAAATCAACTTAGTCAACGATCCACTCCATGAATCGGCATACTTTAAGTACGCTTTTGATGATGAAGGTGTCGCTTCAGAAAGACGTTATGTCGTTAAAGATGGGGTCTTTACAGGCTTTAATCATAACTTAAAAACGGCGAAGATTTTCAACACACAACCTACTGGTAATGGCTTTGGTGGCGGGGTCTCGATGGCGAATTTCGTCTTAGAACCAGGCAACACATCCTTAGAAGATATGATTAAGGGTGTTGAAGATGGGATTTTAATCACAGACCTCATCGGACTACATGCAGGTGTTAAGACCATTTCTGGGGAATTCAGCCTTCAAGCTGCTGGACAACGCATTGAAAAAGGACAACTCACCCACGCGGTTAAAATGATTGTTGTATCGGGTAATTTCTTTGAAATGATGAACCATATTATGACTATAGGTAGTGATTTAAAATTCAGTCTTTCCGGTGTGGGTAGCCCATCGGTATTAGTCGAATCTTTGATGATTTCAGGCGAATAGCATTATAAAGTCTAAGGCTTCGTGCTTTAGACTTTTATCACTTTATTAGGCTATAACTTTTATAAGTTTACGTCTAAAAACGATTTATTGAAAAAGAGGGACTATTTATGATTAGTTTAAAACCCATTACCATCGACAATCTATTTGAAGTCATTAAACTATCCAAAACGTTAGATCTTGACCAACAAAAGCGCGTCGCTGATAATATTGTTTCAATCGCCCAAGCTTACGTTCATTACGATACTGCGTGGCCAAGAGCGATTTATGAAGGCGAAACATTAGTTGGATTTGTCATGCTTAATTTAAAAGATGAAGATATTCCAAAAGAAGATCAACCTGCATACTTTCTTTGGCGTTTTATGATAGTTAAACCGTATCAAAATCTTGGTTATGGTAAAAAAGTGATTGAAATCCTCATTCAAAAATCTATCTCGGAAGGACAGCGATACTTATACGTATCATGTGAAATGGAGGATAAGATGCCATATGCATTTTATATCAAAATGGGATTCATTGACACACATGAGGTGTTTGATGGTGAAGAAATACTAAAACTAAAACTCGACGAATTGAAACCACACCAAATCTAGGGTATGTTTTTTTCTAAAGTCTTAGCCCGATATCAATTATCTCTTTTTAGAGTTGTCATTTCGTGTATAATAGGCATGAAGGAGTACTTTACACTATGAAAATGATCGTCGCAGATTTGGATGGGACATTGGTATCCAAAAAATACATGTCAGAATCCACCAAAGAAACCATTCAATGGCTTCAACAAAATGGCTATATTTTCACCCTCGCTACAGGCAGACATAAAGACGCAGTGAGACCTATAGTCGAATCCTTAAACATTGAATATCCTGTGATTTGTACAAACGGGGCGTTCATCTATGATTTCAAAACGAGTACAGTGCTTCACCAAGATACTTTAGATCCTCACTCAATAGATGAAGCTTTAAAGATTTTAGACCAACACGAAGCCGACTATTTGTTATATACGACAAAAGCAATTGTTTCAACCAAGATGGCTAAACAAAAGCTAGAATCTAGGATTGGGACTTTTGACTCATTGGTAGTTGAACAAAGCGATTGGCAATCCTATATTGACTTAGGGTTATTAAAAATACTTGTCATCGAACAAGATGATATGAAGTTTAAAATTCTCCGTAGGTCACTTGAGACACTCAAAGGGGTTTATGTTTTATCTAGCCAACCGACATTCATCGATATTGGGAATGAAATCGCGAATAAAGGCAGAGCTTTAGAAAAACTAACGAACAGATTAAACATTGATTTAAAGGATGTTATATCGATAGGTGATCAAGAAAATGATCTTACGATGATCGAAAAAGCAGGCGTCGGTGTAGCGATGGGGGATGCAGAAGAAATTCTCAAAGAAAAAGCTGACTTCGTGACCAAACCATTCTTAGAAGACGGGTTTGTTCACGCCATCAACACTTACATTAAAAACCAAAAATAAACACGGTTGGAGGGCTCTTTAAATTGGTCCTCCAATAAAAACGTCCGCATACATAAACAGTGTTTACATTTTGAAAAATGTGGTAAAATAGTATTGGAGAGTTTTATTTTTGACCTTTCCAAGGTTAGAAACCTATTTCTAAAGAAATATAACAACAATAGAGGAGAAAAAGTATGAAAGAAAACAAGGCAGAGGTATTGAAACATTTATCTAAGGCTAAAGGCATTCTTGTGGATGCTATTTACCCTAAATCCGTTCATTTTATTGAAGATACTTGGGTCTTCATGCAAAAAGGTGTTAAAGCTGATGAACTGGTCGCTTATGGCAGATTAGCAACTGAGTTTACCGGTGAAGTGCACAGTTTTGAAGGTAAGAAACTGGTGATTGCACCACTTAATTTTCAAAATGGTCAAGTCTTAAGAAGACTCTTCCCATTTACGAAACCTGTACCTGTATTACATAAACAAAGAAGCTTCGGACTTGGTGACCGTTTAGGTTTAGCTACCGAAGGTCATGCACGTGTGTTTGAAGTATACGATGCATACCCAATCTTCGCACAACAATCGATTCGTGAATTGAATTTAACCCATCGTACGTATGAAGACGTTCTAGATGCGGCTTCGTTCGGTGCCTTTAAAGTTGGATTTACACGAGGTTTTGGTGCGGATGGTGACCACTTAAAGAAACCAGAAGATATTGAGTATGCTTTATCCTTGGGCTTCACCATGATTACACTTGACGCGAGTGATTATATCCGTAATGACATAAATGGTATGAGCGATGAAAAAGTTAATCAAGAAGTGAGTCTTGAAGAAGCACTTAAAGCACGTTATTTAAACCAAACCGTACAAATCGAAGACACCAAGTTTACGATTAGTGAACAAGAACTTAAACGCTGTGTACTAGTTTATGGTAAAGCCATTGACTTCGCTGCGTCCATATATAAGACTTATTTCATCGAAAAGAAGGCGAACGCGAACTTCGAGTTATCGATTGATGAAACCGCGACCCCAACCACACCGGTTCAACACTATTTTGTTGCGAATGAATTAAAACTTAAAGGTGTGAAACTAGATACCTTAGCCCCACGTTTCTGTGGTGAATTCCAAAAGGGTATCGACTATGTAGGTGACATCAAACAGTTTGAAGCAGAACTAATCATCCACGCCGCGATTGCGAGACACTTTGGATATAAATTATCGATTCACTCAGGATCCGATAAATTCTCTATATTCAGTTTAATTGGTAAACACACGAGAGGCCATTTCCACGTGAAGACCGCCGGTACGAACTGGTTAGAAGCGATGCGTGTAGTCGCGATGAAAGCCCCTAAACTATATAGAGACATTCATGCATTCGCGATTCAAATGTTCCCTGAAGCTACGAAGTTTTATCACGTAACTACAGATTTAAACCGCATCCCTAACTTAAGTAGTTTAAGTGACCAACAACTACCTGAATTATTCCATAACAATGACTCTAGACAACTCATTCATATTACCTATGGGTTTATTTTGAACCACAAGGATGAACAAGGCAAGTTCGTCTTTAGAGACCAACTCTTCCAACTATGGAGAGATGAATCAGATGCTTACAGCGACATGTTATTTAACCACATTGGTAAACACTTAGAATTACTCTACAAAGGATTTAAATAAGAGGATACTACTATGAAATTAAGACAACACAGCAAATACGCTCTTCTGTCACCTACCTCTATGGGTGTTAGAATCACACCGTTTGACCGTCAACCGGTTCATACCAGCCATCTCTTTCAGATGCAAGCCACATCCGCTGAATCGAACGTTTTATCCATTAGTGCGGCTTTGGGTTTAAAAACCAAAGTCTTAACAAAGTTTGTGAAAGATAGTCCAATTGCGTTATTAATCAAACAAGATTTAAGACGTCGTGGGATTGATTTTGAAGGTAAAGAAATCGAACAAGGTGGACCTTGGGGTTATAGACACCAATTCAATATCGTGGATAGTGGGTATGGAATGCGTGGACCACGCGTTCAAAACGACCGCGCGGGTGAAGTGGGAAGAACGCTATCACTTTCAGACTTTGACTTAAACCGTATTTTCAAAGAAGAAGGCGTCCAATTATTACATTTATCTGGACTTATCGTCGCTTTATCCAAAGAAACGAGTGCGTTCTGTTTAGAACTCGCGCGTTTCGCTAAACAAAACGGAACACTGATTTCGTTTGACTTAAACTACCGTGCTTCCTTCTGGAAAAACCGTAAAGAAGAACTTTCCAGTATATTTAAAGAAATCGCGAGTTTGACTGATATATTAATCGGTAATGAAGAAGACTTCCAACTGGCCTTAGATGTTCATGGACCTGAAGCCGGTGGCAAAGATATTAGTACTCAAATTGATAGTTTTAAAGGCTTAATCGATAACGTAAAGAAAGCTTTCCCGAATGCGTCTACTTACGCAACCACACTTCGTCAAGTTGAAGATTCGAATGAACACTATTGGGGTGCGATTGTAAATCAAGGGTCCGACTGGGTCGTAGTGGAACCACGTAAAATTTCAGTCTTAGACCGCATTGGTGGTGGCGACGGCTTTGTCGGTGGGCTCCTTTATAGTCTTTTAAGCGGATTTTCTATAGAAAAGTGTGCACATTTTGCCTGGGCTTCGGGCGCATATGTTACAACTGTATTAGAGGACTTCGGTATGCCTGTAGATGAAGAACAAATTTGGGCCATCTACGAAGGCAACGCACGTGTCCGTCGTTAAAGGAGAATACTCATGGAAAAATTATCAGACATTGGATTAACTGGATTGGCAGTCATGGGTGAGAACCTCGTTCTCAACATGGCATCCAAAGGCTTTCAAGTGACCGCACATGCGCGTCAACAAAGCCGTGTAGACGAATTTCTAAACACCCGTGCGAAAGGGTTGCCAATCATCGGGACTTCCGATTTAAAAACACTCGTAGCGTCACTTAAAAAACCACGTAAGGTCATGATGATGATCAAAGCCGGAGACCCGGTCGATCAAGTCATTGAACAATTACTCCCATTATTAGAACCAGGGGATATCATCATCGATGGTGGAAACTCCCACTACCCGGATACGATTCGTAGAACCAAATATGTGGAATCCAAAGGCTTTTTATACATTGGTACAGGCGTTTCCGGCGGCGAAGAAGGGGCTTTACTTGGACCTTCTATTATGCCAGGCGGATCAAAAGCAGCTTGGCCAACCGTAAAACCGATATTCCAAGGCATCGCAGCGAAAGTCGCTGACGGGTCCGTATGTTGTGACTGGGTTGGCGAAGATGGCGCAGGTCATTTCGTCAAGATGGTCCATAACGGAATTGAATATGGTGATATCCAATTGATTACCGAAGCTTACCACTTAATGCGTAATGTTCTAGGTATGTCTGCAGATGAAATGGCAGATGTCTTTAAAACTTGGAATAAAACCGAACTCGACAGTTACTTAATCGAAATCACAGGGGAAATCCTATCTCATAAAGATGAAGATGGACATCCACTAATCGATAAGATTTTAGACACAGCTGGACAAAAAGGTACAGGTAAATGGACTGCTGTTCAATCCTTAGAAGACGCTGTACCTCTAACCCTCATTACAGAAGCGGTTTATGCACGCTTTATCTCCGCGATGAAAGATGAACGCTTGGTCGCTTCTAAAGCCTACAAAGCGGTTCCAATTAGATTTAAAGGTGACAAAAAAGCATTTATTGAAGATATTAGAAAAGCGCTCTACGCAGCGAAAATCGTTTCCTATGCTCAAGGCTACGCATTGATGCGTGCGGCAGCGAAATCAAATAATTGGAACCTAAATTATGGCGGAATCGCGCTCATGTGGCGTGGTGGCTGCATCATCCGTTCCGTCTTCTTAGGTAAGATTAAGGATGCTTTTGATCAAAACCCTGAATTATCCAATTTACTCTTAGACCCATACTTCAAAGACATTATGGAAAACATGACTCAAGCTTGGCGTAATGTCATTTCTACTGCGGTATTAAATGGTATTCCGACCCCAGCGATGTCTGCGGCACTCAACTACTTTGATTCTTACCGTACTGAGAAATTACCAGCGAACTTACTCCAAGCTCAACGCGATTTCTTCGGTGCGCACACCTATGAAAGAACCGATAAACCAAGAGGTGAATTTTTCCATACCAATTGGACAGGCCGTGGCGGAAAGACTTCGTCAACGACTTATAACGTTTAGGAGGTTTCTATGAGCTACCCAATGCAATTTGATTTAAAGAGTAAAGTCATCGTCATAACCGGTGGTGCCGGTGTACTGGGTACTGAATTTTCGAAAGCTTGTGCTGAGGCAGGCGCTAAAGTCGTCATTTTAGGCAGAAGTTTTGAAAAAGCGGAAAAACTCGCTTCTGAAATTAGAAGTCTCGGACAACAAGCCATGGCTGTGTCTGCAGACGTCTTGAATAAAGCCTCGATTGAAACTGCCCATGCTTTAATAAAAGCGAACTTTGGACCTGTCGATATCCTCATCAATGGTGCAGGTGGCAATGACCCTAAAGCAACCACTGGGGATGAGTATTTTAATGCTTTAGCCTTAGAAACGGAAGGGGCTAAACACTTTTTCAATATGGACTTAGATGGTTTTAATTATGTCTTTGGTTTAAACTTTACAGGGACGTTAATCCCTTCACAAGTCTTTGGCAAAGATATGATTGGTAGACCAGGCTGTACGATTTTGAACATTTCCTCGATGAGTGCGTTTAACCCACTCACGAAGATTCCTGCATACAGCGCCGCGAAAGCCGCAATCAACAACTTCACAGAGTGGATGGCTGTTCATTTCGCTAACGAAGGCATTCGTGTCAATGCGTTAGCGCCAGGGTTCTTCGTTACCGAACAAAATAAAGCTTTATTAGTGAAACCAGATGGGTCTTTGACAGACCGCTCTTTAAAAATCATCAACAGTACGCCAATGAGACGTTTTGGTGAACCAGGTGAACTCATTGGTACACTCCTCTGGCTCCTTGACTCCAACCAATCTAAATTCGTCACAGGCGTAGTCATCCCTGTCGATGGTGGCTTCAATGCGTACGCTGGAGTCTAATATGGAACTCTTTTACAAAGCCCAAACCGAAGACGGTTTATCCAAATCGGAAATCCTCGAAGGGTTAAAAAAATCCTTAGAAGGTAAAACTGTAAAGAAAGTATTACTCATTCCACCTGACTTCACCCGTTTTCATTCGAATGCGGGATTGATCACAAACCTATACTATCACCTATTAAAAGATCAAGCACAAGTCGATATCTTACCGGCTTTAGGTACACATGAACCTATGAGTGCGAACGAGATTACAGAAATGTATGGAGACATTCCACACGACCGTTTCATCGTGCATAACTGGCGAGAAGACATCGTCCATGTTGGCGAAGTCCCTGGCAGTTATATCTCATCCATCACCGATGGTCTATGGGACCAAGGCGTGGGGATGGAAGTAAACCGCTTGATTATGGATCCTACCTACGATTTAATTCTATCGATTGGTCAAGTCGTACCTCACGAAGTCATCGGGATGGCGAACCACGCGAAGAATGTGTTTGTTGGGTGTGGCGGTAAAACCACCATCAACCAATCGCACATGATTGGCGCCGTTTACGGCATGGAACGTATGATGGGCAAAGACCATACCCCTGTTCGTAAAGTCTTAGACTACGCTTTAGAACACTTTTTAAAGGACCGTCCACTCTACTTTGTTTTAACTGTTACGACCGCCCCTAAAAATGTTATTAAGACCCATGGTCTATTTATCGGAAACACCAGAAAAGTGCTTGAAGAAGCGATTACCGTCTCTCAAGAAAAAAACATCAACTGGCTTGATAAAGGGATTAAAAAGTGCGTCGTATATTTAGACCCGAAAGAATTCAAGTCCACCTGGCTTGGCAATAAATCGATCTACCGTACCCGTATGGCGATTGAAGATGGTGGCGAACTCATTGTCTTAGCTGCTGGGGTTACCAAGTTCGGGGAAGACTCCAAAATCGATGAACTCATCCGTAAGTATGGTTACTGCGGCAGACTTAAGGTCCTAGAACTCTTTAAACAAAATGAAGACCTTAAGAAAAACATGAGTGCGGCAGCGCACCTCATCCACAGTTCATCAGATAGTCGTTTTAAGATTACCTACGCAGTGAAGAATATCACACAAGCAGAAGTGAAAAAGTCCACTTTAATCCAGCAAAATACGATGAAGTTGTTAAAAGATACAATCCAGATACCTTACAACCAGGGTGGAACACATTAGAAGATGGCGAAGAAATTTTCTTTATTCCAAACCCAGCCTTAGGTCTTTGGATCGATAAAAATCGTTTTTAGTTTATGAAGGAGTCCGTTCGTGAATAAATCACTTTATGCCTTAGTATTATCCAGCTTAATGATTGCGTTAGGCGTGGTACTACCCTATTTAACCGCTTCAAACCCACAGTTGGGTTCCGTCTTTTTATTAATGCATATTCCAGCTTTATTTGCTGGTCTCATCTTAGGTCCTAAGTACGGATTCTTAGTGGGTGTTGTCACCCCTTTGTTAAGAAGTTTAATCGCTGGGATGCCACCGTTATTTCCACAAGCTTTAGTGATGTCTTTTGAGATTGCTGGCTACGGGTTTTTCGCAGGATTGATCAAACAATTACTACCCAAGAAAGACCTATCTGTTTTAATTGCGTTAGTCGCAGCGATGATTTTAGGTAGAGCAGTTTATGGTTTAGCAGCGTGGATATTCTACCCACTGGCTGGACTCAACTTTACCTTAAAAATCTTCTTAACAGCTGCCTTTGTTACTGGTCTACCTGGCATCACAATCCAACTCGTTTTAATCCCTCTACTCTACTTTGGGTTAAAACGAACCCAAGCATTGGATGGGTTAGAAAATGTCTAGGCATGGATTACGTAAAATCGCTTTAAATAGCCTTTTTAAACCCATTCAACCAAACACCTATAACTATGAAATAGCGGACCATCTTCGGATGGTTCGCTTTCGTAAAATGCTCAGTAGAGGGGATTTACGTTTATATGTTATAGATGAAGAAGGAGAACTCGGTTTATCCTCAGGCTCTTTAATGAAATTTCTAAAGGTGAATGACTATCAAAGAAGTTCTAATGGTGAATCGATACCCTATATCATAGTGAACTCCTATCAAGAAAATCTATTGAAAGTGCTCTCTAAAATGGATGCACTATTAGAATCAAAACCAGAGTTATGGATTGCGATCGATGGGTATGCCTGTGCAGGTAAAACAACCTTGGCGAATCTGTTATCTCAAATCTATGAGGGCTCACTATTTCATACCGATGATTTCTTTAAAAAGCCAATCATCACAGAAGACCCCTTAACTCAGTATGGGGCGAACATTGACTTCCATAAGATCAATCAAACGGTGATTGAACCCATCCATAACCAAGCATCCGTTCATTACCAACCTTTTGACTTTAAGACTCATAAGCACTTAGAACACGTGATTATCCCTTATTCAAATATTCATATCTTTGAAGGCGCGTATAGTTTACATCCTCATCTAGAGGCTCCATACGACTTAAAGGTATTCTATGACATTTCAAGACTGAAACAGTACTACAAAATCTATGAGCGTAATGGATTCAAGCGGTTAAAGAAGTTTATTACGATTTGGATTCCCAATGAACGTAAGTACGTCAAAGCCTTAAAGATTAAAGAAAAAGCGAATCTATATTTGAAATGAAGCCTGCAAACTATTGCGGGCTTTTATTATGAAAAAACCCCTCAAATTACTGAGGGATTTGGGTGTGCCATAAATTCAGATCGATGACGTCTGCGATATAGGTTGAATCGTTTCCATTCATTCTATATATCTTTAAATCATTTTTAACCACATAGAGTAATCGATTTACAACCGTGAAGTAACCTTGTTTGACGTAGAGTTCATCGTCTAAACTATTGAGTGGTTTTTTACCATATCCACTAGAGACGATTCTAGGTTCTCCGTTGTAATATTCAATCGTTCGTTCTGCCTTGAAGGATTGATAGTTCACGGTACCATCTTCAAACACACCTAAATAGAATTCATGACCAAAGGCATAATAGTTAAGCTTACTACTCATGTTAAAGAATAAGTAAGAATCAAAAATCGTGGTATAGTTATCAGCATCTTCAATGTAAAGCGCGAAGTAATAGGACACTTCATTGGTATACGGTTTGAATACCGGAATCGCAACCGTTTTATCCTGGACTAGAATGTTGTTTAAATCTAGGGTATACCCAATTAAATCATAGGAATGAAAATCCAATAATTTACCAGTCTTTTTTTCGACAATGACAATCTTCGACTGTGTATCGCTATTGAATTCATAGTCGTCATGTGTGTAATAACCATAAGGCACCTGTTTATTTGGATTTCTAGAGAATATGACTAAATCGTATTGAGCATTCAATGTTTTTAAGTAAATCGGTTTGTAATCAAGTTTTGTAGAACCCCAATCACGCAGTTTATAGTCTAACGGTTCATTTAGTGAGGATTCATACAATACGTTATCGATTAAAGCTAATGTAAAATCACTCGTTTTATCCTCGTGGAGGAGATATGTATAGTTGAAACCATAATCGGGTTCATCCATCCAAGTATAAAACTCAAAGGCTAAATAGCCAAGACATAACATCGCGATTGAAACAATCATCCTGCGTTTCTTTTTAAAATAAATAAACGCAGTGATGAGGATAATGGGTGCGAGGATTGCGAATATACTAAACCAAGTCATCTTCGGGTTGTGCTCCTTCCATGTACCTTAGAATGTCTCCTGGATGACAGTCTAAGGCTTGACAAATGGCGTTAAGGGTTGTGAACCGGATCGCTTTGGCTTTACCGGATCTTAAGATCGATAGATTAGCCTCCGTAATCCCAATGATCTCACAGAGCATCTTAGACGTCATTTGTTTTTTTTCTAACATCTCTGTTAAAGTAACGTAAATCATACCGTTAGTCTATTTTCCTCATAGATATCGATTGCTTTACGGTAGATAAGTGCCAGGATGTAAAGGATAAATCCAACAACAATAAATAATAGCGGTTCAGATGAAATTGTAATGATGAATTCTTTTGAATAAGTACCGCCAATATAGCGAACGACACTGATACCTAATCCAGTGAGGATTTGAATTGCAGTTATCAAAATAAAGTTTTTACCCATACGTAATACAGCATCCGCGTTTCTAATCTCAAAGACAGATTCATGGTTCAATTGATTCATTAAGAACAGTGCGTCTTTAAATATGTAATAGAAGAAGTATCCTCTAAAGCTTAAATCCAACAACAAAATCATACTAACTTCATTGAGTGATTTAGAAATTAGCGATACCAAAGAGAGGACAACATAGGCTAAAGCGAAGAATCCAAAAACAAAGATTAAGAATTTACTGAAAAATCGTAAAATTTCTTTTAAGTCGTTCTTCTTCGTTAAGTAGATGATGTATATCGCAAGACCTAAAATCCCTGAAGCGAGTAATGTGAGTATTATGAACATAAATTGCATGACTAGTTATCCTCCAAAAAGTAAGTGAGTTCTAAAGATTGTGGAATAAAGGGTTTTTCACGATGTGTGAAGCTATTAAACCCTAAACGGATTGTGGTTAAAACATCTTGTTGTTCATAGACGTTAAACCGAAGTTGTAAGAAATCATTTGGGATATCCGTAATCTCATAGAGAATGACCCCTTCAAAATACGATGCATGAGGTGAATTCGTGATAGGGGTAGGTAAAGTCTCGGTTTCACCATATAGGATATGACTGCCATACAGTTTGTCTCGATAAGAGAGTTGTCCAATATGGGTTTTAAACTCATACCCCAGAGTCTCACTGGTGTTAAGTTCAAAATGGTGTACGAGATGACCCAGTGCGGCGTGATCATATCGATAAGTGAATACTAAGAAGTAGGTATTCTGTTTGGACTTAAAGAGGTGTCCTTCTAAAGAGAAGGTAGGTTTACTATCCCAATCGATGTCATCATACCGACCCCAATCTCTAGCGTAAGTATAAGGTTGTGAACTAGGCCATGTAAAATCGACATTCTGAAGCGATATCACGTAAGACTCAGCTTCATGATGGCTCAATAAATCATAAGCTAAATAAGGCAAAGTACCCTCATAACCCAAATCAGCTGCATAGGTTTCATATTCATCGGGTTCTTCAATTAAAAAGTAATCCTCCAACTCAGTGGGTTTAAATAACCAATACCCTAGTAATGACAGTAAAAGGATGCTATAAGCCATTAATATTTTCATATTTTTCTCCTAAAATTATTGTTTTTCGATAATTTAATTATATACCATCCCAAATCAATGTCAATTCCTATTTGAAGAAAAAAACGATCATCATTGAAATTAAATTGTAAAATCGCATAAAAGGTTAGGGCAATTAAATCCATAAAATAGTTGTATTAAGTATATAACTTATTTAAGTTAGGAAAACAATCCTGTATAATGTAACTAAAAGATAGGGTGATTCTATGAAACTGATTTATCATGTGGTAGGTTACATTCAATTATTAACCACGATATTCACCTTTTTGTTTGCGTTACTCAGTGTGGGAAGTGTGTTATATTTATCCACCTATGGGACATGGACCATGGATAATATCGTGCAGTGGGATGATTTTTGGAACTACACCAGACCATTTCCGCTGTTCTTTCTCTTTCTCTTTATTGCGGTATCGACACATTACATATTAATCCCTTTGGATAAACACCTTAAAACAAAAGAGAGTTAATGTTTGAATCCTCAACAAAAGA
This sequence comes from Paracholeplasma vituli, assembly GCF_025446935.1. GTDB lineage: Bacteria > Bacillota_I > Bacilli_A > Acholeplasmatales > UBA5453 > Paracholeplasma > Paracholeplasma vituli. The sequence goes on along the minus strand of NZ_JAOEGN010000009.1, from coordinate 60,359 downwards.
AAAGCCCCCAGCGATGGGGGCTTAATCGTTAAATAAGGCTTCAAATTCCGATTCAGTAGGGATGGCTGACATCCCACCAAATTGTGTTGTGGTGAGGGCTGCTTTCGCATTCGCTATCCTTAATGCATTCGATACATTTTCTTCACTAAAGACTAAATCTTTTTTGATCATTTCGGATAAGAAAGCACCGATGAAGGCGTCTCCAGCGCCTGTTGTATCTTTAACATCGACCTTAAAACCAGGCATGTGGAAACTTAAACCCGCTTTACTAAAGAAGGTTGAACCTAAGGAACCTTGAGTTAAAATAACATATTGGACATTTCCGACAAACAAGGATTGAATCGCTTTGGACTCCTCCTTTTTTCCTGTAATGAATTCGAGTTCATCGGAAGATACTTTAACCAAGTCTGCAAGAGATAAGAACTCATGAATGACTTCTTTATAAGCTTTGTGGTTTGGCCATAAGGACAATCTTAAGTTTGGATCGAAACTGATAAAACTACCTGCTTTTCTCGCTAGATCAATCGCTTCACTGTGAGCATCTTTGATTGGGTACTCAGAAAGACTCACGGAACAGAAGTGAAGGACACAGTCTTTAAGAATCGCTTTAGGGATTTGATGTGGACCATACAATTGGTCCGCGGATGGGTCACGGTAGAAGATGAAGTCTCGTTCACCGGTATCACTTAACGTGACAAACGCGAGCGCGGTATTGGCGAGACTGCTTTGTTTTAAATAACTACAATCGACACCATAACCTTTTAAAGAGTCGACCAAAAAGTCGCCAAACGCGTCTTTTCCGACTTGACCCAAGAAGTAACTTTTAATACCTGATTTCGCCCCCGCAACCGCGACATTCGCAGGTGCGCCACCTGGGTATTTCGTAAACCCAGAGACATCTTTAAGTTTTGTTCCTTTTTCTAAAGGGATAAAATCGATGAGCAATTCTCCGATACTCACTAAATGTTTCATACATACACCTCGATTAAGAAAATTATATCACGAAAGGGATCGTATTGGTTGATGGACACAAGCGACATGAAATCAACAAAATGAATAAGAAATATGCAACTCATAATGTTTGTATAATGTTACTTCTTAGTTAATAAAAAAAAGAGTTAATTTCCTAAAAATAAAATAGAAAAAGTAATACTGAATTATTATATTTTAAATTTTAAAATATAATGTTAATATTTTTCAGTTAAAACAAATAAATAAAATAAAAAAATAGAAAAAAATAATAAAAAAGCGGACAAAAACAGTTTTTTTTTCGTTTTATTAGGTGGATCATTAAGTAAGTATAAAGTTTCAAATACTAAATCTTACTATAGAAAGGAGGTGAAACAAATGAAAAAAGGCCTATTGATGTTTATTACTCTAGCATTTATGTTATTTGTGGTTTCAATTAAAGTTAACGCTAAAGTAGCAACTATGGATGAAAGTGTAAAACCAATTCATGAACTTGTTAGTGAATCAGGAAGCGGTTCAATGTATTCTACTACTCAATCAGATTATTCTCAATTAGGTAATCTTGTGACAAATCAACAATATACATCATCTAGGTTTAGAGTTGGTATCATTGAACATTATTACAAATATACTGTTAACTCAATAAAGAGATATTATGGTGTATACTCTAATTATTTCGGCGGTTATTATACTAAATCTGTTCTTGAAAGTGGAAGTGTTACATCACAATTAACAACTACACGCAAATATCAAGAAACTGAGGACTACACCTACTACTTCTCCAGAAACATGAGTTATTCCTTTGAAGCCAATTTATATGCTTCTACAAACTATTCAAGTGATGGTTTAAGCGCTAGTGGCGATATGAAAGCCAAATCATCAACTGATATATCTTATAGTTACAACTACCTTTATACGAGAAAATCATTTACTGAAATGGAGTACTCAGGGACAATGATAGTGGATAGCTTAATCGCTGCATACTGTCCAGCTGGCTATTCGATTAGTATCGGTGAAGTCGGCTATTATTATGTTCTTGACATAACGTATACAGAATACGAAATTTGGTGGTGGGGAACTAAGGTAACAGGAAGTTCTAATCGCTCATTAAAGATTGTCGGTGTAAATGAAGATACCTTAACTACAGCATTTATTTATATTAAACAAAATGATCCGAACTCAACTTACTATTTAATCTAATTAAATATAATGGTGTAGTGTTTACATTTTATACGCTACACCATTATAATATTCACTAGGAGATATATGACATGAAGATTACTCTAAACATAGATTTACACAAAATGACACAAGCCGATAGAACATTTCAATTGGCTGATATAAAAATTTCTTCAAAATCACCATCCCTAGTTGGTCTAATTGGCTCATCTGGCTCCGGTAAAACAACTATTCTAAATATGTTAGCAGGGCTAATAAAAATCCAAAATGGTAACTATCTGATTGATGATGAAAATGTACTATCTGCTCCTTCTAATATAGAGTATATAGCGATTGATAATAACCACTTTAAGGACCTTACAGTTTTAGATAATCTTAGATTGGTCAATTCGGATGAAGCTTCGATTCATAAGGTTACTCAAACACTTGGAATTAAACATTTAGAAAGCAAATTAGCGAATAGACTTTCTAAAGGAGAAAAAGAACGTGTGTCCATTTGTCGAGGGTTATTATCGAGTAAACCGATTCTATTGTTTGATGAACCCACTGCGAACCTCGATCCAAAACATGCGAGAACTGTATTCGACTGTTTGTCCAAATTGAGTAAGAACAAACTCATTCTCGTAGCCAGTCACGAATCAGACTTCGTGAAATCGTATTGTGACACCTATTACGAACTCGAACAAGGGCGAATCGTCAAGTCTGTTTTAATCAACCCAGAAAAACAGGTTTCTAATGAAACTCTCAATATAACGTATGAATCACCCAAACAAAAATCACTGATTACGAAATGGATGTTGAAACGACTCATCCATCAACAATGGATGTTATTGTTTAGTGTTGTCTCCTTTTTCTTTTTACTGTTAACGGTGTTTTCGTTTAGTCTATTGAATCAAGTCGATCCAGATTCAACCTTACAAAATAGCCTCAATCACTTGAACTATGACTATTATCTCGCTACCGATAAAAACTATACAAAGGACACAAATCCAAACACGTATCTAACCGAACATAACGCCTTAAAAACGGTTCATTTGTCACCGATTCGGGATGTAGAGATGAAAGCTTTATTTCAATCCGATCAAACAATAAGCCTATTAGGATTAAACCTCAACGATTATGTAGTGCCAACCGAATATGTAGATACGCTCACCATTAAGTATAGTCCTATCCTAGTGAGTCAAACCCTATTGGATCGGATTGCGGAAACAGGACTCTACTATCAAATCGGGGATGTTTTACCGACTCATTTTTCGTATGAAGGTACGATAGAGTACCGTTTTGTCATTGTGGATGTATTTACCATCGATACAGAGTTTAATGAGACTGGAGATACCTATTTTCCATGTATCATCGATGAAACCTTTTATGAAGACTTTATCAAAACCACGGGTATCCTTAATCAAACGTATCGTGAAGGCATAAAGACGGTACTAGAAACCTACAATGACTACCTCACATTGAACCATCCTACGGTTCCTATTTATAAAGGGATTTATACCATTGGGCAGTTTCAAGTCCGCTTGATTAAGGATACTTTGATAACAGATACCTTCTACGATGAAGAAAACGTCCCTGCATCGGGAGGGTACTATTTAAATGGTCGTCTACCTGAAAAAGCGAGTGAGATTGTGGTACCCTCCCGCTTGATATACGAACTCTTAAGTAATAATCCAAGTAGTGATGTTGTGATTGAGTCGTTTAGACAGTCCTTCAATCCCAGTGTAACCCTATCGGCAGAAAACTATTTTCCATCTTCACTTTTTCCGAGTGCAGTCGAAGTCGTCGGTTATTACGGGTATATAGGGTCTAATCCACCCAAAATAGAAGATCAAATTTTGGTGCATGAAACCTTATTCGATTCCTTACAAGAAGCTATCTTCGAAGATGGGTATTTAACCTATTCTTTAGTAGAACCCATCTATTATCCAAAAGCGTTCATTCAAGAAGCCTTTGATGACATTCAATCGAATACGATTCTGGTCCAAACCGATGAAATTGAGTCGTTAGACTTAGCTTTAGAAAACACCCAAACCCTCAGTAATTTCATTACACTCATTTCAATCGTCCTCGGACTCGTCAGTTTTACGCTTCTTTGGCTCTTCATTCAAAACTATATCCGAGGTATGCAAAAAGAGCGTTTGTTGTTATTACTTATGGGCGTGAAGAAGAAGACCCTTCTTGGGTTATCCATTCTCGTTTTATTAGGTGTTTATAGTAGCGTTTGGTTGGTGTTCATGAGTCTTTCCAGTCCACTTAAACAGTTCGTATTCAATATAGTGACGAATCCGGTGCATTTCCCGGGCGAGCTCATTTCAAACGAAGCTTATGCGTATAGTCTAGTAACCTTAACTTGGCTTTTAACAACCATCCTTTCAACACTCACCATGGTATGGCGTCAACAAAAACAAGTGCTAGAGAGTATCCAATATGAATAGAATCGAATCGATTACCTTAAAACAAGTATCGAAAACCTTTTCGAACCAAAACACCGTTTTAAATGGGTTTACCAACACCTTTCATAAGAATGACCTCATTGTTATCACAGGCGTTTCGGGTGTGGGTAAAACAACGCTCTTACAGTTAATCGGACTATTGGATCATCCAACACAAGGTGAGATTTTATACGATGGCATAGCCTGTCAAAATCAATCTGAGAATATACGACAACGTTTTATTCAAGAACACATCAGTTATCTTTTTCAAGGGACAAACCTCAATGTCGACTTGAGGCTAAGAGATAACCTCTTACTCGTCAGCAGAGATTTACAAGTGATTGAAGATATAACGGTTTCACTTCAAATTCAACACTTACTCGATCAAAAGGTATTAAAGTTATCCAAAGGTGAAAAAGCGCGGGCTGCGTTAGCACGTACCTTACTTGAAGATAAATCCATACTCCTATTGGATGAACCAGCAGCGAACTTAGATGATGTGAAAACAAAGCTCATTTACGACGTAATCAAAGCCTATACTCAAGATAAAATCGTCTTTATGGTTTCTCATAAGAAGACGTTAGAACTACCTTATTCACACCGGTTATTGGACCTAACTAAAGAAGGTTTTGTTGAGAAAAGAGTAGAACATTCTCATGAATACACACCTAAGTTATTAGCTTCCTCAAAAGGTTTAAAAAAACCCTTAATTAAAACCAGTGTTGTTTTATACAAAAAACACCCAATTAAGTTAGGTGTATTTCTCGCATTAGAAACATTATTATTTCTATTAATTATTTTACTTACAGCGAGTCTCTCTTTAAAGGAATCTCAAATCATTAAGAACCGCTTATTGGATACCCACCTTTATTACATACCCTCAAATAATTCTCACGCGAATGATGCTTACTTAAAACAACGGTTAGTGTTTACCTATGAAGGCGATGTCTTAACGGTAGATAGTTATTTTTCAAAGGATAATCACTTCCGTTTTAAAGGAGAAACCTTTCATCTTCTAGAAAATGAAATCATCATCCCTAAGTACATCGGTGAGCAGTATTCGATTGAAACCGGAGACACGATTTCCTTACTCAATCAAACCGTTACAGTTAAATCCATTTACGATGAATCTCTAGAGACATATCTCGATGAACTCAATCCCGCCCTTCAACCGTCTAAGTATGAAACAGTGATTCGAGAAACCATCCCATTGTTTGTAAGTTCAAACGTACTTAAGAACTACATAGAAGTACAAGGTACTACGCTCGATTCCAAGTGGTTTACTCAAGCCTCACAAACTTTAAAACAAGAGACCAGTCTATCTCTCGCCTTTAGAAGGCTCAATCTCAAAACCGCTCCAAGCATATTAGAAGAAGATGAAATCATTTTATCGGTAAGCAGTCTTTTAAAACCAGAGTATGAAACAACTTTGAATGGACTCATTTCGAAAACCTTAACCTTTAATGTAGACAGCCTAGAATCCAAGCTTGGAGTAAAGAATTTCCCAAATACCGTTCGTATTAAAGATGTTATTTATGAAGATGCATCCAATCCATACGAGGTTGGTTTCTACATCCAGGAAACTTATCGTTTAGCTATTCTCGATGGTCTATTTGAAAATGAAGTCATCCCGTATAAAACGTGGATGTTTCCGATTTATGAGGATTTAAAGATTGACGTAAAAAAATTAGATATCGATACTTATGAAATTTACCCTAAAGTCGAATTAGACTTATTGAGTTTGAATGCGACGTATGAACTGGCTATACTCGCTGTAACAGCGCTAGTTGTGCTATTAATCCTATTCACCTACGTGTTGGTATCGAATGGAATCTATAAGGATTATAAGTCGATCAATCAGCTTTACTTCACGATTGGGATATCGTCCTTTAAAAGAGGATTCCTATATACGATTCCGTTATATGGATTCACTCTAATAGCCATTTTTATGAGCCTGTTTATTCTGAAAAGACCACGCTTTATACGAAGTTTAAATGATCTGTTTGGTTTGGAGGAATCCATTTTGATACCTGAACCTTCGGTCTTATTTGTGTATACTATTTTTAGTATAGTGATCATCCAAGGGTTCTTAAGTTATTTCAAGATCAAAGTTAAAACTGATACCTTATATACACGCATAAAAGAATAGAAAATAATCTTCATTTTTCTAGCAAAAAAGTGAAGATTTTTACGTCTATTAGTGTGGAGTACTCGATTACACATAACGATACGGAGGCTATATGAGAAAAATTTTATTATCCTTTTTACTGGTAATGATTTCATCTTCACTAATCGGTTGTAAAAAAGATGAAGTGATTCGCTATGAAACAACCGAAAACATTTTTTACTATGACTATACCATGCATGAAGGTGAAACCAAGCAATTTCTAGTATTACTTTTACCCTATGAAATGACTTCGACAAACGATTTTATTCAGACTATGGAACCTTATGAGGATCAATTAGTATTTGATCGTGCTGAGGGAACTAATCTGGATTTAATCGACTTAGCCGTGGATCTTAATCATAAGAATTCAACCGTTCGATTACTTAAACAAACCGATAAAACCATCACAATTGATAAACTAATCTATAAAATCAAAGGAACCAATGATGAGTGGATTATCCGTGGAACCATGATTATTAACTGTGATTCTAGTTATACGGGTGTGAATCCTAAGTTCCCGCTATCGTATGTACCACTTACAGAAGATGAATTAAACCGTGGGAATCTAATACCCGTAAGATCAAAAGACGCCTATGCTTTCTTGATTACTGCAGATGAGCTGCTTTTGAAGAATGGTTTCAATTTTGATCGAAGCTATTCATTACAAATTCAAAGTCTTCGCATTAAAGAAAATTCGTTTTATACAGTTGAACTCGTAAAATACGCTCTACTCGGTGATCAAGTTGTACATCATTTATATGATTATATCGATAAGCAAGAAGACATTCCGAATGAAAACATTACGATAAACTATACGAATTCAAGATATGGTACGATGTTATTCTTTGACCTAAAACCTAAAGAAGACTATACATATCTCTTTATCGGTCTAGATTTAATCTTTGATGTTATCATCAACGGAGACGAGTATAGTATCTATCGTGAAATCATTTTAAGCTAAATATAATTAATTGGTAGTTCCCTAGTTTTCACTTGTTATGAAAACAAAATGGAGGTTTTATGAAAAAATTATTTGTATCATTTTTACTGGTTTTGATTTCAGTTTCACTGTTTGGTTGTAAAAAGGATGAAGTTATACACTACGAAACCAGTTCAAACACTTTTTACTATGAGTATACGTTGCATGAAGGCGAATCTAAATTCTTTTGGGTCGATATTATCTCTCATGCAATGATACCTAAGGATGAGTTCATTACAGGACTCGTACCTTACGATGATCAATTGGAATTTGATAAAGCCATCGGTGAAAACGTAGACTTAATTGATTTGGATATCCGTACCGATGTCGCAAAATCCAAAATAACGCTCCTTAAGAAAACAGATAAAGTCATCACAATCGATCAATTGGTTTTCAAGATTAAGGAAACCAATGATTTATATATCATCAAGGGTCGAATGGTGATTAAGTGTGATCAAACCTATACAGGTATTAGACCTCAATTTCCAAGCGCCTATATCGAAGGCTTAGAAAACGATGTGAATAACAGGGGTCCATTATTCACTCAAAGACCTAGAGATGCCTATGCCTTTTTGATTACTGCAGAAGCACTCGGGATGAAAGAAGGATTCAATTTCAACAAGAATTATTCATTAGAAATTAAAAATGTACATATGGCAGACAATGAGTTTTATACGATGGAAAACCTGACATATACACAATTAATCGAATTAACCAACCACAGACCTTCTAACTACATCGATACATTTGTGAGTTTTCCAGATTCAGGCATTTTAATTAATTATGAGTCATCACGATATGGCGTTATGATTTCGTTTGATGTAGAATCCAAACAAAGCTATGAACAACTTGTGGTAGGTATCGATCTTGTGTTTACAGTGACATATAATGGGGATGAGTTTGTCATCTATAAGGAAATCATTATTAGATAGGTAATCCATGTATTGAATTCATATCAGGACAAAAAACGGTTTATATAAGGCGGAGCTGTATGGTTTGACTAACAAGTGATGAAATTCATTTGGGTATTGATTTAGGTGATGACACATGGGGAGATTTAGAAATATAATTTGGATATAATTACGTAGATAATACTGCAATAAATTTCTTTTAGTGCGCCATGACTACCATCAAGTAGCATTCTATATCAATCAAGAAGGTCTTAGAAGTTACAAGGTAGCATTTCATCAGCTCAGAACTGTAGGGACTTGGGGTATAGCCTATTGAGTTACGGGTGGCACATCGTTTTGGATAGGTAACCTCCACTTCGATCAAGTGTTGAGGACTTCACTTATCATTTGACATATGCTTGAAACACTTCGTTTAACCATAATTAATAAAAGCCACCTTAATCTACGATGTCGTAGAAATAGGTGGCTTTGTTATTAAGGCTGGATAAGACTCAATAATAATTGATTCAGTAAAGTTTCTGGATGGACTGAGTCCTTGTTTATGACAACATAATAATCTTGTGTTTCGGCCATAAGTGCATTAAATCTAAGATGGTTTGTTGCACCAGATTCATAAACGCGCATGGCGTGTGGTTTATCTAAGGCATCTAGCGTATGTGTAGTCCAAGAAATCGAAGAAATTAATGCGGATTGAATCGGTAAGAATTGTTCATTCAAATCAAACTGATCCAGTAGATTTTTCGGCAAAATGAGCAAATCTGAATCCAACAACCCCCGCGTCATAAACTGTGTTGTAAAATAGGTGTCTGATTGACTGATGACAATGACCTCTACTTTACGAATACCGTTCTCAGTGAACTGTGTTTGAATGGTATCCTCAAGGGTTTTGGTGTCAACATAATTAGCTGTAATAAAAAGGGTGAAGGTTTCATCTTTTTGAATCTTAAACGTATTTTCATAGAACAATGTCCAAAATATACTCACAGATAACAAAATCAATACAATATGATGAACTCGATAATGGATTCTAGGCATGAGTAACCCCCATTAAATAACGGTCAGTGACAAATCCTAAGATGGGTATCCCAATAGGTATATCCTCGATTTGAACTGCAGAAAGCACATAAAATTTGTTGGACTGTCCTGAAATCGATACTTGAATAGGATAAAATTGAAGTTGATTGAAGGTGATAAATCCTTTGCTGATATGTTCAATCGTCATCAACTGGCCTTGTTCAGGCAATGGATGACGAGAAACGAACTTTCGCATCAATCGTAAGGGTTTGAGTTTATTGTAATCGATTAAGTAGATTAAAATTAAAATGACGGTGCTACTCAAAATTGATAACACAGTGACGATCACTTGTCCTAATTTTGGTGCATTTAGAACTAAACCCACAGAGACTAAGATGAGTAGCAAAACAAGTGCCAAGATAAAGGATAGTCCCCTATGGATTTCTTTTAAACAGGCTTGCTTAAAGTTGGTATCTATTTTAAACATCGGTATCACCTATAGACGTTGTTCTTATCATTTCGCCATTATCCATTTCAACCAAAAAATCACCAGAGACAGTCAAATGATCAATGTGATGTGAAACAATCACCAGTGTGGCATGTGTTTGGGCTTGTAGTGTACGAATGATACTCAATAAGTGTAAGGCGTTTGGGGTATCTAAGTTTGCGAAAGGTTCATCCATCAAAATGATGTCTGGGAATTTAATGAGTGCGCGCGCAATCGCCACTTTTTGTTGTTGACCGCCAGATAAGACCTTGGGTTTACGACTTAAGAGTATCTCTAGATTGAACCAGCTCGCGATGTCATTAACACGCTGTTTAATTTCTTCTACAGGGGTCTTTGCTTGTTTTAATGGATAGGCAATGTTATCAAATATGGTCATATGGGGATATAACGTATAGTTTTGGGTAACCAATGCCATCGACCTCAAGTTTGCTGGTTGGTTTGTGATATCGACTTGTCCCAAATAAATCTGACCTTCGTCAGGCGGAAGTAATCCAGCTAAGATCTTTAATAAAGTGGTTTTACCACATCCTGATGGGCCTTGAATCCAAGTGATTTGCTTAGCGGGTATCTGTAAGTGAATATTATCTAAAGCCACAATGCCGGTTTGTGATTTGGGTTCGATGTAGTACTTAGAAAGTCCTTGAATCCTAATGTCACTCATGTGGCCACAATCCTTTCCGATAAATGCTGGGGTGATGATATTGATTAATGGTCTGATCCATGATATCCAGCCCAAACGCAAGCAGAATCAAGAGTTCAACTGGTAAGATGACAATCGTTAATAAACCAATGACGAGCATGAATCCAAAAGGGTAAGGCAGTAGTAGTAACAGCCACGGCAGGAATACCATAAATAAAGCAATGGTTTTAAAGAAGTAACGCATCGCGAACATCAAGCTATTTTTAAATAAGGCTTTGAATGTTAACTGGTACAAACTGTTTTGAACCCAACTGTAGTAACCCAGCAACAGGATGAAGACTAACGCGGTTAGTGCAATCATCAAGGCACTGATGTAAAAGAGGGTATCTTGTTCTAATGAGGGTTGTCGCAAGATCATTTGAAACAAAAGGTTTATAATCCCAAACAGCCCCATCATGAGTAGCGTATATTTGCCTGTCGATTGAACCCCTAATTTGAAATCATGGAAGATGAAGATGGGTTCTTGCCACAACAGTTGACGTAATATCCGTGTAACCCCAGATAATCCAATACCTAAAAGCATGAGCAATGGGATGTTCATTGCGTGACGGAATGTGAAGGCATTGAATAGTTGTGTGCTGGCTTCTGCCTGTGTGACTTGATTGAGGCTATAGGCTAAATTGATTTCATATACGGTGATGTTTGACAACAATAAATGTACCAGCATTGGTAGTCCAAATATACCTAAAATTAACCCCAGACCCAACAAGGTCATGAAACGTGACTTGCAAATGTCTAAAATAGATTCGATTCGATTTTTGGGTAGCTGTGCACTCGTAAAATCTTGACTCGCCACTTTCTTTTTATAAAGCATTTTGACACCGCCTTCATGACTATATTCATTGTAACCATAAAAAACCAATCCGTCAATGCAAGAAAAATAATCATTAAAAGGGCTTTCATTGATGGTTGACAGTGGGGATTTCACATGCTATAATCAAAATGTAAAGCGGTTTACTATTCAGAAAAGAGTGATTTTTATGAGAATTTTCGTGATTGGCAGTATCAATATGGATTTGGTCATTCAATCTCAAAAATATCCCAAATTAGGTGAAACAGTCACTGGATTTGGTTTTATGACGAACCCTGGTGGCAAAGGGGCTAATCAAGCAGTTGCTTGTCAAAAGAGCGGCGCGAGTACTGTGATGGTAGGCGCTGTTGGGGATGCCTTTGGACCTGAACTCATTCAGACATTACAACACTATGGGGTGGACACAACCCATGTCAAATCACACGATTCTGTATCGAGTGGCATCGCTGTCATTACGATCGCTGAACAGGACAATGCAATTGTCATTGACGCAGGGGCGAACGCCTTGGTCGATATACACGCGATTGATGAAGCGTTATTGACAGCGAGTCCTAATGATTATGTATTACTACAAAATGAAATACCAGCTAAAGCGATCCAATACGCACTTAGAAAAGCCAAAGCCTTGGGATTAACGACGGTGATGAATCCAGCACCTGCTAAGCCATTGGATGACGCTGATTTTAAATACATGGATTATCTCATTTTAAATCAATCGGAAACAGAATTTTATACCCATCTCTATCCGATAACAACCAAAGAAATCCTTGAAGCTTCCTCGATACTGAAACGAAAAGGTGTCAAGCACACTTTATTCACTTTAGGGGCGTTAGGATCTGCCTATGTCGATGAATCCGTGCACTGGGTGGATGCGCACACGGTAGCAGTTGTCGATACCACAGCCGCAGGTGATACCTACATTGGTGGGTTCATGGCGAGACGAGCTGAAGGCCAAAGCATTGAAGCTTCGATGCGTTATGCTTCAGCTGCTGCCGCATTAACCATTACAAAGAAAGGGGCTCAACAATCGATTCCGGATCAGGCATCGGTCACCTTGTTCATGAGCCAATCAAAAATATGAAAAAGAAAACAACTACACTAAAAGATGTCGCATTGGCTTGTGGGGTATCCTCTACAGCGGTATCATTAGTACTCAATCATAAACCGAGTAATTTATCGGAAAAAACCAAACAATTGATACACGATCAAGCGCTGGCGTTAGGCTACCGTCCTGACCCTACAGCGCGGTCTTTAGCAACCAAGAAAACCAATACCATTGGGGTCTTAATTCCCGATATCTCAAACGCCTTTTTCTCCGAAGCAGTCAGACACATTCAAATTGAACTGTCCAAATATGGCTATGATATGTTTTTGTGTAACAGTGAAGAGAAATATGCCAACGACTTGAAGTACTTAGAATTACTCATCAGTCGAAATGTAGATGGCTTAATCGTTACCATGTCAGCAGAATCATTAACGGACAATCACCAAGCATCGATCCAATCGATGTTAAGAGATTCGAAAATACCGTATGTCTTATTTGACCGTTTTTATGAAGGCGATGCGTCAAAAGTCTTTGTTGACAATGAAACCAGCGGATATGAATTGACGAAGCATTTGATCGATAATGGCCATCATCATATCGGTGTCATCACAGGACCATTGGTGTTAAACAGCTCGAGAGACCGTTTAAAAGGGGTCATGAAGGCTTTAAACGAAGCAGGATTACACATCAATCCAGAACACATCGTAACGGGATTTTACGATATGGAAACAGGTCGTTTAGGCGGTAAAAAGTTACTGAATCAAGTGTCGGCGATATTCGCTTTCAACGACCTTCAAGCCTTTGGTGTCATTGAAACAGCGAAACAAAAAGGCATTCGAATTCCTGAAGATGTCAGCCTAGTTGGGTTTGACGATATCTTTTATTCAGCCATATTAGAAACCAAACTAACCACCGTGAGACAACCCATTTATGAGATGTCTCAGGCCCTTTCAAATTTACTCATGAAAATGGTGAAAGACATTAACCACCATGAAGTCATCCGTTGCCCGGCTGCCCTCATTGTCCGTGATAGCGTAAAAAATATCAAATCCTAATCGAGGTCTTATGAAATCAAAACCGATCGCCCTCTATAAAATAGATGGCACTAAACTGAATAAAGTCGTCCAAAAGCAGCGAAAAGTATGGAACCAAAATGACTATATCCTCATCGGTATGGCCATGTTGTCGGTCCTATTTTTAGCGGTTTTTGCGTATGCACCCATATATGGCTTAGTCTTAGCCTTCAAGGCTGGGGATGGGTATTTGAATATTTTGAATGCAATCAATCAAGCCCCATGGGTTGGATTAGATAATTTTAAAGACTTTCTGGCAGACCCAGACTTCATCAACATCATGCAAAATACATTGGGTCTCAATATTTTACAGTTGTTGATTAACTTTCCAGCACCCATTATATTTGCGATATTGATGAGTGAATTGATGAGTGACCGGTTTAAAAAGACTGTACAAACGGTCACGTTCTTCCCGCACTTCATCTCTTGGGTCATCTTTGGTGGGATATTCTTATCCTTATTAGATTTTGAAACTGGGATTGTCAACACGTTGTTAGTCGACATCGGTTTGATTGCGAAACCCTTAGATATTTTAGGGGGAGAACAATACTTTTGGGGACTCATCATCATCACGTCAATCATCAAAGGCGTGGGTTGGGGGTCAGTCATCTATGTCGCTGCGATATCAGGGATTCCAAATGAATTATACGAAGCAGCCAAAATTGACGGGGCGAGTCGTTTCCAACGCATCATCCACATCACCATACCTTCGATCGCACCGACCATTGTATTATTCTTCATCTTATCGATTGCAGGGATTCTAAACAATGGTATTGAACACTTATGGGTTTTCCAAAATGCAAATAACATCATGCGGAGTGAAGTCCTCGATACATTCATTTATAAGTTTGGGATTCCACAGTGGCGTTATTCATACGCGACTGCAATTGGGATGTTGAAATCTGTCATTTCACTGGCTTTGTTGATTTCTAGTAACTCTATTCTCAAGAAGTTTACGGGAAAGGGGATCTACTAATATGAAAACCATCCAATCTTGGGTCAACCAATATCAAACCCCTTTGTATAAAACCATTCGATTATTGACAATACTTGTTTTGATGACTGCTTTGTTTTTCATCTATACAGCCAATATCAAAATCGATGAAGGCACACCTGATCTTTACAAAACCTTAGATCAGTTGGCTATCTTCAGTTCTCTAGTATGTTTATTACTACTCATAGCGACTGTCTATTTGGGCATCAAACGATATCAAACCCAAAAAGCCTTAAAACGACACTTACGAAAGTCGAAGTTAAACAAACAAATTACCGCTTTCGATGTGTTCAATACGAGCATCATGACGATATTCATGTTGTTATGTATTTATCCTTTAATCTATGTACTAGCAGGGTCATTCAACCAAGGCGCAGATTACGCAGCAGGTGGAATATACTTTTTACCTCGATTATTCACTTTTGAAAACTATAAAGTCGTCTTGACCAATCAAGGCTTGTGGCAAGGCTACTTAGTGACCATTTCTCGAACGGTCATTGGAACCGCCACAGCCCTCATCTTTACATCGATTGTAGCCTACGCCATGAGTAGACCTAATCTAAAGTTTAAACCCATCTTTTATTGGATCAACATTTTCACGATGTTTTTCGGTGGGGGTTTAATCCCTTACTTCTTGATCATTAGATCAGTGGGTTTGTATAATCATTTCTTAGTCTATATCATTCCGGCACTCTACTCTGTATACAACATGATCATCTTCAGCAGTTTCTTTAGAAGTATCTCAGATGAATTGCATGAAGCCGCTTTGATGGATGGTGCGAATGAGTTTAGAATTTACTGGCAAATCTATTTACCACTTTCTAAACCCGTCCTCGCGACAGTAGCCTTGTGGCTAGCCATCGGACACTGGAACGCCTATTTTGATACGATGATCTATACCCACAGTCCGAATTTACAAACACTCCAATATTTCTTATTGAAGGCGATTCAAACGGCTACGCTCACAGAGGGCATGCCGGCTGAGATGATGTTACGGTTATCGCCAAAGACATTGTCTTTAGCAGCCATCATCATTTCAATGATTCCGGTCTTATTTTTCTTTCCATTTGTACGAAAAAACTTCCAATCAGGCATCATGATTGGATCATTAAAAGGCTAATTTAGGAGGTCTATATGAACAAACCGAAACGCTTATTGACATTGTTTACAGGCATACTCTTACTCATCGTATTGGTGGCTTGTGGCGGTACCACAATACCAATTGATGAAGACAATATGGCCGTCATCAAATATCCCGATTTTCCACTAACAGGGCATGACAAAAATAGTTGGGAATACTTAGATGGCAGTACCAACCTCACTGTGAATTGGTATGTGGATGTTGCGAGCTGGAATCCCCCTACTGGATTGGATGTCATCAGCGGCATCATCAAACAAAAAACCGGCATTACGGTTGTGTTTGATACCCCAGTCACTGACGATGGTCAAAAACTCGCGGCCATGATTGCGGGTGGCGATTTACCCGATGTCATTTCGATTCCAACCAACCGTTCGCAAACGATTACCAGTTTGGCGCAACAAGGCTATGTTTATGACATCAACACTCTAGCTGAAAAATGGGCACCGACTTTATTAACTCACCTACCACAAGACGTTTTGGATTGGTGGAGCTATGGCAATGGTAAAACCTATGGCATCCCTAATCATTATTATTCCTATGAAGATGTCCCAACCGGGCAACTTCAACCGAATGGCGGTATGATGGTTCGCAAAGATATTTTTGATGCGTGGCAAAATCATGTGTCAACGAATCTAAAAGATTCAAATGGCAACGTCACGTATACCACCATCTCAGGCACGCAAAAACAAGTACCGTGGCAAGGTTTCATTACAACCCCTGAAGGCTTTAAACAAGCCGCACTATGGGCTTTACAAAACTATGGTAGTTCATTGACCACCGGTCTTCAGTTATCACAGTTTAGAGCCGATGGTTCAGCCTCACTTAACTGGTTATCACAATTCTTCGCGATTCCATTTGAAGATGCATCAGGCAACTATGTGTATCAGTTCACACAAGAAGCTTATAAAGACATGCTCTTTTATTTGAATGATCTATATTTAGCAGGTGTGATATCCCCAGCAAACTTCACACAAGATTATGATGGTGTGGGTTCTGTCATCGCAAGTGGTAAAGCTTTCGCAACCCTGGTGACCCCACAAGATTATCAAATTCATTTCACCACAGCTCGTGATGGTGGGTACACGTACGAAAGTATGTATATCACCAATTCGAATGGTGACGCCCCAGTCTTATCAGACATTCGTGGTTATGGTTATATGTTTAATATGATCACAACCGATGCGAAGCGTCCTGATATCTTAATTAAACTGTTTGATTTCTTAACTTCTAAGGAAGGACAAAGATTGATTGCGATGGGACCAGAGGGGACGACTTGGAATTGGACCAATGGCTTAGATAGTGAAATCGTGTATACGGAAACGTATTTACAAGAAAAGGCCAATTCACAAACAGCCAAGTACGGATTACTCCAGTTTGATATGTTGTTGAACTGGCAGTATTACGACAATGTCCAACCAAAGACCAATCATGGTAAAACTGCGGCTGAACTCTTTAGAACCAATATGAAACGGCCACTGACTGTTTACGCTTATGACTATAATGCTATGGCCTTTGTGGTTGACGCGACCGATAAACGGTTCCAAACCTACAATAACAATTTAACGCGTATTGAAACGACAATTGGTACGCAATTACCGAAGATCATCCGGGCAAACAGCCGTCAACAAGCAGAAAGTATCTATAACAGTACTGTATCGGCGATTGAAGCTAGAGGTTTATCCCTCATCATCGAGATGAACAGCGAAGCTTATTTGAAAGCCAAACAAAAACTAGGTATCACCATTGCTTGGCCACCGAACCAAGTCGGGTATATCAACCCACTCAATCGTTTACAACCCAATGGGGATACCAGTAAGTATCGAGGTTACTAAATGAAACCGATCAAACTGATTTTAGATACCGACATCGGGGATGACATCGACGATGCGTTCGCCCTTGCTTTCGCACTCAACCATGAAGCTTTAGACTTGGTTGGGGTCACCACAGTATTCAAACATACACAAGCTAGAGCCCATCAAGTATCCAAATACTTCGATACGATGGGCGTCCACCATATACCGGTTTGTGCAGGGATTGGAAAACCGTTTAAACAACCGATTCAATATTTTGAAAAAGATAGGGTTCAAAATGGGGTTGTACTGCCGCCTCAGTACGAACCCGCCTATGAAGCCTATCCGATTTCCAATGAATCGGCCATTGATTTTATCATCCGACAAGCAGAGATATTCAAAGGCGAATTGGTGATTGTCCCGATTGGACCCCTCACCAATATTGCTCAGGCGTTATTAAAAGCCCCACACATCAAACCTTATATTCAAAAGATTGTTTTGATGGGGGGGGTGGTTTAAAAACCCAGAACCGGAATGGAACATTTTATGTGACCCAGAAGCGGCCGATGTGGTGTTCAAGAGTGGCATTCCAATTTACTGCGTGGGACTCGATGTGACTTTACAATGTACACTCGAAAAGAACGATTTAGACTTAGTGCATAACCACCCAAGTGCACAAAGCCAATTGTTGTCCACTTGGTTTAATCGTTGGGTCAATCATTTTCATTTTGAAAAGAGCGTCATGCATGACCCCCTCGCGGTTGCGACATTGGTGAGTGAAGTCTGCCAGTTTGAATTAAAATCTGTAGTGGTCGATTTAGAAAACAAACGCGGCGCGATTTACGAAGATCCTAAAGGAGCTTCAGTGTATGTCGCTACCAAAGTCGACAGAGATGCGTTTTATCAGTTATTCAAAACCGTATTATTCAAGGATTAACTATACCAACTGGTATATAAAACATAGGAGGGTAATATGAATCAATCGAAAATCGTTCGCTTTTTCAAGGTTACCGTGATGATTCTTTTGGTCAGCAGTCTCGCCGTCATCATTCGCGCTGAACAAGGCAACACGTACCCATTTAAGAAGGGCGACAATGCATTAACCAATGGTGTAACCTGGACAGGTCCATCATCCCAAATCACCCATTGGCAGTTCCTCCAAGTTTCATTTGATTCGACGACAGTCAGTTTGTCACAAACTGGCTATCTTTCCATTCAAATGAATATGGAAAAAGGCTCGCCAGGCTTAACGTACGGCCTCATCGAAAATGGCGACCGTTACGGTACAGCAGGTGTTCCAGACGCGACGAAAGAAGTCTTCTTCATGAACGAAGATGGGTCTGTCGAGTCACTGGGCAATATTATGTATGGTGCAGTTTGGGTGCCTGAAGGCAAACAAGGCGCATTGATTTTACCGATGAGTTCCCTTGGATGGCAATGGAACAATAACAATAGTCAGCTGAATGCTGTGCAACACTTCTATATTACGACCAATAGTCAATTCAATTTTAATTGGGAGATTTCAATTGGGGAGATTGGTTATTATGATCAAAATCCGACACAGGGTGGCACATTCAGTAAATTACTCGATTTATCTGTGATGAATAAACCTTCGAAGTATTATGTGGATTCTACAGTGGTAGATTCGCTTAAACCGATTCTGCCAGTTTATCCACACAAGACCACAGATACGGCCTTCAATGGGGGTGTCACTTGGAAATTTCCAGGGACCACAGCCTCTGCCAACGATACTTGGCAAGCCCTATTCTTCAATTTTGAAAGTCCAGTCGATTTATCCAAGGCTAAATATTTAGCGGTTCAATTCCGTGCAGACTTAGGGGCCCCAGGGATGACTTGGGCAATCGAAGCAGGCACTGACCGTTACGCAACCCACATCGATGCGAAACCAATTTATATGATGAATCCTAATGGTCGAATCAATGACTTAACCAACGTCTTATATGGCGCAATCAGTGCGCCACAAGACTCAATTGGCATGATGTTGATTCCAATGGACGCATTCATCCATCAGTTTGGTCCAAATACAACTGGATTATCCGAAGCGAAAAATATCTTATTGACTACAAACTCTAAGTATAACTTCAATTGGGCAGTCACGATTGGTGAAATCGGGTTCTATAATGGTGTCATTGGTGACTTAGGCACCACCTATACCAAACTCAATGTCGTGTCTAGTTACAACGCCATTCCAGCGGATACTACCACTGAATTGGTCAATGTGAATAACTATCCTCTAGCAACCGATGAAAAAGCCTTCAATGGCGGTTACACTTGGACATTTCCTAACCAAGCATCCACAGCTGACAGTTGGGAAACCCTATTTGTAAACTTTAAACAACCCGTTGATTTAACAAACGCAGCGTATTTAGCGGTTCAATACCGTGCCGATTTAGGTATGCCAGGTTTGACATTTGGTGTTGAAAATTCAGGCACTCGTTATAGTGCTCATGTTGATGGCGACTTGATGTTATTCATGAGTGCCTTGAACTATGAAGTATCCAGTTTACCAAACATCTTATATGGTGCCGCGAACATCGCTGAAGGTAAGGTTGGCTTACTCCTCATTCCGATAGATTCATTGAAATATCAATTTGGGGATAATACAAAGACCTTAGCAGCTGTAAATAACTTCCTAGTCACTACAAACTCATTGTATAACTTTAACTTCCAAATCTCGATTGGACAAATCGGCTTTTTCACAGGTCATCCTGAGAATGAAGGCAGTGTGTATTCACCAATCGAAGCCGAATATTTCTATAATGGCAGTAGTAAAGCCACCATGGAACTCATCGATGTTCAAGATTGGGCGATCGCTGAGGAAACCGAATATCGTTTTAGAACCGGTGAACTAGCGTATCAAAATGGCAAGATTTGGGTATCTCCAGGCACCGGAAATACAGTCGATGATTTCCAAACATTCAGAATTCAATTTGATCAAAGTTTCAATATGACCAACGCTACTTATTTGGCAATTCAAATGTCAAATGTCGTGGGTAATCCAGGCTTAACGTACGCACTCAAATCTGGCAATAGCCATTATTCGATTGCAGGGGTTGAAGATGGGTCAAAGATTTACTTCATCAAAGAAGATGGTCAAATCGCGACTGCAGCGAATGTATTATATAGCTCAGTAACGACCTCGATTTCATCGGGTGTTCTATTGATTCCGATGTCCGCGATGAATTTCCTTGAATCTGGGGAAAACACCTTAGAAACTGTAACCGAATTATTGATTACGACGAACCGTCGCTATAACTATAATTTCCAAGTCAAAATTGGTGAAATCGGATTCTACACCGGTGAAATTGGTAGTGAAGACGAAGCATTCGTTAAGGTGTTGGATTTATTAACACCGAAAAACAGTCAATTCAGTGTCTATGGTTCTGTTACCAACGAATCAACGCTCATTGAAACATTCAAAGAACGTACTGAGTATGGCGATACCATCATCAGTTTTACCGCAACCGGTAAAACGCCATCTAACTTTGGCATTTGGACAGGCGGTTCCTACGGCTTTGTTGAAATGACGTTAGATACGTATGGTGATCAAGCTATTAAAGTCAAAGCAACCGGCAGCAACCCAACAGGTGATGCCTATACCGCGATTGACATCGCGCCAACAGGCGGCTTCTCATGGGCAGGCGCGGAAGGCATCACCTTCTGGGCAAGAAATGATTCTAATGGGGAAATATCCTTTAATATTGAAGTCGATAACAAGATTACCGCTTCAGGCATTTCCGACCGTTTCAACATCAAACAAGGCCATCGTTTCTATTTATACGATGTCAATACAGGCAAGACCATGATTTATATGACCAAACCTGTCGCAACCCTCCCAGTCGGTTTCGAAGGTTGGGTCAGAATTCCATTCAGTGCGTTCTTTAGAGCGGATTGGAGTAATAATGGTGTCACTAAAGCACAATTTATGACGGAAGGCACAACGGTGACTTACTTAGCCATCACCATCCATTCCTCAACGTATCTCAATATGCAATTCTCATTGAATAAGTTTGGGGCGTATTACACCAACCCTTCATTCTTATCCGCATTCGTTTTACCAACTAATGATAGACAATCGATCCCTGACTTAATGCAAATCGAAGAGGAGGCCTAACCATGAAAAAACTATTTCTTGTTTTCTCATTGTTATTCACAGGCTTAGTACTGGTCGCATGTAACAACCAAACCAAAATTGATTTCACAACAACGATTCCAACTGAACTAACCGTGGGACAATCTTTTACAGTGGTTGCGAAAGATTCCAAAGATGTTGATATCGCCAGTGCTAAACTGTCGATTACCGTTAAAACAGGCGATTCATTGGTCACTGTAAGTGGGTTAACCATTACAGGTGTAAACCCAGGAACCGTAACCATCACAATCACATTCTCAGATAAAAATACCACCAAGTCCAAAGACTTTTCATTTACTGTTAAAGCAGTCCCTGTAACGTATGGGTTACCAGTTCCGGCGACAGGCTATTACATGAAGGATGCTGACATCATTCAAGAAGGCACGAGCCGCTATTTAGTCTATACGACCAATAGCGCAGCCGGTGAAGAAGACAATGTCATCGCACTTCGTAAAGGCACATTCTCAGCTGGCAATGGCTATAGCTATGGGGCGGAAAATATCGTATTAGCGCCTTCTACAAGTGGTTGGGACCAATATATCAGTTCACCATCCATCGTGAAAGGTAACTTCACGTATAACAGCACAAACTATACTTACTTGATGGCGTATCAAGGTACAGACAGAGCCAACGAAACCAGCTTTAGCATTGGCTTAGCCGTATCGAATAACCCAGAAGGGTCTTGGGTTAAAGTGGGTAGCACACCAGTTGTTGAATACAACCGTACTGTGTATGGCGAATCGTACAATGGGTATTATGCACCATCCTTAGTCAACTTGAATAAACAAAGTCTCATTCGTTTGTTCTTCACTTGGGCTGATGCTTATGGTCACTTCGCATACTTTGTCGATTTTGACGCAGCGAACTTATCCAACATCGAACTCAGTGGCTTCGCAATGGCTCCGAACAACGGTAACCTATCCACCGGTGAAGACGTCACGATGATTCCAAATGCGGATTTCGCGTATGACGCCGTCAATCATATGTTTTATATGGTCAAGGATTATTCTCCAACCCCATCCCGTGAACCACGTGTCGCGACGCGCATTGAACTTGCAAGCATCGCTGAAGCAGAACTCTATTCAGCGGTACCGGGGCTAGGCTGGTCATCCTTAAAATTATTTGATATGTTTGATACCCCAGATACCCAGTATGAACGCCTCTATTCAGCCACTTTAATCAGTGATGAATATGGCCATTTGATTTCAAACACTTTGATTGAAATCGTCTATACCGTGAGTGACTTACAAGCCGATAATGTCGACTATGTGTTCTCACAAAAACTCTTGTCATTCATATACGAATAAAAACGCGTAGGTGCATGCCTAGCTGGCATGCACCTAACCATTCGTTGGAGGTTTTATGTTTAAATCAATCCGAAAAATAACCCTCATCATCCTATTTGTGGTCTTCACAGGGATGTTAGTGGGTTGTCAAAACCATACTGAAGAACCACCGATCCAACAACACCCGTACGCGGGTACTTACCTTTTACAATCCAAAACAATTGAAGGACATGACGTCTCAGGTCAAATCGTGTATGGCATCATTGAACTGTCTACGACTACTCAAGCCATCATGACGGAACTAGACGCCTATGGTCTCAATGAACAAACTGGGACCTATGTTTATACGGACCAAACCGTCACACTGACCATCGGACTTAGACAATACGTGTTTGATTATGATTCAACCGATCAAACCTTATCATATGCAGGTAGACTATCGAGAAAAGAGGTTACCATGAGCTATCAAAAACAAGTTTCATTCATTAAACCCAGTACCAATGGCGGACAACCCTTTACAGAACGTCTATTTGGTGAAAGTTTAGAAGAAAATTTTTATAATTACGCCCCAGCCATTGTCATGGAAGGCAACGATACCATGCATGTATGGTTTTGTGGGAATGGCGAAAGTGGCAATGTCACAGATTACATTGTTTATCGTCAAGGTAAACTTCAAGGGGATGGCACCTGGATTTTCAGTGACCGAAATCTTGTCTTGTCCTCCACAGCAGGAACTTGGGATTCAAGACACGTCTGTGACCCGACTGTCATCAAAGGAAACTTTAAATATAAAGGCACAGATTATGGCTATTTGATGAGTTTTTTAGGTTGTGTCACGAATGACTCCAGCCGTAACGAAGTTGGAATTGCAGTGTCACAATCGATTGAAGGTCCATGGGTCAAAGTCGATGAGATTAATCCGATTGCGAACTATTACACGTCTAACGAATATACCAATGATGTATGGACTTGGGGTTATGGACAACCGTCATTAGTCTCTGTCGACCAATCTGGTAAAGTCTTGTTATTTTACACCAAAGGGGTACTCAGTGGTACTTATCAATATGTTGAACTTTGGGACTTATCAAATTTGGATCATCCTCAAAAACTCAATGAAGCCCAAATCACGAATGCAGGGGTTGTGAACGCAACCGGTGGTGCGGATGTGATCAACAATGCCGATTTTGCGTATGACCCTGTCTTAAAAAGATTGTATGTCATTAAAGAAGATTTCCCTTACGCAACCGGTGGCGGTACAGACTGGCTGACAGGTGCAAATACAGTCATGTATCTCAATTTAGACCCAAATGAAACCCACCCGATGCAAACCCTCTTTAATGGTTCACCCCTTCGCTGGCAAGTCGTTAAATCCATTGGTTCTAACGAAACAGGGTTTGCGAGAGTCCATAATGGTGGGTTAGTACGTAACCCTTATGGTTGGGTGATCAATCCTTATCAAATCCCGGTATTATTCACCCGAAGTGATGTTTCGAATGATTATCCAGACTGGCCACTCAAAGGCCAGTGGCCAGCTTTACATACGTATCGCATATATGGCTATCTCATCGAACTATGACCAGAAAGGATGTATGAAGCATATGAAGAAGTTCACAGGCCTCATAATGTTAGTATTCAGCTTAGTCATCCTGTTTGGTTGTAAAGAAACTGAATTCAAACATGTGCTAGGGACGTATGAGATTGAAAGTGCCACCTCGAACGGTATCGATATTACAAGTGAATACTATGTCTATACGATTGAATTACGTGAAGATAAAACGATGAGGGTTACAATCAATTACTTAAATGTACTAACAAATCGTGAATCCAGTTTTACAGTGAATAAAGATAAAGTGACGGAAAAACATCAAAATAAAACCTATCAGTATACATATGACGCAGAAGCCAAAACCTTGACGACAGAGTCGACTGAGTTTGGCGAAACCCTCGTGGTGGTATTAAAACTAAAAACAGAGTCGAACCTCACCAAAGGCGTCGATTTTGAAGGCATTCTCTTTGGTGAATCGATTGATTTCACCAAGCGATTCAACTACGCACCTTCCGTTTTAATTGAAGAAAAAGACGGACAAACGATCATGCATATTTGGTATTGTTCGAACCGATTGAGTGGTGTGATTGTTGACCACATCGGCTATCGTCGAGGCGTTTTGAATGCTGAAAATAAGTGGGAATTCTCAGAGGAATCCTACGCTTTAGCCCCAACCAGTGGTACCTGGGATTCAAGACACACCTGTGACCCTTCTGTGGTTAAAGGTGAGTTTAACTATGAAAATGAAACCTATCAGTATATGATGGCTTACTTAGGTTGTACGACCGATGACTACTCGAATAATGAAACAGGTATCGCGATTGCGAAAAACCCAGAAGGGCCTTGGATTAAAATGGATCATTTAAATCCAATCGTCCCTTGGGATCGCGATAACCAAAGCGGTTCATGGGGCACTGGCATGCCATCGCTATTATCGGTCGATGGTAAAGGTAAAGTCCTCTTATTCTATAGCAACAGTTCAGTAGGGGTTTCTGTCGATTATTATGACTTTAGCAATATGGCTACCCCTGAATTAATCTATACGAGAAATATAGTAGCTACAGGATTAACCAATCCAAATGGTACATTCTTGAACTATGTTGGTTTGGCAGATTTCGCTTATGATCCAATTCAAAAAAGATTGTATATGTCTAGCTATACCAATACGAAAAATCCACCGGATGTGACTGTGACTAGAGTCAACAGTCACGGTGCCGTCCATTACATCGATGGTTTAGCCGATATGGCAGCGGTTGTGGAAGCGATTCGAACACAGTCTTATACCTGGCAATTATTAGACTTCATTGGACCAGAAGATACGGGATATGATCGAAATCATAACCTAGGCTTAGTGAGAGATGCTTATGGCTATACGTATGACTCTAATAATGTCATGGTCGTGGTTTCTACTGGCAACATCGATTATCCAAATGATAATATTTTCACCTATCGATTGATGGGATATATACTTAAAATAAAATGAGGAACGGCAACGTTCCTTTTTAATTTATTTTATTGAAAAACACTGACTTATGATATTATTTAAGTATCAAGCATTAATTTACAACATGGTCAAGGAGGTCAATTGAAATGAGATGCCTAAAAGTCAGTATTTTGGTTTTATTAGTAACCTTTTTGTTAACAGCCTGTACAAATCCGATGGTGGTCATTAAGCAAAATGTCGAGTGGACATCCGATAACGACTTATTCACCTTTACCATTGAAGGCGAAGAGCAGTACAACGGTGAAGGGACGTTAAAAATTGATGATACGTTGATTCCAGTCAAAATATTCATCGCGATACCAGCTTATGAAATCTATGTCTTTGATGAAACAACCTACCTTCAGTGGCAAGACACCGGCAATACCAGTGTCGCGCTAATCATCTTTGGATTCAAAAGACTCAATACTCAAGGGACGAGTATTGAAATCATTTCAACAGTAAATCAGTCTGCTTATCCTGAATTAGATAACTTGAAGTTTATGATGACGAGAACAGACTTAAAATCATAACAATAAATTACGGAGGTATTCAATGAAACGTTTTGTATTAGCGTTATTATTGATGACAGTTGTTTTGACCTTAGTGGGTTGTTCAACTAAAACAGATATTCCCATTACACTAAATGAGAAATTATATGACACCAAATCGGTCAAAGATGGTCAATTATCTGGTGTGATTAGATATTTGATTTTTACTTCTGAGTCTACTGGCGAACTACATTATTACTCAAAAGTTAGTGGCGCAACAGAATGGCACATCACACACTATAAACAAAAATTTATTTTACCATTATTGATGAAGAATCTGTCTTCCTAACTTTTGATCGAAATGATGTTGAATACTTTGATGATCATACATTAAATGTGATTACACCACCGCTAACGACTTTGTTATTGATGGTTAGTAAAAATCTCGTCTATACGAGTGAAGGGACTCATTACTTGCGATACGACTATCTGAAAGAACATGACTATCTTATCGATGACTCGATTAGTCCAATCATCGTTCAAGACATCAGTATCTTTAAAACTAGTTTAGTTGAATCTGGTCAGATCATCATTAAGAATCAAAATGATTTAGATGCCTATAGAGCCCAAAACTATCCGATCCCTAATTATTACTTAACGGGTCCTTATGGTTACTTTGAAAAACAAGGTGTGTATGTAGTATTCCATATCACGACACCAAGTAATAAAGCGTATGAACTTGATTCATATAGTTATCGGAATCAAAAACTAGAAATCGTTTTGAGAGAAACCATAGATAATACACCAGAACAAACCAGCTTTGTGATTGTGAATTGTTATGTGTTTGATAATTTAGAATCGGTATCGTATACGATTAAACCTTAGTCATTAAACAAAATCAAATGATGATTGATCACAAAGCAGGACTGGGTAGTGTCAAGAAGTATGTGTAAATGAATCTAGTTGAATGTTAGGAAGATACTATCTTATGTATGTTAACCTAGAGGCTAAGGCTGCGAATTTTTTTTAATTTTTTTCGAACATTTCTAATAACTCAGCAGTACATAAATTGAATCCTTTGTGAACCCTGGTTATGAACCGATGATTGAATTGATTCACTTGGTTTGATAAAAATCGATTTAATGAATCTTCATTTGGAAATTGTTCTTTACGTTTTGTATAACGCTTTAGATGCTTATTGTAGTTCTCAATCAAATTAGTCGTGTAAATGGACGATCTAATCGCCTTAGGAAAAGACAAGAACGTGAATAAGGATGAGTTATTCATCAGTTGATCTACCACTTTTGGGTATTTATAGTGAAACAATTCGGAAAACGCATTTAAAGCCTCTAAAGCTTCATTAAGCGTAGCTGATTGATATACACGCTTTAATTCACTTAGAACATCACTGCGGTCTTTTACACGAACACTCATCGCTACGTTTCTCAATAGGTGTACCCAGCAAGTTTGATGTTTGGACTTCGGATATACAGTAGCGATGGTGTCTTTTATACCAGTTAAACCATCTGGAACAAAGAGAAGCCTTTCATCCACACCACGTGCGCTTAAGTCTTTTAATACAACACCCCAATTGTAGGCAGATTCTGTTGGAAATATTTGATAACTGAGGATTTCCTTATACCCTTCTGGTGTAATCCCTAAAGCGAAATAAACAGATTCTTTTAAGACCGTATCTCGACGTATGGATAAATAAGTCGCGTCTAAGTAAATCACAGCATAGCGATTGTTTAAAGGTCGTCGATTGAACGCAGCTGTGTCTTCAATCACAGTTGCAGTAATATTAGAAACTGTCTGTTTTGTATAGTGATGACCATACATCTTTTCAATGATTCGAGATATTTATTCGGTTGTCATTCCATTGAAATACAAATGAATAATCATCGATTCAACGGTATCTGTTTGTCTCTTATAGGGTGTAATCGTTTGATTCTCAAATTCCCCATAACGATCTCTAGGTACCATTAATTTGAGTTCACCATACTCTGTCTTCAGACTTCGCTCATAATAGCCATTTCGACTATTACCAGAATTGAATCCTTTTCGGTCATATTTCTCATAGTTCAAGTATTCTGTCAGTTCTAATTTGAGAATATTGTTAATCGCTTTTTCCATGTGTTGTCTAAAAACTTCAGTAATACTGTTACCTTCTAGTAGCGTTTTAATCAATTCTGATGTAAAATCATTCATAGTGAATCTCTCCTTTGTATGGTGGTTTTGGTCAACTATATTATACATAAGGTGAGATTCCTTTTTTATATTCAATTTTCATTTACACATAATATCTTATACTATGGTATTATTACTGTTTTAACACACTTTTAATCTGTAAAGAGTGGATTATAAATTGCTAAATTAGTAATATCAAAAATTTTAAAGAACATGAGGAATAAAAAAATGTTTATTTTCACGCATGGCGATTTATTAAAATCTAATGCTCCTGCTCTAGTAAATACGGTTAATCTAGAAGGATTTATGGGAAAAGGTATTGCCTTTCAATTTAAAAAAGAGTTTCCACAAAATTACATCAATTATGTTGCTGCATGTGAGTCTATGAACATAAATATTGGAAAACTATTCGTTTTTGAAGAAAAAGGAAAAATAATAATAAATTTTCCAACAAAAAATAAGTGGAGAGAAAAATCTAAACTTGAATATATCGAACAAGGGCTAATTGATTTAAAAAGAGTAGTTAAGCAATATGGCATCAATAAAATAGCTATTCCTCCATTAGGTTCTGGGAATGGTGGGTTAGAATGGTCTAAGGTGAAATCATTGATTATAGAAATTTTATCAGGTATAAACAATTGTGAAATTTATGTTTTCGAGCCTGGAGTAGAAATTGTTACAGGTGTAGCTCCAAAAACATCACTCAATGAACTTCTAATTCTTAACATAATAGGGATTACAAAAGACAAAATAGTAAACTCAAAGGCCTTGTATTATGTTTTGTATTTTATTGATATTATTACGGGTGATAATAATTTTCAGTTTGATTCAGTAAGAAATCTGATGAGCAACAAAAAAGTCACTAACACGCTGAAAAATATTGAAAAATTAGAAAAATACTATAATTCCAATAATTACAATGACATATTTAACAAAGAAACGAATCGCTTATTGAGTAATTCAGTCTCATATGCTTTGTTAAAACAACAAAGATTGTTACCATTCGTTAGTAACTTAATAAACAAATATTCATCTGAGTTAGAATGGAGAATAATTGTTGATATTTTATATTTAGTCTCGAAGGGGCAAGAACCCAATTTAGATTCAGACAATCATAAGGAAATCTTTTATACATTAATTAATAATGGGTTAATCATTCAAGATTTAATAGGTTTTCAATTAAATGAAAGTTTTCATTCTGGTGACAAATAATGAATAATATCGATCAACTAATTCATAACTACTATCAATATCCCAATTTCATAGGATTTGTACATTGTACAGAAATGAGTAACTTTTTGAATATATGCAAAAGTGGTGTTATTTTATCTAGAACTGCCTCAAAAAGAATAATTGACTCTGCTAATCAAAATCAAATCATGGCAACTAGTGCAAGTCATCCTGAAATTATGAATTGTACAAGATTTTACTTAGCACCAAAAACTCCTACATATTATCAAATGAACTTTAGGAATCCTGTAATACTTTTAGTATCTCCCGATATTTTATATAGTCGATTAGGGAGAGTATTTTTCGTTAATAAACAGATAAATTCTTCAAGAGTAATCGTATCTGCAAATATTGATATAGCCTTGGATTTTAACTACGATAAAATTTTTGACAGAACTCCAAAAAGAGGGAAGAGCAGTTTATATCAAGGCATAGTCATCAATGTATACATAAATATAAGAGGTTTACAAGAAATAGAATTTTGTTATGAAGATCAAACATTTTTTACGACTAATTTTACAGATATATCCTTTAATATAGGAGATGAGGTATACTTCATTTTTAATGAGTATAATACACCATACATTGTTAATCATGACGATACTAAGTTTAGAAATGCTGAAGTTGCATTTATGGATCCCATTTCAATTAGCGAAATATCAAGTATTATTTTTCAATGTGATGATGATTTGCAATTTGCACTTGAAAAAATTACAGATGAACATATTAAACATAAATTCATCATTGATCCAAGTGTTTTTTTTGATTATAGATTTTAGAACAATATATTGAATCATATCGATTCATGTATATCGTAATATAAAACTGAGCCAACCATCGTCAAGTAAAAGTGAGCCAGCTAGAAACCTATTCTAAACTATAATAAATAGTAAATGAGGAGGGAAAGAGGATGATCAATATGATAGAGAAGAATGGCATCATCAGCATGCATATCCATGAAGGTAAATCTAAGCGAGAAATTTCAAGGATATTAGGCATATCCAGAAACACAGTTGACAAATATATCACTGAATACGAAAAGAACTTGAAAGCATTAAAAGAAAGCGAACATGACTATGAGAGTCGAGTTCATCAACAAACCCTCTTCGCCAAACCCACCTATAAAAGAACAAAACTTTGTGTCATATAAAAAGTTTCGAATAAAATGAAAGTTTCGTGTTGTTTAGACATGAATCTTTCTTTAATTTTAGAAAACTAGTAAAAAAACAATATATTTCTTAAATAAAAGTGATATAATCAAGCCATAATGTGTCAAATTTATTAAGTTCTTTGTGGGAGAAGGTATTTAATAAAGATGTTTTGACAAATCATTATCTAACCATTGTTCAGGGGAAAGCATATAGGCACATAAACAAACTGACAGATTCAAATCGGTTTTTTATTGTTTCTAATTGTGAAATCATTTTGGAGGACTTATGAAAGACAAGAAGTATGAGGTTGCATTAATAAAATCATCGAATCAAGCTCAAAAGTTGAATGAAAACAAGATAAGGAATACTATTCAAAAAGCTTCACACATGATTACAGGTAATAAATATATTAAAGATGTTGTTGGTGTTTTAGGTCCATTCATTGAAATGTTGAAACATTCAATGATATCGTCATCCTCGTTTAAATTATTGCCAAAGGAAATGTTTACAATCATTGGTGCTTTGGCCTATTTAGTAAGTCCATTGGATTTAATCCCAGACTTCTTGATACCATTTGGATTAATAGATGATATATCCGTAATATTAATTGCTGCTCAACAAGTATTAACAGCTATGAAAAGATTTGAGGTATATAAGAAGGCGAACTTACTATGAAGAACATATCAGGAAAGATACATACAAAAGATCAACTATACAACTATGCTAATCAAAAGATTCCAAATTCAAATGAGTTTAAAGCAAATCAAAATAATCGAGCGAACCAATTAAATACAAATACAAAGAACAAGTAGAGATGTATGTTATTTCTAATTGTATAGAGAAGATAACCAATATTAGGGGAAAAAATCTTTTTACGCATCGGGATATATAATAAATTTAATCGAAAATAAAAAAAGGAGAAATAACATGAACAATAAGGAACTAGAGGATATGAAATTAAAGATAATAAATAGGAATAATCTTTTTAAATGGATAACATTGTTTACTGTAATTGTCTTCATTATATTAGGAACATTCTTTGGCAAAATAGTAATTGATTTATCCGATTTTAGTTTTTCGGATTTAATCTCAATATTGATTTCACTATGGGCTGTATATATTTCTATGCTCTTTTATCATAAAAACAATGAAGCCTCAGCTGGTTTTTATAATAACTTTTACGTATTTATTAAAGATGTGACAGAAAAAATTGGCAAGCTCGATGTCGGTGTAAATGAAAAACTTACTCATCTCAAAGATGGTGTTTTTGGCTCTCCAATTCTAAATAAAGAGATCAAATCAGAAAAAGAGAAGTATCAAAAACAAGAGTTGGAAAAGCAAAAAATTATTGATGATTTAATCAAAAAGTCTGAACTAGACGAAGAAGAAAAAGATAAGTTGAGAAAAAAATTGTTTGAAATGGATAATTATCTTCGAGAATCGAGAGTTAAAATTGAAAACTCAAGAGAAGCGAAATACTACAAGGATTTACAAGACTTTTCACAATTTGTAATATCTAACATTACTATGAAATCCTTAAGACGATTAGCAAATGGTGATAACACAGTTACGCTAGTTGATCGTTATAATAAAATCATTAATCTTGTACCCAGTCATGTACTAGATACATTAAGGAAACTTGACTTTATCAATGATAACAACATAATCAATCAAAGGGGTTATGAGTACTTAGAGGCGTATTCGAATAGTTTAAAATAGTTATTAAGTCACTAAAAG
Organism: Paracholeplasma vituli; assembly: GCF_025446935.1. Taxonomy (GTDB): domain Bacteria; phylum Bacillota_I; class Bacilli_A; order Acholeplasmatales; family UBA5453; genus Paracholeplasma; species Paracholeplasma vituli. The sequence goes on along the minus strand of NZ_JAOEGN010000009.1, from coordinate 27,382 downwards.
AATTGAATGAGTCATAATCTTTACTAAAAAATGACTTAATTTGAAATATATTCTAAGTTTCTTATCCTGTAAAAATTATTATTATGATATTTATTTTAAATATTAAAAGTTTTTGTCCTATAGAAATCGAGAAAAAAAGTTAACAATCAACGACAAATTGGGTGTATTAAAAAAGTAATACATGAAATTTATAAACTAAAATTGTTCCATAATCTCTATCAAAAACACATCAATTGTTTATTGGTATTATGTTTTAAGTATAGTGTCCTATATATAATAAGAGACTATGTATTTAGCTTGTTATTGAACATATGTAAAAATTCGACTATGAAGTTTGTGATTACAAAGGGGAATTATTGATGAAATCTATTTATTTTAAAGAGTCTTTCGATTGCTTTGATATTCATGAATACAATGACAATAGTTGCTTTATTCATATAAGTATTTCTGATAAAATAGTTTTTTATCAAGGCATATTCGATTATTTTTTTTCAGAGAGTACTTTTTTTCGACACTTTAATTATAGAAATGATTTTCCATTTACTCCAGAAAGAAAAAACTACGTTGAATTATATAAAAATTTAAAAAGGTACCTCGATGAAGATACAGTTGAACTATTGATTGAAAAAATAGAAAAAGAAGATATTGAAATATTCTATAGTGAGGATATGATATCGATAAGAGAGGATAAAATTCATTTAATTAGAAATGACAAAGTAGGAAAAATCGGAGAGTATTTGTTATCTATTATCCTTGAGAAATATTTCAAATTTACGTGTATAATACCTAAAATTATTCTTAACACAAATCCACATATGAGTACTTATGGTATAGATGTATTATACTATGACGAAAAAAATGAACTCCTTGCATTTGGCGAAGCTAAGCTTGTTAAAAATCTTTCATCAGGTATAAAACTAATTAATAAGAGTTTGAAAGGCTATGACGAAATGTTAGAAAATGAATTTATACTGATTAGTAACAAGCAGATAGCAAGCATATCCAATATCCTATCTACTAAGTATGAAAGCGAGCTAGGTCTAGCTCTCAATTTTAAGCAGTTTATTTCAGATGCAAATATAAAAGAAATATTGATACCAATATTCATTTCTAATGGTATAGAATTTGATGCAAAAAACATACTACATGAACTTGATAGAAGTATAAATAAAAAAGATTTTTTCGGCTTAAAGACTACTTATCTAGTAATTTGTTTGCCAATAATTGATAAGAAAGAACTACTTGATTTTTTGACAGTGAAAATAAACGACAAGGTGCATGCATATGAATCAGAAATCACATTATAACTTGAAAGAAGTTAGAGATGCTTTAATAGAGAAAATGGATGCATCGTCAGACTTGACAGAATCAAAAATTCAATATGCTGATCAATTGTATTCTTTAGGATTGACTGTGTATAGTCAGCACTACACAATTGAATCATCAATATATAATTCATTTACACTATCAAAAATTAACACTGATATATCACTACATCCAGAGCAAACCAAAATACTCAAAATGATTGATGAATATGACTCTCTCATTGTTAGTGCACCTACTAGTTTTGGAAAGACTTACTGCATATTTGAGTATATCGCTAGAAAACAGCCTCATACCGTAGTATTGATTGTCCCGACACTAGCATTAACAGATGAATATATGAAAAAGTTTCTTAAAAACTATAAAAAATCATTTTTAGAATACAAGGTATACACTAATATTGAGAAGGAAATGGTGATTGATTCGAGTCACAAGACTTTGTTCATTTTAACACACGACAAAGTTGTAGCTGAAAATGACTATAAAATTTTTGATAATATTGATTTTTTAGTAATTGATGAGGTTTATAAGCTGAAGATTGATGAGTCTGATGACAGGGTCTTAATTCTAAACCTAGCATATTACCATTTATCCAAAATCTCAAAAAAATATGTTCTATTAGCCCCATTTATTAGTAACATTTTAAACTTAAATCTACTTGAAAAAAAACCTAAATTTTTAAAAAGTAACTATTCACCAGTAGTGAATAAAATTGAAAAGATCATAGTGAGTAGAGAGAAAGATAGACATACTGCATGCGACGATTTATTGGAAACTAAAATACCAGTAGACGAAAAAACACTAGTATATTTTCCTACACCAGCGTCAATAAAAAAATACATAACAAAAATTGTTTCAACAAAAAGCAAAGTTGATAATATTCCTAAAGAGATGTATGAATTTATAGATTGGGCAAAGGATGAAATTCATGAAGATTGGTATATCATAAAAGCAATTGAGAGAGGTTACCTTGTGCACAACGGTCAATTACCATTAGGCATTAGAATGATACAATTAGATTATTATGAAGATGAAGAAAGCGATCTTAACAAACTATTGTGTACTTCAACTTTACTAGAAGGTGTAAATACATCAGCAAAGAATATTATAATTACAAGACCATCAAGACTTTCTGATAAAAGAAAGGACTTTTTTACAGCATTTGATTTTTATAATCTTGTCGGAAGGACAGGGAGACTTAATAAGCACCTTATTGGAATTGCTTATTATATAAAAAGCAAAGATGACCCCGAATATCTTCAAGAAGATTCAAATGTTTCAATATTGTTTGAAATTACAGAAAATACAAAAGATGTTAGTATTCAAATCGGTGATGTTTCAAATGATGAGGATATTAATGAATTTTTTGGAAAACTTAGAACAAACCATGAAGAATACAAAGAACGGGTGGGTTCGAGAGTTCGATTTGAGACATGTAAAAAAATGCTAGAATGGTTTGATGTTGCGAAAATGAACATTAAAATAAACATTAAAAAGTTAATGAATGATGATTATTCTGGGTATTCAGGGTTATTATTAGAAACTTATCGAATCAGTGAAACACAAATTAGTTACGATGATAAATTAAGAACAAACTTAATCTCAAACATTATAGATCCACGAAGATTTACGATTAAGCAGATAGTTGAAAGAGTTAAGCCATACTTCCCTTATGTAGAATTAAACGATTTAATTGGGATAATAATCAAACTGAAATCGGGTCAAATAGAACATCAATTTTATAATCATGCCCAGATTATTAAATTTTTCATGGAGAAATCCAATTTTTCAGAAGTAGAGATAGAATGTTATGAAAAACAACTTATTCATAAAATTGAGAATATTTTCTTTGTGAACTCGATTCAAAAAAAGATGATGCAAAATATAGGAATTTACGAAAGAGATATTGATCATATAGTTCGATACATAGGTTCAACTTTTAATGACGTAAAAGAATTGAGAGAATTATTAAATATTTATAAGAATAAATACTTTTCCGGTATATCGTTCTTATCTAGATATGTCATTAATAATCTAACAAAAGCTTAGATTTGATACTGTTTTTTAATCCTTTATAAGCAGTTTCAATGAGTATATTATACTTAGTTGAACTGATTTTGAATAGATACGATAAATTAAACTAATTAGTGGAAAAATGTTATACAAAGTGTAATATTTCTCTAATGTTCACGTATTTAAATGGTAAATATATTGAGTTTAAGACTTATTATCGATTGATAATTGGTCTTTTTTTTGTGAAGTTATGTGTTTAGATAGAAATGGATAAGCTAGAAAATGTGGTAAAGATTAATTAAATCAGCGCTCATAATCTTTATATAAGATGTTATAATAGTGATAACAAGATGTTAAGGGAGTTCGATTATATGACTTACGCTCAAAGAATAAAAAAACTAAGAGAGGTTATGTTAATTACACAAAAAGAATTATCTGTCCTTTTAAGTGTATCTTTTATAACTGTAAATAGGTGGGAAAACGGTAAGTTTGAACCAACTATGAAAGAAAAAAGAAAACTGGCACAATTATTTAAAGAAAACGGCATAGGAGAATGACAAGATGAATAAACAACAATTGGCATCAAAAATTTGGGAAACAGCTAACAAAATGCGTTCCAAGATCGATGCAGGTGATTATAAAGACTATATTTTGGGATTCATGTTTTACAAGTTTTTATCAGACAAAGAGATTAAGTTTCTTAAGGAAAAAGGATATAGTGAGGACGATATCCAACAACTTACAGACGAAGATATTGAATCTGTAAAATTCATTCAAAATAACGTTGGGTATTTTATTTCATATAAGGACCTATTTTCTACTTGGATCGAAAAAGGACAAGATTTTGATGTGAGTGATGTAAGAGATGGGTTAAGTGCATTCAGTCGGTTGATTAATGCATCACACAAAAAGGTATTCGAAAAAGTATTTAACACACTTGAAACTGGTTTGAATAAATTGGGTGGTTCAGCAGCTGAACAAACAAAAGCCATTAGAGATTTAATTCAACTCTTAAATATCATACCTATGAATGGTAAACAAGATTATGACATATTAGGTTTTATCTATGAATATTTGATTAGTAATTTTGCTGTCAATGCAGGTAAAAAAGCTGGTGAATTCTATACACCTCATGAAGTATCCCTGTTAATGTCTGAGATAGTCGCAGATCATCTTAAAGATAAAGAAGAGATTAAAATATATGACCCAACCAGTGGATCGGGATCTTTATTAATCAATATTGGTCATTCTATAGCTAAGCATATGACCAATAAAAACAACATTAAGTATTATGCACAAGAATTAAAAGAAAATACGTACAACCTTACACGTATGAACTTAGTCATGCGTGGTATTTTGCCAGATAATATTGTTACACGAAACGCAGATACTCTAGAAAATGACTGGCCTTATTTTGATGAAACAGATCCCCAAGGTACTTATGACCCACTGTATGTAGATGCAGTCGTATCTAATCCGCCTTATTCACAAAACTGGAATAGAGACCATAAAGAGTCCGATCCTAGATATGCAGAATTTGGTTTAGCACCTAAATCAAAAGCAGATTACGCTTTTTTATTACACGATTTGTTTCATATTAAACCTGATGGTATCATGACCATTGTTTTACCGCACGGCGTATTGTTTAGAGGTGGTGAAGAAGGTGAAATTAGAAAGAACTTAATTGAGAAGAATCATATCGATGCGATAATTGGGTTACCAGCTAATATCTTCTTTGGGACAGGTATTCCTACCATCATCATGGTTTTGAAAAGAACAAGTAAAAAATCCAATGATGTATTGATTATTGATGCTTCTAAAGGCTTCACTAAAGTTGGGAATAAAAACCAATTACGAGCTTCTGACATTAAGAAAATTACAGATGCAGTTATTCATCGAGAATCAATAGATAAGTTCTCACGAGTTGTAAGTATCGAAGAAATTCGTAAGAATGATTATAACTTAAACATTCCAAGATATGTGGATTCCTCAGAACCATCAGAACCATGGGATATCTACTCATTAATGTTTGGTGGCATTCCCGAGTCTGAAATAGACAGCTTAGAAAAGTATTGGAAGGCATTTCCATCACTTAAGAGAGAGCTTTTTGATGACATCAATGAATCATATGTATCAATTAAGGATGCTGACATTAAAAAAATCATTCTAAATAACCAAGAGGTCAAGTCCTTTTTAAAATCATTCAACAGTCATTTTGGGGATTTTAATCTGTTTATGGAGAATAGACTGATCAATAACATGATGTCTCTTAATATACCTATGGAACAACAAGAAATCAGTAAAGAGATTTTTGAGAGAATAGAGCCACTTGATCTACTTGATAAGTATAAAGCATACCAAGCACTTGCAGATGAATGGGTAAAGATATCTATTGATCTAGAAATCATTCAGTCAGAGGGTTTTGACGCTGTTAAAAAAGTAGATCCAAACATGATTATCAAGAAAAAAGACAATAAGGAAATAGAAATTCAAGATGGTTATGTGGGGAGAGTGATTCCTTTTACATTGGTACAGACGAAAATACTTTTCAATGAATTAAGTAGTCTTTCAACGAAGGAAAATAGATTAAACGAAATCGTTTCTGCACAACAAGAAATAATAGAATCATTATCTGAAGAAGAAAAAGAATTATCGTTTGTAGATGATGGAGATTCATTTGATAGCAAAAAAGTGAAAAACTTGATCAAAGAGTTAGATGATAATCCATCCGATGAAGAATCATTTAAAGCAAGACTAATTAAATATGTTGATTTGAATAATAAGGAAAAGACTCTAAAACGAGAAATCAATAATGAAAGAGATGAACTTGATCAAAAAACCAAACTAACGATAGAGTCATTAACCAATAATCAAGCACTTGATTTACTAAAACATAAATGGATAACACCAATTGTTGAATCAATCAGCAAATTGCCCAACGAAATCATTAATTACATATCAACAAAGGTCAAAATGCTTAATGATAAATACTTAACTACATTCTCAGAAATTACTAGTGGAATCAAGCAAAATCAAAACATGTTATTGTCACTAATTGACGATCTTGAAGGTGATGATTTTGATATGAAAGGTTTAAGTGAATTAAGATCACTATTACATGGTGATTGACATGGAGAACACAAATAATAGACCCTTATTAAGATTCAAGGGATTTACTGATACTTGGGAACAGTGTGAATTTGGAGACTTGGTAGATTTTTATACTGGGTTAACATACTCTCCGTTAGATATTACTGATGAACATGGAACTCTTGTTTTAAGATCCTCGAATGTTCAGGAAGGACAAATTACTTTTAATGACAATGTTTATGTTCAACCTAGTGTAGTGAACTCCGACAATGTTAGATTAGGTGATATTATTGTTGTTGTAAGAAATGGTTCTAAAAATCTGATTGGAAAAAACGCTCTAGTAAAGCAACAAATGCCTAATACTGTTATTGGTGCATTTATGACTGGAGTAAGAGCAAGTCAATCAAAATATATCAAATCATTACTTGACACTAGACAATTTCAAAGTGAAATAGATAAAAATCTTGGTGCAACGATAAATCAAATAACAACTGGTAATTTTAAGAAAATGATGTTCAACACTACTATAAACTCTGATGAACAACAAAGAATTGGATCATTTTTTGATAGCATAGACCAACTTATCACTCTTCATCAGCGTAAGTATGATAAGTTGGTCAATACTAAGAAAGCTCTACTTGATAAAATGTTTCCGAAAAATGGTGAATTAGTTCCTAAAATACGTTTTAAAGGATTTACTGACGCTTGGGAACAGCGTAAAGTAATGAGTGTTTGTTCAATTTCAACTGGTAAGAGTAACACACAGGACAGAAGTGATGAAGGAAATTATCCTTTTTATGTGCGTTCACCAATTATTGAAAGAAGTAATAGATATCTATATGATGAGGAAGCTGTACTCACTGTTGGTGATGGGGTAGGTACAGGTAAAGTACATCATTATGTTTCTGGAAAATACGACCTTCATCAGCGTGTTTATAGGATGTTTGATTTTGCTGAAGGAGTTTCAGCAAAGTATTTCTACTATTACTTTTCTAATCATTTTTATCAACGAGTTATGTCGATGACAGCTAAATCTTCTGTGGATTCAGTACGTTTAGAGATGATTACTGACATGAAAATCGAGATGCCTTCTTTTAATGAACAGGTTCTCATTACTAATGTACTAGATAATTTAAACACACTTATCACCCTTCATCAGTGTAAGTATGAAATGCTCCAAAACATAAAAAAAGCACTACTACAAAAGATGTTTGTTTAGAAAGGATGTAGTCATATGACATATGATAATGAATTACACTTTGAGAAAGAACTCATTTCAGTGTTATCTCAATATGGCTGGGAAAAGGAAATTATCAAAAATCCAACTGAGGAAGATTTATTAAAAAATTGGGCTAATATCCTTTTTACAAATAATAGAGAAATAGATCGCCTTAACAATCAACCATTAACAGACTCTGAGATGCAACAAATTCTTGAACAAATCAGGTCTTTGAGAACACCACTAAAGTTGAATGGATTCATCAATGGTAAGACGGTTTCGATCAAAAGAGATAATCCAAACGACAAACTTCATTATGGTAAAGAGATCAGTTTAAAGATTTATGACCGTATGGAGATTGCTGCTGGTTCTAGCAAATATCAAATTGTCAGCCAACCCAAGTTTAAAACATTGGGTTTAATGAATGACAGAAGAGGCGATTTATTACTATTAATTAATGGTATGCCGGTCATTCATATCGAACTTAAAAAATCAGGTATTCCGGTCTCACAAGCGGCTAATCAAATCGAGAAGTATGCCCGCGAAGGAGCATTCAGAGGGATATTTTCATTAATTCAGATATTTGTTGCTATGACACCTGAAGAAACATTGTATTTTTCAAACCCTGGAGAAGACAATAAGTTTAATCCTAACTTCTATTTTCATTGGGCCAACTTTAACAATGACCCAATCAATGATTGGAAAGAAGTAACAGCTAAATTACTCTCCATACCCATGGCTCACCAACTGATTGGTTTCTATACGGTTGCTGATAATACAGATGGCTTGCTTAAAGTGATGAGAAGTTATCAGTATTATGCAGCATATGCGATTTCTGATAAAGTATCTAAAACAGATTGGACAGCGAAGAATAATTTAGGTGGGTACATATGGCATACAACAGGGTCTGGTAAAACCATGACCAGTTTTAAGTCGGCTCAATTGATATCATCATCAAAGGATGCTGATAAAGTGATTTTCCTGGTGGATAGAATTGAGCTTGGCACACAGTCATTAACTGAGTATAAAAACTTTGCCAACGAGAACGAGGATGTTCAAGCCACTGAAAATACCAATGTATTGGTCACCAAACTCAAAAGCAATGATCCTTCAAATACATTAATTGTAACCTCTATTCAAAAAATGAGCCGAATCAACGAAGAAGATGATGGATTAAAGGCTAGAGACATTGAATTGATGAAGTCAAAAAGAATCGTATTTATCGTAGATGAAGCACATCGTTCAGTGTTTGGTGATATGTTATACCAAATTAAAACTACATTTCCTCATGCAATCTTCTTCGGTTTTACAGGAACACCAATTCATGATGAAAACGTCAGAAATGATTCGACTACAGCCGATGTTTTTGGTAACGAATTACATCGCTACAGTATAGCAGATGGTATCAGGGATAAGAATGTTCTTGGGTTTGATCCATATAAAATATTAACATTTAAAGATATCGACTTAAAGAAAATTGTCGCTTTAGAAAAGGCTAAAGCAATTAGTGAAGCTGATGCTCTTGCAGATACAACGAAGCGTGATAAATATTATGAGTTCATTAATGATACACCAATGGCGGGATTTTATGATGAAAATAGAAATTATACTAGAGGCATAGAAGACTATATTCCTAATTCTCAATATGATCATGAGATTCATCATCAGATGGTTGTCCAAGACATCATATCCAATTGGATTACACTGAGTAGAAATGCTAAATTCCATTCAATACTAGCAACCAGTAGCATCAAGGAAGCAATTCAATATTATAGACTTTTCAAGTCTCAAGCTAATTATATAAAAGTTGCTTGTTTGTTTGATCCATCTATCGATAATAATGATGGAACAGCATTTAAAGAAGATGGTTTGGTCGAATTATTGGAAGATTATAATGCTAGATATGGCATGAATTACTCTCTTGGTAATTGGGACTTATACAAGAAAAATGTAGCAGCAAGACTTGCCCATAAAAAACCGTACATAGGTATTGAAAGAACTCCCGAGAAACAAATAGATTTGCTAATAGTAGTTGATCAGATGCTCACTGGATTTGATTCTAAATGGATTAACACACTATACTTGGATAAGGTTCTTAAATATGAGCATGTGATTCAAGCATTTTCCAGAACTAACCGCCTATTCGGACCAGATAAACCATTTGGAACAATTAAGTATTACAGAAAACCACATACAATGGAAAAGAACATTGAAGCAGCGATTAAGCTTTATTCTGGGGACAAACCATTGGGATTGTTCGTACCAAAGATAAAAGATAATCTCGACCGCTTAAACGCAGTCTATAAGGAAATAGAGGGTTTATTCAAGGTGAATGAAACCATTGATTTTGCTAGATTACCTGAAGATATTGCAACTAAAGCAAAGTTTTCAAAACTTTTTAGACAGTTCAATGAATCTCTAGAAGCGGCGAAAATTCAAGGATTTCAATGGAGTAATGTTGAAGAAGTTGATTTTATTATAAAAGAAGACAGTGCTATTTACTTCAATGAAAATGACTATCTCACCTTAGCACTTAGATACAAAGAACTTCCTCTCAGTGAAAAGAATAAATCAGATGATGTTCCATATGAACTACAAGGATACTTAACTGAAATTAACACAGGACTTATTGATACGAATTACATGAATTCTAAATTCGAAAAGTTTAGAAAAGCATTAGATGGTGGAAATCCATTGGAGATTGAAAAAACATTAAATGAGCTACATAGTACATTTTCGACTTTAACTCAGGATGAACAAAAATATGCATCGATATTTCTTAGAGATATTGAACGTGGTGATGTAAAATTATCCCACGGAAAAACATTAAGGGACTACATTACTGAGTATCAAGTGAATGCAAAAAATGATCAGATTTCTAAATGTGCTGCACTCTTAGGTTTAGACGAATCTAAATTGAGGTATCTTTTGAGTATTAAAGTAACTGCAACCTCAATTAATGAATTTGGTAGATTTGACGACTTAAAAAACAGTGTAGATATTGTTAAAGCGAGAGAGTATTTTGAATCGAAAGATGGTAATAAACTATCCATTCCAAAAGTCCATATTAAACTAGATGGATTATTAAGAAGATTCATCTATGAGGGTGGATTTGAGATTTAATTTGGGGAAAAAGTTAATACTATTGTAAAAACATAAGTTCAATTAGGCCTTATGTTTTTTTTATCTATCCAAAAATTTCCATTTTGACGACGTCATAATCAAAATATGTAGTCAATTGGTTGATGTAAACCGTCAAGTGAAAGTGAGTCACTTAGACATCAAATCGTCATTTAATCAAGGAAGGTATTATGTTGGGATTTAATTTATCTATGATACATTTGCCGAGAATGGTTTTTTAATGAACTCAACTCTCATTTTCATCTTCACTATATTTTAATGCTCTCAAAATCATTACGTTTTCAGCGATACATTTGGTTACTGTGTTTCTTGATATGTCTAATAGTCATCTAGTTTATTGCTTACCTTACATTTAGGGATAATCATACATATGATGTCATGCTTATCTATCAAATTAATCATCCTCTATCCCATTTCGTTTAATATTTATCATAGTTTGGAAGAGGCTTATAGGGGATGGTTATATGTTATAACATAAAATTATAATCAGAAATGACATTTTAAGTGCATTATAACATGCAATTGAAACACAATGAAAAAATTATAAATTGATATACTATCTAATAAAAAGCGAAACAGATGAATCGAAATGTGGTGATTAATGATAATATACACTTGTGTAATTATGAAAAAGTAAGTATAATATAGATGAAGGGGTGTTTAATGTGTTCGACAATTTTAAAGTATACAAAGTTACAGTAGGTGTTCCGACAATATCCATTACAGATACAGGGGTTTCTTTTAACAAGCAAGCTATAGTGAAATTAGGATATGCTAATTATATAAGAATACTCATTAACAAAGATCAAAAACAAGTCGCTATAGTTGCAATTAATGAAAATGACGACGACGCAACAATATTTTGTCTAAAGAAAGATAAACCTAATAGCATTAGACTTAATTATAGAGACCTTACTAAAACTCTTTTGGCTTTAAAGAGTACTAATTCAGAGTTTCAGTCATTTAAAGTAGAAGGTGAGTTTCTAGATGAACACAATGCCTTGCTCTTTGATTTTAATCATGTTTTACCTATTAAATGATCTCATTTCATCGCGTCGATGAATATAAATAAAAAACGCGCTTATCAGCGCGCGAATATGGTCCTGGAAAATCATATTCTACATCAAGTTTATCACTTTAGTGATGTGATGTAAAGTCTGTATTAAAATTTAATGATTCCTTTCGATGAAATGAGAAATCTAAAAGAAAGGAGACAAATCTGTATGAAAATCTATGATTACTTAGGTGTAATTGATGCCGATTTTGTTAATATTGAACTAGAAAAAAATATTGATGTAAAGTATTACATCGATCCTTTTAGTTTGATATTAAAGGATAAAAAGCGCACTAATTTTAGTCAAATTGCCCTAAATAAACTTCACACATACTTTCAAAAGATAGCTGATAACTTACATAGTAGGGAATCACTAGCCGAAGTAGTGAATCACATTGGTGAGGTTAAATATACGAAACTAGGGTGGAGTGAAGGCGGGCATGGCAAAGGTTCTTCAGTTGTACTCAGTGATCTTTTAATCAATGAGTTACACAACTCAGATGCACTTATAACAGGATTAGTGTCAGATATAGCAGATATGAGTATTTTCATTAATGGAATTGGTAAAGACCGAATTTCTGACATGATTACAAATATCATTATCGATCTGCTATCTGTATATACTAGAGACCAGTTGGGAAAATTCGAAAAAGTCAAATTTGAAAGTGTATCTTGCTACTTTTGGAATGAAGAGAAATCGGTTTGGGGAAAACGTTCTATTGAAGTTGCTGTCATCGAAGGCATCCAAATCTTATTAGTCCCTAAACGTTATGTTGTAAGTCTTGAATCTAACGATTTTGGCTATTATCAATTTATCTATCGTGGTTTTCTTGAAGCTCTAAAGAAGTTCTATCTAATGTATGTTCCTGAATTAGGTGAGACTTACAAGAGTGGCAAGAAAAAGGGAGAAGTAAAACTTCCGTCAAAGAAGGCAATTAAAGAAAAACTCGAATTAGATAAAGTATCAAAGTTTGAGTATTGTGCGATTCTAGATATAGCTTTAAAATATCCAGGCATATTAGAACAAGCTAAGGATGAATTTAGAGAGTATGTAAAAATTAAACTTAACAAGTAATACAACAGAAGAAATTCCTGATTTGTTTCAGGAATTTTTTATTTAATAATGATAATGAATTATTAAAATATTATGGTATTATAAAAAATATAGTGCTGTCTTGTAGTGAGGTATCTTATGAAATCATATAGATTTATCTTGGATTCTATTCGAAATTCAATTGCAAGTATGGATTTATTTAAATATAAAAGATCTGATTTGCTATATATTTTGAATAGTGAAATAGACAAACTTGCAATTGAAAGCTTTAAAAACACTTTTAATAGTTCTAAGGAAGATAACACAGTAAACTCTTTAATGGTATCACATATACCTTATTCATATAGACAAATCTTGAAGTTTATATATGAGTTTTCTGATGAGGATGGATTAGAGTGTGACTACGAATTAATTGTGAAGGGTTTTCAAGATTTATTTCCAGGTATGTTTATGTATTACAATGAAATTAGAAATAGGATCGATCGACATGAAATTGGAGTGTTGGAATTAAAGTATGATGAAAACTCAAAAACATTAACTGAGATCCAAACAGACTTATCAAGACGCCATTTCAAAAGAGCTCTTGAAATTAACAATGTTGGTAATCATAGTATTGACCATAAAATGGCTTATTCATGGTACTTAAATAAAAATAAAAGCATGATTAAGAACTTTAAATACATGCATTATTTTAGACAACACATAAATAGGGATGATTATGAAGAACTTAACAAAATTATTCTTCTAGATTCTGAAATAAAGTATGATATTGACTTTGGCGACTTTCTATATAAAGATTTAATTAATGTATGTGCAGCATTAACATATATCGCGCTTTTTAAACAACTAAGTAATTTTGCAAACGAACAAATATACAAGAATGATACTAAATGTTGCTATATTGAAAAATATGATATCTTCATAAAGCATATATCCGAAATAACCAGAATTAATGAGGAAACGGTAAGGTTAATAATTGGTTATATGATTTATGATTCATTATATCACCGCACAAAAATAACGTTACTACAACATTTAATTAGAATTGATGACAATATCATTTTTTCACCCTATGTTTTAGTTCCTGCTGAACTACCAAAAAAATTCTATCGCGTAATAAATGACTTTTCTAAAGAGAAGTACGAAAAAGTATTTTCATTTGTAGCACATACAAAAGAGTATTCAATGATTGAAGAAATTAAAACTAATTATCTTAACCATAGCACACTCGTTGTCATGACTAATGTCAAACTGAAAAAACCAAATTCTAAAATCGTTAACGCAGAGTATGACATTATACTATATGATTCATCATTAAAGACTGTTTACTTATGTGAATGCAAATGGTTTTATGTTTCTGATGGAGAATCTGAAAGTAAAAAAGTTACTAGGAAGATACAGGATTCAATTAATTACCGTCTCAAACAAGACACTATTGTAAGAAATAATATAGAGCATTTTAATCTTGAAGTATTTAATGGTAATGTGGAAATCGAAAAAGTAGAGTCATTGATTATTTCCTATACAGATATGGGTGATGATTATATTAACTATAAGATACCTGTTATCGATTTTGTGACATTTAAATTATTGTCGGATAAGTATAATTTTGATATTCACAGTGTTTACGATAGTATTAAAGAACAAAAATTTCTAAATGAGATTGATGTAGAATCAATCACATCAGAGTTCCATTATTGTGGTTTCAATTTTGTATTTCAAAGAATGGCAGTACATCATTAAAAAGCAACAAAATTGATTTTTTAATCATTTTTCAAGCATAAAGGAGGATTAGAAATGCCATCTGTAACACAACGTATTAAAATGATTTCTCAACCTAAGGGAGGGTATCTTCACCCGAAACTTTTTGAAGAAATTCAGCTTGAATCTGCTGATAGTCTTAATGATACAGAAAATATACATGCTAGTTTAATTGGACTTTCGGTTGATTATATGACACGGTTATTACTAGGAGTCAAGCCTGAATTAGCCTTTAGGATTTCATTAAAAGGAGCATTTAACCTTTTAAAATTGGAACAAGCAATTGCTATTCTATCAAAAATCAAAGGATTAGACGATATAAGCATTATACATGCAATCAAAATGGCTGGGTATGATGTAGCATTCAGGTCGAGTCCATTGCATTACAAGCCTGTTTCAGAGATTAATCCAGATGCTAAGACGATAGAAAATGTCAGGATTTTAGTAAATCGAAGTATTCATTTCTTTAATCTTTATGGACCAATATTACTGGATGGTTTCACATTCAAAAATGGATACACTGAACTCATTAACGCGGGCGATGGAGATTTCATTACCTCAGATACATTATGGGATTTGAAGGTGTCTATTTCTACTCCGACAAAAGATCATACCTTACAGCTACTAGTGTATTATTTGATGGGACTAAAATCGGTTCATTCTGATATATTTGAATCAATAAAGTATCTCGGGATATTTAATCCTCGTTTGAACAGGATTTATAGACTTAAAATAGCAGTTATCAACAAAGACATAATTGATGAAGTCAACAAATCTGTAATTGGTTATTAAAGGAAATATTTTTGTTCTATGAAAATAAATTAATAAGTAGTCCTTCTGCTACTAAAATGTATTAATATATCTGTTATTGAGTGTTGGAAATATAAAAAGTCGATGCTAATATCATTCTATTCTGATGACATTACGATGCTTTATGTTCAGAAGCAATTATCGAAAACAAATTGATTATGCTAGGAAATTAGAATACATTATTGAGAATAGTTATTAAAACGCTAGTATTGCGTGGAGGTCTCATAATTATTTGGCCAGTAAGTGTTCCCAATGTAATTCTTTAGTGGGACAATTATTTTATCAGGATTATACAAATGTACTTTGTGACATTCAGTTATATTTGAACAATGTTGATAATAGTATTAGTAAAATCTTAAATCGATATTTATTCGAAAAATCTCATTAGTATGATAAAGAAGGCTTTCATAAAGTTGTTTTTAATGATAAAGTAAATGTTATAAATAAATTAGTTAATGAAATTGTGTGTTGTATAGTCGATTGACAATTCTAGAAATATTAGAGTTACACAAACAGTCATTGAAATTTTAGATTAAATCGTTTCTGTGTTTTCTTTGAAATTATTTAGATTTTCCATATGAACTATAAAGGGTAGTGTGAAGAATCATGTGGAGTATATATAACATCTCGAATACCTGAAGTTTAGAACTTAAGCATAAGGTTTCATTGCTAACTATTGTTTTTTACAAACTTTAACGAGGATATATGGAGGCTAAATATGAAAGATTTGATTCTAGAAAAAATCGACATAATGGATGATTCTGGTTTATTTCTTTTAGAAGCACCAACTGGACTCGGAAAAACTAGAGCGGTTATTGAGTGTATAAAAGAATTGCTTGCATCTAATTTGGATAATCGAATATTCTACATAACTAATTTGAAAAAGAATATACCAGAAGAAAAATTACTCGAAGCACTAGAACTTGAGTATAAAACAAAAGTTCTATTTTTGTTACCTAACGTTGATTTTATCATAAAAAATTTGAAGTCAGTTCCTATTGATAATCTTGAGATTACTAATCATAAGACTTATAAGGATTTATCTATGGATTATGAAAATTACCAAAATTGTGAAAAAAGTAATGAAAAGCAGAAAAAAAATAGTTGCTATGAGAGATTAACCCAAAGTGAAAAGAAGTTTAGAAATTATATCAAAGAAAAACTGTTTTATGGAAAAGACTATACCTCTAGAAAAGCGACACTATTGAATAATCCTTGGTTAAGTAATCTATATCCATTTATTGATCTGGCAAATTATAAAATTATACTCATGAGTACAGATAAGTTTATTAATTTAATCGATCCCTTAATAAGTAGTAGTTATTTTATATATCAAGATAAGATGTTCTCGAACAGTATTGTATTCTTTGATGAATTTGACTCGTCAAAAGAGAGAATACTTAACAAAATAATCAATGATGGTACGAAGAATGATACAAACATTTTGAAAACATTTATGCATATCCATAATGCTCTTAACAATACAAACATTCCAGAAACAATATTCAAAAATAACTCTCTACAAGAAATTGATTGCGGTAATTCTGATACGTATAGAAGAATTATCGAAGAAAATAGAAAACGTTTTGCTGCTCTTTATGAAAAATATAAATTAAAGTACTTGCTGAAAAATGATAAATCAATGGCTGGTTCAACATTCTTATTTGACGATAGAAAGAGTATACAATTAATACGTAAAAACATGAAAAAAAATGTAATCGTTAAAGCTGATGAAAAAGAGAGTATTAACCTTATTGTCAATAGTTCGGATACAAAACCTCTATTAAGGTTTTTAGTTAGCGAAATTTCAAAACAAATTGATTATTTCATTAATTGCATTATATGGTTGGAAAGAAATTATAGAGGTCGGCAAAACGGAAATAACTACTTCACGAAAGAAGAAAGTTTTAGCACCATTTTATCCGTCTTTAATCTCGATAGTGACTCGATAAAATACATTAAATATAGAGTTCAGTTCATAGGAGATTTGGGTGAAATAAATTTAAAAGAAGCTACATTTGAAAATGAAGGTCTTCACTACATAGAGATTGAGGATAGTACTTACCATAATGAACAATCTTCAATAAGAATGTTTAGTTTCCCTTCTACGCCAGAAAAGTTTATAGTTGAATTATGTAATACATCGAAAATGATAGGTTTATCAGCTACAGTGACAATTAATACTACTGTGGGCAATTACAATTATAAATACATTAAAAAGTGTCTACAAGATAGATTCTACGAAATGACTCCTGATGATTCCATTAAGATTCAAACCTTATTGAATGAAAAAGAGAAACTGGGTAATAAAATACTACCGAACGTGAAGATTCAATTACTTGACCAAGCTAAGGCATTTAGTGATCAAGATACATTATTTCTATACTCTAACGAGTTACTACAAAAATATGATTATACTCAGTTATCAAAAGATTACAATATTGACTCATATAGACTAGCTGGTCTTCTTAAACTTTTAAAAGCATATTCACTATTTGAATTATCAAGTTCAAAATCTATGATTTCATTTTTAAATGCAAACATGAGCCAAGAACTTCGAACCATTTTTAAAAATTTAACGAATAAATTAAATTGTGAGTATAAATCTGGCATGGTTAATATTTGTTACCTAACGGGTGACAATTTTGGAGATGAACTTTTATATATTCATAATAAACTTAATAATTTTGAAAAAGTCTTTGTCATTACAACATACGCAACAGTTAGTTATGGTAAGAATATACAATACTCTTTGACTCAGGATATGCAACAAACTATCTTGAATTACAATGAAAATCATGAATTAGAAAAGGATTTTGAATCAATATATTTACAAACACCAACAAACTTGCTGACTAATTTGACCTTTGATTCGTACGATAAACACAAAGATATATCGAAATTTCTCTTTGAACAGGAGTATCAGTACAATAGCGGAGTAATTGCGTACTCAAAAATGAAAGAGAACATAAATAGAGGTTTTCGGAAACTTTTCATGCCTGATTCTGATATCATTCCGATATCGATTCAAGGAGATGAATTATATTTTCTTACAGCGCAAAAGGTTATTCAAGCACTCGGTAGGATAAATCGCTCTCGATACATTAATAAAGATAGTTACATTTATATCGATGAAGAAATATTGTATAGATTGCAAAAAATCAAACGGAACTTAACGTCTAAATTGAGTAATTATAACATGACATGTTTGCTAAATTATGAACATAGTTTTGATTCGGAGCATTTATTACTTCTTAACGAATATAATAATAGAGCAAAGAATAAAATAGACTTATTAGCTCATAGTTTACGAGGTTCATTTGAAAATATCTCAGAGTGGAAGAAGATTAGGTTATTTGTCTTAAAATATCCCACTCTAGAAAAGAAACTTCCTGAAAACGATTGGATAAATAATTTGTATTATCAGTTTTTAGATGAGGTATCCTATTATTCATATGACGGATTCATTAAAATCAATCACTTAATATTAGGTAAGAATTTTGGGCAATATGAGGTTTCTATTCACGACAGTGGGCTATTAATTGCGTGTAGGAATAAAGAAATTAAGGATTATCTAGAGATGAATAATGTTGAAACCAAGTTTAAGCGTAACTGTGTTCACATGCTGCCTGCAACTTACAAGCAAATTTATAAAGGCGCTTTAGGTGAAATCGTTGGTAAATTTATAGTAGAGCATGTTTTAGGCATTGAACTTGAAGAAATCACAAGCATAGATCATTATGAGTTTTTTGATTATAAGTACTACGATATTTATTTTGATTTCAAAAATTGGCATTATATTTCTAAAAATGAGAATAATTTCGTCCCAAGAATGATGAATAAACTCAAAAAACTGAAAGGAAAAAGAGTAATTGTAATCAATGTATTTGAAAAATATGGTGAAATATTGAAAAAGAGTAGAGATGGCTATATCTATCAAGTATCTAGTTTGTTAAATGAAAATGGTGAAATAACCGATAGATCATATCAAGCGTTATATCAAGTCCTGGAGGCTTGACAAATGGAGGAAAACTATGAAAAAAAGTGATTATTCAATGGTGGATTTAGAAAGTACTATGAGTGATTTAAAGGATCTGCTAATTAAGGAACATCAGAAATATTCAAAAAGAAATTCAACTGGATATGAATGGACAGGTGAAGACTTTGCTAACTTGTATTATGTTAATCTAGCGTTATTAGATATTGTCAAAAAACAAGATAAAATGATCAAAAACATATACGATATACTTGATAGACATGAGAACAGGTTAGGATAATCAAACAATTGCATTCTATGGATTAATAAATCATAGAGGACACAAATAACTATACTTGTCTTCATTGACTTGTATTTGGGTTAAAACAAGATTTATATTAAAAAAAATGGAGATATGAAAATGAGTAATTTGGGGAAATGGCAAGAGTTAATTGAATTAGCAGATAAGGTTGGGGGACCAGATATATTGGTTGAGCATATTTTTCAACATGGGAAAAATAGTGGAAGAAAAGAAGTGCTAATTATTGGCGGTATTACAATTGCTATCACTGGTGCAATTGGCGGGATTATCGCATTAGTCCAAAAAAATATGAAAGATAATTCTAAAATCGAAGCAATGAAAACGGAACTCATAGAAACTCTAAAATCAAAAGAATGACCTCATAAAATGTACATGTACAAAATGAAAACATAGTAATTATTTTGGACTTTAAAAAGTGTGATTATTAGGAGGAGGTCCTTTTATGGAACTAAGAATACTTGTAGATAAAATAGATACATTTAAAAAAGCAAAAGGTACTAAGCAAAGTTGGAGAAAAGATAATTCACCTATTTATGAAAATGAATACATCAAACTTGTGAGAATTGATTCGTCAAATAGTCATGGGGGAAACAATGGATCAAAGGGAAGACAATGGGGTTTTTTAATGGAACAAAAAAAGAATTTTCAAACTCTAAAAGGTTGGATTGACTTAAAAAACGAATTTGGATCGACACTTAAAGTTACCCCATTTAGAAGTCCTGATTTCGATTGGGTTGGGATTAGATTTTATGAAATGGCACTTGATCCAACAAATGAAATTGTTGTCAATATTCTCGACTTTATATTTAGTAAGTAACGATTTATCTAGTGACAAACTGTGTTAAATCATGTTAAATTAAATGAAAATATCACAGACCTTAAATGTCTTTATAAGAGTGTATTTTTTTAGGGGGGGCTATATATTCAACAAGGGTGCTAATAATTCGATAGGGAGCTAAATTGTATTAGCACTAATTACAGTAGACAAATAAGAATTATAGGTTTGATACAATGCTAAACAAGCCTTTATACATTTAGAGAGGACAGTTTCCCTATATTCTAAATTCCATGTGCCCTGTTGAGATTCAAATGAAAGGTTTTAAGAGTTTTTAGGTTTTATGTGTTCAACCTTAATTTACCATAAACAAGTACTATAAGATTTGTTTTGGAACCTTAACTGTTAAATGAACAACATTTTAAACAACCATTCCCAAAAATCTAGTCAAAAAGTAACAATTATTCTAAAAAGTACTTGCTACATCAATAGAATACCGAGGTGATTCGCATATGAAAAACTTAATCCAAGCATTAAGCATTAGACTCGAATCACTAGGTATTTCATTACATACACTTCTTAACATCACAAAAGATGAGTTCATATCATATGTACTTGGATCACGAAAACCAAGCCATAAACATCAAAAATTGCTGTTAGAGCTCTCTGTTCAATACGATATTCTAGTTCATGATAACGGGACCGATTTTATCGATACTACGTTTGAAGTTTATAATGATTCTAATAATAAAGATCCCGATTCCTATAGTCCGACTTTGAATCATTATCACTATTTGCTATGGCACAAACCATTATCAGATGGGTCATTGTTTGAATTAAAAAAAGTGTATCGAGATCGATATCTTTTAGAACATCAAGGTACCAACCTAATGAACATTCAGTATTCAAGTGATTCCATCATTCATCCATTTCATTATTGGAAAAGTATGACTTCTATATTAGAACAAGTACCTAAGCATGATATTGAAGCATTTCACCGACTAGGTTCAACAGTTGGAGGGTACATCATTTTTCCCGCCCAAAGAATTAATGGTAAACCAACAATAAATGCCGCTAGAGGTCTACATGGTAAAATCAAAGATCGATTTGATTTAACATTAGAATGTATTCGTCTACACTATTTAAATAAAGATAATCCATTAGCAAATGTATTAAATCGGTATGAGGCATTTTTCAAGCTATTCACCGATTTTAAAGGGTATGTTCAATTTTTTCTACTAGATGATATGGTAGAAGAAGACTACACACAAATTCGATTTTGGCATCCTTTTGATGGTTTTGATACAGTAAAGCCTGTACCTAGAACTGTCAATGAGTATCAAGCGTACATGCAAAATGTAATGCAGTTTATAAAAAGTCGTAACCGACGTATTTTGACTTATGTAGATCAGAATCCAAAAAAGGAGACTAGATAAATGTTAGGTGCCATCATTGGAGACGCAATCGGATCTGTTTATGAATTCGATCCTATCAAAACTAAAAACTTCGAACTATTCGGAACACACAATGAAATAACCGATGACAGCCTGTTAACCTTGGCTGTTTTTGTGGCTTTATAGAAATGTAAAGGCGATTATACTAAACTCAGTCAAATTGTAGCGAAAGAATTCTTACAATGGTATGCGAACTACCCTAATCCAATGGGTGGGTATGGGACAAGATTTGTAGATTGGGCGATTACGTCACTTCAAAACTATAAAGTGATGCCACCCTATAACAGCTATGGCAATGGCGCAGCCATGCGCATCAGCCCAGTAGCGTATTTCGCTACCAGTCTCGAACACTGCATTGAGTTATCACGTAAAGTCACTGAAGTCACCCATAACCATGAAGAAGGCATCAAAGGCGCTGAAGCCACTGCAGTCGCCATTTATATGGCGCTACAGGGTTCTACTAAAAAAGCAATCAAGGATTATATCAGTACATACTACTATCCTTTAATAATTGAGGCATATCTATGAACAAAATCGCCATCTTAGGCCCTAAAAACACGTATTCTGATGTGTGTTTTCAAGTATATCACCATAAAACTCAACATGAACCAACCCCTATTTATCTACGATCCATGAAACAGGTGATTGACCAAGGTGAATCCTTAGGTTACGCGATATTACCCATAGAAAATACCTTAGAAGGCTATGTTCAATCGCATATGGATTTACTCTTTTTTAGTAACCTCCATATCGATTCAGAAATTAAACTTGAGATTCAATTTGATTACATTTATAAACCTAATCCAAAACGCATCTATGTACAGTATGTCACGAAGAACCAGTGCTTAAACTTCTTAGAGAATCACTTAGATGAAACCATCGTATTAACCGAAAGTAATGTCGAATCCTATGAAAAATACTTGAATGACCCAGAAGGGGCTGCGATAGTTCCAAGACATTTGGTTAAACCCATAGATTTAGTCATTAAAGGTGTATCAGATGAAGCTGATAACCACACAAGGTTTCTAATTCTAAACAATCAGCCATTAGGCTTAAAGCTATACAATAAAGATGAACCCTATAAAGTCTCAATTGTCATTACACCCAAAGAAGATAGACCAGGCTTACTCCATGAAATTCTAGAAGGGTTTGGGGATGCGAAAATCAATTTGATTTCAATTATGTCAAGACCAACTAAGAAGAAAATGGGTACTTATCATTTCTTTTTGGAGTTCATGGCCGATGTTTCAACTCAAAGAATCGTCGAGACTGTATTAAATGAATTAAAACATACCTTTGATATACGCGTATTAGGCATGTATCAAATTCTATAATGAGAAAACCCATAGCGGTTTTCTTTTTTTGATAAAAACTTGATTTGCATCAAGGATTTATCTAGAAATATCGCCTATACTAGACTCATCAAAGGAGATGAATCACATGGAAAAAACCATCTTACAATTAGAAACACTCACTTGCCCATCTTGCGTGAGACGCATCGAAGGGAACCTATCGAAAGCTAAGGGTGTAGCATCTGCAGTTGTTAAATTCAACGCTTCAAAAGTAGAAGTTGAACACGAATCTTCCCTATCGAAAGAAACCATCAATGACATGGTCTCTAATCTTGGGTACAAAGTGTTATCTGTTAAATAATGAAACACTTAAAGAAGCACACCTACACCTACGGTATTACCATACTATTTGTAGGGTCCCTCGTATTGAATGAAGTGGCGAAAACCCACTTCATTTCTATCTTCGTGATGACCCTACTCTCCTTATTAGCGGGGTTCAAAATCTTTAAACAAGCTTTCATAGATTTAAAATACCGAATTATCGGGATTGATTTACTTGTTTCTATCGCGGTCATATCTGCTTTTATTATTGGCGATTACTTTGAAGCTGCGGCTGTTACCTATCTATTCACGATGGGTCATATACTAGAGAAACATTCCTTAGAAAAGACCCGTAGTGCCTTAAAGGCTTTAATGGATTTAAAACCACAAACAGCCCGTCGAATCCTAAATAATCAAGAAGCAATCATTCCGCTTGAAGCTTTGAGTATCGATGATCTCCTCCTCGTTAAACCAGGTGAAAAGATCCCTGCCGATGGCAAAATTATCGAAGGTGAAGTTTATATCGATGAACAAATGATGACGGGTGAATCGATGCCAGTACTGAAAACCGTTGGGGATTCTGTATTTGGGTCAACTTTATTAAAGTCAGGCTACATCAAAATGCGTACAACCCACATTGGTGAAGATACGACCCTTTCACGAATCATCCATATGGTTGAAGAAGCTCAAGATAAAAAAGCCAAAACCGAGAAATTCATGGACAATTTCTCGAAGTACTATACCCCATTAGTCGTTTTAATCGCGATTGTGATGTTTGTTCTGACGAAAAACATCCGTCTAGCTGTAACGGTACTAGTGATTGCGTGCCCTGGTGCGTTAGTCATCGCGACGCCTGTATCGTTTGTTGCGGGAATCGGTAATGGCGCGAAAAAGGGGATTTTATTTAAAGGCGGCGATTCGATTGAACGCTTAGCCAAATCAACCGTTGTATTCTTTGATAAAACCGGGACTTTAACAGAAGGTAAACCCTCTGTTACCCAAATGAAAACATTTGGGATAGACCCACAAGAAGCGATCAAAATCGCTGCGATTGGGGAATCCTACAGTGAACACCCATTATCGATCGCAATCCTCGATTTCGCGAAGAAAAATGGGATAAATACAGTGGATGAACCACTCAAACCAACCATGCTCATTGGAAAAGGCATTCAATTTGGGTATAATGAAGTCAAGTACCAGATTGGGAATGAAAAATGGATTAATGTTAAGGAAAAATCTGTTCAAACAGAGCTAGACTCGTTTTTGAATCAAGGCTTAACTACGATTATTCTGGCTGAAGAAGATAAAATCCTCGCTTTATTTGGGATTCAAGATACCTTAAGAGAAAAAGCAGTATCTACTATTGATTCTTTAAAAGCCTTAGGCATTAAAGAAACCATCATGTTAACAGGGGATCATGAACGGGTTGCGAGAGCAGTTAAAGAAACCTTACACTTAGATCACTATCATGCAGGTTTGCTCCCGGAAGATAAATCCAATATCATTAAATCCTATACCCATGAACACACCCTATTTGTTGGCGATGGCATCAACGACGCCTTAGCCTTAACATATGCCGACGCATCGGTCGCGATGGGTGGCTTAGGTAAGGATTTGGCCATGGAAACCGCCGATGTCGTCTTATTATCGGAAGACATCTCTAAGCTCACACAAGCGATTAAAATTAGCCGTAAGGTCAAATCCAATATGATTCAAAACATCACATTCGCTTTACTGGTTGTATTTGCCTTAATGATAGGTGTCTTATTCAATCAAGTCACCATGTCGATTGGAATGCTCGTTCATGAATTATCTGTATTACTCGTTTTAATCAACGCGATGAGATTATTGAAATACGACTTAGGAGGAACCCATGTCGAAGGAAAACGCAAGCAGCTGTATCGAAACAGTACCAATCTTTAAGAATTTAACCAAAGATGAACTGAATCAAGTCATTGAGATTTCCAACCATAAGAGTCTAGAAAAAGGTAAATTCATTTTTACCGCTGGCGACACCCTCGATGGTCTTTATGTCGTCCACCGCGGTAAAATCAAAATTACCCGTTATTCAGAGGACGGTAAAGAACAAATCATTCGCATTCTATCCCATGGTGAATTTTTAGGTGAACTCGCCCTCTTTTCAAATGAAACAGTCAATACCTACGCAGAAGCGATCGAACCCTCAATCGTTTGTATGGTTGAACATCAAGGGTTAAAAGACTTAATGTCTAAGAGTCCGTTATTATCCTTTAAGATGATGAAAGAACTCTCAAAGCGCTTAGAAAAAGCCGAAGCCCTCATTGAACACAGTAATTTGTATAATGCTTTAGCAAAGGTTACACGCCTCTTATTAGATTTAGAAAAAGAGAATATAGTTTTATTTCAAACAACCAAAGTGAACCTATCTTCAAGTATAGGCATTACACCTGAAACCTTTAGCAGGAAATTAGCTGAATTAAGTGATCTAGGCTATATTGATATCATTAATAATAAAACCATTCGAATCCTTGATAAAAAAGGTTTGATTGGTCTCATTCAACCCAATAAACTATAATGAATAAAAAGTGTCTTCTAGAAATCAATCTAGAGACACTTTTATGGTTTAGTTAGAGGTTTATGTATTCAGTATCTCTAGATGGTATAATTAAACTAAAGATTTATAGCTATCTATCAAACAAAATGAACAAAACGAGGGTGAGTAATGAATCTAAAAGAGATCATTTCGGGTCATGTAGTAGAGTATTTTGAAGGTCAACATCGCTATGTTGTGGATGGACAAATCATACCATCAGTTTCTGATTTATGTAAAAAGGCATATCCTAATCGATATAAGGGAATTAATCAAAATATATTAGCCCATTCGATTAAGCGTGGGAATTATTTACATAATCAAATAGAATCCTTTGAAAGACACAATGTGATGGGCTCATCAATTGAGTTCAAAAACTATTTAAAAATCAAAGAAACCCTTGGATTTGATGTAAAACAAACAGAAACCATGGTATTAATCAAATACCAAAATCAAGTAATTGCTTGTGGTCGGTTTGATCTATTGGTTGAAATCAACAACGAACTAGTGCTTATTGACATCAAACGAACACGGGATTACCATGAAAAAAGTTTTACGTTACAGCTAAACTTATATCGATATGGATTTATGCAAAATAATCCAAAGCCGATTACAGCACTTAAAGTGTTGAGATTACGTGATTCTGAGGCCCAAGTATTGGATATTCCTATCGATGAATCTTTGGTCGAAGAAATACTTCAAAAATATGTAAAACCACAATTTGAATTGATCACCGACGAACCAGTTCAAAACACTCAAACCATACTAACTAAGCAGGACAAACAGCCTATACTAATGGTATGGATTGGTCTAGGTATATTGATTGGACTATCTTTGTTATATAACTATCTAGTAAAATTTTGATGAGAAATTTAAATTTTAGCCCTTTTATGGATATAAAAACAAGAAGTCTTGGAAAAATAATCTATGAAGTCTATGTCCTATATAAAATTGACAGATATTTTTTGATTTAAGTGTTTAATTCAACCAAACTAAAAGAAATCTATTAAGGTTTCTTTTTTATCGAGAAAAAAAACCACAAGTGGTTATTACTATTTTAAAATGGGGTGCTTTAACACCTCAATCAAGAAGTCCCCTACCTCTATAGGTGGTGGGATGAATTGATTTATTTTATATTTACAAATCATAATAAATAATGTTATAATAAAGGTGTATTCATACACGTTTCTGCACTCTACTGAAAGCCA
>NZ_JAOEGN010000008.1 GCF_025446935.1 Paracholeplasma vituli | reverse complement strand
AAAACAGTCTAGCTGTATTAGTATGAAACAAATCCACAGTACATTATTAGTATATTAAATTAGAAAGAAAGAGGAAAGGTTTGAATTCATCTTAAGTGCTAACTTAATACAATTTAAATCTTACATGTATGTATGAAATCTTATTTAGAACGTTTTAAACCCCTTGAAATGAAACCCTTACAGGGATTGAAAGACTTATCACGTATCGCAGCGACAGAAGGCATTGTTCTATTAAAGAATGATCAAAATGTCTTGCCGATTCAAAATGAAAAAATCAACGTCTTTGGACGTATTCAAACCAATTACTATAAGAGTGGAACTGGGTCAGGTGGCTTGGTGAATGTGGATTATACGACCTCAATCATCGAAGCTTTGAAAGAAAACCCATGGGTTGAAGTAAACCCTAACCTCTTAAATACGTATCTTGAGTGGGAAAAAGACCACCCTTTTAATGCTGGGTCAGGGATGTGGGCGAGTGAACCTTGGAGCCAAGTGGAAATGCCACTATCTGATACTCTATTAGAACAAGCGAAAAGTTTTTCGGAAACTGCCATCATCTGTGTCGGTAGAACTGCTGGTGAAGACAAAGACAACTCCCTTTCTAAAGGTTCTTATTATTTATCTGATTTAGAACTAGAGATGATTGAAAAGGTATCTAAAACCTTTAAAAAAGTTGTTGTTGTTTTAAACGTGGGTAATATCATGGATTTATCGTTTATGGATCACAATCCAATTCAAGGCTTACTCTATGTATGGCATGGGGGTCAAGAAGGTGGTAGAGCTGTAGCTGATATCCTTACAGGGGTATTTACACCTTCAGGTAAGTTACCCGATACCATCGCTTATGAAATTTCGGATTACCCTTCGAGTGCCAACTTTGGTGGTCACGATGAAAATATTTATCAAGAAGATATTTTCGTAGGGTATCGTTATTTTGAAACCTTTAAACCACAAGCAGTCCGTTATCCGTTTGGATTTGGACTATCTTATACAGAGTTTGATTACCATGTCAAAGAAACAACACGTCCATTTGAATATGAAATTGAAGTTAAAAATATCGGAAACTATCCGGGTAAAGCGGTTGTTCAAGCCTATGTGAAAGCCCCTCAAGGTCTTTTAGGTAAACCGGTGAAAGTATTAGTCGGGTTTGTTAAGACCCCATTACTCGCACCTGGTGCGTCTGAAACTGTTTATATTCATTTCAATAAGTATGACTTCGCATCCTATGACGAGACCGGTGTGACTGGTTATGCATCAGCCTATGTCTTAGAAAAAGGTTTTTATCAAGTCACTTTATCAACAGACGTTAAGAACGACATCAGTTTCTTTGAATATGAAATTCGTGAAACTGAACTCATTGAAGCTGCACATGAAGCGATGCGTCCAATTAAACCGTTTAACCGTATGAAAGCGATGCTTCAAAACGACAAGGTCGTATTAACCGAAGAAGCTGTCCCACTTCGTACTTATACCTATAAAAACAGGATTGCAGAAAATCAACCTAAAGAAATTCAAAACACATGCTTAGAAAAGCGTGAATTGATCGATGTCTATGAACATAAAGTATCTCTTGACGCCTTTGTATCGCAGTTTTCACTCACTGAACTTTCTGAAATCGTTCGTGGTGAAGGCATGAGTTCTCCAAAGGTAACCCCAGGTACAGCCTCTGCATTTGGTGGGGTCACCGATAAGCTTAAAGCCCATGGTTTACCGATTGCGTGCTGTTCAGATGGCCCTTCAGGCATTCGCATGGATTCAGGCATGCCTTCAACCTCACTACCAAATGGCACACTGCTCGCTTCAACCTTCAATACACAACTCCTAGAAAGTTTATACTATCTTATCGGGATTGAAATGCTTTCTTATCAAATCGATATATTATTAGGGCCTGGGATGAATATCCACCGTCATCCACTTTGTGGTAGAAACTTTGAATACTTCTCTGAAGACCCTATTCTAACTGGTGATATGGCAACAGCAATCATTCACGGTTTACAAGCAGCAGGTGTCACTGGTACACTTAAACATTTAGCCGCGAATAATCAAGAATATAGACGTTTTGACGCAGACTCGATTGTCTCTGAAAGAGCGCTTCGTGAGATTTACTTAAAAGGCTTTGAACGTGCTGTTAGAAAAGCGCATGCGAAAGCGATTATGACCAGCTATAACCCCATCAATGGCATCTGGGCTGCATCAAATTACGATTTAAATACACTCATTGTCCGTAAAGAATGGGGCTTTAAAGGCATCATTATGACTGATTGGTGGGCGAAGATGAATGATGAAACTTCGACTGGTGATAAAGCCAATACCAAAGCGATGATTCAATCTCAAAATGATCTTTACATGGTTGTTCAAGACGCGTTAACCAATTCGATGAATGACAACACCATGGCGTCATTCAAAGATGGATCTCTTACTAAAGGTGAAGCTCAAAGGGTTGCGAAAAACATTTGTCATTACTTAATCGATTCGCCGACATTCAGAAGAATGCACGCGATTGATTTCAAAATGAAAGCCCCACATTACTTTATACCTATACTCGAAGGGATCAAAGTCAATGGTGAGCTATTAACCAATTTTGATCCACTGGTTGGACATTATGTCATTAAGGCTAAAAATTACTTTACTGTAGAAGCAATATCGGATGAAAAACACGATATTTCCATTAAGAAGAACGCAAACACGACTTTGATTACTGTATCCAATGGGGTTGAACAAAATACCTATTTGATCACCAATCTAGAACGTGTTAAAGCTACCGAATCTATCTCACAAAAGGTTCAAATGAATAAGGTTGTAATAGTAAATACGTTACCTTGGGGAAAAACCAAACTCGATTTAACCAACCCACTTTATCAAAATGAAGGGGTACACTTAAAAGGCTCTAATGTAGAATTAGATAAGGATGGCTTATTAAGCTTTGGTATCGAAGTCCCTGTTTATGGTAAATACATTGTTGAACTCTCGATTTCAAGTGAACAAAGTAGCCTCGCTCAAATGCCGCTATCGATATTGTTAGGGGATACTGTAGCCTCCACTTTAACTACCAACGGAACCGATGGTAAAACCATTCATATTTCGACTCAAATTATCATTCAACAAGGCAAGTTCCTATTCTCGATTAAGGCCCTTAGAACTGGATTATCCATTTCTAGACTTGAACTTATCCGTCATCAATAACTGAATTTTGTTAAAAGCACCGTTTTTGGATAAACGAGTGCTTTTTTTTATGATATAATAAAATATATAATACATCTAAGACATCAAGTGGATGTTTTTTGAAGTATGTCTATACTTAACCATCACAATTCATTCTAAGCTTTATAAGTCCGAGGTAAACATCGATATGGGACGCTACAAAATTCGTTTAGCCGCTACATTTACATCACTGTTTCTCGTGTTATCGATTATCCTAGTATTTTTTTACATTTCGATTACACGAAACTTCATATCTTCACGTGCTGAAGACTCTTTTGAAACGTTCAATCTAGGGATTTCTGCTCGTGTCGAAGGTACTTTGAATCGTACGTATGAAACATTTGTTGACATGGTCGATGACTATGTCGATGACGGGTTAGACCCTGTGGTTGAACTCACAGCCGATCAAAGTTATGATTTGGTTTTACTCAACACGGGTACGGGGTTACGAATTAATGGTGTAGATTATCTATTTAAACCAGATTATGATTCAAACACTTACTACAAACAAGATATTTCGATTTACCCATTATCCTTAATATTACAAGGTTATACAGAAGATACGACTTATGTCGCTTTCAGTTACCAAAATGTGGTTTCTTTGGTGGATGCGAAAGCTTTTTTTGATACCATTTTAAGTGCATACAATGTCTTAAATTATCGTTACGTTCTCATCCATAAGGATGGCTATACCTATTATGATGAAGGGTTAGAACGTAACACAAAACCATTTGGTGGGGTATTCAGTGAAGACGACCGCACTAAGTTCTTTAACACGCTGAATACCACAAATACCATGTCTGGTGTAGGTCAATACAATATTTTCAATGAACCCTCTTTCTTCGCTTATACGAAACTTCAATCCATTGAAGCTGGAGATGGCATCTATTTTGGTCAAGTCATCAACTATTATGATCTTTTAGACTCGATGGCGTTCTTATCCAACACCTTGATGTTCGCGTTCATCATCATCATGATTGTATTCATGTCTAGTATGTTCGCCGTTTATCGCATCATCCAATCTAAAACCGAAGATATCGAATCAGCCCGTTTGATTCACTATTACGTAAAGCCTTATATTCTAAAAGTGAACTCTAAAGGTAAAATTTTCTATTATAACGCTAGTTTTAAACGTGTAATCAAAAACTACAAAAAATATAAAGTAGTCGCAGATATTAACCTCCGAGATGGCGGTACAGAAGCGATTGAAAAAGTTAAAAAACAAGAACCATTTGTTGCGAAATTCAGCATTCCAAGTGGGGATGTTTACATCCGTTTCATCCCGATTCGTTACGCACTAACCTACGCACTCGTTGGGGATGATATTACTAAACTTGAAGAAACCTATAAATACCATCGAGAAATCGCGTTTTATAACAACATCACCAATGAGCCGAATATGAACTATATGAAAGCGGATGTGAAGTCGCTTGTTGAAGATCCTAAGCGCTTCAAACACCGTAATGCTTTGGTTATATTTGGTATCTTTAAGTATGGCGATATCACCAAAGTCATCGGTGAGAAACTTTCCGGTGAAGTTTTAGTCTATGTAGCGAAAACCGTAAAAGAAACGCTTAATACGTATCAAGCCTCTTTATACCACGTTTCCTTTGACCGTTTCGGGATTTTATTTGAAAATTTATCAAGCTATGACGATATCGATGCTTGGGCTGACCGTTTAGCAGAAGCTTTTGAAAAACCAATTGATGTCGATAAGAATAAGTTTGTCTTACAATTTAGAATTGGTCAATTTAACATCGATAGTGACGCCTATGTTTCAATCAATGAAGACCAAGTTTATGACAATACGATTCTCGCGCTTACACGTGCGGACGCGTTCCATAGTAATAAACCAGTTGTGTACGATGTCACTTTTGGTCAAAGTTTATCGAGAAGACAAGTCATTGAAACCGACATGATGGCAGGGATTGAACACCATGAATTTGTCATGTACTTACAGCCTCAATATCACATAAACTCAGAACGTATTGTGGGCTTTGAAGCCTTAGTACGATGGGATAACCCGAAATATAAACTCGATTCCCCTTCTGAGTTCATTGAGATTGCAGAAAACAATAACATGATTATCGACATTGGTCGTATCGTTATGAATGAAACTTTCAAATTAGCGAAAGAATTGGAATCCTATGACATAAAGATTTCGATGAACGTATCTCCAGTTCAAATATTACAAGCCGGCTTCGTAAGTGAACTTGTCAATGCTTTTGAGCAATATGGATTGAAAGAACACTCGATTTCGATTGAAATCACTGAAACCTTCTTGATGACCTCGTTTGATATCATCATTGAAAAACTCAAACTTTTACAATCCAAAGGCTTCGATATTCACTTAGATGACTTTGGTACAGGGTATAGCTCTCTCTTATACTTAAAAGAACTGCCAATCAACGCGATTAAAATTGATAAAGAGTTCGTCAAACACTCCACTGCGGATAAACACTCGCGCGCGATTATTAATATGATTATATCCTTAGCTAAGAACCTTGACCTTGAAATTATTGCTGAAGGGGTTGAGGATGACAAACAATTTAAGTTTTTACAAAAGAGTGGCGCTGACATCATTCAAGGCTTCTATTTAGGTAAAGCCATGAAATATGAGGATGCAATTGCCCTATTAAAAGCATATAATATAGATAGAACCGCATCACTCTTAAGAAAGAGGTAACCCTATGGATAATATATCCCCAACCACGGCCGTCATACTCATGTTGTTTATGATGATTGCGACCTCGGTAGCCGCCTATTTTCTATACGTAAACTGGAAATATGCTGAACAAAAATGGAAAGAAGAAAAATCCATTTTAGTTGAAGGTATTATTTCTAGATCCGCTATGAATAGCATGATATCCAACTACATCTCCAAAATTGGTAAGGACAACATGTTCTCACTCATTTATGTCGATATCGACCGTTTTACTGAAATCATTCAAGCCTTCGGTGAAAAAGAAGCGAATAAAATTATTGAGAAGATTACCAAACGTATACGTAGTGCCTTACCAAAAGAAGTGAAAGCTTCGAAATTTGAAGGTGATATCTTCTTAATGTTCATGCCGATGGAATTTGACCAATCTGATGCTGTTGAATTTGCGAGAAAAATTCAAGAACAGATCAATGAAACGATAACACTGTTCGGTTCTACTGATGTCAACTTAACTTCATCCATCTCTATTGCCTATTACCCAATGCATGGTGAAAACACCAAAGCACTCATGAATTCCTTGAAATTAGCCAACTATACAGTTAAGAAAACCGGTGGGAACGCGATTCGTCTTTACAGTGAAGATATGAGCGAAACCGAAAGTGAATTCCTAGATTACTACTATCAAATTAAAAATGCGATTGCGAAAAAAGAATTCTTGCTTTATTACCATCCAATCATCAACATCGAAACCAAAGAAATCTATGGCGTTGAAGCCTTGTTAAGATGGAATCACCCAGAACACGGGTTGTTATCCCCGTTCAAGTTCATCAACATAATGGAACAGTCCGGTGATATTTACTGGGTAGGTCTATGGGGGCTTGAATCCTTAATTAAGAGTTATTATGAATTCAAACAAAGTTTCCCGAAATCGAACATTAAGTTCACATTTAATATCAGTCCGAAACAATTGATGAATGAAACCTTAGCGGTTGATTTTCAACGTGTATTAAAGAAGTATAAGATGAATGCGGAAAACATCATCTTAGAAATCGTCGAGTTCGCACTGTTTGATCGCCATGGGGTTGTCTTACAAAACATCACGCAACTTAAAGCATTAGGCTTCCAGTTCGCTGTCGATGGCTTTGGATTAGATTACGCAACCTTAGCGAAACTCGAAACGATGCCACTTGATACGATCAAGTTGTCCAAAGAGTTCTTAAACGAAGAACATTCATATGTTAAATCAAGATTTGTGACCTTATTGGTTGAATTTGCTGAGAAGAACCAAAAAACAATTATTTCTGAAGGCATTGAGAACCAACAAATGTTACAAACCATTACTGGCTATAATATTCACATTGTCCAAGGGTTCTATTTTGCCCGCCCAATGTCATTTGAGAATTTAAAAACATACTATAAAGAAACCGATTTATCAAAACTAATCGATTTATAAAAATAATCATACAAAATTATTGACATTTATTTTTGATGGGTGTATAGTAGAGTTGTAATAAAATTTAACATAATGTTAAAGGCAAAACTAGAGAAATCTAGCGACGCAAAGCTATAGGGCCTATATAAATGGTAGCCAGTTGTCATTTTTCGTGACATCTGGCTTTTTGTTATCTTAAAGTATATGTCATGAACAAGGGGTGTGAGATATGAGACTTTCAACCGTTCTTGGGATCAAGAAGACAACCACAATGACGGCTAGATTCTTAACGCTAGGCGTTATCATATCAGGTCTGCTTTCACTCGGATTTGGGGTTGTCACATTTTATGGTTTATCGACTGGGACATTCGTTATCTCGATGAATGAAGAAGCCACTCAAAAAGGCATTCAGATGTCAACGGATAAGTCGTTTGAAAAAGGAACTTCACGGTTATATGTGGATCCTGAAGAACAGTCTAATGAAACCACGTACGACCATATCGATATTGAAGGGGCAGTCAATGCTAACGGACTCTTTACTCAAAAAACTGAGGACTATGTAGCCTATTCATTTTACATCCGAAATGTCGGGTTCGAAATGATTAACCTCCTCTATACAGTGAACATCAACGATGTCACGCTGTCATTAGATGAGTACAT
Organism: Paracholeplasma vituli; assembly: GCF_025446935.1. GTDB lineage: Bacteria > Bacillota_I > Bacilli_A > Acholeplasmatales > UBA5453 > Paracholeplasma > Paracholeplasma vituli. Next base: position 74,191 of record NZ_JAOEGN010000008.1, on the reverse strand, counting down.
TCGAATTATGATCATTGTCCAACGCGTAGACACGGATTTACCGAGAACACAAACGATGTATATGAAACCTGACCCTGTGGATTCACCAATTGATAAATATCCAGAAAGAATGCCTGAAGCTAAGATGTTCTTAAGTAGTAATTACCAAAGGGACCCAATCATTAGCGAAAGCGTGGATAAATTTCAAGTCAACAGCATTTTAAAGTTTACGGTGTTTATGTGGATAGAAGGTTATGACACAACACCAAATATGGAACGCGGTAGCATTAAAATTGATATGAAGTTCTCAATCAGAAACGCGGCTTAATGCGATGATTAAGAAAATCTACATTACGACGCTATCGATGATCCTCCTCACATTGACCTTCACAACAGCAACATTCGCTTGGGTGAGTATGGCGGAAACCAACCGGGTTGACGGCATCCAAATCTCCATGAAGCAAGACAGTAACTTAGAATTTTCATTAGACGGCATTAACTGGTCTAATGAAATCACGACGGCCCAGATCAATCAGATATGGAACGACGCTAAGCTTTTGGATTTAACATCCACAGACGGCATCACTTTTATTGGGAATCGCTTGCCACTGTTAGAATCTGATTTAACATTTGTGGGCATACCGAATAAAAACTATATAGCTTTAGAACTATATGTTAGAACAACGACGCGATATAATCATGTTTATCTAGTCAATAATATCAGTTCAAACATTACTTATGAAAGTGCACCAAACCGTGGTACCTATGTCACTTCACGCGGTGTAACATTTAGGAGTCCGATAACGTATTTATATGGACCCAACGACACAGTGTTCGAGAATGAAACTAGAATCTATTATGCCAAAGACGCAATTAGGGTTTCAGTAATCGAAATGAAAACCGATAATCCCTTGGATACAAGAGATACCAGTGAACTTGCTCGATTCATATATGATCCTTCCGAAAACCCTGAAAGGGGCTATGGTAAGACATATGGTAGTTTAGATTATCTCAGTAAGGCTAAATTGATTCACTTCAATTTACCAACTGAACCACAACCTGTCATTGAAAGACTATCCTTGTTTGATGAAAGAAACCCATATCAACCGCTAGATTCAAACTCGAAGGTTGCAGAATTAGTCGAAACAGATCAAGTTAATGATCAAAATCGACCTTACTATTTGGGTAGATTTCTATTAAATATTTGGATTGAAGGTTGGGACGCAGATACGTTTGATGCGATCTATATGGATACATTATTATTTAGATTCGAGTTTCAAGGGGCATTACCTATTGATTAAAGGGTTCAAATTGATTACAATCGTAATTGATATGACATAAAATTGAAATAAAAAAACAAACAAAAAAGGGGAAAAAAGAAAATGAGAAAATTAACTCAAAAATTAGTTTTATCAGTAGTAACGATGGCATTAGTCGTGATTGCTTTAGGTACATCAACCTTCGCGTGGTTCACACTTCAAAATGCTGCAAGCGTTGGTCAGTTTAGTGCAAATGTTACAGCAGGTGAAGGTATTGAAGTTTCACTAGGTACATGGGAAGGCAATGAAGCTACCATTACAGGTTCACAGGCTCCAACATGGTATACAGTAATTCCTTCAGCAGCAATCACTGCAAGATTGTCTGAAATGTATGGATCATCATTAGCACTTAAAGATGTAACATCAGCTAATGGTAAAGTTATGAACGTTAGAGATTCATTAGGTGCTTTAACACCATCTGGAGCACTTGATGGTAGATATATTGAATTCAAACTATTCTTTAGATCTGCTGCAGTAAAAACAATTAAGCTTTCACAACTACAAATTACAGGTTCAAGCACAGCTTGGACAGTAGATATTCCATTCTTTGCAGCAAATAATGCTGCATTCGCTGAAGCGAAAGCATTAGTACCAGGTAATACAATGCAAGTAGCAGCATGGACTGCTGCAAGAGTTTCCTTTATCAATGTAACAGATAATGCAGCTGCAACACCTGCATTTACATATCAACGTGGTACAGTTGATGCTGTAGAAAGTGCATACGCAAATGGTACTCAATACAATTCAACAGCATTACCAGCCGTTTCATATGCAACTAGTGAACAGTTTGGTGCAGCTAGTTATTATGCAGTCAAGACTGGAACCCCAGTTGATGGATCTACAGCAAGTATTCAAGACGCAACACAATTAGACGCTGTTGGAAACCTTGGAACTGCACAAAACTTAGTTGTCTTAGCACAAACCGGTGGTACCGGATATTATAATGGAACTATTATTGCAAGAGTATGGATTGAAGGTTGGGATGCTGACTTATTCGATGCTATTTTCTCAACAACACTAAGTGTATCAATGAAGTTTACTGCTTAACTAAGTAAAGACATAATTACCAGAGGTTTGCATGGAAACATGCAAACCTTATCTTTAATTGAATGAATTACACGATAATCTCATTGATACTAGATTTTAGACAAATAATATAATATAATTGTATTAGTGAAAACGTTGTCTAAAAGGGAGATGTGTCTAGTGGATAAACCTAAGAACAATATTAAAAAGGCTTTAAAAATAACAGGTAATGTACTGTTTTATGGATTAATATTTCTTTTATTACTATTTTCTATATCAAATTTGAGTATTAAACGTGAAGGCGATATAGCTAATATTATGGGAAGGGGCTTCTTGCCAGTTCTTAGTGACTCAATGGAAGGGTCCGAAAGTGATTCTTTTAATAAGGGTGCTTTAGTCTTTGTCAAGATTCTTGACGAAGATGATAAGAAACATCTTGAAATTGGCGATATTATTACATTCTTTGATGCATCATTAAATGCAATTAACACTCACAGAATAGTCTATGTATCTGAAAACTATGTAGTTACTCAAGGTGACAAAGCCGCAGCATCTGCTCAATATGTCCCTGGTGGGGATAATACGGGGATTCAATATGAAGTTGTGACTTACGCGAACATTAAAGCGGTTAGAACTGGTCATATCAATGGTTTAGGTGGGGCGATAAATTACCTACAAACCCCAGTAGGATTCGCACTATTCGTTATCTTACCTGTAGTATTACTATTAGCGTATCAAGGATTTGTCTTAACTAAGACATTACTTGCTGTTAACAAAGAAAAGATTGAAGCTAAACATGCAACCGATAAAGAAGTCATGTTAGAAGCTGAAAAAGAACGTATTAGAAAAGAATTATTAGAAGAACTTAAAAAAGAACAAAACAAATAGCTCTGTATTATTTATTTTGAGAGGTAAGAACGATGACGATGGTTAACTTTGCTCGTTATTACATCGAGTTTATTAGAAATTTTTTCGAAAACATCGGCAAATTCTTTAACAGATTAACACAAGCATTTGCCGATTTACTTTTTAATGACATTGGTGTTTATTTTCAAGATCTTGTCGATGCGAGTGCCAAATTTGGCTTCCTCGACTGGTTTATCGCCATACTAATCCTTGGGATTAATATGGTTTTTATTGTTTTCTTTACTCTCAAAATCTACCAATTACTTCGTGTTTATATCCGTTTCATTAAAACGGAAATGGATAAAGATAAACTTCTTGAGGAAGTCGCTTTATTAACACAAAAAACAGTTGAACTTGCTGATGAAAAGAATAAGATTTTAATGCTTAAATTAGGTGGTGCATCCGCCTCTTCATCCTTACCAGGTAAAGAACCAGACCAACCCAAAAATACGCCTCAAGTTGTGGGGCCTACGCGTTTTGCGAAATTAACCCAAGTTGATGAAGCGTATCGTAATGTAATTACCTCAATTCAAATGACTCCAGAAGACACGATTGGTCTACCAGAACTCGTGAATAGATTCATTAACTTCTCAGCTTCTAGACTCAATCTTTATTATAATGAAAAAATTATTCGAACATTCTTTGCTGGGATGGCCTCTTCAAAGATTTTGATTCTTGAAGGTATTTCCGGTACAGGTAAAACCAGTTTGCCTTATGCTATGGGCAAATTTTTCGGACACGACTCAGCGATAATCTCTGTTCAACCGTCCTGGCGTGATAGAGCCGAAATGATTGGTTATTTAAACGAATTTACGAAGAAGTTTAATGAAACAGACTTCTTAAAAGAACTCTATGAAACGACATACCGTGAAGACTTAAATTTCATCGTTTTAGACGAATTAAACTTAGCCCGTATTGAGTACTATTTTGCTGAATTCTTATCCATCATGGAAATGCCAAATGAAGCAGAATGGAAGATTGACGTTGTATCGGACCGTCAACCTTCTGACCCTAAGCACTTTATAGACGGCAAAATTCTTGTTCCACAAAACGTTTGGTTCATTGGTACAGCGAATAAAGATGACTCGACTTTCACCATTACGGATAAAGTATATGACCGTGCATCATCGATTATCATGAACTCAAAAGCTGAGTTTGTCGATGCACCTTATACCGAGGGCGTTGTGATGAGTCATGAGTATTTGAAAACTCTGTTTGATGCAGCCTGGAAAGCACATCCAATTTCGCCAAAAGCATTGGATAACTTAGGTAAATTAGACGATTTCATTGCTCAAAAATTCAAGATCACCTTTGGTAACCGTATTATGAAACAAATCAAACTGTTCACACCTATTTATGTTGGTTGTGGTGGTACTGAATATGAAGCATTAGACTATATGGTAGCGAGAAAGATCCTTAGAAAGTTCGAAGTCTTGAACTTACCGTTCTTACAAGACGAAATGAGCGAATTGATCGTATTGCTCGATAAGTTATTTGGTAAGAACGTATTTAAAGAATGTATTAGCTTTATTAATGACCTTAAGAAGATGAATTAAGGTGTTTAATTGATGAAAAAAAGACAAACAGACAAATTAAGTCAGTACTACTATTCATACGATCAAGCCATTAAAGATTTGGAAAAGTCACAAACTTTTCCAAAGACTTTTTATAGTGCACTCATGGCAGGCAAAAACACACTTTATCAAAAGAGTATGTCTGAAACCAAGACCTTTGATGAAACGTGGATTAAGACCATTGAGTCCTATTTCCCAAGCATTGAAAAAATCATATTAAACCCAAAATCTGGGTTAAAATACTTAGAAGAAATAGTGCCCATAGAAAAGGCCAAAAAAATCCGTAGTAATTCGATTCGTCATTTAGCTTCTCATACCCACTTTATTCGTGAAATTCGCGATGAGGTCGTGATGCCAAAGAAGATTATGACCACTGAGACCGATGTAGACTATGGAACTTATGAAAACCGATTTGTGATGACCCTCATAGAACGGCTTTTTAACTTCGTCAGAAGCCGTCATGACCTCATAAGAGATAATATCATCTCCTATCAAAAGAAGCACTTTAACTATCAATCAAACTTTAAAATCAGTGACCTAGAAGTCGATTTGAACATGGATGTCGTGTTTAAAGAAGACCTTGAAGATAAATCCATCAACATTTATAATAAAGGCATTTTGGAACGTGTCGAATACTTATCCAAGCGTGTTACAGCGATTCGTAACTCGCCTTTTATGACACTAATGGCTAATGAGAAAAAAGTATTACCACCAATCATGCAAACCAACGTAATCTTAAAGAACGTGGACTTTAGAAACTGCTATGTCCTTTGGCTATTCTTGGACCGTTACAACACGTTAGCTTATGACGTAACTGTTAAAGAAAAAGATATGACATTTGACAGATCTTATCAGGATGCTGTAGAGAGATTGGCATTAAATACATTCTCAATGGTTGCGTACAATCAAAATGTCAGAAAACCATCTTATGATGAGATAGTTGAAAAAGAAATCATCAAAAAAGCATTCAGAATATCCAATATTCACGTCAATGATATCGTAGATTCACCAGAACCCATCATCGTTGAAGATGAACGAATTAATCAATATTTCTTACAAGAAAATATCAAAATATTCAAGAAACGTGTTGAAGAAGAAGTTGAACGAAGTTCAACCTATGAAGTCGGTTTAAAGCGCGCGCTTCGTGATACGATTTCAATTACCAACGCTATTTTCAAACACCACTTCGAATTAGAAGAGAATGATGACTACTTTTCTAGACTTGTTAAAGATGACGACGTAGAGAAAAACTTAGAGGCCAGCAAGGAAAAAGCGAAAATTGCTAGAATCATTCGAGAAACCAAAGAAGTAGACTACAATAATGCCATTCGCTTAGAACGTAAGTTGATGAAAGATATTGAAGCAGCCAATCAACGTTTGATTCTCATGTATCGTAAGAAAACTGAAGATGAAGCGGAACGTATTAAGATTGAAGCAGCGTTGAAGGAACAAAAAGACATTGCGGCTAAAGAAGCTCAGATGCTCACAGATAACTTAGAACTTGTTAATAAGAATCGTGATGCATTAGCTGAAGAAAAGAAAATTGTAGATGATACAGTCACAGCTGAGACTCAAAAAGCCATTGAAGAAAACAATGCACTTATTGAGACTTTAAAACAAACGCTACAAGGTCAATTAGATCAAAAGATTGCTACGCTAGACCGCCATTTCCAAGCTGAACGTGAAGCGATTGAAAAAGAACAAGCAAAACAACTTAAGAAACTAGAACGCGAAGAAAAACTGGCTATTGCTGAGGCACAAAAGAAAGCCAAAGCCGATTATCGTTTGGTCGTATCAAATCTACGTAAAAAAGCCAAAATTGAACATGAGCGTCTATTAAAGAAACTTAAGGCACAACGCCAAAAAGAACAAGAAAAACTCTTCAAAGATTTTGAAAAACTCAAATTATCGATGGTTAAACGTCAAGAAAAGACGTTACTCGATATTCAAAAAGATTCTACTAAAGAAATTGAAAAATTGAAAAAAGAGGGTTTACCAAAACAACCTAAAAAGGTAGAAGATAGTATCGATAATTTAGACGAATAACAAGGAGGTGAATCTAGATGAAAAGGGTCATGAAAGTAATGATATCGGTAATGACTGTGTTTTTCTTTCTAGCTTCGATTCTATTATTGGTCATAGGGACTATGTCACTGCAAGAAAATCGATATATCAAAATATTCAATTACTCATATTCAGTGGTCGGGTCGGGTTCAATGGAACCTACCATTATGACGGGTGAATTCATTATTATTAAATACATTGATTATGATGATGTTTATAGCGATGTAGAAGCTGGTAGTAAACCTATCATCGCTTTTAGAACGGATAAGAACATTGTCCATAGAGCCATAGAAGCGACTGAAGAAGGATTAGTTACAAAGGGTGATAACAATTCCGCTATCGATGCTGGCTATGTCACCGAAGAGAATTTTATCGGTATTGTGGTAGCGAATTTTATGTTACTCGATATAGGTAATATTACACTCAACTATAAAAATCTTGTCTTCCTCGTCATTATCATTATTCTACTGTTTATCTTAGTTCACGAAATGGTTAACTTTATTAAAATGGTGCGTCACGCACAAGAAGAGAAAATGTTGGCAGAACATGAACTTACTAAAGATGAATGGATCAAGGCTGAAAAAGAACGTATACGTTTAGAACTTGAAGCAGAGATGAAAGCCCGAAGAGAGGCTGAAAACGATAAAAATAGCACAGTCAAATAAGACGGTGCTTTTATTTTTATTTATTTATATAATTTAATAGAAATTAATGTGAACATATTCTCGTATTACGCGCTTATTTTTAAATATTCCTTGGTCCAAAATACTCATAGCTTCATCGATAATACGATTAAGTTCTGATTCATCTTTATTCTCTTTAAAAATAACTTGTAATCCAACGAAATTCGATATTCCCATAAGTGTGTAGGACAAAGTTTCGAGATCTAAATCCTCCCTAATTTCACCTTTTTCAACGAATTCCTTTAAATGCTTGATGTAAGCATCGGCGAAGCTTTCATAGTAATTCTTGAAAATATCGAAATCTACAAATAAAGATTCCCAAATGATTCGATAGGCAAGCGGATCCTTTAAAGCGTAGGAGATGAAGGCTTTAATCCCAGCACGTTCAATATCATATCGGGTAGACATACCTTTGGTTGCTTCGGCACTGGCTTTACGAATTGAAACTCTGTATAAATCGAGAATATATAGATATAAAGCCAACTTACTGTCGAAGTAAATGTAAAAAGTTCCTGCTGCAATCTTCGACTTAGCGATAATGTCATTGATTGATGTAGCTTGGAATCCATTCTTAGCAAATAGCTTTTTACCGGTTGCTACAATCTTATTAAATGTCTTAATACCTGAAGGCGTCTTTGGATATCTGTATGTGTCTTTATTCATAGTCATCACCGATTTCATTGTATAGCACGATTCATTAAAATACAAGCAATATTTTTTACCTCTATTCTTCATGTTTTAGTTTTTCGTGAGTTGCATTTTCGTTATAGATACGCTGTTATCCGTCCTATGAAATTACATTTCATTGTGAATGCTTGTTCAGGTGATAAGGTGTTTCGTAAATGGGATTACATTCAAGGTGAATAATTATTTTTATGTAAGCGCTTGACAACCTTGTTTCAATCACGTAGAATGAAGATGTGATATGAATTTTTATTCACGTATTTTTAAAGACCAATTGAAAAGCGATTCAATCGATCAAAATACAAATCAACAAATATGGAGGAGACTAATATGAACCAAAAAGTTTTTATTGTGGGTGCTAAGAGAAGTCCAATTGGATCTTTCCTAGGTACACTCAAAGACATGCATCCATCCGATCTTGGTACTCAAGTACTTAAGCAACTTTTAGCTGATACCAAGGTACCGACAGATCGTATAGATGAAGTCATCGTCGGTAACGTTATTCAAGCAGGGCTTGGACAAAACATAGCTAGACAAATCTCAATCAAATCTGGAATTCCACAAGAAGTTCCAGCCTATACCTTAAATATGGTATGTGGAAGTGGTATGAAATCGGTTATGAACGCTTATGTCAGCATCCAATCTGGATTTTCCAATTTGGTTGTTGCTGGTGGTGTTGAATCCATGAGTAATGCACCGTATGTGGTATCCTCGAAGATTCGTGACGGTGTCAAAATGGGTGCATTCGATATGAAAGATACCATTTTACAAGACGCGCTTCATGATTCTTTCACTCCAGGTATGCACATGGGTATTACTGCTGAAAACATTGCAGCTAAACATGGGTTAACTCGTGAAGAATTAGATACATTCTCATTATCATCACAACAAAAAGCCATTCAAGCAGTAGATGGTGGTAAATTCGCAGACGAAATCGTACCAATCGAAATCAAAACGAAAAAAGAAACCATTGTATTTGCACAAGACGAATACCCGAATCGTGGGACCAATTCAGAAAAAATGGCTAAACTAAGACCAGCGTTTAAAAACGATGGTATCGTTACCGCTGGTAGCTCATCCGGTATCAACGATGGTGCAAGCTTTCTAATCCTCGCATCTGAAGCGATGGTTAAACAAAATAACTTACCAGTTCTTGGTGAAGTTGTAGCGGTTGGCCAAGGTGGTGTTGATCCAAATGTGATGGGTCTAGGTCCAGTTCCAGCTGTGAAAGATGTATTACAACGTGCAAACTTAAAGTTAGACGATATGGAGTTGTTAGAACTTAACGAAGCATTCGCCGCACAAAGTTTAGGTGTTGTAAATGAATTAGCAGAAGCACATGGTGTTTCTAAAGAATCCTTACTCAACAAAACAAATGTCAATGGTGGCGCAATTGCTTTAGGACATCCAGTTGGTGTCTCTGGTAACAGAATTATTGTCACATTGATTCATGAACTTAAAAAACAAAACAAGCACATGGGCTTAGCTAGCCTATGCATCGGTGGCGGTATGGGGACCGCAATCATCGTTAAACGATAGAAGGAGAACATTATGAAATTACAAGGACAAGTAGCCATCATTACAGGTGGTGCAAAAGGTATTGGTATGGAAATTGCGAAAGCTTTTGCTTCAGAAGGCGCAAAAGTTATAGCCGCTGACATGGGTGAAATGACCTATGAATGCGAAAATGTAGTTTATAAGAAATTAAACGTCACAGATTCTCAAGGCTGCAAAACCTTCTTTGATGAAGTTATGGCTGAATTCGGTCATATCGATATCCTTGTGAACAATGCAGGGATCACTAAAGATGCTATGACACGTAAAATGACTGACGAACAATGGGACGCTGTTATTAACGTTAACTTAAAAGGTGTATTCAACTTAACACGTCATGTTAGACCTCAAATGGAAAACCAAGGTAAAGGTTCAATCATCAATATTTCCTCTGTTGTCGGCGTATTTGGTAACATTGGACAAGCAAACTACGCGGCAACTAAAGCAGGGGTTATTGGTTTAACCATGACTTGGGCTAAAGAATTTGCACGTAAAGGTGCGAACGTAAGAGTCAATGCCATCGCTCCAGGCTATGTTATGACTGATATTTTAAAGACCGTTCCGCAAGAACTTCTTGATGGATTCGCTAAATTAACGATGTTAGGTCGTCTTGGACAACCAGAAGAAATCGCTAAAGCTGCTTTATTCTTAGCAAGCGACGACTCCTCATACATCACAGGACAAACTCTAAACGTCAACGGCGGTATGCGTCTATAATCGAATCGAAAACATGCCAAACGACCCGTTTGGCTTGTCGTTCGTATAATATTAAAGCCTTTTATAAGGTAAGAAAGGATCTTAACACATGAAACCAACTGTAGGCATTGTCGGTACAGGCATATATTTACCGAAAGGTAGAATGACTGCGAAAGAAATCGCAGAAAAAACCAATGGCATTTGGACTGAACAAGCCATTGAAGAAAAATTAGGTATTATTGAGAAAATCGTTCCAGCCGACCCTGTAATGGATGGTTCTCAAGAAATGGGTGCATTAGCTGCACTCGATTGTTTAAAAAATACTGGGGTAGACCCAAAAGAAATCGACGTCATTCTTTGTGTAACTGAAGAATGGAAAGAATATCCTCTAACGACCTCAGCACTTTACGTTCAAGATCGTATTGGTGCAGTGAATGCTTGGGGTATCGACGTTCAAAATCGATGCTGCACCACTGTTTCAGCACTTAAAATGGCGAAAGACATGTTGATTGCTGATGATGATGTACATACCGTAATGGTTGTTGGTGGTTATCGTAATCTAGACTTTGTGGACTATGCAGACCGCAACATGTCGATGATGTATGACTTAGCGGCTGGTGGCGGTGCCATCATCCTGAAGAAGAACTATGGTAAAAATTTACTTTTAGGCTCTCACATTATTGGGGATGGTTCATTATCTAGAACCGCTGGGGTTGAAATTGGTGGGATTTGTAATCCAATTACTTCAGAAAATCTAGAAGAAGCGAAAAAATCTTTACGTTTATTAGACCCGATCAAGATGAAAAATCGTTTGAATGAAGTCTCAATGCCAAACTGGAATAAATGTATTGAAGAATCACTTCGTAAATCGAATATCACTAAAGAACAGTTTTCTAAAGACGGGTTCTTAGCAATCCTCCATATGAAGCGTTCTGGACATTTCTCCTTACTTCAAGATTTAAATCTTACCCCAGAACAATCCATTTACTTGGAAAATTATGGTCATATCGGTCAAATCGACCAAATCCTATCCTTGCACTTAGCTTTACAAAGCGGTCAAGTGAAGGATGGTTCCGTAGTTTGCATGCTTGCGGCCGGAATCGGATATGTATGGGCTGCTAATGTGGTGAGATGGGGGGTATAAAATGGATTTATTCATTGACATATTCATTTCCTCTCTATTTACAAGTGCACCCCTCATCTTAGCTACATTTGCGATTGTATTAATTTTTAAGACATCGTTCACAACGAACTTTGCTCAAGGGATGATTGGTACGATTGCTGCCTTCATTACTTCTTATTTATTACTACCCAATCCAGATTTTACCAATCCAACGGTACCTTCACCGACTTTGATGGAGTACTTAGTAGCGATTCTTGCAGGAATCTTGGTAAGTTTCATCATCTCGATGATCATCGATGTGCTTATCTTCAGAAACTCACGTTTCTTAAATCCTGTGGGTAAGCAAATCATTACTATGGGTATGGTTCTCATCATTACCGGTGTCTTACCAATGACATTTGGAGTCGATGCGTTACCATTACCACGTATGGGGAAAAACTTGGTGGACTCATCTTTGGGTAAATTCTTAAATATCTTTGTCACATTCTTCCGTGATATGGGGATTCCTGTTAGACTAGAGATGGTCTTAACCACCTTCCTCAGTGCGATTATTCTAGGTACCATCTTTGCAATGCTACGCTTCAGTAAATGGGGCTTAGGCGTTCGCGCGACAGCTTCAAATGAAAAAGTGGCATCGATGATGGGTGTCAATACCAAGTTTATCACAGCGATGAGCTGGGCGATTGCAGGTGGTATTGGTGCAGTTGCAGCTATTATTATGGCTTCTAACCGTGATGGATTCTACGTCACACCATACTTGATGATTTCTACTCAAGTTCAAGCGTTTTTCTCAGCAATCCTAGGCGGTTTCTCAACCTTCTTTGGACCAGTAGTAGGCGCATTATTATTCACCATTTTTGATAACTTGTTCGCTGTTTACTTCAATCCTTGGGGTAAAACAGCCACTTACTTGTTTGTCATGATTATTGTTCTGATCAAACCTTATGGATTGTTTGGTAAGAAGATTGCGAAGAAGGTGTAATCATGAAAAATATCCTACAAAACTTTAAATTAAAGCTTAAAAATCCGTTATACCAATTCTTATTATTTGGTATAGTCTTACTCTTAATTCCAATTCTCTCTAAATACATGAGTGTTACCATCATCAATGCTGTGGGTAGAACATTGATTCTATACATTGTGGCTCTAGGATTTGCGTTACTTATTGGATATGGCGGCTTAGCCTCCTTAGGGACTGCATCCTTCATATTGATTGGTACCACCATCGCCTATAGTAATATCGATGTATTGAACTTACCGTTTATCGTTACTTTAGTATTAGGGGTTGTCATCGCTTTAGTAGTAGGGACACTCTTTGGTATCGTATCGCTTCGCATCGAAGGTATGTATCTCGCGATTGTTACCCTCGGGATGTCTGAGATTCTAACGGAAATCTTCACAAACTTAGATGCACTCACTGGTGGACCATCCGGAACACCCCTCATCAACCGTATCAGTATCTTCACGATGGAACTAAACTCACAAATGACGTTTGTACTGGTGATTATAGCGGTTGTGTTAGCAATGATTTTAACATTAAACTTGATCAACAGTCCATTTGGTAGAGCCTTATTGTCTTTAAAAAACAATGATTCAGCCGCTCAAGCCATGGGCATCAACTTGATTAAATACCGTTTAATGGCGTTTATTGTCTCGACAGTCTATGCAGTATTGGCTGGGATCCTTTACATGGGATTCATCCGATTTGCACAACCTGCAGAGTTCGGTTTAGCGTTATCGTTAAATATTCTCGCGGCGGTTGTTATTGGTGGATCTAAATCCATCTGGGGCGTGCTGGCTGGCGCATTTGTAATCTTCGGATTAGACTTAATGGTATTTAAGGTAGTATTCAATAATACCCCTTACGCAAACTTATCGTTTGTCATCTCAGGTATTTTAGTCATTGTTGTGACCATGTTTTATCCAAACGGATTGGCTGGTTTAGTCAATGAACTCAAATATAAGTACAAAAAAAGAGCATTAAGCAAAAAGGTGGGTAAGTAAATGGAACAGTTAAACGTAAAACTACTTACACACTACACCCATAAAATGGCCAAGATTGAGAAGAAAATTCAATTCTATCGCGCTTATGGGAATGAAAAATACAAACCTATGATTGAAAAGCTAGAAAAGAAGGTTGAAGCACTTAACGAGAAAGCAACCCTCTATTCAGGCAAAATCAAGGTTGAGAATGAAACCAAATTGGTTGAAATTCAAAAACGCTTAGAAACAGAAACCGATGTTAATCGTAAGAAAGAACTAGAAGTTTCACTTTCGATTGCTAAAGATAAAGAAGATGCAATCACAAATGAAGAACACATCTTATCCTTATCCCACTTATCCATGCGATTTGGTGGTTTAAAAGCAGTAGATGATTTGAGTTTTTCAGTTAAAAAAGGTGAAATCTTTGGGCTGATAGGTCCAAACGGTGCTGGTAAAACAACCGTATTTAACTGTATCACACAGTTCTATAAATCAACTTTAGGTGCAGTTTATTACACAGACCACCATGGTGATGTACACAACTTAAACGATTATCCTGTCCATAAAGTCATTGACCTTGGGATTGCGAGAACCTTCCAAAACGTTGAACTGATTTGGGAATTGACTGTATTAGATAACCTCTTAGTTGGAGCACATTCGTTATTTACAGTGAATTTCTTTGAACAAATGTTACATTTACCTAAACTTAAAAAGGAAGAAGCGATTTTAAGAAGTAAAGCAGAATCAATTCTAACCTCACTTGGCATCATTGCTTATAAGAATGTAATACCTTATGGGTTACCTTACGGAATCCTTAAGAAAATCGAATTGGCACGTGTTCTCATGAGTGATCCTCGATTGATTATCTTAGATGAACCGGCTGCAGGTCTCAACGATACCGAAACACTTGAACTTGCGAAAACCATTCAAAACATTCAAAAAACATTTGGTGTTACCATCATCTTAGTTGAACACGATATGGAACTCGTCATGGGCATTTGTGACCGCATCTGTGCGATGTCGTTTGGACAACGCTTAGCGATTGGGACTCCAACCGAAATTCAATCCAACAAACAAGTTCAAACAGCTTATTTGGGGGGTGAATAACGATGAATGTATTAGAAATTAAAGACTTAGTCATTGACTATGGTATTGTTAAAGCAATCAAGAGTGTCTCAATGAAAGTTGAGAAAGGCTCGATTGTTGCGATTCTAGGTGCGAACGGTGCGGGTAAAACCACATTGATTAAATCCATCTCAGGCGCAGTTAAAGCCCAATCAGGAGAAATCCTCTATAATGGTAAAAACATCGCCAACATGGACACCTACAAGATTGCGAAAACAGGTATCTTACAATCGCCTGAAGGTCGTATGATCTTAAGAGGATTGACTGTAGAAGAAAATTTGCTGGTGGGTTCGTATGGGCTCAAGAGTAGTTCTCAAACCATCACAGAAAATGGGGTTTCAAAAATCGTTAAAGTTTCTAAGAAACAACGTGTCCTACAACTTCTTGATATGGTTTATGGATACTTCCCAGTCTTAAAAGAACGTCGTAAACAACAAGCTTCCACACTATCTGGTGGGGAACAACAAATGCTTGCCATCGGACGTGCCCTGATGGGCGACCCAGAATTACTGTTATTAGATGAGCCTTTACTCGGATTGGCACCGCTCATCGTAAAAGCAATATTTGAGATTGTTGAACGCATTAAAAATGAAGGGAAATCCATTCTCATCGTTGAACAAAATGCGTATCAAACATTAAAAATTGCTGACTATGCCTATGTTTTAGAACTTGGTAAAGTCAAAATGGAAGGTAAAGCTTCTGACCTCATCACCAACGATGAACTTGTCAATGCTTACCTCGGTCAAAAAAAATAAAAAGGGTTAAAATCCAGAAATGGATAAAAATAAGGAGAAGAATATGAAGAAATTAGTTTTAGTTTTCGTCATGGCGTTAACACTTATGTTAGCGGCTTGCGGTAGTTCACTACCAAACCTAGACGTTGAAGAACTAAAAGTTCCAGCTGTACCTGCTGGTTTAGTTCAAGGCGTCACAGCTACCACCATCAAAGTTGGTAACACAGCACCTAAAACAGGTGGATTCGCAGCAGTTGGTATTCCGTTTAATGCAGCTATCGAAGCTGTATTTGCTGAATACAATGCAAGACAAGATGTCGCTAGAAAGATTGAATTCGTTACATACGATGATGGCTCTGACGCATCAACCGGTTTAACTAATACTAAAAAATTAGTTGAAGAAGACAAAGTGTTCGCATTAGTTGGACACGTTGGTACAGGTACCGTTAACGCTACCTTACCTTACATTCTTGAAAAGCACATTCCAATGGTTTATGCAGCTACAGGTATTAACCAATTATACTTCGGCGATACTCCAGGGAACCCAGTTATGGCTGTTCAACCAATCTACAAAACAGACGGTAGAATCGCTTATGCAAGAGCTATTTCTGAATCATTATTTGGTCCAAATGGCGATGCTAAATTAGCTACAGACGCTAAAGTTGGTGTATTATACACTAATGATGATGCTGGTAAATCCATCGCATCTGGTATCATTGAAGAAGCTAAGAATGCTAAACGTGAAAAGAACTTAATCGTTATGTCATTCCTTGCTGAAACAACTGAATCTGTTGTTAAATCTATGTTAGCTAAGAAACCAGACGTAATTATCGTTGCTGGTAACCAAGCACCATTCAACCAAGCATTAACTTCCTTAGATGACTTAGGCAACACTGCTCCTGTTATCACATCCTATGTTAATACAAACGCATCTACCATTACTGTTAAAGACTACGGTTTTGACATTTATGGATCTGCTTGGATTGACATCGTTGACCCACAAGGTTTATATGGTTTCTCCGCTGAATACTGGGCATTCGTTGCTACAATGACAGCTGCAGGTTATGGTACTGTCGGCGCTGCTAACAACTACACTGCGAACGCATTCGCAATGGCTGGATATGTTGCTGCTAAAGTATTCTTAGCTGGTCTTGACCGTGTAGGCGCAAATGAATTAACATTCAAATCTTACATCACTGCTATGGAATCTGCACCAATCGACATCCCAATGGGTGGTCAAATTGACTTCTCAGACGGTATGCGTTGGGGTATTAGCTCAATGGCATTATCTAAATTAGCATTCACAGCTGAAGTTAAAGGCGATAACCCTGCAACTGAAGGTGTTGTTGAAACAGATTTCGTCGTTTCAGCAGCTAAACATGCATTCGTAAAAATTAGAGACATTGAATCACTAGAACAAATCAACGCTAAGCGTTAACTAAACTTAGGGCTGGGGGAGCAAATCGCTCCTCCAGGTTCCTATTTTTTTGAAAGAGGTCACTTATGAAACAAGCCAGATACATTACTGTTAAAGAAATGATTGATTTAGTAGGACCGAAAGATGAAATCGTTGTAGGAATGGCGGCCAATGAGCCACAACTCTTTATGGCGAATTTACACCTCTGTGCCGATCGCATCGAAAAAGTTACGGTAACTAACTGCTTACCGATCGTCAATGCAGACTTTTTTATGGACGAAAAATACCGCAGTAAATTCAATTTAGATGGTTGGTTCTATACCAATGTTCTAAGAAAAGTACATCCCCATGGCAATATCTCGTTTATTCCTAACCATTTACACTTAGCAGGGCATAAACGTTTATTTTATAAGAAACCACACATGTTCGTTACAGCTGCAAGTATGCCTGATGAACATGGATTTATCTCACTATCGACTTCAAATGTGTATGAAAAACAGATGGTTGAAGCCGCAGAACTCGTCATCCTTGAAGTGAACCCTAATTTTCCACGAACCATTGGGGATGTTGAAGTTCACATCAGTGAAGTCGATTACTTAGTCAAAGCCGATTACCCAGTTCCAACTATTCCAGATGCAGAACCGACTGAAAAAGATATGATTATTGGTCGTTTGATCGCGGATAAAATCCATGATGGAGATACCATTCAACTTGGTATCGGTGGTATGCCAAATGCGGTAGCGAAATCTCTTTATGGCAAAAAAGACTTAGGGATTCATACTGAAATGTTCACCAATGAAATGATGAACTTAATTAAAGCAGGTGTCATCAATGGTAAACGTAAGACTTTACATCGCGGCAAACACATCGCTTGTTTCGCATTAGGCACACAAGAACTCTATGACTTCATCAATAACAACCCGTCTTGCTGGATTTTAAATGGTAAATATGTCAATGACCCAGCAATTATTGGGTTAAATGATAACCAAGTATCTATCAACTCAACCATCGAAATCGATTTAAGCGGACAATGTTGTTCCGAATCGATTGGTACACAACAATTCTCGGGTACTGGTGGTCAAAGTGATACTGCAGTTGGTGCACAAAATGCCAAAGGTGGTAGAAGCTTTATCGCTCTATATTCAACAGCGATGGTTAAAAACCCAGTGACCGGTGAACGTGAAGAAGTATCTAAGATTGTCACTATGTTAAAACCAGGTGCAGCAGTATCCTTATCTAGAAACGATGTGGATTATGTTGTTACCGAATACGGAATGGTTGCGTTACGCGGAACCAACATTCGTGAAAGAGCCAAATTATTAATCTCAATAGCCCATCCAAAATTTAGAGAACAATTAACCCAAGAAGCGATTCAAGCAGGATATCTCCATGAGTCATTTTTGGATTAACGACAAGCAAGTATTTTTCGAGGATGAAGGCTATGGAACACCAATTGTATTATTAAACGGCATCATGATGAGTACCCGTAGTTGGGCACCATTTGTTGAAAGTTTCAAAGCGAATAACCGATTAATCCGAGTTGACTTCTTTGATCAAGGTCAATCTACAAAGTTAATTGGTCAAAATTATACGCATCAAATTCAAGTTGATCTATTAAAATCATTATTTGATCATTTAAAACTTGAAAAAGCTTCCATTGTTGGGATATCCTATGGGGGAGAGATTGCGATTCAGTTCGCACTTCAACATAAAAATTTAGTCGATCGTTTAGTATTATTTAATACCGCTGCTTATACAAATCCATGGTTAAAGGACATTGGTCGTGCTTGGATTGCAGCTGGTAAAACCCGTAATGGAGAAGCTTATTACAATACTGCTATTCCAGTCATATACTCTCCAAAATTTTACGAAGAACAACAAGTATGGATGAAAAACCGTAAACAGGTTTTAGTCCCAGTCTTCTCAAATCCAGAGTTCTTAGATCAAATGGAACGTTTAACGCTATCTAGTGAATCGTATGATGTGAAAGATATAATCCATGAGATTGAAGCTGAAACATTGATAGTTTCTGCAGAAGAAGACTATTTGACACCAGTAGATAATCAAGCCTATGTTGCAAAAAGAATTCCAAAATCCCATTGGGTTAAAATTCCAGGAGCTGGACACGCGTCAATGTATGAAAAACCACTTTTATTTACAACCTTATGTTTAGGCTTTATTAACGCGAAAGACACACATTATCATATCTAGGAGGCAATTCATGGAAAAGAAATTTATTCAACTCAAGAACGGTGAAACGTATGCTTATTTGGAAAAAGGTTCAGGAAAACCACTCATTTTAATACATGGGAATTTATCCTCATCAGTCTACTATCTACCGCTAATTGAACGTTTACCTGATGATATACGAGTCATTGCGTTAGACTTAAGAGGGTTTGGGGATTCCTCATACTTATCTAAGTTTGACTCCCTAGCGAATCTCGCAACCGATGTTCAACTCTTTATGAGTGAACTAAAAATCGAAAAAGCCAGCATTGCCGGTTGGTCATTAGGTGGTGGCGTCGCGATGGAAATTGCGAGTAGATACCCACGTTCTGTAGATAAACTGATTTTAATAAACTCGACAACCCATAAAGGTTATCCAATCTTTAAAAAAGATAAAAATAACGCACCAATTCTCACAGAAGGTTATAAATCGAAAGATGAACTCGCTACTGACCCACTTCAAGTGAAGCCTATTTTAGAAGCAATCGCGACCGAAAACGCGTTCTTTATGTCCTATATCTACGATTTAACCATTTATACGCACAACAAACCAACACCTGAAGCTAACCAACTTTACATCAAAGAAACACTAAAACAACGTTGTTTAGTAGATGCAGACTACGCGCTTGCATGCTTAAATATGAGCGATGTACCGAATTTATATACTAAAGGTGATGGTTCAATCAAACACATTAAAGCGGACACCTTGATGTTTTGGGGTACATTAGATAAAACCGTACCCGAATACATGGTTTTGGATAATTTAGCTGCACTACCGAAGGCTAAATACATCAAATTTGAACAATGTGGCCACTCTCCACTGGTTGATAAACCAAACGAATTGGCTGAAGAAATCCTAAAATTCATCTAAAAATAACAAAAAATACAAAATTCAAAGTTTTGTATTTTTTTATGTATGTCTTCTTAAAAATTAAACAGTCCTTGTTAAAACCTGGATTGGACTCGATTTTATCCCTTATTATGATATAATAAACGTAGACGAAAGTGAGGATTTCAATGTGTCTATTGAACTTGAAAAAAACCTTTTAACCGATTCGACGCTAAAACCACCTGTTGAGTTTTCTAATCAACAAACGGAATACCAACGATTAATGATGGCATACTACTCGGCAATGAGAGAAGTCCAAACCAAATTTGAAATATTAAATGATGAACTAAATATGCGTTATGCACGTAATCCAATTGAGTTTATCAAAGTCAGATTAAAGAAAAGTCAAAGTATATTAGACAAACTAAATAGGTATGGACTCGATCGAACCTTAGATAACCTAAAGCACATTAACGATATCGCAGGGGTTAGAATTGTGTGCACCTACTTAGACGACATTTATGAGATTGCAAATATGTTCGTATCACAAGATGATATCACTTTGATACAGATAAAAGACTACATCAAAAAACCCAAAGAAAATGGGTATCGTAGTCTTCATTTAACCATCGAAATCCCTGTTTATTTTAGTGATTCGAAAAGACGTGTTCGTGTTGAAGTCCAAATTCGCACCATCGCAATGGACTTTTGGGCAAGTTTAGAACATGACATGAAGTACAAAAACAACGTAAAAATTCCAATTGAATTGAAAGATGAACTCAAAAAATGTGCAGAAATCATCGCATCTACCGATGTTCAGATGCAAAAAATCAAGAATGAGCTGGATAAGGTACTAAAATCCACAGATCGAGGAGATCAAGTATGACACACCTATTTACACCATTAACAATCAAAAATATGACGTTGAAAAACCGAATAGTGATGCCACCAATGTGTATGTATAGTGCGACAGAAGAAGGTATGGCTACAGATTTTCATGTCATTCACTATGCGTCTAGAGCTGTCGGTCAAATCGGTTTTATTGTCGTTGAAGCGACTGCTATTGAACCTGAAGGCAGAATTACCACGCATGATTTAGGTGTTTGGGATGACGAACATGTCAAAGGGTTGAAATGGATTACCAAACAAATCCATGCTAATGATGCGAAAGCGTGCTTGCAAATCGCTCATGCAGGACGTAAATCGAGAGCTACAGACAGACCAAAAGCGCCGTCAGAAATTGGGTTTGAAGGCTATCCTACGCCTTCCGCTTTAACAGTAGATGAGATTAAAGAGATCATCGAAAAATACCGTCAAGCTGCGAGACGTGCTAAAGAAGCAAATTTTGACTGTATCGAGATACATGCCGCACATGGCTATTTAATCCATGAATTCGTGTCTCCCCTGTCGAACACGAGAACTGATCAATATGGGGGCACTCAAGTCAATCGAAACCGATTCTTATATGAAGTGATTGAAGCGATTAGAAGCGAATGGCCATTAGAACTACCATTAGCCTTAAGAATATCCGCTGAAGATTATATAAAAGAGGGTTTACATCCAGCTTTATGGGCTGAGATTATTAATGGGATTCCGCATGGGTATGTCGACATTATTCATGTATCCTCCGGTGGTCTCGTCAAAGTTCCAATTGATGATTATCCAGGTTATCAATTGATGTTTGCGAAGAAAATCCGTAAAGAAACACATCAAATTGTCATTGCTGGTGGTTTAATAGAGGACCCTGTTATGGCCAATGGTGTTTTGGAATCCGAAGAGGCAGACCTGATTTTCTTTGGGAGATTGGCATTGAGAGATCCTTATTTTCCACTGAAGTTCGCACAACGCATGCGTTATGACCTCACTTGGCCAGTCCAATATGAAAAATCAAAAAAATAGTTTTTCTACTAATAGACAGTCTTTCTAAATAAGATTGTCTTTTTCTTTGGACATTTATGTTTTTATGAGTTATAATGATAATGTGTAATGCCCCCACCCAGGGGGAGGAGGGAAATTATGAAACATGGATCCACATATCAAACTTTAAAAAACGCAAAAGGCCAATTAGAAGCCTCATTAAAAATGCTTGAAGATGGTCGCTATTGCATGGATATTTCAAATCAGTTGATGGCCACCATCTCTTTAATCAAACGTGCGAATAAACAAATATTATCCGAACACTTAAATCACTGTGTGGTAGAATCCATTCAAAGCAATGATGCAGAAGCAAAAATCAAAGAAATCGAATCATTAATTGAAAGGATGATGTAAGATGGATCAAAAAACATTCACAATTGAAGGGATGACCTGTGCCGCTTGTGTCAGGAGTGTTGAAAAAGCAGCACTTAAAGTGGAGGGTGTCAGTTCAGTCTCTGTCAATTTAGTCACGAATAAAATGGAAGTTGCTTTTGATTCTACTAAAGTAAGCCTATCAGATATCACAAACAGTGTTCAAAAAGCAGGATACAAAGCGATTCTAATGACCGAACCCAAACAGTATTCTGTCGAAGGGATGACGTGTGCAGCCTGTGTGAACGCTGTTGAAAAAACAGCCAAAAAGGTACCTGGTGTAATCAATGCTGAAGTCAATTTAACTACAGAAAAATTACGTATTACGGTTGACCCTAGTCTATTTGACCAAGACCTTCTAAAACGAAAAGTTATGATTGCTGGTTACAAACTACAAACCGAAAGAACACTCGATGAACATCAAAAGAAAAAAGATCAAGCTTCCAAAATCATGCTCATCAAGTTTATTTTAGCAACTGTATTCTCGATACCTTTACTGTATGTTGCGATGGGGCATATGATTGGTTTACCACTACCGATGTGGTTAGACCCACATAGCGCACCCAAAACATTCGCTTTAGTACAATTATTCTTGACCATTCCCGTCATTATCATTGGATATCGATTCTATCTAATTGGATTTAAAACCCTTTTCCATCGAAATCCAAACATGGATACACTCGTAGCGTTAGGCACAGGAGCTGCTTTCGTACATGGGATATATTCGACTATTTTAATCCTCACTGATCAAGTTCACATGGCTGATTTATACTTTGAATCTGCTGCAGTCATCATCACATTGATTCTACTTGGTAAGTATTTTGAGACAATCTCAAAAGGCAAAACATCGGAAGCTATCAAGAAATTGGTCGATCTATCACCTAAAACCGCATTGGTTCTCATCCAAGGTGAACCAACTATAGTACCGGTTGAGGACGTTTTAAAGGATGACCTTATCCTAGTTAAACCAGGAGAACGTATTCCGGTTGATGGCATTATCACAGACGGTTTATCCTCTATCGATGAATCCATGATTACAGGCGAATCCATACCGGTTGAAAAGAAAATTGGAGACCCAGTGATTGGCGTTTCCATGAATAAAAATGGGGCACTAACGATTAAAGCAACCAAAGTTGGGAAAGATTCTACACTTTCACAAATTATTAAACTTGTTGAAGATGCCCAATCATCCAAAGCACCGATTGCGAAACTAGCGGATACCATTTCAGGTATTTTCGTACCGATTGTGCTGGGTTTAGCTGCACTTACATTTATTTTTTGGATGATTAAAGGCGAAAGTATCGATTTCAGCTTACAAAATATGATTGCAGTCTTAGTTATAGCCTGCCCTTGTGCACTCGGTTTAGCAACACCAACAGCGATTATGGTCGGTACTGGAAAAGGTGCATCGAATGGTATTTTAATTAAAAGTGGTGAAGCATTAGAAAAAGCCCATGAGGTTAATGTTGTGGTACTCGATAAAACAGGTACCATCACACAAGGCGTACCTGAGGTTAAACAAGTATTGTCGACGAGTGATTATTCAGAAGAAGCATTACTTCAAATTGCTGCGAGCCTTGAGTCAAAGAGCGAGCACCCATTGGGTGAAGCAATCGTTAGACAAGCGACGATGCGAAATTATAAATTGAAACCAGTAGAATCATTTTTAAATCATCCTGGTTTTGGTGTTGAAGGTGTGATTGAAGGTAAATCTATAAACATTGGTAATTTAAAGTTTGTCAATCGTTTAAAAGTTAAGATTGGGCAACTCCAAAAACTTGCTGATGAACTTTCTGAACATGGAAATACGCTTATTTATGTGGTTATTGATCAAAAACTAGCTGGTTTAATCGCAATAGCTGATACAATTAAACCATCATCGAAAAAGGCAATTCAAGCACTTCAATCCAAAGGTATTATTGTATACATGATGACTGGAGACCATGCGATTACAGCAAAATCCATTGCAAAAGAAGTGGGCATCGAACATGTGATTGCTGAGGTTTTACCTGAAGATAAATCCAAAGAAGTAGGCAAACTTAAAGACCAAGGTTATAAAGTCGCGATGGTTGGCGATGGTATCAATGATGCCCCTGCACTCGCATTAGCCGATGTGGGTATTGCGATTGGTAATGGAACGGATGTAGCGATTGAATCGGCTGACATCGTATTGATGCGCAACGATTTAATGGATGTGTCAACAGCGATTGAACTCTCCAAAAAGACCATCACGAATATTAAAGAAAATCTGTTCTGGGCGTTTTTCTATAACACACTTGGGATTCCGGTCGCAATGGGTGTCCTCTATTTATTTGGTGGACCTCTATTAGACCCGATGCTAGCAGGCGCTGCTATGAGTTTCTCAAGCGTCAGTGTGGTAGCGAATGCGCTTAGATTAAAGCGATTTAAACCTCAAAGAAAGGAGGAACAAGCATGAAAAAAAGAATTCAAATTGAAGGCATGAGCTGCATGCACTGTGTAAAGCATGTAACCAATGCACTTAACGAAATCGAAGGGATTACCAATGTGGTTGTCAATTTAAAACAAAATGACGCACTAGTGGAAGTCACTCAAGCTGTTTCAAATGATGCCATTCAAAATGCGATTACCGAAGCCGGTTATAAAACGGTTAAAATCGAATCTTTATAATATGAAAACAGGAACTCACGTCGAGTTCCTGTTTGATTTTAGTCTTCACCTAAAATAGCTTTAATCGCGTCAAATACGATTTCCATTGGGATTTCGGATGAAATGGTGTTGTCTTCATTACCAGCGAAGTGGATACCAATTAAATTACCTGCACTATCAAACATCGCTCCACCAGAAGACCCAGGTCCTAAAGCAGCATCCGTTTGGAATGAATTACAGGTTGCGATACAGAACGCAGAATCATCACCCAAACTGATAGGGACATCGAGTTTAGTTACTTTTCCTTCTTTAACGGTATTGAAATTCATAGGTCCAACCGGTGAACCAATTGAGAATACGGTTTGATCTTTGTAAACTGGAACGGCTTCGTAGGTATCAAACTGATCATCATCTAAGACGGTTAAATTGGCAGTAGTTGTTAACTTAAGAATGGATAAATCCGTATTTTGAGTATAGACTCCAACGACGGTTGCACGTGCATCATCGAGTTCTTCACCATTATATGTGACTTTAAAAATGGATCCATTTTGAACTACGTGTGCATTTGAAATGATATAGTAATCGAATATAGTATAAGGGATTAGGCTGTCTCTAACTTCGCGAGTGTCTTTACGGAACAATACTCCGGAACCCCATGAGGTACATACAAGACCAACATTACCTGGGTTGCAATTATACATACCAACGACACTTATTTTCTTTTGATTTACAACTGCTAAATCAATAGATTTGAACGCATTTCCAATGATATTGGTATTCAAGATTTTCTCGGAATCATTTCTAGTATATTTAATCGACTCCACTGTGAATTGCTTATTAGCTTCACCAGACTCAAATGTGATGTCTGTGAGAAATTTAACCTCGATTAAATTACGACGCTCAATGATTTCAAATGTGGTATAGGTTACCCCATCGACCGTAATCGAAATGAGTTCATCCTTCGATACATTCTTGATGGTGGTTGTAAAAATATATTGACCTTCTTGAGTTCGTTCGATGGTTAAATCAGTGACTTCAGGTTCTTTTCGTATTCTATCAATGACATCTTCAACCAATTTAATGGTTTCTTTAGCAGCATTCTCATAGAGTGAATTGAGTGGAATACCTTCAATCTTGATATCGACAAAAAGGCTCGTAACATAAAGTAGAGCAAGAATGACAATGGTATTACGAATATAGCCGAAGAATTTTTTCATTTTGTAGTACTCCTTTGTTAAAAGACCATAGATTATCTATCACTAACATTATAGCATAAGATTTTAGTAACATGTAGTCCCCATATTATTACATAAAGTGGGTAAAAACATTTACAAAAAAGAAGATTATGCTATAATTAAATAGGCTTAGGAGGAAAATCAATGAAATTTGAAAAACTATCAACAAATCGTGCAAAGTTTACGTTTGAAGTAACCCCTCACGAATTCGAACACGGCTTAGATCATGCGTTTGATCACGCTGTTCAAAACGTCGAAATTAAGGGTTTTAGAAAAGGCAAAGTTCCTAGAAATATTTTTGAAAATAAATTTGGTGTAGAATCACTATATGAAGATGCTTTAAACCATGTCATCGGTCATTTATATCAACAAATTTTCGATGAAAAATCAGTTACTGTAGTCGGTGAACCACAAATTGATTTAGACATCAAAAATGTTAAAAGAGGCGAACCATTCTCGTTATCCATCATCGTTCCTATCAAACCTGAAGTTACATTAGGTGATTATAAAGGTGTTGAAGTAGCGAAGAAGAACTTAGTTGCAACTGATGCAGAAATTGACGCTGAAATCAAAAAGTTATTAGCTCAAAACTCATCATTAGAAGCGAAAACAACAGATGTCCTAGAAAATGGAGACACTGCAATCTTCGATTTTGAAGGCTTTGTAGACAATGTTCCATTTGATGGCGGAAAAGCAGAAAACTATGAACTCGTTATCGGGTCTGGACAATTCATCCCTGGATTTGAAGAAGGTATGTTAGGTCTACGAATTGGTGAATCTAGAGACGTGAATGTCGTATTCCCTGAACAATACCAAGCTGAACACTTAGCCGGTAAACCAGCAGTATTCAAAGTGAAATTACATGAACTTAAAGTTGCTAAATTAGAAGAACTTAATGACGCATTCGTTGTTGGATTAAAACGTGAAGGTGTTGAAACGGTTGAAGCGTTAAAAGCAGATATTAAGAAATCTTTAGAATCCCAAAAAGAATCCAGTGAAGCTGACCGCATCACAGGTACTGCAGTTAAGTTTGCTTGTGATAATGCAACTGTCGACATTCCACAAGAAATGATCGACTCAGAAGTCAATCAATTACGTAAAAACGTTGAAAATCAAGCTAAACAATACAACATCGACTTTGAAATGTTTGTTCAATTGAATGGTTTGACTATGGATCAATTCAACAGCGAAATGAACAAGCAAGCTAAAGAACGCGTTCTTACAAGCTTAGTCATTGAAGCCGTTGCTCAAAAAGAAAACATCGTTGCGACTGAAGCAGAAATCGAAGCTAAATACGACGAGATTGCTAAAATGTACAAATTAGGGGTAGCTGATGTGAAGAAACAATTAGACCCTGAAGTTGTGTCAAACGAAGTCACTTTCAATAAAGCAATTGATTTATTAACTGCAAGCGTTAAAGAAGTTTAATCAGTTTAGGGCACTTCGGTGTCCTTTATTTAAAAACATAATTGGCACTCATGTGTTTCGATTGCAAATTGTGGTATATTTCGGTATAATGATGACACTACAAGATGTTCTTGTATATAATATAAGCAAGAGGTGATTATATGGAATCAAAAAACCTACCTGCAATCGTTGTTAGGGGCATAGTTCCTATTCCAAACAATGATTTTAGGACTGAAATCGGAAGACCGATCTCATTTAAAGCTTTGGATGAATCGGAAAACTCATTTGGTAATTATATTTTAATTTTGATTCAGAAGAATCCTCTCATCGAAAATCCAACGCCTGAGGATATAGAAGAGTATGGTGTTTTAGCCAAAACAACCATGAAATTAAAGTTACCTAACGGCAACCTCAAAGCAAAATTCAATATCATATCTCGTATCAAAGTTAAGGAGTATTTCTTAACATCTCCATTCTTTGTTGCTGAATATGAAGAAACCACAACCATCACTTCGGATGTCGATCAAGAAATGACGTTGGTGCGTATGGTCATGAGTGAAGTGGTCAATAATGCGAATATCGTATTGAATAATGCCCAAGAAGTCGTTAGAACCGTTCAATCTGGATTAACTACTGACAAACTCGTTGACACTATTGTCGCGGGATTAAAAGGCAACGAACAAGACAAATACCGTTATATTGCGGAACAAAACTTAAATACCAGACTCAAAATGGTATTAGAGGATGTTGCAAAACAAAAGATGGTATCTGAACTTGAACAACACATCAATGAAGAAGTTAAACGCTCGATTGATGAATCTCAAAAGGAATACTATTTGAGAGAAAAAATGCGTGCGATTCAAAATGAACTAGGTGATAAAGCACGCAAAGAAGATGAAGTAGATGAACTTAGAAATAAGATCATCGCTGCGAAGATGCCAAAAGAAATTGAAGAAAAAGCCCTTCAAGAATTGGCTCGATACTCCTCAACTCCGCCAGCTATGGCAGAATCTGGGATTATTAAAACTTATCTCGATTTCTTAGTTGCGCTACCTTGGAAAAAAGCGAGCCGTGACTCTAATGATCTTTCTAAAGTTCAAGAAAAACTCGATAAGAACCACTATGGCTTAACTTCAGTTAAAGACCGTATTGTGGAATATCTAGCTGTCAAAATATCAACAAAGAAGAATCCACAAACCATTCTTTGTTTAGTAGGACCTCCTGGGGTTGGTAAAACTTCACTCGCGATTTCGATTGCAGATGCACTCGGACGTAAGTTTGTTAAACAATCTTTAGGCGGTGTAAGAGACGAATCGGAAATTCGTGGACATAGAAGAACATATATTGGAGCGCTACCTGGACGTATTCTAACTGGTATGAAAAATGCTGGAACAGTGAACCCAGTATTCTTATTAGATGAAATCGATAAGATGAGCTCAGACTATAAAGGTGACCCTGCTTCAGCGATGCTCGAAGTCTTAGACCCAGAACAAAACGCTAAGTTCTCTGACCACTATTTAGAAGAAAATTATGATTTATCACAAGTATTATTTATTACTACAGCGAACTACTTAGAAAATATTCCAGCACCGCTTCGTGACCGTATGGAAATAGTCGAATTGTCGTCTTACACAGAATTTGAAAAGTTCAATATCGCGAAAAGTCACCTAATTGAAAAACAATTAAAGGCACACGGTATTACCAACAAAGAATTCTCAGTAACCGATGAAACCATCTATCACATCATCCGTCACTACACAAGAGAAGCTGGGGTTCGTGAACTCAATCGCTTCATTGGAACTCTAATCCGTAAGGGCATTAAAGAAATCCTAATGGAGAAGAAACCACGTATTGATGTAAACTTAGACAATGTGGAACACTATTTAGGTAAACAACGATTCTCCCACAATCTAGCAGATGTGAGAGACCAAGTTGGGGTGGCTACAGGTTTAGCTTATACACAATTTGGTGGTGATACACTTTCTGTTGAAGTCACTTACTTTAAAGGAAAAGGTTCACTATCCTTAACTGGTAAATTAGGCGATGTCATGAAAGAAAGTGCTATAACCGCATTATCCTATGTAAAAGCAAACGCTGAAAAGTTTGACATTGATCCAGTATTCTTTGATACACACGATATTCACGTGCACGTCCCTGAAGGGGCCACTCCAAAAGACGGCCCATCAGCAGGGATTACCATCACAACCGCTATTTTATCCGCCATTACAGGTAAGCTTATCGATAAAGAAGTTGGTATGACTGGTGAAATGACCTTACGGGGTTATGTCTTACCAATTGGTGGTTTACGTGAAAAATCCATTGCAGCACACCGTAGTGGTTTAAAAACCATTTTGATTCCTAAAGAAAATGAAAAAGACATTGAAGACATCCCAGTTGAAGTCAAAAATGCTCTAAAAATCATTTCCGTAGCGAACATTTCTGAAGTATTTGAAGTTGCATTCAAACATTAATAGAAGCCCAGCAATGGGCTTTTTTAATGGGTTATTTAAAAAAAATAGTAAACCGTGCAAAATCTAACGGATTTCTATGATATAATGTTTTCGAAATGAGTGATTTATTAAATGTACATAATTCGTAGTGCAGAGTTCGTTAAAAGTGGAACCAATGCGTCCCATTACCCCGAACCTTTAAAATCTGAATACCTTTTTTTAGGCCGAAGCAATGTAGGAAAAAGCTCATTGATTAACGCGATCGTGAATCGTAAAAATTTGGCTAGAACTTCCTCAGAACCAGGTAAAACTATTACGATGAATTTTTTTAACATCAATGATGAAATCTACTTAGTGGATGCCCCTGGTTATGGCTATGCCAGAAGAAGCCAAACGCAAATCGCGCAATTCCAAGCGATGTTGTTAGACTATATTCAAACAAGGGAATCTTTAAAGCGTATTTTCATGTTAGTTGACATGAAAGTAGGTGCAACAAAAGACGATATTGAAGTTTATCAATCGATTAGAAATGCCGGTTATGTCGTCACAATTCTACTCACTAAACAAGATAAGTTAAATCAAAGTGAACGTTCAAAAAATATTCAAATGATTAAAGCCCAATTAAATGATGCAGAAGTCGAAATGATTCCAACATCTAGTGAATCTAAACGCGGCATCGAAAAAATCCATACCCTATTTGAGGAGGACTTACATGAATAAAGTTATCATTATGACAGATTCAACCTGTGATTTAAGCAAAGATTTGATTGAATCTAGACATATCCACGTTGTTCCCCTGTATGTCAATTTCGGTGATTTAAGTTACCGTGATGGCATCGACCTAACAACCCCTGAATTGTATGATAAAGTCGATGAACTTGGTTATTTACCAAAATCATCTGCAGTTTCACCAGGTGAGTTCGTTAATCAATTCACACCATTTATTGAACAAGGCTATGACATTGTTTGTATTACCATAGGATCAAAATTATCGGGAACCTATCAAAGTGCTTTGATTGCAAAAGATATGGTCGATTCTGAACGTATCCACATTGTCGATTCCAATAACCTATCCTCAGGCGTTGGTTTAGTTGTTTTAAAAGGTTGTGACTTAAGAGATCAAGGTTTAGATGCCTTAAGCATCAAAAGAGCCTTAGATGACATTACACCACGTGTCAGAAGTCAATTCGCAATCCAAACGATGGACTATTTATACAAAGGTGGTAGATGCTCAGCATTATCTGCTTTCTTAGGTGGTGTACTCGCAATTAAACCGATTATTCAAGTAAACAATGGAAAACTCGATGTATATAAGAAGGCCATTGGTAAAATGACACGAGCACTAGATGTTATGCTAGAAGATTATCAATCCTTATACGATCAAATCGATTTAGATTACGTGATGGTGACCCACTCACTAGCGGATAAGTCAGCGGCTTATATGCTTGAAAAATTACAAACTATGGGTATGCCTAAACAGTTAATTGAAACCCAAGCTGGCTGTGTAATCTCGACACATTGTGGTAAAGGTACGATTGGGATTTTATATATCCTTAAAGCTTAAGACCATTTACAAGCCTAAAGTAATGTGCTACAATTAAACAAACGAAGAATGGGAAGAGTAAAAGATAACCACGTGAATAGAGACAGATTGGTTGGTGAAAAATCTGCAGTGAATCTTTGAAGGTAGCCCAGGAGTTAATTGAGTGAAAGCAAAGTAGCTCAATTCGGATGACCCCCGTTATCGGTAATGAAGTGCTACTCCAGTAGGGGTAGAATTAAGGTGGTACCACGATGATTCGTCCTTAAGAATGCAAATTCTTAGGGACTTTTTCTTTTGTAAGGGGATGATATTTTGGACCGTATTGTAACGAAGCGACTCGTTTTACGACCACTAGTGCTGGAGGATGCTAAAGCGATGTATGATTATGCTAAATTGGATGAAGTGGGACCTAAAGCAGGCTGGACACCCCATAAAACAGTAGAGGAGTCACTCCACGTCATTCAAAACATGCTGCATTCAAATGAAGTTTGGGGTATAACACTTAAAGGTGAGGATACCTTAATTGGAACGATTGGACTTCATGCTGAAGGAGATTTAGGCGCAGAAACAAAATCCTTAGGGTATGTTTTACACCCGAAGTATCATAACCAGGGTCTCATGACAGAAGCTGCTTTAGCTATCATTCTCTATGGATTTGAACAAACGGATTTACAAACCATCCGTTGTGGGCACTTTATTGAAAATCACCCCAGTAAGCGTGTTATTGAAAAGTGCGGATTTGTGTTTCAAAATGAAGCAATCAAAGAATTTAAGTTGTTTGGCATCGCAGTGAACATGCGTGTGGCTGAATATGAAATAACCAAAACGATGTATAAGGAGAACCAACTATTATGGCAACAACACTAGACACAAAATACGATCATAAAGCGGTAGAAACCGATTTATATCAATATTGGCTCGATAAGGGCTATTTTAAAGCAACAGGAGAAAAACAAAGACCGTTTTGTATTGTGATTCCACCACCAAATGTCACGGGTAAACTGCACCTTGGTCATGCTTGGGATGGCACTTTGCAAGATATCATCATTAGACGTAAACGTATGCAAGGTTATGACGCTTTGTTCTTACCGGGGATGGACCACGCTGGTATCGCTACTCAAGCGAAAGTCGATGAACGTTTAAAGAAAATGGGTGTTTCACGATACGATATCGGCAGAGAAAAATTCTTAGAACAGGCTTGGGCTTGGAAAGATGAATATGCAGGTCATATTAAGCGTCAATGGGCTGTTTTAGGTCTTTCTTTAGACTATTCCAGAGAACGTTTTACTTTAGATGAAAAACTATCTGAAGCGGTTCAAACTGTATTTATTGAACTCTATAATAAAGGTTTAATTTACCGCGGTAACCGAATCATTAACTGGGACGTTGAAGCAAAGACTGCACTTTCAAACATTGAAGTTGAATTTGTCGAAACCAAGAGCAAACTCTTCTATTTTAGATACCCACTCGTTGATGGCAGTGGATATATGGTTATCGCAACCACCCGTCCTGAAACGATGTTTGCTGACCAAGCACTCATGGTTCATCCTGAAGATGCACGTTATAAATCATTTATCGGTAAAAAAGTATACATTCCAAATACAAAAGTAGAGATTCCGATTATCGCAGACGATTATGTTGATATGAGTTTTGGTACTGGGGTCGTTAAAGTTACCCCTGCGCACGACCCAAATGACTTTGAAGTCGGTAAACGTCATGGCTTAGCGATGCCATTATGTATGACTGAAGATGGCCATATGAACGCGATGGCATTTAAGTACGAAGGCTTAGAACGCTTTGAATGTCGAAAGCAATTGGTTAAGGATTTAGAGACTCATAATTTAGTCGAAAAAATCGAGGACTATGTCAATAATGTTGGCCACTCCGAACGTACTGGTGTTGTTGTTGAACCTAGATTATCTTTACAATGGTTTGTTAAGATGGGACCACTCGTAAAACAAGCGATTGAGAAGAGTGATACTGAATTCGTACCAAAACGTTTTGAAAAAGTATACTTAAACTGGTTAGAAAACATCGAAGACTGGTGCATCTCCCGTCAATTATGGTGGGGTCACCGTATTCCGGTTTGGTATAAAGGGGATGAAGTGGTTGTCTCTGTTACACAACCAGGCTCTGACTACCGTCAAGATGAAGACGTTTTAGACACTTGGTTTAGCAGTGCGCTTTGGCCGTTTTCTACCTTAGGTTGGCCAGAAAATACGGATGATTTGAAGCGTTACTACCCAACTAATGTCTTAGTTACTGGTTATGACATCATTTTCTTCTGGGTTGCACGTATGATTTTCCAGGGGGTTGAATTTACAGGACAATCGCCATTCAAAGATGTCCTAATGCATGGTCTAGTTCGCGATGAGCAAGGCCGTAAAATGTCGAAGTCTTTAGGCAATGGTGTGGACCCTATGGATGTATCTGAAACGTATGGTACAGATGCATTACGTTATTTCTTATCTACCAATGCAGCCCCAGGACAAGACTTACGATATGAAACCGAAAAAGTCTCATCTTCCTGGAACTTTATCAATAAATTATGGAACATCGTCCGTTTCATTGACATGAATATTGATGAAAAACGTGATGATTTCGAGATGGAATCATTATCTATTTATGATAAATGGATTCTTACACGCTTAAATGAAGTGATTCATGAAGTAGATCAAAACTATGATAAGTATGAGTTTGGTGAAGTTTCTAGAACGCTTTATAACTTCATTTGGGACGAATTCGCGAGTTGGTATGTTGAGATTGCGAAAGTCACCCTCAAAGACGAACGTAAAGAAAACACCCAACGTGTATTACTCTATGTCATTAAGCAAATCCTTAAACTCTTACATCCATTTATGCCGTTTGTTACCGAACGTCTATATCAAAACTTAACAGGTGAAGACTCAATCATGATAGCTTCGTGGCCAGAGGATCAAAACTACACATTCGAATCCACAATTAAAGAAGTGAATGTGTTATTCGAAATGGTTACGAAAGTCAGACAACTTCGACAAGAGATGCAAATCATTCCTTCGAAACCATTAACCATTGAAGTAATCAGCAACTTAGCATTCTTAAACAACGAAAAGGCTATGTTCAGTCATTTCTTAAGAACACAAGAGTTGATCATTTCTAAAAAGGAAACCATAACGGCTGAAACCATTTTATTAGCTGGTACCGGTTATGAACTCTACGTCTTAAAGAGCGATATCATCAGTGAATCTGAAGAAAAAGCAAAACTTGAAAAAGAATTATCAACGTTAACTAAAGAACTAGAACGTGTCAAACAAATGCTTCAAAATCCAAACTTTATTCAACGTGCAAAACCTGAAAAAGTAGCAGAAGAACAAGCCAAAATGGCAAATTATCAAGCACAATACGACGCCTTGATGAAGAAATTGGGCTAATATGTTTAAAGACATCGTTGAAGCAATCGCTTGGATTGAACACCAAGTTAAGTTCAAACCTAAAACCGATTTAAACCGAATGCGCGCAGCAGCTCTAGCCTTAGGAAATCCTCAGGATGCTTATAAAATCATCCATGTCGGAGGTACTAATGGAAAAGGGTCTGTGGTGAGCTATCTATCGACCATTCTAAGTAAACAGATGAAAGTAGGGACTTATACCAGTCCCTACATTCTCAAGTTCAATGAACGCATCCAGGTGAACCTAGAAATGATTCCGGATGCGGATTTATTGGTTTATATCAATGAAATACACGATTTCAACGAGACATTCCATCAAAGTTACGGTGAAACGCTCTCTTTCTTCGAATTGGTGACATTGATTGCTTTTAAATACTTTAAAGATCAAAAAGTCGATTTAGTGGTCCTTGAAGTGGGGTTAGGTGGATTACTAGATGCTACCAATATTTGTAACCCAATTGCGTCAGTTATCACAAACATTGGATTTGATCATATGCAACAACTTGGCAATACTTTAGAGTCGATTGCATTCAATAAATTGGGGATTGTCAAACCGAATATCCCACTTTTCACAAGCGTGGATGAGGCATTAATTCCTCAATTTGAAGCGACATGTAAATCTTTAAATGCACCATTAATTTCAATTACAGATAAACACTATGTGATTGAATCCAATGAACCACTTGAATTCATTTATGAATACCATTATTATCAACCGCGTTTACAAGGTTTATATCAAGCCAAAAATGCTACTTTAGCGATTTCAGTTGTGAATTATTTATTTCCTAAAACCCCGATTCGAATGATCAAAGAAGGTATCCATGAAACCGCGTGGCCTGGCCGTTTTGAAGTATTTAGTAAACATCCTGTTGTCATCCTCGATGGGGCACATAATCGTCATGGTATTGAAGCGTTATGTAAAAGTATAGAATCCATGTATCCAAATAGGCACATCCACAGTTTATTCTGTGCGATGTCGGATAAAGAAACCGAAATCATGTTAAATCGTGTTTCGAGTATTTCGGATAGTGTGACTTTAACCCACTTTGATTATAAACGTACCGCTGAGCTGTCTATTTTGCTAGAACAAACCCATCACAAAAACAAGAAAGCCATCGAGAATCCAAAAGAAGCTTTCGAATCTATTTTAAGTGATGCAACATCAGATGATGTCATAATCATCACAGGCTCTTTATATTTTGTATCCTACATAAGACCATATTTAATCGAACGATTTGACCTTGCATAAGCAGGGTCTTTTCTTTTTTTAAGGGCTGTAATGGTATGTATTAAAAGAGGTGATAGGATGTTAATGATTAAAGAAATGATGTCAGATGATAAACCCCGTGAACGTTTAATTGAACTTGGAGTGGAAGCATTGTCAAATTATGAACTTTTGGCGATTCTATTCCATACAGGGACAAAATCTCAGTCTGTAATTGAACTATCAAAATCGGTATTACACCGTTTTGACCAATTGAAGGAACTCGAGAAAGTGAGTTTTCAAGAATGGATTCAAATGCCTGGTATTGGAACTGCAAAAGCCTGTACAGTTTTAGCAGCTCTTGAACTTTCTAAACGAATAACTAAAAATCACGAAGAAAAAAGAATTCAAATTGCAGCCACAAAAGATATCTATAGTCATATGAAACACAGATTAAGTCATCTCGAGCAAGAACACTTTTATACTCTATATTTAGATATGAAAAATCAAATAATCGCAACCAAACGGCTTTATATCGGTACACTCAATCAATCGAATATTCACCCACGCGAAGTGTTTCAGCATGCGGTTAAATTGGCTGCAGCATCGGTGATATTTGTACACAACCACCCCAGTGGGGACTCTACCCCATCTTTAGCCGATTATAAAGCCACAGAACTGCTTGAACAGTCTGCCAAAATTATGGGTGTAATGGTGATTGATCATGTCGTGATGGGCTATAAGCAGTGTTATTCGATTAAAGAAAATCGTAAATATCATTTTGATTAGATTTGTTATATAATAGTAACAAGGATGTGAAAATATGGCAAAAGAATCAAAAGAACCACTCATGATTGAAACCGAAACTGAAGTGAAAGAACCAAGACAAAAGCCATCAGGAAGTACGAGATTTTGGGTAGCGATTGCATTTGGTGTCATCATTTTATTTTTACTCATCTTAATATCCTCGATTATTGATATTGGGGAACGCCTAGCCAACATCCATGAGTACGTAGCCTATGGGTTTTATGTTGTCGCATTCCTATTAACCTACCTACTCGTCATTAACCCTGTACGAATCATTTTGGTATCCCCAGCCTTTTCTATCGAAACAGTAATGGACAATAAACCAACACGTAGAAGATATCTCACATACAAACGTGTATCTAAAAATTTATTAGATCGTGATGAAATTTCGCAAACAGAGAAAGAGAAGCTTAAAGAAGCGATTGATGATCCGGAAGCACTTCAAAAAGTATTGAATGAGATTTACAGTTCGACCATGAAAAAGAAGATGAATAAAGTCATCATGAGACATGCGAAAACGGTATTGATTTCAACCGCGATTTCACAAAATGGTCGCCTTGATTTATTCACAGTTGTTGTTGTGAATATTCGTATGATTAAAGAATTGGTACAAATGTGTGGATTCAGACCGAGTTACAAGAATCTTGCTAAATTAACAATTAACGTATTTACAACAGCACTGATTGCTGAAGGATTAGAAAATATCAATTTAAACGATATATTACCAACCTCAACTGCTAATATGCTTGGAGAAATACCGCTTATTAAACCAGTTATGTCTTCTGTAGCACAAGGTATTACTAATGGTTTACTAACCATTCGAATTGGCGTTGTTACGCGTAAATATCTATTTGCTGACAGCAAAGAACTTAGCCGCAAAGCCATTCAAAAAGGTGCTTTTATGGAATCGTTGAAAATGATTCCTATTGTTGTCAAAGATTCAATTATTCATTTCCCTCAAAAGTTCTTCGATATGTTTAAACGCAATAAAGAAGATGAATCGACAGATTTTTAAGAATATTGAGAGTTCCGATTGACATTAGTTAATAACTAAGGTAAAATAGTAGCGTTGCAAAGAATACCACATAGAACAGGTCTCAAAGATGGGTTTACCCATTACCTCAGATAGTGAGTCTTCATAACATAATAAGGAGGTGTATTTGTAATGTACGCAATGATTAAAACTGGTGGTAAACAAATCAAAGTTGAAGTGGGTCAAGAAATCTACGTTGAAAAACTAGACGCTCAAGCAGACGAAGTTGTTACCTTTAATGAAGTTTTACTCATCGGTGGTGAATCAACAATCGTTGGTAATCCATTGGTAAATGGCGCATCTGTTACAGCTAAAGTAGTTAAGCAAGGTAGAGGCAAGAAGATTATTGTCTTCAAGTATAGACCTAAAAAAGACTACAGACGCAAACAAGGTCACAGACAAAGCTATACTAAACTAGTCGTTGAATCCATCAACGCATAATAACAACATATGATTAAGTATCATGTGTGTAAGGACCAAACGATCACATCCATTCGTGTGAGTGGACATGCCAATTATAAAAAACATGGCGAAGACATCGTTTGTGCTGCAGTATCTACAGCGACCATCCTTTCAGCAAACTTATTAGAAAGAATGGGCTTTAACGGAGATTATGCAGTTCAAGTAGAAGACGGGTTCTTCGATTTGAAAGTCATAAAATCCAATCCTATCCTTGAGCAAGTCTTAATCAACTTAAGCGAAACGCTCAATGAACTCGAACTACAATACCCTAAATATATAAAACACCAAAAGGAGGGATAACATGTTACAATTAAACATTCAGTTATTCGCATCGAAAAAAGGCACGGGCTCTTCTCGTAACGGACGCGATTCAGCAGCTCAACGTCTAGGCGCTAAACTATCAGATGGGCAATTCTGCACTGCTGGTTCAATTATCTACCGTCAACGCGGAACAAAAGTACATCCTGGTAACAACGTTGGTCGTGGTGGTGACGATACTTTATTTGCTAAAGTAACCGGCATTGTCAAATACGAACGTCTTGGCAGAGATAAAAAACAAGTTTCAGTCTACGAAGGATAAGCCCGCTTATCCTTTTTTTTCAATTTAGGAGGTTCACATGTTTAAAGATGAAGTATTTATCAAAGTAAAAGGTGGCAGAGGCGGCGATGGTATCGTAGCTTTTCGCCGTGAAAAATATGTTGAGTATGGAGGCCCGGCTGGTGGGTCTGGCGGTGCTGGTGGGGATGTCTATTTTGTCGCTGATGAAGGTATATCAACGTTATTAGATTTATCATTTAATAAGCACCTGACTGCTAAAGACGGGACATCGGGTTTAAATAAATCCCAAAACGGACGTAATGCCGAACATACCTATTTTAGAGTGCCGGTCGGAACGATGGTATTCGACCAAGATACCAATGTGTTGATTGGTGATTTGACCATGCACGGTCAAACTCTATTGCTTGCTAAAGGTGGCCGTGGTGGACGCGGTAATGAAGCGTTCGCAACCCATCGTAACCCGGCTCCAGAAATTTGTGAAAAAGGGGATCTTGGTGAAGCCAAAAACCTTCGTGTAGAGTTAAAAGTACTCGCCGATGTTGGTTTGGTTGGTTATCCTTCCGTTGGTAAATCCACACTGATTTCTTCCGTTTCTCGTGCTAAACCGAAGATTGCTGAATACCACTTTACAACATTAGAACCGCATTTAGGCTTAGTCTATGTAGGAGAAAATCAAAGTTTTGTTATGGCCGATCTACCAGGTTTAATTGAAGGCGCGTCGTTAGGTGCTGGGTTAGGTATTCAATTCTTAAAACACATCGAACGTTGCCGTGTCATTATTCACGTTGTTGAAATGGATGGTCTTGAAGAAAAAAATCCATATGAAGATTTCTTAAAAATCAACAAGGAACTCGAATCCTATAATTATGATTTACTCAAACGTCCAATGATCATTGCGGCGTCCAAAATGGACTTACCGAATGCATGGGCTAATCTAGAAAAGTTTAAAGAACAAATCGGTGATTCCTATGAAGTCTATCCAATCTCATCTGTGACTAAACAAGGTTTAAAAGAACTTATTTATCGTACGATGGAATTGGTAGAAACAACCCCTAAATTTGAAATTGGTGAAGTTCATAAAAACTACATCAAAAACAAAGAAGAAGCGTTCTTTACCATTGAAAAGGCCAGTGATGGTGTATATGTGGTTAAAGGTGAAGGGTTATATCGCTTATTCATGAGAACTGATTTTACCAAAGAAGAAAACGTTAAGCGTTTTGCGAGACAACTACGAAGTTACGGGGTTGACGAAGCATTACGAAAAGCAGGAGTCAAATCCGGAGATAACGTTAGAGTCTTTGAATACGAATTTGAATTTACTGATTAAACATTAATTTTACACACTTTCTATAGTTGAAAGTGTGTTTTTGTTTTATAATAAGTATATAGGAGACATCGAACATGAAACTACATATTGTAACAAATATCATACCCAATGAAAAAAAACGCATTTTTATTGTTCATGGGATTGCAGAACACTCGGGTCGCTATGACCATGTTGCGAAATTTTTAAACGAAAAAGGTTATTCCGTTGTTCGATTTGACCTTAGAGGACATGGAAGATCAGAAGGAAAGCGCGGTTATATCCGTTCATATGAAGATTTTCTAGAAGATGTCAACCAAGTCTTCCAAACGCATAAAGGCGAGCACAACATCCTACTTGGTCATTCTATGGGGGCTCTTATTACACATTTAGTGATGTCACGTGAAAATGAATTTGAAGGTTCAATTACCAGTGCAGGACCGACTTGGTTTATTAATGATGTTAAACTCGTCCGTCGAATTGGATTTAAATACTATGGATTTATTAAGGTTAAGAATAATTTAGCTCGAAATATGTTATCACATATTGAAAAAGTCGAAGATGACTATATGAGAGACCCATTGGTTTTAAAGTCTTACTATGTTAACCTAGCAGGTGAAATGTTCATTAAAGGGGTCAAAGACTTAAATAAACACCTTATGTACCATAACAAACCGATATTGATGTTACATGGTGCGCTTGATAAGATTGTACCAGTCGAATTCAGTCAACGTTTATTTGATTTATTAGGTAAAAACGATAAAAGTTTGAAAGTTTATCCGAATGACTGGCATGAGATTTTAAACGAAATTGATCGAGAAGATGTAATGAATGATATTTACAACTGGTTAGAACAACATTAAAAAAACCCATGATGGGTTTTTTTACTGCTTCATTTGATTGTTTCGATGTAACCAAGTGCGTTTAGCCAAGGTTTTACGTTGACGAATCGTTTTCGATGTTTCAAATCGTATTGGGTATTGTGCAAGACGTTCTCTTAATGACAACCTGTTCATCTTTTTGGTATATAGTACCTCAGCCCGCTTCGCCTGACGTTTCATTTGAAGTTTAAGCATTTCAATCTCAAGTTGAAATTGAACAATCTTACGATTAGATTTTGAACGACTTTGGTTTAAATTATCGGATATACGCGTTCTTGCAGCTTTATCCTTTTCACCGTAAAAAGCGATCTTTTCATCAAAGACTAAGGTAGCTTGTTTGATTTCACTATCGATGGATGAAATCTTTCTAGACAAATCTTTATATGCAATGGCATTTTCACTGTCAATGGCAGCGTTAGCTGTCTTGTATTTAATTTCAAGATCAGCAATTACATTCTCAGTGTTAAGTTTCGTTGCTTGTAATAAGGAATCACGTCTTTCAATCGCATTATTAAGCGATTGTTGTCCTAATGCAACCTGATCTTGATGTTGTTCATCAAAGTGTTTCATGGCTTGGTCAATGGATCGTATTTGAGCCTCGAGTTGACGTTTTTGGACACGTGTAAAGGCGATACGGTACTTTTCTAACTCATTGATTTTTTCTTCCATTTTTTGGGTTCGCTTATTCAATGTATGATCGATGTTGTGTTTGGTTAAACTAAACGCATTCTCATATTCCCTCATAATACGATGTTGTTCATTACGGATTTGGATGAATTGTTGATCACAAAGTTCGATACCTTGTTTGTGAAACTCTAAGAATTTCGTACGGGTTTTAATCGCTTTCTTAGTTAAATAAATATAGTTACTTGAGAATGATTTTTCTAGAATAACATCACGATCGAGTTCAGTCAGAAGTGCCTTTGTTTCTGATAAAAGAGACTCATTATTAGCGTGAATGAGTTTAGTCAGTGCCTCAATAGCGTCGATGGAGTCGTAGTATACACGACCTTCTTCATATTGAGAACGGTCGAGATTCTTTTCTCGCAAAGCACGATTCTTTTCAATTTTTACCAACATAAGCTCAAGCGGTTTATGATTCTTGTCTAAACTAAGCATTTCTTTGTTGGTTTGACGAATTTGACCTTTAATGTGTTTGATGAGATCGTTATTCTTATTAATTTCTTTATTCAGTTGTGAAATTTGATTCTTTAAATTTCGTGCCGTTTTACGTTGTTGTTTATTCAATAAACGCGTCGTTAACTTAGATATTTGCTCGTTGATTAAGTCTTTAGTCGCTTCGATATTTGCGTTTTCATTTTGAAGATGAGCAATTTGTTGAAACAAATCAGCCCCTTTAGATCGTAAGGATTTAAGTTGCTCATCGAGCATCGAAATCTGTTCGACATACAGTTTGTGCTCAGACTCATAATCGCTTATGATAGACTCTTTTAAGTTCATGTATTTAAAAGCGGTTAATTCATTGATTTTTTCTTGGTAGTAGGCGGTGGTTTCCGATTCTAGTTTCTTAATAATATCCGATTTTAATGCAGTTTGTTCTTGAAGGATTTCATGAATATATGAAAGTGAAGCACGCCATTGTTGAATAGAAGAGGTTTGGTAGATATCTCTTAACAATAATAAGATGTTTTCAAATTCATTTTGTATGACTAAGATCATTTGAAAATAGATGTCAAATAAGCGTTTTTGACGCTGGGTTTCATTCATGGATGTATCTAGGATTCGTTTGGCTTTTCTGATACCAATTTCCTTCGTATAACGGCTTTTTTCAAGTTCAACATGGGAATCGTATTCAATGAGTGCTTTAGATTCTTGTACCTCAACGATTTGTCCTAGAAGCTTTTGGGAAAATGAAATCATCTTTTGATCAAACATGCGAATTTCTTTCGCTTTGTCTTGATCAAACAAGTAGAACTTTTCCCGTTTTTGATAGTGTAATTCGTGCGATTTCTTTTGTTCCTCTAAGATGATTTTTTTACCAGAAAGTTCATTTTTGGCATATTCCATGTCTAAATAAGCGACCACGTTGGTGCGCTTGATATCAAACTCGTGTTTTTGTATGATTTTATTCTTTTCATGTTTGATGGTATTCTCATCAATTGTTGATAGGTAAGTTAATTTCCGTTCTTTAAGGCTGAACAGTTGACGGTAATGGTTATTTTCTAATGTCCGATAATTGGTTTCTGCGTCATGAATTTCACGAGCCAGAAGTACCATCGCTTCGTAAGGATATATTTCAAGACCCTGTTTTTCACGAAGTATTTGGTTTTCAATGAATAAGCGTTTTTCTAAGAGTTTGTTTTGGTTCGATAGTATGAGCCACTCTTTATCAAAAGCATATTTATGTTGCTTGAGAGCTTGGTCCTTGTGACGTTCAGAAAATAGACGCTTGAGTCGATAGATTTCCTGATTACGAATGTATTCAAACTCATGGGTAAGTAGTTCTTGTTGATAACGTTTCTTTCGTTCGAGGTTTTGTTTTGCTGTGTCACGCATCGCGATTTTGGCTTGATGTTCGAGATTGTTATAATCTTTAATGTAATTCTTGTTAATATTCGCCATTTTTTCACGATAATCTGGGTCTTCAACCGATAAATCTAACCGTCTTTGTTTAGTATGTTTTTCAAGTTCGATAATTTGTTGATTCAGTAATTCCTTTTGATGTGCAAGACGAGAATTGGAGACAGTGATGTCGCGAGAGTAGTTCCTAACGATTTGATCTTTATTGCTTTCATAATTAATTTTAAGCTGATCAAAACGCTTGTCATATTTAATTAATTCTAATTCGAATTCATCTCTTGTAGATCGTTCTTGTTCTTGAAAAGTGACTTTTAAACCATCCATGAGTTCTTGAATCTGATCAATTTCCTTTTGGATACTCGCTTCTTGTTGGCCCATAATGGACTGGTATTTTTTTTGAATGTCCCGAATTTTTTGATTGAACTTAATAGTCACACGATTGAATATGGTTTTGATTTTAAGAATGGATTCCTCGTAATCAGTTTGTTCTATTGATCGCTTCGATTGAATACGTTGATTTTCAGAACTTAAACGTGCCAAACGGGCTTGGTCAGCTGCTTTATTGTCCTTTAATTCGTTTTCATACACACTATCGATATCTTTTAATTTTTGGATTTTGGCTACTTCGATTTCATCAATCGATTTTTGGTAAGCTGTTTTAGCTTGATCATATTCAAAATCGATGGCTTGGTGTTGTTGTTTCATATCTAAAAGCGCACGGTAGATATGGACATTGGTCTGTTGGGTTTGACGTTGAAAGTTTATATGAATTTCAGTCAATTTTTTGTTAGCTTGGATGTTTTCATCCACTATGGTTTGTTTGAAGTGTTTTAAGGATTGTGCGTAGTTTTCGTCGAGTTCATGGAGTGATTCTTGGTGTTTACGGTTGATATCAGAGAGCTGGTTGGAATAATCTTTGGTATAGCGAATGAGGGAGTTCTCGT
Source organism: Paracholeplasma vituli (assembly GCF_025446935.1). Classification (GTDB taxonomy): domain Bacteria; phylum Bacillota_I; class Bacilli_A; order Acholeplasmatales; family UBA5453; genus Paracholeplasma; species Paracholeplasma vituli. The sequence goes on along the minus strand of NZ_JAOEGN010000008.1, from coordinate 29,555 downwards.
ATTGACGATTCAGTTCTTGAATTTGGTCATGTAAACTTTCAAGAGAAACGCGTGTAGATTTTAATTGGTGAGCGGTTTCGTTGGTAATTGCGTAAGCCGTTAAGACACGACGAAAAAGCGTATCGAAACGTTCTTTTTGTTTAGATTCGTAATTTTTAGCGTTTATTTGAATCAAATAAACCACCTCTGATTCTTGTTTATTATACCATAATAAAGCAGTGATTTGATATAATCAATCTATGAAGGTAATAAATAATGATTAAAAAAACAACACCCTTACAATTTTATCTCGATCCTGAAACTCAAATATTGCATAAAGATTTAAAACACTGGGTTTCGGACGATGAAGCGAAGAAACGCTATGATACACACAATAATGATGCTGATGACTTCAAATATATTGAATATCATAAACGTATTTTTGATGAGTTCATCGGTATATATATGCATGAAGGAACCATTCTCGATTATGGTTGTGGTGAAGGACTTATTCAAAAGCACTTTATTCCAGGCCTTTTTGGATTTGATTTATACTATCATAATGATCAAAAGCTTTTAACTCAAACCTACGACACAATTATATGCATTGAAGTGGTGGAACACTTTAAAGATCCAATCCCGGAGTTTAAACGTCTAACTGAATTACTTAAACCGGGGGGAAGACTCCTTATCCAAACACAATTTTATCCTGAATTAGATAAAGTGCCATCGTGGTGGTATGTTCGTGATATTACCCACGTATGTTTTTATCAATTTGTGTCATTTGAATACCTATCTAAATTATTAGGGCTTACGATCATTTATAGTGATTATAAATCACGGATTGTACTAGAAAAACGCCAGTAAACTGAGATTTTATGTTATAATATGAATATTATTGAGGTGATTTTTTTATGTATGCATATATAGTTGGAACCATCACAGAAATTGAACCTACCAACGTGGTTGTGGATAATCAAGGTGTAGGGTATTTAATTATTGCTCCAAACCCATATATTTATACTTTAGGTGAATCGGTTAAAATGTATGTTCACCATCATGTTCGTGAAGATCAAGATACATTGTACGGATTCGATACCAAAGAAGCGAGACGCCTTTTTCAAGACCTTATTAGTGTCTCTGGAATCGGGCCTAAAAGTGCACTCTCGATTTTAGCTTCTGGTAAACCTGAGCAAATCGAATATGCTATTGAAAATCAAGACGTTAAATTCTTAACGAAGTTTCCAGGCATTGGCCCTAAGAGCGCTCAACAAATCATTTTAGATTTGAAGGGTAAACTCGATAAGAAAGCCTTAGAAATTAATGTGAACCAAAAAGATGAGGTTCAAGAAGCGCTCATAGCTTTAGGGTATTCGCCCTCTGAACTCAGAAAAGTGCTATCTAAGTTAGACCCCGCACTTTCAATCGAAAAACGTATTAAACAGGCATTACAAATGATGATAAAGTAGGTATTCTATGACAACAGATGAACGACTCATCTCTTCATTAGCAATGAAAGAGGATGAAGACCAAACGTTACGCCCCCAAAAACTGAATGAGTATATAGGACAAAAAGATATCAAAGATATGTTGGATGTCTATATCAAAGCGGCGCTTAAGCGTGATGAGTCTTTGGACCATATTTTGTTTTATGGACCTCCTGGTTTAGGAAAAACAACACTCGCGCAAATTGTTGCGAATGAGATGGGTGTCAATATGAAAGTAACCTCAGGACCTGCGATTGAACGTAGTGGTGACCTCGCTGCGATTTTAACCTCACTTGAACCAGGGGATGTTCTATTTATTGATGAAATCCACAGACTTCCGAGAGTGGTCGAAGAAGTATTGTACGCTGCCATGGAAGATTTCGTGATTGATATCGTGATTGGAAAAGACCAACAATCCCGTTCTATTCGCATTGATTTACCACCATTTACACTCGTAGGTGCAACCACCCGATTTGGAGATTTATCTGCACCATTACGCGATCGTTTTGGTGTCGTAATGCGCTTATCCTTTTATACACAAGATGAACTTGCACTCATTGTTAAACGCACATCATCTGTATATAAAACCGAAATTAAACCAGATGCTGTGATGGAATTAGCGAAACGCTCACGCGGAACACCCCGTATTGCGAACCGATTATTCAGACGTGTTCGTGACTTTGCTGAGATTATTGGGGATGGTATCATTACACTCGACATTACCCACCATGCTCTAGAAAAATTAGGCATTTCTGCGAATGGTCTTGACCATACCGATAAACGTTATCTCCAAGCTATAATTGAAAAATTTGCAGGCGGACCGGTTGGACTTGAATCGATTGCTGCAACAATCGGTGAAGAAATTACTACCGTTGAAGACGTGTACGAACCTTATTTACTACAAGAAGGTTTTATTAAGCGGACTGCCCGTGGCCGAATTGCTATGGAAAAGAGTTACCAAGCACTGGGTAAAAAATATTTAAAAGGACTATTTGAATAATGAGAACTGCAGACTTTGATTTTGAACTACCTGAACGTTTAATTGCACAACACCCACTGAAAAGTCGTGATGAATCACGCCTTTTTGTTGTTGATCGTCATTATGAGTCTTTCACTCATACACAGTTTAACCACATTATCAATGAACTTTCTGAAAACGATGTTTTGGTCTTAAATAACACGAAGGTTATGCCTGCTCGCTTAATTGGAACAAAAGTCGATACCAACGCAGTCATTGAGTTATTGTTATTAGAACAAACTGAATCCACATGGGATGCTTTAGTCAAACCAGGCCGACGTGTAAAAGTCGGGACTAAAATCAGTTTTGGTGAAGATAAACTCATCGCAACCTGTGTGAAAGAAAAAGAGGAAGGTATCAAATCCTTTGTCTTCAGTTATGAAGGGATTTTTTATGAAGTCTTGGATCAATTAGGTGAAATGCCGCTACCACCATATATTCATGAAAGATTAGAAGAAAAAGACCGCTATCAAACGGTTTATGCGAAAGAAATTGGGAGTGCTGCAGCACCAACTGCAGGATTACATTTCACAAAGCCTCTATTAGAAGCGATAAAGGCTAAAGGCGTTGAAATCATTGAAATCACACTTCATGTAGGTCTTGGCACATTTAGACCGACTTCTACAGAGGATGTTATGGATCATCATATGCATGAAAAAGTCTATCAAATTACAGAAACAGCTGCGAAAAGGCTCAATGAAGCGATGAAACAAAAGAAAAGAATTGTTGCGGTTGGGACAACAACTGTAAGAACGCTTGAAAGTAATTACACCAATCAATTCGTTCCAGGTATCTTTAGAACCAAAATTTTTATCTACCCAGGGTATCAATTTAAAACCATTGGTGCGCTAATCACCAATTTTCATTTACCAAAATCAACTTTGATTATGTTGGTATCTGCATTCGCGAACCGTGACCTTATTTTAAAAGCTTACAACGATGCAGTATTACAAAATTACCGTTTCTTTTCTTTCGGAGACGCGATGTTCATTAAATAAAACAATCCCCAAACTCAATCGAGCTTGGGGATTTCCATTTTAAATGAGTATAAAGGATAACACGGCTACTAGACCAACAGTCAAGCAATAAATTCCAAAATATAGTAAATGTTTGATTTGAAGACGTTTCATCACATAATAACCAGTAATATAAGTTACAAGCAGTGTCGTGATAAATGCCAATCCATAACCTATCAAGTCAATCGATTCAGTGACCTGTGTTAAATCGTAAATCGATAAAAGGGAAGCTGGAATTGATACAATGATGTAGCATAAGAAGGAGAATTTTAATAGTGATTTTAGGGATAACTTTTGTGTTAATCCGCCAATGATAGTTGACCCACTTCGAGATACCCCTGGAAAGATCGCAACCGCTTGAGTTAATCCAATTGTAAGTGCGTCTTTGTAAGTCACTTCATCATGGGTTTCCGTTTGATTACGACTTCGGTATATGAGTAATAAGAGGGTACCGGTTAACATGAGTGCTAGACCGACGAACCATAGGCTTTTAATAGAGCCTACCCAATCTTTCAAAATAAAACCTAAAATGCCAATAGGGATAACTGCAATCGCGAGTTTAAGGACATATTCAAAGTCCTTTTTGGCAGATTGGTCTTTCTTAAGAAGAAACATGAACGTTTGTTTGATCAAATGCCAAATATCTTTGTAAAATAGCACAACCATCGCGATAAGTGAAGCCATGTTGGTGAACATCTCAAACGCTAGACCGGGTTGTTTTAAGTCGAATAGATATTGAAACAATACTAAATGACCTGAAGAACTGATGGGCAAAATCTCAGTAATACCTTGAACGATACCTAAAATAATAAATTTAATCCAATCTATAAACATGTGGAATACCTCGTAAAATTGTCTATAATAAATATACCATACATTTGGCATAATTACTTGTAAAAAAAAGGTCAACAACGTATAATCTTAGTGAAGGGGTGTTCACATGCTAGCTCTTTATCAGCTCGATACCTTTACCATCATCGGTGTGATTGCACTGGCGTCATTGGTAGTGCTTATCAGCCTTAATGCTTATCTCAGAAAAAGGAAACCAAAACCTTTTGATCGTACAGCAATTGATTCAGAATTCATTCAAAAATTAAAGAATGCACTTGGATTTGACAATATTCATACGATTACAGTCGAACATGAACGCGTCAAGTTTGAAGTAGGAAACGTTAAAATGGTCGATTTTGAAGCATTAAAAACCTTATCCAACACTGGAGTTTTTGTCAAAGGAAAAGTCATCACAATGGCCTTTGATTACGAACCCAAACTCATTAAAAAGAACTTAGAAAGAGGCGTATAAATAATGGAAAAATCATTTAAAGTTATTGCAGAAAATGGTATTCACGCTAGACCAGCAACCAATTTAGTTACATTAGCTAACCGCTATAAATCCGATATATGGCTCATGGCCAACCAAAAAACCGTTGATATGAAATCGATTATGGGTGTCATGTCATTAGGGATTTACCGCCACGCTGAATTCATCGTTCGCACTCAAGGTGAAGATGAATCTGAAGCGATGGACGCCATTACAGAATTATTAATTAAAGACAATCTAGGGTTACCATTACATGAATAAGTTTAAAACCATTGTTGGCGGCTTTTTCATTGGGTTAGCCAACATCATACCAGGCGTCAGTGGCGGTACCATGGCCGTCATTTTTGGTGTTTATGACACCTTAATTAATGGGATTTTATCTATTTTTAAAACACCTTATAAAACATTTAAATCGCTATTACCGATACTGATTGGGTTGGGGATTGGTATTATTTTTGGTGTCTTTGTCATTGATTTTGGTTATCGTGAAGTACCATTGTTAACGACTTTAATATTCGTCGGATTAATTCTTGGTGGCATTAAAACCATTTATAATAAAATTCAAACCAAAGACTATAAACACATCATTACGTTTGTAATTGCCTTTATAATCATGATTTTATTACCACTTTTAAATTCAAATCTATCTGTTCACACAGGTTGGGTTTATTATGTCATGTTGGTTGTTGTCGGTTTTATCGCAGCAGGCACCATGATTGCGCCTGGAATTAGTGGTTCATTAGTATTATTGATACTGGGCTACTATAGCCATGTATTGGGTTTAGCAAAAAATGGCCTTGAAGCATTCTTCACAATGGATATGCCGAGATTATTTGAACTGATTCCACCAATCATTATGTTCGTACTTGGTTTAGCTATCGGCTTGGTCGTATTCTCCAAACTTATGCAAATCGTAATGATTAGATTTGAATCCTTATTTTACGCCGCGATTTTCGGATTGCTGGTCTCAAGTCCGATTTCCATATTAACCCTTTTAAATCAATCTACGCCACTCACATCATTCCATTGGATTGAAATTGTGTCTGGCATCATTTTATCCATAGGAGCTGCATACATGTCGTATGCGATCATTAAATACAGTGAGAACTAAAAAAGTAAAACAGGCTTATGAAGCCATCCACCAATCAGAACTGATTCTAACAGAACCTAAAATCATCACTTCAGATAAACCCATTGTATTAGAAGTTGGTAGTGGTAAAGGTAAATTTATTACTGAATTGGCTGTACGCTATCCAGAATTCCACTTTGTAGCATTCGAAAAAGACATCAACGTGTGCTATCGCATATTAGAGAAGCAAAATGACCTCAAATTACCTAATTTAACGATTGTACAAGACGATGCGAACGCATTATTGCAGTATTTCAACCCTAAATCAGTTCAAAAACTGTATTTAAACTTTAGTGATCCGTGGCCTAAAAAACGTCATCACAAACGTCGTTTGACTGCGAAAACTTTCTTAGATATGTATGAATCCATTCTAAGTGAAAGTGGCGAATTAGAGTTTAGATCAGACTTTGAACCGTTATATCAAGATTCACTCGAATACTTATCAGAATCTCATTTTGAAGTATATTGGGCATCTACTGCGTGTGAACCACGTGAAGCTGTCTCTGAGTATGAAGAAAAGAAACGAAAGGAAAGCCCAATCTTTGGGTTTAAGGCGATACTAAAATGATTAAAATTGATCCGATTTATGAAAAATTAATGAATGCATTTGGGATTTCCGCGTATGAACACAACGTTTTCCAAATCATGTTAACCGAAATGAAAAAATACCCAAATTATACAATTGAAGTCGATAATATGGGTTCTATATTTGCTTTCAAAAAATCAAAAGTTGCCAATGCAAAAACAGTCATGGTAGCAGGTCACATGGATGAAGTTGGTTTAATGATTTCAGACATATTACCAAACGGTGCCATCAAAATCATCCCAATTGGTGGGTTGGTTGCAGAAGTATTCATTTCTCAAAAATTATATGCTGAAACCAAAAATGGGTTAGTCCCAGGTATCATTGGTTCTGTTCCACCACACTTATCCAAAAACCAAGCTGCAGACTTTCCTGACTTGATTTTTGATATTGGTGCAAACAGTAAAGAAGAAGTGCTTAAATCCGGTATAAATATCGGCGATATGGTTTTACCAAAAAACGATTTTTCATTCAACTTTGATCAAACAAAAGTCATGTCTAAAGCGGTGGATAATCGCTGGGGTTGTGGCATGGCATTGGAAATCATTCGTGACTTCCATGAAGTTGAATTGCCATTTAATCTTATTGTCGGTGCGACTGTTCAAGAAGAAGTTGGACTTCGTGGTGCAGGGACAGCTGTGTTTAAGTTCAAACCTGATTTTTTTCTTGCATTGGATGCATCCCCATTAAATGATTTAGCAGATCCAAAAGCTTCCGGTAAAATGGGAGATGGTTTCCTCATTCGCTTATATGATCCTAGAAATATCATGGCCCCAAGACTCTTTAACTATTTTAAAGAAGTCGCAGCCAACAACAATGTAAGACATCAAGTTTATATCGCTAAAGGCGGTACAGACGCAGCGCGCGCACTGGATTCAAATGATGGCATTATAGCGACAACCATTGGCTTACCAGCACGCTATATCCATTCAACTGTAGCGATGTTTGATTTAAGAGACCACGAAGCAGCATGGTTGATGGTTAGAGCATTACTAAAAGATTTGACAAACGAAAAGATTGCAAAATTACAGAACCCCCTACTATAATATAGCCATAAGGAGGATTTGACATGTTATATAAAAAACTTTCGAATGGGATCAACATGCCGATGTTGGGATTAGGTACATTTAAAGTCACAGAAGGTGAAGCTTACGATACTGTTTTAGCTGCATTAAAGATGGGCTATCGACATATCGATACTGCACAAGTTTACGGTAATGAAGCTTCTGTAGGCAGAGCTATTAAAGATTCTGGAATCCCTCGTGAAGACATTTTTGTCACCACTAAACTATCCCCAGTTAACCTAGGGTATGAAGAAGCCATAAATGAGCTCCAGGTTTCATTGGAAAAAATGGGGTTAACCTATGTCGATTTATATTTAATACACTGGCCGAGCCCATCCAATACACTGAATCAACTTACTTGGCGTGGCATGGAAGTGTGTTACGAAAAGAGAATGGCTAGAGCGATTGGTGTTTCAAACTTTAAAATCCACCATATGGATGCGTTGTTAAAAACAGCTCGCATTCAACCCATGGCTAATCAAATTGAATTACACCCGGGATTATACCAATTACCGACACAACAGTATTTGAATGAAAAGAACATCGCGACGATTTCCTATGGTCCATTCATGAAAGGTGAAGTTTTCTTAGAAACTGGCCCTTATTACCCTGTACTCAAAGAGATTGCAGATATACATAACGCAACTGTAGCTCAGGTTATCATTGCTTGGGGGCTAAAACGCGGTATCCTTATGATTCCAAAATCAGTCACTGTATCGAGAATCCAAGAAAACCTTGGGGCACTCGACTTAGTACTATCAGATGACGAAGTTAAAGCAATTAACCAATTAAATCGTGGTAGACGCATCTACACCGACCCAGACAATAATTCTTTTGTAAAACAACACTAAATGCACCCAAACGGTGCATTTTTTTTGAAAAATACCAAGAATGAGTAAATACCGTTTATAAAATAGCTGCTTCTAAAGAAGGGCTTAAGTAAACGATCTCATTTGAGTGGGGGTTTTTAAAGCGTTTTATCAGTTTTATAGAAACGGTTACATTTTTTTATCTGTAACCCGTTGACAGGTTTTGTTTTACATGTTAAAATTAGGTGTAATTAAACGGTGTCTGTATATACGGACGGCAATTGAGGATGACTTTTAATCACCATCTCGGGGGGATTTTATGGATAGATTATCTAGGGTTTTAAGGTCTTTTCCGAAACGACCAATCAAAGTGGTTCAGTTCGGCGAGGGTAATTTTCTACGTGCTTTTGTAGACCCATTTATTCAAACGTTGAATGAGCAGAGTTTATTTGATGGCAATGTCGCAGTTATTCAGCCCATGCCACAAGGCAGAGTCAGAGATTTAGAAGCACAAGATGGCTTATATACACTCATACTTGAAGGTATAGATCAGGGCAAAACGGTTACTGAAACAAAAATAGTCGATGTTCTACAGGAGTTTATTGATCCTTATACACAATATAGACAGTATTTGGATCTGGCTGCCTCTCAAACGATTACAACCATTGTCTCGAATACGACAGAGGCTGGCATTGTTTATCAACCAGAAACCATTCATTTTAATCAATGCCCTGTATCATTTCCTGGGAAACTATTAGCATTTCTAAAAATGAGATTCGAAGTGTTTGCAGGCGCAAATGAAGCTGGCTTAGATATTCTCGCCTGTGAATTAATTGATGATAATGGGGATACTTTAAAACGTGTATTGGTAGAACTTGCAAGATACAATAACATGAGCGAAACATTCATTCACTGGATGACAACCATGAATCGTTTTTATAACACCCTTGTAGATCGCATAGTTCCTGGGTATCCGAAAAACGATGCAGGTCATTTAGAACAAACTTGGGGCTATTTAGACCATTCCATTGTGAAAGGCGAAATCTTCCATCTTTGGGTCATTGAAGGTGAAAAAGGATTGAATACACGTTTACCTTTTGATAAGGCTGGTTTGAATGTTTACTTTGTAGATAAACTCAAACCCTATAAAGAACGTAAGGTTAAGATTCTTAATGGTTCACATACCGCTATGGTCCCTGTAGCGTATCTTTGTGGAATTGACACAGTTAAAGACGCGATGAACGATACGCAAATTCATGAATTTGTTCAAAGATTGATTTGGCAAGAAGTAATTCCAACCATTGATTTACCAGAAGCTGATATGGATAAATTTGCTAAAGCAGTCCTTGAACGTTATCAAAATCCATTTGTAAGACATGAATTAATGAGTATTGCATTAAATAGCATGACGAAATATAAAACACGCATTTTACCAAGTGTACTGAATCAACTTGAAACGGGAAAATTCCCTAAACTACAATTATTCAGTCTCGCTGCTAATATCGTATTCTACCGTGGTAAACGTGATAACGAAGCGATCCGTTTACAAGATGACAAACAGTTTTTAGAATTATATCAAAACTTATGGTCGAGTGGTAATGTTGAATCTGTTGTAGATACAATCTTAGGGCTTCCTCATTGGGAAACCACCAGATTAACACAAGCCGATGTCATCACTTATGTAAAACAAAACGTAGAATCCATTCTCGCTGTCGGAATGCGTCAAGCATTACAAAACGCACTGGGGGCATAAACGTTGGATCAATCAAAATTTCTCATCATTAATCCCATAGACAACGTCATGATTGCGTTATTACCTTTAAATAAAGGGGATGTCATAGATGGGATTACACTTTTGGATGATGTATCCAAAGGTCATAAAATTGCAATCAAAGACATCCACTTAGGTGAGGATGTTATCAAATATGGTTATCCAATCGGACGTGCCACGTGTGATATTCGAAAAGGTGCACACGTTCATGTACACAACGTTTCTACTAAACTAAACGATGTCATCGATTATACTTATACACCACAGTTTGAAAAGTATGATGTTGAATCAAAGTCACGTAAGATTAGGATGTACCCACGTGAAAACGGTGAGTTCGGTATCCGTAATGAATTATGGATTGTTCCAACCGTCGGGTGTATCGTTGGTCAAGCGCGTCAATTAGCCGATCTATTCATTAGAGAAGTTAATCCAGATGTCGCATTTGATGGCATACAAGTCTTTGGCCATCAGTTCGGGTGTTCGCAAATGGGTGATGACCATGAAAATACCAAAGAAACACTTCAAAATATTGCTAAACATCCCAATGCTGGAGGCGTCCTAGTTTTAGGCTTGGGCTGTGAAAACAACCAAGTTAGTGCATTTAAAGCCTCACTTGGAGATTATGACAGCAATCGTATTCAATTTCTTGTGATGCAAGATGTTGCTGACGAGTTCGAAGCTGGATTAACTCATTTAAAGTCCTTATATGAACATATGAAGAAAGACGTTCGAGTCGAAACTGACTTATCGAACCTTCGAATTGGTTTAAAGTGTGGTGGTAGTGATGGCTTAAGCGGTATCACGGCGAACCCACTTCTTGGTAGACTTTCGGATTATATAACCCACCACGGTGGAACTAGCGTATTAACAGAAGTACCTGAAATGTTTGGTGCTGAGCAAATCTTAATGCGAAGGGCCAAAGACGAATCTGTATTTCAAAAAACAGTAGAGTTAATTAACAATTTTAAAGATTATTATAAGAAAAACAATCAAGTCATATACGATAACCCTTCACCAGGTAATAAAAATGGTGGGATTACAACCTTAGAGGATAAATCACTAGGCTGTACTCAAAAAGCTGGATTATCAAAAGTTTGTGATGTGTTAAAGCAAACAGATCGACTTAAAACAAAGGGGTTAAACCTCATCAGTGCTCCAGGAAACGATCTCGTTTCAGTGACAACCTTAGGTATGAGCGGTTGTCAGTTAGTCTTATTTTCAACTGGTCGTGGAACACCTTTTGGTGGATTCATTCCAACCATCAAAGTTTCAACAAACTCCGAGATTTACCACAAAAAACCAAATTGGATTGATTTCAACGCCGGACTGTTAACCGAAGGGGTTGACATGGATACCGTTTTAGAAGACTTTATCGATTTCATCGTTGATGTTGTGAATGGCAAACCTACACGTAATGAAATCAACCACTTTAGAGAAATCGGTATATTCAAAACTGGTGTCATTTTATAAGGAGGAATATGGATGCAAACATTTATGGATAAGGACTTCATGTTATCAAGTGAAGTTGCGAAAAAACTTTATCATGATTACGCAGCGAAGATGCCAATCATCGATTACCACTGCCATTTAAATCCAAAAGAGATATATGAAAACAAACCGTTTGATAATTTATCTAAGGTATGGCTTGGTGGTGACCACTATAAATGGCGCTTAATGAGAGCCAATGGGGTTGATGAAGCATTCATTACTGGAACAAAACCAGATTTTGAAAAGTTTATGAAGTATGCTGAAGTCATGCCATATTTGGTGGGCAATCCGTTATACCATTGGAGTCATCTTGAACTTAAGAGATTCTTCAATATCGATGCGCTATTATCGCCAAAAACAGCTTTAAGCATATACGATGAAGCCAATCGTCAACTTAAAGATTTAACACCGAAAAAATTCATTGAAATGAGTCGTGTTCAAGTAGTTTGTACTACAGACGACCCGATCGATGACTTAAAATATCGCCAACTCCTAGAAAAAGAACACAATGCCTTTAAAGTTAAACCCGCATTTAGACCAGATAAAGCAATCAATATCGAGTTATCGTGGTTCAATGATTGGGTGAATCAATTGAGTACTGTAGTCGGATTTTCTATCGATACAATCTCAGAAGTTCAAAAAGCTTTGGAACTTCGAATGGATTATTTTCATGCGAATGGGTGCCGTTTATCAGATCATGGGTTAGATTCCATTCATTTCCAAGATACGAATGAAGAAGAAATTGACTGGATCTTCAAACGTGCGAGAGCTAAAGTAACACTTAATAAAGATGAAGTTGAAAAATATAAAGGATTCATGTTGGTCTTTTTAGGCAAAGCTTATCACAAATTAGGTTGGGTTCAACAATACCATATTGGAGCCCTTCGAAACAATTCCAAACGTATGCTTCAAAAACTCGGACCAGATACTGGGTATGATGCGATTAACGATGAATTGATTGCAAAACCGTTATCTCGAATTCTAGATGCCTTAGATTATCAAGATCAATTGCCGAAGACTATCATCTATGCATTAAACCCACGTGATCATGATGTGGTTGTGACATTGATGCAATCCTTTCAAGATGGTAAAACACCGGGTAAAATTCAATGTGGCTCAGCATGGTGGTTTAATGATACAATTGATGGGATGAGTCGTCAAATTGACGCTTTAGCGAACAATGGTCTATTATCTAGATTTGTAGGGATGCTAACCGATTCACGTTCATTTCTAAGCTATCCAAGACATGAGTATTTCAGACGTTTACTCTGTGATAAGATTGGCCGTTGGGTAGAACAAGGGTTATTCCCATTAGATTATGATATTTTAGGGCGTATTGTCGAAGATATCTCTTACAACAACGCAAAGAAGTATTTCAATATGTAAAAAAAATCGCCAGAAGCGATATGAATCGATTAATGTCGATTCAAATCCAAACGCTTCTTAGCGATACAGTCTATAATTGCTTTCAACATGGTTTCGGGCAATGGTTTTGATAAATGATGCGGTACATAAGGCAGTTCGTAGTTTTCAAAGACTGGCTTATCCCAATCCAAATAACGTTCTTCAGCAATCGGTGCGGTAAAATCTACATCGATGAATGCGACCTTTCCTCCGCTACGCCAAGGTCTACTCAGAACAATGGTGTACTGTCCTAAGGATTCAAACCGACATTGATTAAATACCAGCCCGAACGATGATTTGGGATGTGTAGAGGGTGCACTGATGTATCCATTACCATTCGAAATGATCGTACAGTGATCGATAAACGCATCACTACTACCAAAAATGAAGTCAACATTTCCAATGATTGTGGAATCAAAGACGAATTGTCTCAATGGACGGTTTATGCGTTCCTCAACCGATAATATATGGTCGTACCGTGAAATTAAATCCGATGGCAAAGGCCCAAAGAAAAGTGTATCTTGGGTGGATTTAAGGACACAATTTTGAATCGTTGTATCATCTCCATAAGATGAAAGCGCTATCGCTTGTCCAATCTTAGGGCCTGTTCCACTTGTATTCTCGATCGTTAAATTCGATAGTGTAATGTGGTCTCCTAAAATTAAAACGGTCTGGGTTCGAAATGTATTCATCAATAACCCATCGGCATGGAATTTTAAAGCGTGATCGTCAAAAGAAATGACGGTATCGTGTGATGTTCCAGTTAATTTTAGGTAATCGTGCTTCAAAGTAAGTTTTTGGTTGTATAAACCAGGGCTAAGAGTTACATCAAGATGGGTATCGAGTGGATAACCATCCAAAACTGCTTGAATATTGTCTTTTGGGGAAAGTTTAAGTTTAATCATATGAACACCTCATGTAAATCCATTATATAAAGGAGGTCATACTTTGACAATAGCGAAATATCGTCTTATGGACTTGATGTTTCTGGGCATCATTGCTCTAGTGGTAGATTTAATTGGCTTTTTTGCCAGTCAATCAGACCTTATGTTCTTATATGTGACCTTGTCTACACCGATCCTTTTGATTATCTACTTTAGGTGGGGGCCTTACGGTTTGTTTGTGAATGGGGCAGTCGTCATTTTACATACAATCCTATATCGTAACTATGAAATTATGGAAATGATGGGTTATGCAGCGTCTATCTTTGCGATTGGTAGTGCTATGGTATGGTTCAAAATCACCACTAAAGGACAAATTCGAAATGAAGTCATCTTATTAACCTTATATTTCTTAACCGGGTATTTGGCTATGTTCTTTGTCCAAGTCATTGTTCAATTCGTGCTCTATGACAAAGTAGAATGGGTGGTATTGATTACACGACATGCATTTAATGTCTTAATCGGATGGGTCGTTCTCATGATTGCAAGACACCAAACAGATTTTATGGTTGACATGCGTAAATACTTATTGAAACAAATAAAAGAAAGAAACGAAGAGGAACACTTTTATGAGAGCTAATCAAGACGTAAAACACATGAGTTTAGATGAAGTGAATCGCGAACTCCTGTTAGAACAATTAGAAAGAAATAAATGGCATCGCTACTGGGTAGCCATCAAAAAAGACTGGCCACTCTATGTGATGTTGGTTCCAGTGCTCTTGTATTTCTTTATATTCAGATACATGCCAATCTATGGAATTCTCGCTGCTTTTAAGAACCAGAATGATTTAACACTTTCGGTTGGACAAGCACCATTCTCTGGGTTTTATGCATTTAGATCCTTAATTGCAGGGGATTATGCAAAGGAATTCTGGCAAGCTTTTCGAAATACGTTTGCGATTTCGATGTATGGGTTAATCTTTGGATTTCCTGTACCAATTATTCTGGCATTATTCTTTTCTGAAATCAAATCAGATTTCTACCGTAGCTTAACTCAAATCTTAACCTACTTACCTAAATTTATCAGTACGGTTGTCATTACCTCCATCATTACTTTAATGTTATTTGAAGGCAATGAACCGCATCAAGCACCAGGTGTCATTACCTCTTTATTACAAAATTTAGGGTTGATCGATGAATCTGTGGGGATAATGAGAAACCCTCAATACTTCCGGTCGATTTACATTATTTCTGGGATTTGGGAAGGCGCTGGTTATGGGTCAATCGTTTATTTCGCAGCCATTATGGCAATCAGTCCTACAAACTATGAGGCAGCTCGAATTGATGGTGCGAATAAACTCGCACAAATTCGTTATGTCACCCTTCCTGGGATGGCACCAACTCTAACCATTATGCTCATTCTGCGTATCGGCGAAATTCTATCAGTTGGTTATGAAAAAATCATTTTACTCTATAATGTCCAAACCTATGGAACAGCCGATGTTATTTCAACCTTCGTTACACGTATCGGTGGGTTGATGGGTGGACAGTCCATTTCGCTGAATACAGCCGCGGCAGCAGACTTATTTAACTCGATCATCGCGATGTTCTTAGTCCTCGGAGCGAATTTCATTTCCAAACGTGTATCTGACACGTCACTATTCTAAGGAGGCTACCCATGCGAAGATTAGATATAACAGAAGTCATTTTCAAAGTCGCTGCCTATGTGTTAGTTACCTTATTCGCGATTGCAGCTCTCTATCCATTCATTTATACGATATCGGCTTCAGTATCGGGTAAAATCGCATTCGAACAAGGCCGTGTTATCTTTTGGCCAGTAGACTTTCAACTCGACGCACTGATTGCAGTATTATCGGATAAAGGATTTTGGATAGCTTATACCAATACACTATTCTACACATTCTTTGGCACCATCTTTTCGATGGTCATGTCGATTGCAGCAGCCTATGCATTATCAAAGAGCCGTTTGGTCTTTAGAAGACAAATTAACTTCATTATCGTATTTACGATGTGGTTCTCAGCAGGGATGATCCCAACCTTCTTAAATTATAAGATGTTTGGTGTCGATAACCGTTGGGGGATCATCTATGGTTTCGGAGTTCAAGCCTTTAACGTCATTCTACTCAGAAACTATTTTAGTGGGGTCTCAAAGGAAATTGAAGAAGCAGCCATAGTCGATGGTGCAAATGAGTTCCAAGTCCTCACGAACGTATATTTACCAATGTCCAAAAGTGCCCTCGCAACCGTTACATTGTTCTATGCATTATCCCGTTGGAATGGGTATTTCTGGAACCTTGTATTGGTTAACTGGAATTTCGAACATCCGCTTCAAGTCCATTTAAGAAAGTATTTGAGTGAATACTTGATGGATGAAAACGCATCAATCACGAATACCCCGTATTCACCGTATTCGTATATGTATGCCATGATTGTCATGTCTATTATCCCAATCATCGTTGTCTATCCGTACTTGCAGAAGTATTTTGCAAAAGGGGTCAACGTTGGTGGGGTTAAGGAATAAGAAAGAGGAGGAAGAAAAAGTATGAAAAAAATGTTTGGGATAATCCTAACGGTATTATCACTATTCGTTTTAGCAGGCTGTATCGGTGGCGGCAATGAGCCTGAACCCGAAAAAGTATTGGAATCTATCCAAGTTAAAGTAACGCCTACTAAAACTGATTACGAAGTCGGTGACACAGTACTCGACTTAGCAGGTTTGCAAGTTGAAGGTTCATTTAGTGATGGTTCAAGCCTTATCTTGACTCAAGGTACGGGTGCGAACCAATTCCAAGTATCTGGATTCTCGACTACGACTCCAGGATTGAAGACCATTACAGTAACTGTAGGAAAATTTACAGATGTATTTCAAGTCGTTGTTAAAGACGTCGATGCGCCAGTAACTTTATGGGCAATTCAAGTTAAGAATTTACCTTCGAAGACAACGTATGGTCTAAATGGTGTTTTAAACATTAACGGTTTAATTGTCGAAGCGCTTTATTCGGATGGCTCTAAAGAAGCGGTTCCACACACAGAACTTACTTTCGCTGGTTTTGATTCAGTATCAGCAGGTCTTAAAGTGATCACTGTAACGTATCAAACCTTAACTACACAATTCCAAGTGAATGTCAGTGCTAACCTTGTTGAAGACGACCCTTCAAAAGCAATTACGTTAAAAGTTGCAATCAACTACGAAGGTAGAGGTATTTCTTACCAAGAAACCAATCCATACGTTTCGTTAAATGGTAAAACTTATACTTCAGGTATGTTAATGCCTGTTTGGGAAGCTCTAGGACAAAAATTAAACATCACATTCCAAGATGCTAAAGTAAACAGCAATACTACAAACCAATTCAACGAATTACTCACCAATAGTTTCTCAACTGTTGATGTGATTAATGCAACTGGTGCACTACTGACACAATATGGTGTACAAGGTAATAACTTCGTTGACTTATCTAAGTATTTAAACTCAATGCCTAATTTGAACCAATTCCTAACCGAAAACCCTTCTGTTAGAGCATCCATGACAGCTTCTAATGGCGGTATTTACTATACACCATACTTTGATGGATTTGGTGAAATCGAACAAATGTTCTTAGTTCGTATTGACTGGGTTGAAGATATTCTAGACGTTGTGTCTCCTACATTTGACTCTACACCTTATACAGGTAGTTTCACTGTTGCGAATACAACACCTGAAAATCTAAACGTTGTTGTTAAAGTTGCGAATCCAAACGGAACTACTCGTAATGTCACTAAGGCACACACTGCAAATATTTTAACTACACTTAAGAACTTACCTGATAAGACTGGTGCATCGATGGCAAACGCATTCAGATCTTATATGCAAGCAACTTATGGGGCACAAGGTTATGCTAAACTTTCTGACGTATTTGTTGGAACAGACGCTGCGTACGATGTCGATGAATTAGTTGCATTGATGTATGTAGTTAAAGCAAACCCACAATACTTAACTAGAGAATTAACTGCACCTAAGACATCCGTAGAAGTTATGTTCCCAAGAACATCACAAGCTTCTCGTATCCGTAACTTATTCCGCGGACTTGAAATGTTTGGTCTACGTGGTATGTTCTCAAGATACGACTGGACATACTTTGATCAACAAGGTAAGATCGTAGATGCAAGAGCAGAACAAGCTACCATTGACGGTGTTACTCAATTATCGAAGTTATTCGATGACCAACTCATCATTCAAACATTTGACTCTGGTTCAAACACAGACCACAGAGCACAATTGTTACAAGGTTCATATGGTTTCATCACATATGACTATAATGCATCCTCAACCCCACAAGGGTACATCACTGCAGCTAAAGCACTTGACCCTACATTCCGCTTTGAAGCAATCTTACCTCCAGTAAATAACTGGTTAGGTGATGGTCAATATTTCCATTTCTCTGAAGGCGTTAGATCCCTTAAGAATGAAGCATGGGGTATTCCAGCACACGTTGAACAAGACACTGCGAAATTAGCGAGAATCTTAACTTTAGTTGATGGTTTATATGATTATTCTGCTAACGATTCAATCGGTAATATTCATTTATACGGGCCTCAAGGCTTCATCGATGGACAAATCGAATATAACGGTGAAATGATTCCAGCAATTTCCGCTGCAGCCTTAGCAGAAATGCAAACCCTTGCATCTGGTAACATGATTAACTACCTAAGACGTTATGTTGGTGCAACCATGCCAATTGGTCACATTCGTGGTCTAGGTCTTGAATACCAAACATTATCTGATCAAGGTGTCGCAGGTATTGAAAGAATCAACGTAGCGGTTCAAGCGAATACATTCAGACTTGCTGGTGTATATCAATCTGAAAATCCGTTCTATCGTTTATCTCCATCACTATTCGCACTCTCTGCCGATGAATTAGCAGATATGCAAACCTTAACTTATGATGACATTTGGGCAGATGCTCAACTTGCTAAATTGGTCCGTGATGGATTCACAGGTTTAGGTGGCACAGTGACTCCAGAAGTTTACTTCAGCACTTATGTGACTAAAGATGGTATCAATACATATCAAGTGATTTACAAAGCTGCTCTCGAAGCTGCTTACGCAAGAGTTAATAAATAACCACAATTTGGGACTAGAAGGGCGTTTTGCCCTTCTAGAATCCCATCAAAATTTACATGAAAGTGGAAGTGATTTTATGGAAAATACGCTTAAAACAATCTCAAAATATATTCAACCTACCGTATATATACTGCTTCTAATCGCAGCAGCTGGATTTTACATTTATACATTAGGTTACAGCACCAATTGGGCATATATTGTCTCAGAGACCCGTGCTGCTCGATTCTATTTGGCTTCACAAACGGCCAATCGTACCTTATCACAAGTCGGATTCGCCGGTGTGATCCTTTTATTACTGCTCATATTCTCCGGTTCATTTAACCGCAAGACGTTTTTCTTCAGTAATATTGTTTTAAGTATACTTTCTTCGATAATTCTCATGGTTTCTGCAATTATGACACTTTATTACAATAGTGTTTTAGAACCCATGTATCGTGCGATTACAGAGTTAGAAGTTCCACCACACTTGTACCAGGTTAGAAACACCACGAAGAGTTATCTCGTATTCGAATTTGGCAATATGTTTTCCATCTTCATGATCATTGTATCTATCCTATTAATGGTATTCATAGTATATAAAATACGTGTCCAAAAAGACCGTGCACAACTGATTCAAAAGGTGGTGAAGTCCTATGAACAAAACTAATCGTATCGATAAAATGCGCTATCAATTGAATAAGTCAGCTTATTGGCTTGTTCTATTGTCTATGGTATTTCAAACCATATCCTTGTTCATGACCATTACCCCTCGTTCAGTTATACCAACGATGTCTACAGCCGTTGAGATTTTGATCAACATCCTATTGTTATTAGTCACTTTTCTCGCTGCTGAAAAGGTCAAGGCATACAGCAATCGCTATGTTTACGGTTTATTTGGAATTTCTGCTGTCCATTTATTTAGAGTTTTTAATGAACCGCTAAAACTACTTAAATTAAAACAAATAAGTAGCGTTCAATATACTCAAATCACGATTTTAATTGGTCTAACCATTCTCTTTATGGTTTATGCAGCCCTCATTACTTTACGTAAGTATCACGAATTAAAAACACATTTAAAGGAAATTGGTGAATAATATGTCCACAATGTCATTACAAAATGTGAATAAAGTCTATTTAAATGGTGTTCAAGCCGTTTTTGATTTCAATATCGACATCAAAGATGGTGAATTCATCGTTTTAGTAGGCCCATCTGGTTGTGGGAAATCAACCACACTCCGTATGATTGCAGGGTTAGAAGATATCACATCAGGGAACCTCACCATTGACGATGTCGTTGTCAATACAATGGCTCCAAAAGACCGTGATATCGCGATGGTGTTTCAAAACTACGCACTTTATGCACACATGACGGTTTACCATAATATGGCGTTTTCGTTAACACTTCGTAAACAAAGTTCTGATTATATCCATGAACGAGTGATGTGGGCAGCGAATATTTTAGGCTTAAAACCCTATTTAAACCGTAAACCAAAGGAACTTTCTGGTGGCCAACGCCAAAGGGTCGCCTTAGGTAGAGCCATCGTTCGCGACCCGAAAGTATTCTTACTCGATGAACCATTATCCAACTTGGATGCGAAATTACGCGGTGTTATGCGTAAGGAATTAAAAGAACTACACCACCGTTTAGGTTCGACTATGATTTATGTTACACATGACCAAATTGAAGCTTTAACATTAGCTGACCGTATGGTTGTAATGAAAGATGGGTATGTTCAACAGATTGGAACCCCAGTTGAGGTGTATCAAAGACCGAGTAACCTATTTGTAGCTAACTTTATTGGTACACCCCCTATGAATATTTTTAGAGGGGATATCGATTCAGATGGTTTACTCGAAATTGACGCGGTTAAAATGCACATTGATGAATCCAAAATTCATCCAATTTTGAAGCAAAAAGGATACTTTGGTAAAGAAATCATCATTGGCGTTAGACCTGAGAATTTTAGGATTAATCGTAAATGTGTCAATAGTAAAGTAGAAGGGTTTGAAACCACAGTTCAACTCTATGAACTCTTAGGTGCAGAAGCACTGGTTCATGTCCGTTTTGGTGGTAAAAATGTCATCTTGAAAATCAACTCAAGAGAAGTCTATCAAGTTGGAGAAGAGGTTGTGGTCTCGTTTGACCCATCACACATCTATTTCTTCGATAAAGAAACGGAGAAGACGATTTATGAATAATGTTAAGACTAAAGAAACGTTTGGTGTATTCATCAATCGGTGGTATTCGTATAACAAATACAAAATCCCAGTGATTCTTACAATAATTGGCTCATTATTTTTCACTCTATTCTTAGATTTTAGAACATCAGGCTTCGTTTTCAGATCGCATATCTCCGCGATTTCAGAACTCACTTCAAAAATTATCGGGTTCTATCTATTCGCGATGTACATCATCTCGATGGTTCAAATCTTTAATTCGATTTCATTTTCTCGCAAACGTTCACCACTGTCATTAGTTCTATTTACGGTATTGAACGCTATACAAGGTTTACTGGTATTCTTGTATTCAAATGAATTTCTTGTTGAAGCAGCGACAAGAACAGATTACACATTAAAAAATTACAGTTTAATGTCCATGGGAATTTTCGCAATTGGGTTTGTATTCTATGTAATCGCCACGATATTTGCATGGGTGTATGTAGATTGGAAGTATGTCAAAATTGAAGAATAATAATAACCATGACGGATTCAACCCTTATGGTATCGATAAATTAGCGAATATCAAACCAGATATTAAAATTGGTTTCATGAAGTTTTGGTTTTCAGGGGCTGCATTCTTTGTCACATTTACAGCTTTGGCTGTAGACACATACGACATTTTAGATCGCTTTGTATTACTTGTATTAATCCTCACTTTGGCAGTTGAGTTTATATCGAACAAAGTGATTGTTTGGATGAATAATGACAAGCAACCGACCCTTCATTATTTACCATTTCAGATTAAGAGAAACTCCATTCTCAGTTTATTAGCATCCTTCCTATATGTCATTATTATGGTATTAGCCATTTATTACACTGTAGAACTTTTGATGATGGTTGGTATCCCATCGATTGGGATGTTGATGTTTGGATTTGATAACCAAGGTATTGACCCGATTACATTTGGTTTACTCTATTTCTCGATTGACTGGTTATGGATTAAAGCAAAAGCATGGATTTCAAAAAAATATACTAAGTCGAGGTAGTTATGTTCAAATTGATCTTTAAGTCTTCAAGGAGCTTCACATTTGAATTAGAAAATAACGATATTTATTACAGCAAAGCCCCTTTTGATGTAAACGTGAATGGCACATTGGTTTTAAATAATGTTAAAACCAACGTGTTTTCAGTTTACGGACTTGAACCTGATACAAAGTACACAATTCAAGTTGGTCAAGCTCAATCGATTTATCAAACCGATTCGGAATCGATTTCGATGGATGTTATCGAATTTGGTGCGAAAGGTGACGGAATTACCTTCGATACCATGGCTATCCAAACCGCGATAAATTCAGCACCTAAACAGGCCAGGATTTATATCCCTAAAGGTACATACTTGGTGGGGCCTATTTTCTTGAAAAGCGATATCACAATTGAATTGGATAAAGAAGCGACCCTAATTTATCTAACCGATCGAAACCAATACCCAATTCTACCTGCACGATTTCAAAAGCGTGATGGTACTTACCATGAAATGGCTTCTTGGGAAGGTGTACCTGCACCTCAATTCGCTTCGATGATTACTGGTCTACATGTTGAAAATGTGAAGATCATTGGTCAAGGTGTATTTGATGGTAATGCCCAAAATGGGGATTGGTGGATTAAACATAAGATTATGCGCGGGGCTTGGCGTCCAAATGGATTATTTTTAGTCCATTCTAAGAACGTTGCACTCCAAGGGGTCACGGTAAAAAATACCCCATCTTGGAACCTGCATCCGTATTTTTCAGAGTTTATAGATTTTATTGATTTAAAAATAGAGTCTCCAAAAGATTCTCCAAATACCGATGGTTGTGACCCGGAATCGTGCAAAGATGTACGCATTATAGGTGTTGAATTTTCTGTTGGTGACGACTGTATCGCGTTAAAATCTGGCAAAATTGAGCTTGGAAGAACCTATAAACAGCCTTGTGAAAGAGTCATCATTAGAAACTGTATGATGAAATATGGTCATGGTGCTGTGGTATTGGGTTCTGAAATGTCTGGTGGTATGAAAGATATTCAAGTGTCACAATGTTATTTCTTAGATACTGATCGAGGGCTTCGTATCAAAACCCGCCGAGGACGCGGTAAAGACGCGGTAATCGATGGTATTACATTTACAGATATTTATATGAAAGGTGTTTTAACACCCTTAGTTATGAATATGTATTATTTTTGTGATGATGATGGAAAAACAGAGTATGTTTGGAGTAAAGAAGCGCTACCTCTAGACGATCGTACCCCATTTTTAGGCGAATTCAAGTTTAAAAATATGGTTTGTGACGATGTCCATGTGGCAGCAGGATTCTTTTATGGATTGCCTGAACAACCAATTCGAAAAATCGAACTGGATAATATTACATTCAATTATGCTGAAAACCCAGAATCTGGTATCCCAGCAATGATGAGTTTTGAAGAACCACGCACCAAACAAGGGCTATACTTTAACTATGTCAATGAAGTGAAATTGACTGGTGTAAAGATTGGCCATACAAACGGTGAAAAAGTTGAATTTTTTCATGTTAAAAATAAAGAAATTAAGGATTCTACCTTGTAAAAACTAGGTGGATACACTACAATATGAGTAGATGTCTATCATATTGTACGGAGGACAGATGATGGAAAATAAAATTATTAAACTAATCAAAGATTCTGGTGTGGTTGCTGTAGTTCGTGCCGCTAACAAAGAAGAAGCTACACAAATCGCACTTGCTTGTATTGAAGGGGGTTTAAAAGCTATTGAACTCACTTTTACAGTACCAAATGCAGATCAAGTCATAAGACATTTGAAACTGCATATCCCTGAAGAAAAACTCATTTTAGGTGCTGGAACAGTTTTAGATGTGCAAACTGCCAAACTAGCGATTGAAGCTGGAGCGAAATACATTGTAAGTCCAGGATTCGATTTAGAAACTGCACAATACTGCAAATCTATCGATGTTCCATACATGCCTGGATGCATGACCATTACAGAGATGTTAACCGCGCTTAAAGCTGGGGTTGAAGTGATTAAACTCTTCCCAGGTTCTGTGTTTGGACCATCATTTGTAAAAGCTGTGAAAGGACCACTACCGAATATTCAAATTATGCCGACTGGTGGTGTCTCATTAGATAACATCCATGAATGGTTTAAAAATGGCGTCGTAGCTGTTGGTGTTGGTGGTGAACTTACTGCACCAGCCAAAACGGGTAATTTCGAAGGTGTTAAGGCAAATGCAAAAGCGTTTGTAGAGGCTGTTAACAAGGCCAAAAAAGGAGTTTAATCCATGATTGTTGACCATATCTCGAATCTCAAAAAGTACATTTCGTTGAATCCCAACATTCAAACAGTGATCGATTACATTGCACAAAATGACCTTTCAAAGATTGAAGCAGGTACTCATGTTGTCAACGATAAAGTAAGATTAATTCGCGAAGATTATGTACCAAAACCTTTGATGCAATGCTATTTTGAATCCCATCAACAGTATGGTGATATTCAATTGGTGTTAGAGGGGACTGAAATATTCGGTTATTTAGAAGCAAACGATTTAAAGTTTCAAATCAGCCATCCATACAACGTGGAAAAGGATGTCCTAAAAGGACAATCTTTAGGTTATTTCTCTACAGTCTTATTGACCAAAGGAATGTTCGCAATGGTGTTTAAAGATGAACTCCATATGCCTAAACTATCGAATGGTACGAATGATTTAGTGAAAAAAGCCGTATTTAAAGTAAAACTATAAGGAGAAACCAATGAAAATTGTAACATTAGGGGAAATCATGTTACGTTTATCACCAGTTGATAAACAACGATTTGTTCAAGCTGACGGATTTGATGTGGTTTATGGTGGTGGTGAAGCCAATGTAGCAGTATCACTAGCCAATTACGGACACGATGCATATTTTGTTTCCAAATTACCAAAACATGAAATTGGCCAAGCAGCTATAAACTCACTTAGAAAATTAGGCGTTCATACCGAATACATTGTAAGAGGTGGAGAACGTATTGGCATATATTACCTTGAACATGGGGCATCGATGCGTCCAAGTAAAGTCATTTATGACCGTACTGATAGCGCAATTGCACTATCAAAACCGGAAGAGTATGATTGGGATGCCATTTTCAAAGATGCAAAATGGTTCCACTTTTCGGGGATTACCCCAGCGATTTCAGCGCAAGGTGCAAAAATCACTAAAGCAGCTTGCATAGCAGCAAAAAAACACGGCGTGACCGTTTCTGTCGATTTAAACTATCGTAAGAAATTATGGACACCAGAACAAGCTCAAAAAGTCATGCGTGACCTCATGCAATATGTTGATGTATGTATTGGTAATGAAGAAGATGCTGAACTAACACTAGGATTCAAACCTGGCGGCGATGTCACAAAGGGTGTTTTGGATCATAAAGGTTACGAACGTATTTTTAAAGAAATGCAACAAACATTTGGATTTAAATATGTGGCCACCACACTTCGTGAATCACACTCAGCATCCGATAATGGTTGGAGTGCATTGATTTATGATGGTAAATCATTTTACTATTCAAAATCGTATGATATTCGAATTGTAGACCGTGTCGGTGGAGGAGATGCCTTTTCTGGTGGACTCATCCATGGGTTATTAACGAAGGCTAATCCAGGCGAAGCACTTGAGTTTGCAGTGGCAGCTAGTGCCCTCAAACACACCATATTTGGTGATTATAACCTAGTCGATGAAAAAGAAGTCGATACGTTGGCTAAAGGTGATGCCTCGGGCCGTGTTCAAAGATAATTATTAACGAAAGAAGGGATTCACATGAAAGATAACCGTTCGGTTAATCGTATTTTGGCCATACTCGAATTAATTTCTAAACATCCAGATGGTCTCACATTAGGCGAAATCTATCGCGAATTAGATATGCCTAAAGCGACCGCTTATGATTTTTTACAGACGCTATATAAAGCAGATGCGATTTATTACAAAGACCCATTTAGAAAAACCTATGTTATAGGGTCAAAAATGTATGCAATTGGGTCGGTATATACTAAAAATTCTAATTTTATTACGACCTCAGCTCCATTGCTCAAGCAATTTTCAGATGAGTATGGTTGCAATGCATTTGCTACAAAACGCATTAATGGCGATAAAATCGTATTTGTTCATGCGTATCAAGCACCTCAAAGCCAAATCGTATCGCATGTCGAAGTAGGCCAGATTTATACTAGTTTTTCCGATAACTACATTGGTGAATGCTACGCAGCATTTGACAAGAAAATTGAAGGTATCGTGAAAATCGATGAAGCTCGCAAAAAGACGATTATTACTAAAGGGTATACGTGTGAACTCGGTGGTGATCTAAACCACGTCATGAATATTGCGATTCCGATTTATAACTTTGAAAATCGCGTATGTGGTGTTGTGGCTGTTTCTAGACTCCATACGTCTATTGAAGATACACAAAATATCGCTAAGCAATTCATTGAAGTTGGTAAGCAAATTTCACGTCGTCTCGGCTTTTTAGGGGGACATTTTATAATGAAACTGGGTATTCGCGCACACGACATGGGTAAAATGGAAGCGAAAGCACTGTTTGAGTGTGCGAAGTCATATGGTTTTGATGGGATTCAATTGGTCGTAAATAAAGCCTTAAATGTTGAACCTAAACTGACTGAAGAGGATTTTAAATCCATCTCACTGGTACAAAATGGCGTTTCCGTGCTATTGTTGGGCAGTTATTTCAATCCCGTTCATAGCGATCAAAAAAAACGCGATAACGGAATTGAGCGTTTTAAACTTCAGCTTGCTTTAGCAGATTGTGTTAATACTGAGTATGTCGCATCTGAAACTGGGTCTTATTACGATGATCAATGGATTTATCACGAACAAAACCATACCAAACATGCTTATCAAGAAGTCTTGTCCGTGTTTAAGGATTTGGAGAAAGTAGCCAGGAGATATCAAAAAACAGTATTGGTTGAAGCAGCCTATGCACATGTTATTTTTTCACCACATACATTAAAACGTTTTGTTACGGATTTAAATAGCAAAAATGTAAAAGTTATCATCGATTTGTATAATTTACTCAATTTGAGAAACCATCGACAACACGAAGCCATTTTAGCCGAAGCCTTACATCTTCTAAAAGATGATATCGCGGTATTTCACCTCAAAAACTACATCTTAAAAGAGGGGAAACTCGTTCAAGTGGGGTTAAATAAAGGGTTATTCGATTATCGTAAATTGTTACCGATGATGCTTAAAAATAATCCAGAAGCCTATTATATTTTTGAAGGTATCACAGGTGAGGATATCCAAGAAAGTATGTCTTATATAAAATCAATTTTGGAGGAACAACATGAAATTTAATGTCCGTTATGCAACAAGTCCGGAAGACTCAAAAAGTTACGACACTCAAAAACTTCGCGAAACTTATTTAATTGAAGATGTTTTTATTAAAAATGATATTGCTTTAACCTATTCACACTTTGATCGCATCATCGCCGGTGGTGTTTATCCTGTAGACAAAAATCTTACATTAGACGCACCAAAAGAAGTTGCGAGCGAGTATTTTTTACAAAGACGTGAATTAGGTGTCATTAATATTGGTGGTCCAGGTTACATCATTTACGATGGTATTCAACAACCCATGGCACATAAAGATGGTCTGTACTTAGGACGTGGTGTTAAACATATAGAATTTGGGTCGTTGGATTCGAATCATCCAGCTAAATTCTATGTTAACTCAAGCCCGGCACACAAAGCGTATCCAAATAAACACATTCCATTTAGTATCACAAACCCTAGACCAGTGGGTGAAGAATTGACTATGAATAAACGGGTCATCTATCAATACCTGCACCCAGCCATTCTCGAAACCTGCCAGCTTCAAATGGGACTAACAGAATTGGCACCTGGGTCTTCATGGAATACCATGCCTTGTCATACACATGAACGCCGCATGGAGGTTTATTTTTACTTTAATTTGCCAGAACAACACCGTGTTTTCCACTTAATGGGAAAACCTGATGAAACGAGACACATCGTGATGGCAAACGAACAAGCGGTGATTTCACCGAGTTGGAGCATTCACGCAGGGGTTGCAACACACAATTATACCTTCATATGGGGAATGTGTGGGGAAAATCAAGCGTACGACGATATGGATTTCATCCAAACTAAAGACTTAAAATAAAGGAGCTACGAACATGGGAATATTAGATCAATTTAGTTTAGCAGGTAAGGTTGCAATAGTTACTGGTGCCTCAACCGGTTTAGGTCAAGGTATGTGCTTAGGTTTAGCAGATGCTGGGGCAAATGTAGTTGGTGTCGATTACGTCGATATGCCCGAAACTAAGGCTCAAGTGGAAGCACTTGGGAGAAAGTTTTTAGGTATTAAAAAAGATTTAATTCATGCTTCTCAAGCGGATTTAGTCGCATTAGTGAATGAAGCGGTTGCCTATATGGGAAAAGTTGATATTCTTGTTAATAATGCTGGAATCATTAAGCGACAAGATGCTTTAGAATTCTCTGAACAAAACTGGGACGATGTTATGAACATTAACTCACGCACAGTATTTTTCTTATCACAAGCCTGTGCAAATCAATTTATCAAACAACAATCAGGTGGCAAAATCGTTTCGGTTGCTTCCATGTTAGCTTACCAAGGTGGCATTCGTGTTCCTTCATATACAGCATCAAAATCAGCAGTAAAAGGCATCACTATGGCGATGGCTAATGAGTGGGCTAAATATAATATCAATGTCAATGCGATCGCGCCAGGGTACATGGCAACCAATAATACCAAACAACTTCGTGATGACGAAACCAGAGCGGGTCAAATCCTAGAAAGAATTCCTGCCGGACGTTGGGGATTACCCTCAGATATGATGGGCGCAATCGTCTTCCTAGCGAGTGACGCTTCTAGTTATGTCAATGGCTTTACACTTGCTGTCGATGGCGGTTGGTTAGCACGTTAATTAGATCACAAACACCTTTTGAGACAATTCAAAGGTGTTTTTTATCTATTAGGAAAGTTCGTCATTTATTGTTCACTTATCGAATATAGACTCTATAAGTTTTATAAAATTCATGCTAATTGGTTCTATAAACCACCTTGTTTCTAATAATTATATATAATTAAATATTTACATAAAATATATATTTTATGTGTCATTTATGGTATAATTTAAGTAGAAAGGAGGAAACGATTTATGCCTTATAAAGCCCTAAAAACTAGACTCTATTTGAATCCTAATCAACATCATTTTCTCTTATCCTTAATGCGTGCTTCTAGAAGTTTATACAATCAAGCACTTTATAATGTTAGACAACATTTCATCCA
>NZ_JAOEGN010000007.1 GCF_025446935.1 Paracholeplasma vituli | reverse complement strand
CAGCAGCTTGGTTAAAAGACTACCGGGGAACGATTGTCTGTGATGATTACGCTGGGTACACAAAACTGAAAAAAGATAATCCAAACATTAATCTTCAAAGGTGCTTCGCGCATGTCCGCAGAAGATTTATGGATATTATTAAAAGTGTACCTGAATCTGATATGAAGGACTCTTACGCTGCGAAAATCATTGAAGTTATTGGTAAATTATTTCATCTTGAAGCAGAATATAAAAGACAGAAACTGACACCAAGAGAGATTCTTAAAGCACGAAACAAAACTCATCCAGTGATCCATAAAGAGCTTGAGGTTTTGGTTTTTAATGCGCATTTTAAACCGAATTCAGCGATTGAAGGGGCGATTAACTATACTAAGAAAGTATGGTCAGAACTATTCACTTATATGGATTCTGGTTACATAGAGATATCAAATAACATCGCTGAACGGGCAGTTAAACCTTTCGTATTAAATCGAAAAGTCTTTATGACCTCTGGGTCTTATGCAGGTGCTAGATATACTACAGAGATATTTTCGATTATTAGGACTGCTCGTATCAATGATATCAATGTGAGTGCGTACTTAGAATATGTACTAGATAACATTCAATTTTCTCCGATTGAAACGCTATTACCTTATCATCCAGACATCTTAAAAAGATTCAAAAACACTTAATAATCCGCCATTTTCCGCCGTGTTGGGAACTCGACTCTCAATATAAAACAAGCGCTACATCCAGTAAACTTGGACTGTAGCGCTTTTAATATACCTTTATGGTGTAGATATTTGACCTATACAGTAAACTTCTACATGAAAAAAAGGTCTAATACTAGTGCGAATTCGTAATTCGCGTCGTATCAGACCAATGCTTGTCTAATGGCGGAGAAATGGGGATTTGAACCCCAGCGCCGTGTTACCGACCTACGAGCTTTCCAAGCCCGCCCCTTCAACCACTTGGGTATTTCTCCATAAAGCCATTTTATTATAACGTAAAATGGCTAGATAATCAACACTTAAATTATACTTTTTTACAACTTCAAATCGCCTGTTTGAATGAGGTTATATTTTCTAAATATAAGATCTGTAATGTATACCAAAATGATCGGTAAAGCGATTTGTAACACCAATATCGCAATGAAAGCTTGTGTAGAGTTATTCATTGCTTCTAAGGTTGCGAATTGACCAACTAAACCGGAAGTACCCATACCTGATCCACTTGGTAAGGTTTCTGTTTTGAAAACTAAAGTTGAAAGCGGTCCTAAAATCGCAGAAACAATGATGGTTGGTAACCAAATAATTGGTTTTTTCAAAATGTTCTTAAATTGCAACATCGAGGTACCGATTGCAATCGAAATGACTGATCCGATGTTGTTATCTTTTCTAGACATCACAGCGAAGCCAAGCATTTGAACAGAACAGCCTACGACTGCAGCGCCACCCGCGATACCCCCTAACGAAATCGCAATAGCGATTGCTGCTGAGGATATAGGTGCAGTTAATGCAATCCCCATCAATACAGCGATTACAATGCCCATCAAGAATGGTTGTAATTCAGTTGCAGAATCGATGAATCGCCCTATTGCAAGCATGCTTTCTTGAATGGGCTGTCCAACCAAAGCGGTTACTACGTATGCGACAATAGAGCCTAAGAGTGGTACCAATAAAATATCGATTGGTGTCTTTTTACTCAAAATGAACTTAAATGCTAAATATACGGATATCGTTGCGATGTAAGCGACCATTGGGTCATTATATAATTTAGTAGCGACCCCACCAGCTACCCCAGCAACTACTAATTTAATGCCGTCCAGTTTTAAGGCTATTGCAACCCCAAAACCAATACCAATCCCCATGAATGGTTTTAAAAGATTGGATAGTTCTAATAAACCATCACTTGCGAAATCAAATCCTGGAATTTCTGCGAACAATTTTGAGAATTGTCCAAGAATTACCCCTACAATCAGAGTTGAGAATAGACCAATTGCCATACCATTAAAACTGGTTATAAAAAAATTGAGTACTTTCTTTCTTCTACTTTCCATGTTTAAACTTGCCCCCTAGACTGTAATTCGGATATATTGTATCAAATATTTAAGCATGTGTCTTGAAAAACGTTTGGACGTGTTCAATAAAAATACGTGGTTGATCTAAAAACACCACATGCTTACTCTTATTAAATCCTTCTAGGATTGCATTAGGGACTTTCTGTTCAAACTGTAATGAAGCGTCTTTAATGACTTCTTCTTCAAATTCGCCACAAACAACATAAATTGGATAGGCTTTCATAGGTTGACCAAAATTCATAAAACGGTCGATGCCTTTAAAGGTTTGAATACCTTTTTTCTTGAATAGTTTTTGTGATACTTCAAACTTATGAATCCCTGAATCTGATATGGCCGCTTCTTTTGCAAAATGACTTAAGTAGCCTTTAAAATTAAACAAAAAGCGTAGGGCTAAACCAAAGCGTGTCCATCTGTGTTCGCGGTTGATTTTATTGAAAGAATCATGATAAATAGAATAGCTTCCGATGGATACTAAAGATTGTAATTGGTTAGGGTATAGATGACCAAAAGCCTGAGCTGAAAGAGACCCTAAATCGATACCAATAAAATACGCAGATGGAATATCTTGGTAATCAAAAATACTTTTAATGATTTCAGGCATATCTTTAATACTCACTGATTTAGAAACACCACTACGGCCATGACCTGGTAGGTCTATCAACAACAATTGGTAGTCTTTCTTAAACGTAACTGTGACTGTTTCAAAAATGGTAAGATCGGATGTGTACCCATGTAAAAATACCAAGGTTGGCTTGGTTTTATTTTCGTGCATTTCATAATATATCGAACAATCTTTAAAACGGATTGTAAAGTCTTTCATTTGGACACCTTCTTCTTTATTTAGTATACCATGATAAAACAAATGTTTACATAGTAAATAGTGACACATTATCCTATTTTTGAATAAATAAAGCCCATGTATTCAGATCGGGTTCTCTTTCAATTTGATTGAGAATTTCATGATAATGTTGAATGGTTTTATTAACAACATTTTCGTAATTTTCAGGTTGTGCTTGACGAATTTTAGCTGTCAGTTCATAGATTGGTAAACCCATTGCATGTTTTTTCGTATGAATGACTGATAAACCTTGGCCATACGCATGGTATAAGGCTTCTAAAGCGAGATTATTTGTTTCTTTCGCATCTCTGTGTAGTCTTAAAATGAGTGGTTTCACATCCTGCATCTTTAATAATCCAGCAGCCCATGCTTTAGAATTATCAAAAGGTTCTTGTAAGTCGATACGACTGGTCTGATCTATAAGTTCATCTAAGATCGATAAAATGGCTTTAAAGGCAAAACGGATCGTATCTTTGTGAGATAATGTTTCAAAACGAATAGTTAGTGAAATCAATGGAGAATCTGCTTGTTCTACTAAAATCTTTCGATTCCTATGGATTCTTTCGACTATAATATCTGTATAAGACATATGATCTCCCCCTTCATTATCATACCACGAGGTAACCTATGACTATCCTGAGTTTCATCAATCAAAGTGATTTAGATTCATATTTTCTGAACAATATCAATTCGGAAGGATTTTGGATTCAATTTTCTAAACTGAACGAACCCAAACTAACCTACGAGGAAGCTGTTACGACCGCCATTAAATATGGTTTTATTGATGGCCAAATGAAGCGTCTCAATGAGAATTACTATATTCGCTATTTCACGAAAAGACGTCCAAAGAGTATTTGGTCGACCAAAAACAAAAAAACCGCTAACTATTTGATTGAAACCAATCAAATGACTGCGGCAGGTTTGAAAATGGTTGAGATTGCAAAATCGAATGGATGTTGGGAAAAAGCAGATTTACCTCCAGATGATTTTTCACTAGAAGAGTTTACAATCATGCTTAAACTGTATCCGCTTGCTATAGAGAACTTTTTGAAAATGTCACCATCAGTTCAAAAGACTTATGCTTTATCTTATTACGTACTAAAAACTGAAACATCCAGAAATAAAAGACTCGAGTTGATTATCAAAAGATTAGAAAAAAATCTTAAACCAATGGACCCGATGACACTCTAACGAGTTTTTCACCTTCATAATATAGGTGCATTTCAAATAAATTTTTTTCATGTAGTTTCTCTAAAAAATGGATATCACCTTCCCACATGGGGAGGTTTTTAATTACATCTTTAGGTACCCATATCAGAGTGCCTTCACTACTGGATTGTAGGGTCCCAATGAATGATGTAGCCGTATAGAGATACATTTCTTCTATATAGTCTTGAGAATGAAAAAATATTTTTGCATTAAAAGTTAAATCCAACAATGTTAATCCTGTTTCTTCAAAAGCCTCTCTTAAAGCAGCTTCTTTCGGGGATTCTCCAGCTTCAATTTTTCCACCAACACCCATGTATTTGTTAAAACTCATATCTGGTTTTTGTTTGTGGATCAGTAAATACTTATGATCTTGTTCAATATAGACTAAAACAGTTTTTTTATTATTCATTTGTTTACCCTAATTAATTGGACTGCTCTGTCCTTGTAGCATATGCATTTTTTAGTATCGATAATTCTAGTGCAACATCCTCGCATTTCATCACCCCATAAATCACACGCTTGCCCTCAATCGATCGGATGATGACTTTTCCAAAGTCAAACTTAAAGCCTTTGAGTCTAAATCTTCTGGCTGATGCACCTACGAAGTATTTTAATTCAATTTGATGTTGTTTTAAAAAGTAATTGATATAAATATGATCGTTATCGTACTGAATAAGGTGCTTTGGTTTAAAGATTTCAAGCATCAATGCGAGAATAATCGTAATCAATAATAATCCACCCATATACAGTGTAAAATGAATGCCATACTCAAATCCTGCATCTAACGCAATCGTTATAAAAATGAACACAAGGGGTAAAAGTAATGCTGAAAGTAGGATATTGAAGATCAATTCACTTGAAGATTTAATACCAATTGTTTTCATAAAACACCTCATCTCAATGTTTTGTTATCAATATTATAGTCTACTTACCAAAATATAGCCATGAAAATAAAACGCCTGCATTAGGCGTTTTGATTTTCTGATTGCTTTTGATAGTCAAAGTAAATTCTATTCATTCGATTCTCTACTTCTTCAACATTCGCTACACCAGGCATTTTGAATATTCTTTCTTCAGTATAAATCATAATTTTTCCGAATGGATAACTAAATCCTTTAGCCGTATCTCGTCTAGCGTGAATTCGTTCAATATCTTTAATCGAAATTTTGATTGTTTTACGTCGATAGTTTAGATAAAATCGGCCATTTTCATACTCAATCAGGTTTTTCTTACGAGTTGTACTTGATATCATCATCCCTATAGATAGTAGCCAAAATAGAAAAACACCTGCTAAAGGTAAGAGCACTTCTTCTGATTCCTTTGTCACATCTACGTAAGGTAATACAAAGACTAACGCCATAGTCATTAGAATAAAGAATATTATCGAAATCAATAGATCTCCATACGACTTTTTACCGATTGTGATCATTTAAAGCACCTCCATGACCCTACAAAACAACTATATATTAACACAAATATTTCAAAAAAAATACTTTCTTAAATGTTATTTTATTACATAAGCTCCAACATGAGTCAACTCAATAGAAACGATATCACGTACATTTAATGCCCTCGAAAGATCTATTTCTTTAAGTTTGACAGAACTGAGATCAAATACCTTCTTATTATAGGTTAGTTTATATTCTTTAGGGTTTTCATATCTGATTGTATCGATTGTTTCATACTTACAAGATAGCATTTCGTGTAGGACACAACATTGTATGAAAAAAATCTGAAAATTCAATCAATAGACCACTATCAAATGGGATTATTAAGTTGTAGTACTGTGATACTTCGATTTTCTAGTTTCATAGAACAAATTTACCTGC
This sequence comes from Paracholeplasma vituli, assembly GCF_025446935.1. GTDB lineage: Bacteria > Bacillota_I > Bacilli_A > Acholeplasmatales > UBA5453 > Paracholeplasma > Paracholeplasma vituli. Next base: position 99,502 of record NZ_JAOEGN010000007.1, on the reverse strand, counting down.
AAAACGACCATGAACGTTTATTTTAGGTAAGTAAAAAAGACTCACATTGGAGTCTTTAAAGTCAACTTTGGTGCCCGAGGCCGGAGTAGTTATATATAGAAAATCATTACTAATTAATACTTTTTCTATAAAAACTTATATGTTTTTGGCTTTTTACACTATAAGATTTTTACTTTTTTTTGTGAAATGTGTAATCATTAGGATCCTAAATGACATACTTTTTAACAATTCTTTTAAAATGAAAATACTGTTGTCTATAAAGCTTTACGCGTCTAGTTATTTCACTTAGTTTATCCTCAGTGGCATTTGATGATAAATCCTCAATAATCTCTATCAAACTGAATTGTAGAGAAATACAAGCCTCTAGTAAATCTTGTTGTTTTTTGTTTAAGTGTACTGTAATTCTACTGGCATGACGAGTTTTATTGTAGTAATCTAATAATTGAGTATATTCTTTGTTAATCTGCTCATAATCCAATGTTTTATGGATTCCATTAAAATGAAGATAAAACAGTTCCAAAATACGCTCTGATTCTTCATCAACTTGAACTAAATAGAAAATTAAATCTTTCAAAAAGGTGCTTTTATCCTTTAAAGAATCTTTGTTAATTAAAAATCTGAATTCTATCATTTTACCAAATACCGGTACTAAAAGTGTAACAGTCAATGTGATTAAAGCAAAAATCGCACTTGAATTATTATTAATAAAATCGCTCATAAATGACTCACCTCGTATATATGATATCAGTTATGAATCAATCATTTAATATCTTTTTAAAAGAATCCATTATTACATTCTCAACTGTAGTCTTTGAAATGTGTGTGTATATATTTCTAGTTGTTTCAATTGATTCATGTCCCAAGGTTTCTCGAGCAATTACATCCGGTACTTTTAGTAGATACAGTAGTGTCGTATACGAATGCCTAAACCCATGTGGTGTAACATAATGTAAACCAGCTCTCTTCGAATAATTTAATAACTTTCTTCGTAACGTAGTTTCTGATAACGGTTCAGAATCTCCAAAAATGAACCACTCCATGGAGTAACCAGCTTTATTCTCACATAATGCTTATAGTGTTTTAAACTCTCAGATGCATTATTTGGTAAAGGAACACTTCTCACAGATTTTTTTGTCTTTGGGGTAGTTATTATTGGTTCACCTGTATGCTTTTTAATCCTGGTATTAATTGATTTTCTTACATTTAATCCGCTACCATCGAAATCTTTCCAGTTTAATGCTCTGATCTCCCCAAGTCTCATTCCACTATAGTACATTATAGTGAATAATGTTCTATAAAGACGTCGTCGGTTGCATCGATTAGTTTCTGTGCTTGTTCAAGAGTATATATCTTTTTCTCATTATCCTTATACTCATCTGATCGAAATAATGGTTCTTCTTCAATAAGCTGTAAATCCATTTTATATCGTCTTCTAACAAGAACAGCAATTTGCTTGAGAGTGTTAAGAATTTGGTTCTTATACGAAATGGATAACTTCTTAGTTGTCATTTCCTTAATCCATCTATCGAATAACTGTTTTGATATTTGTCGGATTTTTATCCCGGTGAAAAAACTTAGTATATGCTTATTGAGTGTTGGTAGTTCATTATAATACGCAGTAATTTTTATTTTCTTTTTGCGGATTTCCAAATACTCATTATAAACATCATCGAAAGTTGAGTTAATCGAATATTGCTCAGTTTTAGGTTCAAATGATTTTGCATACTCATGTGCTGCTTCCGATGCTTCCTTTTTTGTATTAAATCCTGATCTATAAACATCAATGTTCTTTCCTTGCACATAATCATATACACGAATCCTAAAATACCAAAAACTCTTCTTCTTACCAATCATCAAAATCACTCCTTACACTCAAATTTTATTATGAATGTGTAATAAAATGTGTAATACCATGCATGGATGCCACAAAAAAAACGGCCGTTAAGCCGTTTTAGTCTTTTGTGGTGCCCTTGTACTAAAATGAACTATAAGTTTTCTACTTCAATCCCATCCGTAAAATCTCTAAAACTCAATAAATATGTATCTTTCTTATCTTTATCGTTTAAGTATTCTATTTTTAATGACCTTATGGATGAAACTAGTGAAAAGTAGTCTTCGTCATCAAAATGAATTTTAAAAGTGAAATATTTTTCAAATATTTGTCTGGGGCTGAGTACAAGATTTGTAAAATCTTTATAATAACTTCTTCCTGAAAACTCATCAATCGTTTTTGATCTTAAAACTATGTCTATAGTCGTATTATCAAATTTCTCTAATAAAAGTTTAATTGAACCCATTGTTGCATACTTATCAGATTGATTATATATCGCTATTCTGAAGGTATAGTATGCCCAATCGTTTAGAAAAGATATTGGATTTGTTTGTAACTCAATACGCTCACATTTTAGGTCTCTTATTATTGCTTTTCCAGTCATTATTGTTAGAAAATGACCTATTAATACACCTAATATCACAAATACACCTTATTGTATCATGTCCCTATCATGTCTTTTAAAAAAATTCTTATCGAGCTTTAGCCAATAGTACTTTTTAGTATCACTCATTTAGTTTCCCTCATTTAAGTGAACTATTTGTTCACATTATTGTTAAAAAAACATTTAAATCTACACTTAATATTCTTACAATACTAGAAATTTCATCTGCTTTGAATGGTCTTTTATCCCTCATTTTAAGATTTAAAGTTTGAAACGATAATCCAAGTTTCTTACTTAACTGCATTTGACTAATATTTTCCTTGCCATTTCTACTTTAATACTTTGGATATCAATCATAATTCATTCCTCCTAATGTGAACATTACATTCACAATATACATACAAAACTAACTAGTGTCAATACATTTGTGAAGATTTAATCCACATTTTTTTAACTGTGTTGCTTAATCATTCAAAAAAGACTAGAATGAAATTATGAAAACTAGACTAAGAGAACTCAGAAAGTCAAGAAACTTATCACTCCGTGAACTTGACGCAAAAGTTAATATTAATTATAGTCAATTAGCGAGAATTGAACGTGGTGAGTCTTATTTGAATCAACAGCACATCGATGTTCTATCTCAATTTTTTGGTGTTACTTCAGACTATCTATTGGGAAAGTCCGAAAACATTCAACCTGTTAATAAGTCTGCTAAGAAAATCCCAATATATTCGCAAATCAATGTTGATGGAGGGAATATATCTGTGCATGTAGAGTTTATTCAGGGTTATTTAGGTATCTCTGATGACATTGATGAGTCTGATAGCATAGTAATCACAGCTAATGATGATTTAATGAAAAATACAGGCATAATGCGTGGGGACATTTTGCTTATAAGTAAAAATAGTAAGTTAGATAATAACTGTTTTGTAGCGGTTGCTAAGGGGAGCAATCCAGTTGTTATAAGGAAGTTTGTAATTATGGAGGACAAAAAACTATTGGTTTCTGATGTGGGAATCGAACCAATTGGTGAGTCACACTTTATCGTTGGTAAGGTGATCATGTCTTCAAGGGTCTTTAAGTAAAGGATAATGCGAATATAGTGGGAAAATATTCGCAGAGTTACGATTAAAAAAGCACCTTCAAAAGTGCTTTAACTTAAAATCAAATAAGGGGGAAGTGATTGTTTTTCTACGCTTTCCCTTTTATCTATAAATAAAAGGAGAATTTTATGTCTGAAAAAATTTTTAAAAGATTTTTGATTATCATTTTTGGTTTCGCTGTATTTTTATCAGTAATTCAAATACTATCAATACCAGAGACTTTAATCAGTACAAAATTTAACACATGGTTATATTTGTATTCACTCGATTTCGTTTCAATTATTTATAGTGGCTTTTTGATGGCATTAGTTTTGTTTCAAATTTACGATTTTAGAGAGTCTTTAAATGTACAGAGAAAACAATTGGAAATCGAAATTGGACAGATTGAATATAGCAAATCGGCGCATCTATTTGTAGAATATAAGAATAAAAATCTAATTTTGCATAATTTCGGTAACTCTACAGCAACTAATATAAATATCGAATTTTGCTTTAAATACAAAGTAAACATCGAAGATAGAACACTTACAAAGTTTTATCCATTTATTAAGATAGATAGTTTTGAAACTATTGATATAAATAGTCTATATTTTCATAACAATGAGCTTGATATCAGTTATAAAATTTTGTACTTTGATAATTCAAGAAACACTCAAAAAGAGTTATATGGTCAGATGCAATGTTTCAATACTGATTCAAGTCCGCGTTTTTAGGTTATATTTTATTCTGGAGGCTATATGATTACAGGTGATTTACTAAAGAATTATGATATTAATGCTAGTAAAGAAATAACAAAACTCAGAGACTTACTAAGTATGATTGATGAAAACTCAATTTATTTTCTAACAAGATATAGTGAGGTATTATCAAAGTATTATGCAACTGCCTTATGGGAAGTATATGAAAGAGTCATTACTTTTAACATCACAAAAGATGATAAAATGCTTAATTTAATAAGATTATTACTTGAATTCGAGTTTGTATTGGTTACGTATTACAATAGTATATTATCATTATCTATTAATTATTATAAGAATATAGTAGACAGACTAAATTATTCTATAAAATTTGATCAAGATCGAAATGAAATCATTTTTTTTAAGAAAAATCTTTACCTTGAAGATGCTATTCATGAGATAAATGATGAGAGAGTTAAATGGCGTATTTATGAGTTTAACATGCTAGGCTCAACTATTGATTCAAAAATTGATACTTTAAGGGAAATATACGTTTTATTCGAATCAAAAAAGGAGTCTAAGGCTAATAAAATAATTGGCGAAGCTATGAGATATATAAATGTAACTCGACACGCTAATCCAAATCAAGATAAAGAACTTGCTGAACAGTACAGCAGGCAAAAGGAAGATTTTATTCAAATATGTTTTATGTTATCATTACAAGCATTAATTAATCTTGATATAAATAAACTCAAAGAAGTTATTAAAAAACTATAGATTATTATTCTTAATTATCATAAAAGACCTGGAATCTTCTTCATTCGACTGATTAAAGTATCCAACCTCATCAATCTCAGGATAAATTGGATTTTCAAACTCATACTTCCATCTTTCAACCGTATCTTTTTCTTCACTATTAAAGATATCCGGATAATCAATGCAAGCTTGTTGATAACAGTGTCTACACTCATGTAGAACACATTGTAGAATTTCAACATCATTTGCTTTCTCTAGCCATTGTTTGTTGAAGTATATTCTGTAGTTTTCACGATCACAAATTGCTCTTGTTCTTTCTTGTCCAGTACCATCAACAATACAATATTCGATTAAACCATCCATTCCCAATAACCTGGATGCATATTTCATAAAGATTTCTATTTTATCCATTTTTATCACCTTATTCGATTTTATCAAATGTTTATTGATTTGAAAATATGTTTCATTGAATTCAAGAATCATTAATTCATTGACATACAAATTAATATTCTTGTATGATGTTGCATTTTTAGCTTAACTCAGTTACAATTAAGTCGTATTATGAATTATCCAATTAAACATGGGGAAAAGTAAGTTTTTTTACTTTTCCCTTATTTTTTTTAAGGTTATGCTTTTGCTTTTTGATGCCGTTTATGAAAGGGAGATGATTATGATGGCAACACGTGATGAAGCAATGAGTTTATGGAACGAACGTTATGGCGATAGAACAGAGGTACCTGACTTCGCCGGTTATCTAATGAGAAAAGGTGCCTATAACGATAGAAACAGTCAGTATGGATGGAATATTCACCATAAGCAACCTTTGACTAAAGGTGGACAAGATGACAAACTAAATATTGAGTTGACATCAATTTATGTAAATGACACAATAGCAAATAAAACTTCTTATGTAATTGATGATGTGATTTATGAAACCAAACGAATCAAGAAACCTGAATACGGTATATATAGAAAAGATAATGGGGAACGTGTAGATTATGAATACTAAATCAACTTTATCACGTGAAGATTTGAATAGAATTTTAATATTGCTACTTAAAGAATTAGATGGATCAGGTACAATTATTGAGATTTGTCGCTTGTTTTGGAAAAAGTATGGACACAATATTTCTCAGAATGAGGATATCTTTTACACATGGCAATATGACATTCGTTGGTCTGCTTCTGTTCTTCGTGAACAAGGCATTTTAAAGCTTTCTTCACGTTCCAATCATGTAGTCGATAGTGTAAAATATTCACCATTTGGTGTTTGGGAGTTATCTGATGAATATAAAAAGTAGATTGGAAGTGACATTTGTATGCTAGAAGAAACACATAAAATCAAAGTTAAAGTGCACGGGCATCTTCTAAAAGAGTTGTCCGAAAAATTGCCTTCGTACTCAATCGCACTAAATGAACTACTAAAGAATGCCTATGATGCTTGCGCTAACAAAGTTACTGTAACAATCAATTCTAAGAATTCAACAATTGTCATCAAAGATGATGGAACTGGTATGAGTTATACCACAATAGAGGGGCTATTTCATTTATCACAAAGCACAAAAGTCTATGGATCCATAAGTGAATGTGGAAGACCTACACAAGGCTCAAAAGGTTTAGGTTTTTTATCTGTATTTAAACTAGGATCCTTTGTTAAATGGATTACAGTGCACAATAATATAAAATCCAAATTCGAGTTCGACTATAGTGAAGCTGTTAAGATTGATAATTTAACAGATTACGATATCAATTATGGAAGTATCGAACAAATTGAACCTTCATATACGGAAATATTTATTCAGTCTTCACCTGAAATCATATCAAGTTTGATTAATTATTACTCTGATGATAAAATTCTTCAAAAGATTATACATTCATTTTTAGATGATAGTTTTATTGTCCAGCTGAATATTGATGAAAAATCCTATTCGTCTGAAAATAAGGTTGCATTAGAAAATATCTTACCAGAACGTTTGTTATATAGAGTTAAATATAAGACAGCAGATAAAAGAATTCATTTTTACTGTAAGGATAGATTATTGAGTTCAATTGAATATCCTAATGTATACAATGAATATCTTTTAGATATCGACCTTGCAATATATGAATTTGTCAGTGGTAATAGCAAAAAGGTACCATCATTATATCAATCACCAATAAAAAACTCTATAACACCTCTAGTATTTACTAATAACAACTTCTTCGCAAATTACAGCTTATGGAATACTGAAATATTGAGATATCAATCAAATTCGTCTGTTTTGCCGCAAATGATTGGATCAATTAACATAATTTCATCAAATCCAAAAATGGATTTTAATGCTGAAAGAACTGATTTCGTTGAAAACGTGCTTACTAAATCGATTTTGTATAATTTATCAGAATTAAACAAAATGATTCAAATAGAAGGCTCTAAAATGAAACCCTATCTTAAAGATTTAGACTATGTTGATGAAAATATACTTCTTGGAGAAGATTTTGTTCTAAGTGAAGAGTCCGCATATAAAGCTATTAAATCTGATTTTTACTTTAAAGACAATGTTTCAATCAAAATAAAAGATAATATTGTCATCTTTGACTTTTTGAACATTCTAAAAACATATACAACTGTTCAAAAAAGTATTTCATACAACAATGTTGAGATCATCCACGATATTCCGTCTATTTGGTATACAAAAAAGCCACAACTTGATATAAAAAAGAAAATCCAATCAATAAAGAATAGTTTGAACCAAAACATTATTGATTCAATTAAAATTAAAATTGATGGTAAAGACACTAACATTTTGAAATCTTATGACACTCCTTGTAATGTTGCTATCGAAATCACATATGACGATCCAAATACTGGTGATTTTATTTTTTCACAAACAATAACCATTGAAAAGGAAGATACCAAAGTAAATATTCCGATAAAGCCATTGGATTTAATCGACTATGGTGTCGTAAAAAGTTACACCATTTTAGTTAGTACAAATCTTGCATCATTAGTAACAGAAATTAATTCTCTATATAGAACAGGACCGAGAGCGTTTTATGTATTAGCTACATCAATAAGATCTGTTTTTGAATTGTGTATTTTAGAATTGATTAAAAATAACAAGCTTTCATCTATTATAAGGACATCAATCGATGACGGTAATAATGTAACTGTTAATGTTGCTGCAGTTGTTAGTTATTCTAAAAAACAAAAATCTATATTGGATAACTTTGCTAAAGCTCTTGGAGAATCACCAAGAGGTGTAAAAGCATTGCTAGATGCAAGTGAATATGAAATAATCATGGGGAAGTGTAATCTTGGAGCACATACATCAATGTTGCATTTGACTACTGAGAATTTATTATTAATGGGTAAAAAGGCTGGTTATTTTGTAGTTTTGTGCAATGAAATTATCAAAGATGCCTCGATTTCATAAGTTCCTGGACTCTTTTCTTAAAAAATAGTAAAATGGTTTTGAGGTGATACTGTGGACATATCTTATCTAGATTATAAAAAGAAAAATGATATTCATGGAACTGTCTTATATCCGGCTCCAATGATTGCTCCAATGCAATTTGATGTACTTGACAAATATATTGATAAAACACAGCCATTAAGCATTTATGACCCCTTTCACGGGTCGTCAGTATCTTTATATGAAGCAACTAAAATCAGCCCCTTGTTAGAAATATATGGTTCTGATATTAATCCCTTGGCGAACTTAATAAGCAAAGCAAAATTACTAGGTGTTGATGAAAATATTAATCAGGATGTAGATTTTGTTGTTTTAATGCTCAATTCAGAAATTAAGTATCCTATACATAGTTTTGACAAAATTGACAAATGGTACAGACAAGATATTATACACAGTCTATCAAAAATCCGATATGTTATAACATTAGTCGACAGTTTGAGAAATCGAATTTACTTGTGGACTATGTTCATTGATATTGTACGTAAATACAGTAATTCAAGATCATCCACCTACAAGTTACATTTAAAACCTCAAGAACAAATCGATAGAATGACAAATAATGCAATTGCTGCTTATTGTGAGAAAATAACATCTGACCTAAATTTCTATATCACCAAAATTGACAATCCAATTTATCTTTATAAGGCTGATTCACTAAAACTGATGAAAGAATTTGACAATGATTCCTTCGATATGATAATAACTTCTCCTCCTTATGGTGATAATAAGACAACTGTGCCCTATGGACAGTTTTCAAACTTAGCCTTAAGGTGGATATCATCAAATGATCTAGAACTTGAAAATGTTGAGCTCGACAGTTATTCATCCATTGACAGAATAAGTATGGGTGGAAAAAGTAAAGTAAGTCCCCTTAATGATAATCAAATGTTACTTATGTCTCATTATTTAGATAGCATATCAGAACGAAAAAGAAGCAAAGTTATTTCTTTTATGAAAGACTACTTCTCGTTTTTGGATGACATATCCAGGTTATCTAAAAAGTATATTTCACTAACTCTAGGAAATAGAACCGTTGATAAGATTAACATCAATCTAACAGACATTACTGTTAAATATTTAGTCGAAAAAGGTTACAGCCTAATCGAAAACGAGTATCGAGCAATACCAAATAAAAGAATACCTGCGAAGACTTCAAAAATAGATAACACATCAGTTAGCTCGATGACAAAAGAGTATCTTATAGTTTTTAGTAAATAAAAAAAGCAAAGACAGTTTTCTTTGCTTTTTTTCTAATTCAAAGTAGGTTATTCATTCTTAAATTAATGGCTAAAAATGTAATTAACTATTATTCAATGTAACTGGTGCTAAAAAAGTAATGTAAGGGTTAGAAGGTTGAATGCTTAGAGTAATGTCTCTAACTGCAGCTAATCCATTTAAAGATGCTTCAAATTCACGATCTTTGTGATTAATTATTAACAAAAACTCCTTACTGTTCTTACAGATTCTCAGTTTAGCATTTGATATTACTCCATCAATATCTACTTCTGAAACACGATATATGTGATAGTTATTATCATTATTTTTTACAAATTTGATTTCATTAGCAGTAAATAACATTGGTTGATCATGCTCATATCTGGTTGTTTTCACATCCAAATAAATGATGTTTCCATCAAGTTCTTCAATGCAAAAATCAAATGGCTTATATGATTCTTTATCTCTGTTATACCAAGTGTATTCAACAATTTGATTTCGCATTTTTTGATAGTTGAGATATCTATCCACAAGTGATTCACCGAAATAACCTGCTCTTCTATTTAGTTCAGTGGCCTTATCAATATCAAATTTTCTGAATCTAAGATTATCTAGAGTTGAAAATCCCATTTGTGCTTGAACTTCTAATTCTCGCAACGTCGTGTCTTCACTTGCATCTACTATCGATTCCAAATATGTAACTAATTTCGCAAAGCCTAAATCACTACTGACTAATCGGCCAGACCGAACGGAACCTAGAGGAACACCTAATCTTTTAACTTCATCATACTCAACTGATTGATCATTGAGAAGAAAGAATACTGTTTGCTCACTTTGTAAACCAAACCATATTAGGTACCAATTAATGCTATCAGGTAGAGATTGTGCTTGTGATCTTATAAATGCTAAAACACTTATAGTACCTATACCACCACTTCTAATTTTAGGACTACGAAAGGTTCCATCTGGATTCATGATTCTGTCAAATGAAATGTTTAAATTAGTTGCTTTCTTATTATAAATTACTAGTGAATCATCCGCTTCATAATTATTAGGTAAAAATGTCAAGACATCACCAAATAATCCTATGTGAGTTTGGTGGCTAGTCCCACCACTTGTCATCCCAAGATCGGCTTTAGAAAGAACTTTATATCCTATACGTTTTTCATTATGAAGACTAAAAAATGACATACTAGATTAACCCCTTTGCATTAATTAGATAATTTAAAATAGCATATACTGTATTAACACTGACTGCATTTCCTGCTTGTTTATAGAGTTGGGCATCACTTATACCAGTTAATGATGCTTTATTAAAAAAATCTTCACTAAACCCTTGAAGCATAAACGCTTCTTTTGGTGTTAATTTTCTGATTTTTTCTTTAACCAAATTATTCTCGGGAGTGTTTGTGATTGAGGCCATTTCGAGATTTCTAGAAACAATAAAATCTTGACTAAAGTAATTATCTTGACACGCCCTGTGCATTTTTACCATTGTTGCTGTTAATGGCTTTGCAATTAATGAGTTAATTGTAGAATTCGATTTAAAGTTCTTTGAACCATGAGCTAAAATTGTAGGTTTGATGGTTTCTGATAGAAAATATTTCGAATTAACATTAATCTCAAGTACATCAAGTGTCGATGTTTGAAATTCTATTGATATGTTCTTTTTTAATTCAAGGAATGCTCTTTTCACAACTTCTTCATTAAACTTAAAAGATTCACCTGGATTCTCTCTTAAGGCTAAGATAAAAATTCTATTTCTTTTTTGTGCAAGTCCAAAATTGGAAGTATTAAATACATCATGATAAATATATGGATATCCACACTGTTTAATGTAGTTGATTACTGTTTGGAATGTTTCACCTTTGTTGTGGCTTTTTATATTACGGACGTTCTCCAATAAAACGATTTTCGGTTTTTTTTCTGTTATTATTGGTCCAATCTTAAAGAATACATTACCTCTAAGGTCATCAAAACCTTTTTGCTTTCCCATCATGCTAAATGATTGACATGGGAATCCACCAGTTAAAATATCAAAATTAGGAAGTTTCCTTGATAAATCGTTTTCATCTACGAATCGAACTATGTCACCAATTTCAATTTCATCACTTGTGTCAAAATTAGATTTATATGTTTTTACTGCATTTGGTTCAATTTCAGAATATCCAACAGATAAAACTGGAATATTAAAATCTCGACTAAACAGTTCGAATGCTTGTCTAAACCCACCAATTCCTGCAAACAACTCAAGATGCTTTATAGCCATTCTGACACAACCTTTCCAATTGCCTCTGCAAATTTAACCGGTACTGCATTACCAATTTGCTTATACCAACTATTATATGGACCGTAGAATACATAATCGTCCGGAAATGTTTGAACTCTTGCAGCTTCTCTAGGTGAAAGTCCTCTACTTTGTGTTGGATGAATATACATATTACAGTCAAACTTCATGTGAGAAGTTATTGTTCTGCAAAAATCGTCATATTTTAGTTTATAGTACTTATCCTTAAATATATGATTTCTACTTGAATAGGGCATTATATCTTTGATAGATTCATGTAAAGAATCTGCCCCTTGTGGTAATCTACGATAAATCTCAATATCTCGATCGTTATTGAACCGATTTCTATGATTAAAAAGAGCATTAACACTTCGACCTTGATTAATAAAATCTCTATATGGTGTGTTTTTATATAAGTATTGAGTCTCAAAAAAACCTATATTACTATTTTCAATACTACTATTATTTTTAATTTTATTAGGCATTAAAACTGGTAAATCCTCAATCGCATCTCTAAGAGTAAATTTCGGGTAATTATGAGATTTATTTAATATTTCTGCAATTATTCTACTTGGATCGATTCCCTTTTTCGCTCCAATTAAAATAAGTCTTTCTCTCAATTGCGGTACTCCAAAATCAGAAGTTTTAAACACATTAAATGCTGTTTGATATTCGCCATTAAGTAAAACATCAAAATCGTTTTGAATTTCATCTATTTTATTTGCCATTCCTTTGACGTTTTCCATAACGAATATTTTAGGGGAGACATTCTTTATGAACATTATAAATGATTTGTATAAATGGTTTCGTGGATCGTCAATAAGTCTTTGTCTATTGGCATTGGAAAACCCTTGACATGGAGGACCCCCGACTACTAAATCCACTTGTCCAAAGTTAAAATTATGAGTAAATCGCTCAATCAAATCATTTATATCACCACAATAAAATTTATCATTGGATATGGATCGATTTCTTTTATAGGTTTCCAAACTTACTGAATCAATATCATTTGCAAATACAAGTTCAAAACCAGCATTTTCAAAGCCAAGACCTAATCCACCACATCCAGCAAATAAGTCTATGAACGTTTTTCTTTTATTGATACCTTGCATAAAAAGTATACTCCTTCATAAATAATACTAGTAATATATAGGACTCATTAATATCTTATGTGATAATTAGTTGCGAAATAAGAATACTACCAATAATCATATACTATCTTTTACATGTATAATGATACCATTTTTAATATGAAACTTGCATAATGAAATGATCAATTCACACCCTTTTTTTAAAAGAGGTTTACGAAGTATGTTCATGAAAATGTGTAATTTATGTGTAATTTGACATTTCTAAAAAAATAAAACGGCTCAACAGAGCCGTTATATACGTGTTGGTGCCCGAGGCCGGACTCGAACCGGCATGAGTCTCCCCACTGGATTTTGAGTCCAGCGCGTCTACCAATTTCACCACTCGGGCATTATAAAAAGCTTATTCAGCTTTTTTAATCTCAATTGCTTTTTGATAAGCTTTGAGTGCATTACTAGAATAACATTCTTGAGAATATTTTTCAATAGATTTATACGCATTTTTAGTAAGTTTATTTCTGAGTTCAGGGTCCTCATAAATGCGTTTCATCAAATAAGGCAATTCATTGTTTTGTCTAAAGAATAAGCCGTTATCAAATTCTTGTATCACATCTAATAAGCAACTATCGTATTTCACAATAACAGGTAAGCTAGCAGCTAAAGCTTCAATATAAGTTAAGCCTTGAGTTTCTGTGACGGATGCGTTTAAGAATGCATCCCCTAATTGATAGTATAGTCCAACTTGATTCCAGTTGATAAAGCCTGTGAAAATGACTTTGTCTTTGATACCAAGTGTTTCAACCAAATCTTTGAGTTCATTCATGGCTGGACCATCCCCAATGATCAAGAACTTCGCTTTAACATCCTTATGGATTTCTGCGAAAGCATTGATTAAGACTGGTATGGACTTTTCTTTAGATACACGTCCTAAGAATAAATAAACGAATTCATCTGGTTGAATACCAAGGGATTGTTTCAAGGTAGAAACTTGTTCTTGTGTATAATTTTCACCCACGAACTTATCGAGCTTAATACCGGTTGGAATAATCTCATAATGTCCATGGATGTCATAGCTCTTCATTAAATCCAATACTTTTTGTGTCGGTGTAATGGTCACATCCGCTCTTAAAATGAATCGTTTCATGAGCTTTTTCAAATAGTGCATCAATGGTCTTCTTAAGAATCTAGCTAAGAATTTAGAAACATAGTGAAGGTATTCTTCATACATGGTGTGGACAGTAAATACCATTGGAATACCGTATTTGTCACGCATGTGGACTGCAACTGACCCGATTGAGAACTCTGTATGGACGTGCATAACATCAAGGTTTAACGCAGCAATCTTTTTAATATGACCTTTGGTGAAAGGCACAATTCTAAACGTCTTTAAACCTTTTTTAGGTATTGGCATACCTTTTAAACGAATCACATACGGTTCTTCTACCACATTTTTGCCAGAAGTCGTAATGATATAAACTTCATGACCTTCTTTACGAAGGCCTTCAGCTAACATATAAATTGAAGTTGTAACACCACTGATGAGTGGTAAATAAGCATCGGTAAATATCCCAATCCTCATGATTAAATTCCCCTTTTGCGTAAAACAATGTACGCGATAAAACCAATCAACATGCCTAAATAATAGGTAACAAAACGCCAAATCAACATGGAGGTGACTAGGATTGTAGTCGCTCCACTAACTAAACTGGTAAAAATCACCGTAAAGGCCCATTCTGTCCCACCAGAAGCCCCCGGTGTAGGTACCCACATCATAAATGTTGTTGAAAATAAACTCATCGATATGACAAAGATTAAGTCACTCATATCTAATGATACACCTAATGCTAAGAAAATAACATAGGGTACAGAGTGTAGTAAAGATAAACCCAGAACTCGAAGTAATGAAGCCCCAATCAAGACACGTTTACGCTTGAACAATAAACCCATGCCAATTTGAAACTCTTTGACAAAATCAAAAGTTCTATTTTCAAGTTTTTGCATCGACTTAGTCAAAAATTTGATTTTACCAACGGTTCTGAATAACCATTCAAAAATCCTTGATATACCTGGAATAGTAGATATGGATATGAGTATAGCCAATACCGACATGTTCGCGACATATCCAATAAGGATTAAGAACATGTACTGATTTAGAACATCCTTAATATCCCGATAAAATAGGATAAGTCCTAAGGTTGACATCACTGTCATAATGACTTGATAAACGATGAAATTCGACATCAAGATGGACATCGCATTATCACCGCTCACCCCTTTTTTCACATAGAAATAAGCCTGAAACGGTTGCCCACCAGATGAAAACGGGGTAATCCCATTAAAGAAGTATTCTGCTGACCCAATGGCCATCGAATCTAGAAATGGCAGTTTAATACCAAGACCTGTCGTCACAAAGTGGAGCGCGAGATTAGTCGTGATGACGTATCCTAAATAGACAACAACAGCTAATAATATCAATCGCCCATTGGCCGTTTTAACCGCCTCTAGAATTAAACTGATATCATTCAAACTAAAAACAACAATGAGGACCACTGCTAGCATTATGACTACAAATAATAGATTTTTAGCTATATTGGTTTTCTTTGGTTGTTCCATTACATTTCATCGAGTGCAATCATACCGAGCAATCTCATGCCTTCATTTAAAACAATTCTGACGGCTTGAATTAAGTGGAGATTCGCTTGTTTGAGTGCTTCGTCCTCCGTGATGATCTTATATTGACCATAAAACTGATTGAATAATTGTGAAAGTTGTAATAAATATCTGCTGATGACATGTGGACCATTGACTTCAGCGGCTTTTTGAACTGCATCTTCAAACGCGGCGAGTTGCTTGATGAGTTCAAATGGTAAGTCTTCTGTGTATGAATTTACTGGATAGTTTTTGGATAATACTTGATTCTTTAAAATGGATGCAATACGGACACTTGAATATTGGAGGTAAGGGCCTGTTTGACCTTCAAAAGCCAACATCGATTCTAAGTTGAATTCGATATCTAAGTTTCGATCATTCTTCAAATCGTTGAAGATGACAGCTCCAATACCGATAGCCTTCGCAACCTCATCGCGATTTTTAAGATTTGGGTTTTTTTCAACAATCGCGTTCGATGCACTTTCGATGGCTTCTTTGATGACATCATAGAGTTTAACGACACGACCGCCACGCGTAGACATCTTCTTACCATCTTGCATGACTAAACCGAAATTGACATGATGGATATCTAGGTCATACCCCATCAACTTAGAAACACCTTTAAGTTGGTCAAAGTGAAGTTTTTGTTCGTTACCTACAACATATAATACTTTATCAAAATGATAGTGATTAAAGCGGTATAACAACGCAGCTAAATCACGAGTAATATAGAGGGTTGCTCCATCACGACGTTTGATTAAGGCTGGTGGTAACGGATCAAGTTTAACGATCATTGCACCATCGTCTTCAACCAGTAAACCTTGTTCTTCTAAGGTTTTCGCGACAGCTTCCATTTTATCGTTATAAAAGGATTCTCCGTCATATGAATCGAAGCTGACACCTAATAGTTCATACATTGACATGAATTCTTTTAAGGATTCTTCTCTAAAATATTGCCAAAGAGCTAACATTTCTGGATTGCCATCTTCTAGGGCTTTGAATACGGCTCTGGCTTGGTCGTCTAATGAAGGGTCTCTTTCGACTTCTTCATGGAATTTAACATAGAGTTTTTGAAGTTCCGTAATTGGGTTCTTTTCAATATCGGCACGGTTACCCCATTTTTGATAAGCTACAATCATCTTACCAAATTGAGTGCCCCAGTCGCCTAAGTGGTTGATACCAACGACGCGGTATCCGAGTTTAGTATAGATATTCTTTAAAGCATTACCAATCATTGTCGAACGTAAATGACCAATGGAGAAGCTTTTCGCAATATTCGGAGCGGAGTAATCGATACACACAGTTTTACCAACCGATTGATTACCAAAAGACGCTTGTTCTTCTGTAATGCGGTCAATGACTTTTGAAGCGAACACGCCACGGTTAATCGATAAGTTCAAGAATCCATTTAAAAACTGGATATCTGTAATCATTTCGTATTGTGATAAGGCAGTTTTAACCTCTTCTAATACCACTGGCATCGGTTTACCAAGTTGTTTAACCAATGCGAAAAGCGGTATCGCAAGATCCGTTGTGCCTCTTTTTGGTTCTTCTACAACCACATTGAGATTATCTAATTGAAAATGATTAAGGACTAACGCCTTAACGGTTTGTTTAATAGTTTGAATCATAATGCACCAATCTTTCTAATGATAAAAAAAGCACGTGAGGCGTGCTTTTTATTGTAAATCGTTTTTGACTAAGGTAAAGAATGCCTTAATTTGTCCTGCCATCGTTCCTGTTGTAAAATCTTTTCGCTTCGAAACGATTTCACCTTCATTGAGGTAATAAACTTCAGGTGTTTCAGTTAACGCCATACCGAATTTATCACGAAGAGTTTGCTTACTAGCTTCAGTCATGCTACCAAATTTAACATAATAGATAACGGATAATTCTGAAACCAATCCAGCATCTTTGAATTCTTGATCGTACCAACCGATTTCGCTAACACAAACTGAACAAGATGGGTCTCCAAAGAAAACAACAATTGGATCACCCTTTTCAATTAGTTTCGCAAGTTTACTTGCAGATATGCTTTCGAAAACATGGTCTTTTTTTATAGTTGAGTTACCTACATCATATGCGTTGTAGATTCTTTGTTGATCTGTAGGTTGAAGTAATACGATTACGGCTGCAAATAAAAATACAATTGCTGCAACAATGATGATGACTGCAGGTTTAACTTTATACTGTGGTCTTGCATAGGCTTTTTTAGACATATTTTGAATCTCCTTTAAATGACTAGTAACATTATAACATGGTGTTTTTTATTTATCAATTCATTTATGAATATGGGGATTTGTGTGGGACTTTCTTAATTTTGGCTGTAGGCTAGTTGTGTAACCCGTTTCATTAAGTTATAATAGGAATGAGGTGAGAATGTGCGTATTTTATTCTGTTCTAGCGAAGCCTATCCATTTTCGAAATCGGGTGGATTAGCTGATATGGCTTCAGCCTTACCAAAAATCATGAATAAGCTGGGTGAAGATGCCAGTGTGATTACTCCTCTTTATGATGGCATTTATTCAAAAATGTCTAGTTTCAAATATTTAGGTGAAAAAATGATCACCATTGCTGGTGAAGATTTTAAAGCTAAATATTATGAAACAATGCACGATGGTGTAAGATATATATTTGTAGAAAATGAATTATTTTTTAAGCGAGCGAATTATTATGGTTATTTTGATGATGATAAGCGCTTTTTATTTTATGATTACGCCGTCCTTGAGTATATCGATTTGGTAAATCAAGCCTTTGACTTGCTACACATCAACGACTGGCAAACTGGATTGATTCCGTATCTATTAGATGAGATATACCGTTCAAAACCACTTTATAATCCAATAAAAACTTTATTAACCATTCATAACTTAGAATACCAAGGGTCATTCCCGAAGGATGCGTACCGACTGATTGGTAGACCATTCAACTATGCTTATATTCACTTTGATCGATTAAACTTCTTAAAAGGTGCGATCATGCGCGCAAACCACATCAATACCGTATCACCAACCTATATGCAAGAAGTCCAAACTGAATATTATGGATTTACTTTAGATGGCGCTCTAAAATCTCGATTGAATCACTTCAGTGGTATCTTAAACGGGATTGATTATGACATCTATAATCCTGAAACGGATACCTACATTGAACAGCAATTTAATGATAAACACTTTGTTACAGCGAAGAAGAAAAACAAATTTGCCCTTTTACAAAAACTAAACCTCGATTTATCCACAGATACCGCACTTGTCGCTTACATTGGTAGACTCGCAAAACAAAAAGGGATTGACCTCATGATGTCGACTTTAGAAGAGGCGATTGCAGAAAGTACAGCGAAGTTTGTATTCATCGGTAGTGGGGATATACAATACGAGAACTTCTTACGCTACTTACAAACGAAGTATCGTAACCGTGTGTATACCTTCATTGGATTTAACAACGCTTTAGCACATCAGCTTTATGCTTCTGCCGATATCTTGATGATGCCAAGTCAGTTTGAACCTTGTGGTTTAGGCCAATTGATTGCGATGCGTTATGGTTGTCTACCTCTCGTAAGAGAAACCGGTGGGTTAAAAGACACTGTTATCCCTTATAACAAATACACCAAAGAAGGTAACGGCTTCAGTTTTGCTAATTACAATGCACACGAATTAAAACAAGTATTACTAGACGCAATTTTGCTTCATACCAACAACCCAACAGACTGGCGTATATTGGTCCAAGCAGCCATGCGTGGTGATCATTCACTTGAGCACATGGGCGAACAGTACTTGTCTTTATATAAACAAATAGTGAAGAAATAGGAGACTTAAATATGGAAACATTAGCACTCATCTTAGCTGGCGGTAAAGGTTCAAGACTCGACCTTTTAGCTGAAAAACGCAGTAAACCTGCTGTCCCATTTGCAGGTAAGTTTAGAATCATTGACTTCTCATTGTCGAACTGCGCCAACTCTGGTATTTATGACATTGGGATTTTAACACAATATTTACCACTCTCTTTAAATGAACACATTGGTACCGGTAAACCTTGGGACCTAGACCGTAGAGACTCTCAAGTCACCCTTTTACAACCTCATAACGAATGGTATATGGGTACAGCAGACTCTGTTTTAAAAAACCTCGAATTCGTAAGACGTCGTGAACCTAAGTTTGTTTTAATTCTATCTGGTGACCATATCTATAAGATGAACTACCGTAAGATGATTAATTTCCATATCGAAAAAGGGGCGTCCTTAACGATTGCAACACAACGTGTCCCGATGGATGAAGCGCATCGTTTTGGGATTATGGAAACCAATGAAGAAAAACGTATTATTGGGTTTGAAGAAAAACCGAAACAACCACGTTCTGACCAAGCATCTATGGGGATTTATATCTTCTCAGCAGAAGTCTTATACCGTGCTTTAGAAACCATTAAAGATCCAAACTTAGACTTTGGTAAACACATCATACCAGCCCTTATTAAAGAAGCTGAAAGTAAGGTTTACGCCTTCGAATTCAATGGCTATTGGAGAGACGTCGGTACGTATGACTCTTACTTACAAACCAATATTGAACTTTTAAATATGTCTGAACCTAGACTCGATTTATACTCAGATGCTTGGAAGATTTATACCCGTTCTGAAGAAATGCCACCGGTTCGTGTAGGTTCTAATGCGCACATCGTGAACTCATTAATCTCTAACGGTTCTGTTATTGATGGCACAGTTATCAACAGTGTATTAAGCCCTGGTGTACGTGTCGAAAAAGGCGCGATTGTGCGAGATTCAGTTATTTTAAATAATACGATTATTTCTGAAAACGCGATTGTTGAAAAGGCCATTTTGGATAAGAAAGTCTATGTCGGTAGAAACGCCATCGTTGGCTACTCAGACGACTATACACCGAATGAAGAACGTCCAAATGTGTTATCCTCCGGTATTAACGTCATTGAGAAACATGGGTATGTTCCAGATAACGCGAAGATTGCGAGAAACTGCCGCATCTACCGTCACGCGAAGTTCCCTAGTTTATTCATCAAATCTGGTTCCACTATTCGATAACTCTAAAAGCTTGTACACCCGTACAGGCTTTTTTTTCGAAAAAACTGAACCAAGTCGGTTCAGTTTGTGTATTTGACTAGAATACTTAAGTCTTCTTGTGTTAGATTGTGTCCTGTATTTAATACATACAGCGATGTTTTCGCATTGAGTGCCTTAAATTGCTTTTCAAGTCTAGTCGGATGATCATTAGACACAATTGGGTCTTGCTTACCGGATAAAATCACAACTTCTACTTCACTGAGCGTTTTCGATAGAATCACATCTGTGGGTACCATCGGTCTAAGGAGAAATGCTTTTTGAACTGGGTTATCGTAAGTATATAACATTGATATCGCGATATTCGCGCCATTAGAATACCCTAAGAGCGTTGTTTTCTTAAGGTCAAAATAATAGTCTTTCGAAGCTTTTACGATAAACTCATACAAATTCTTGGTTTCTTCTTTTAGGCTCTCCATATCAAATACACCCATCGCAATACGTTTAAAGAATCGTGGCATACCTTGTTCTAATACGTTTCCACGTATCGATAGAATCGAAGCTTCTGGTTGGATACGTTCCGCAATCGGAATGAGGTCATATTCATTACCACCGGTTCCGTGTAATAAGATTAAGGTATGGTCATTCCCTTTTTTGTAAATATGTTTCATTAGAAGGTGTACTCCTTCTTAAAGATTTTATCGCTACGTTTTGTATCGATGTGACGAACCATCCCTGTAATTTCTTTTCGCATACCTCGGTACTTCGGTGGTAAAGCTAAAAGTTCACCTAAAGTTTCATATGGTTCTTCATCATCGATGAAACCAGGACCTTCGGTTGCGAATTCAAATAAAATACCAGGATACATACGTGTATATAGAGATTTAAAATAGAAACGGTCGACAAATCCAGAATGCATGATTTGCATTTGATTCAAACGTTTGATCCAATTTTGGATGTCGGATTCACCTTCTACCCCAAAGGCCACGTGGTGAACCCCACCAAATCCTTGGCGAGCTTGTGGTAGTAATGGGGTGTATTCAACAATGACACTCCCACCATTTCCGCCTAAACCTGTTTCATAGCGGGTAAATGCGCCTTCAGTTTGGGTTTTAGTAAATGTGAGTCTTTCCGTGAGGATGTGGTCCATCAATGTCGTGTTATTCACTCTAAAGAAGATGGGTCCTAATCCGTAAATCGCGTATTCATTCGGTACTGGACCATTTTGCCACGGAATCCCGGCTTTTACCCCTTTGTCGTGTTCATCGGAAATCAAGACATATTCTTGATCGTCAAAATCTTTAAATAGTAAAATTAAAGTTCCAAACAGGGTCTTAACTGGTTCAGCGTTCACATTATAATGTTTAAAACGTTTTTCAAAGTAGCGGATCGCCTCATCGTTAGGGACTCTGAATGCGGTCTTTGAGATTTCATTCGCACCGCGGATTGCCTTCGGTTGGCCTTGGAAATCAAAGAACGTCATATCGGTACCTGCACTACCTCTGTCATCAGCGAAAAATAAATGGTACGTTTGAATGTCGTCTTGGTTCACGGTTTTCTTAACCAATCTTAAGCCTAAAATATAAGTAAAGAATTCATAGATCTTTTCTGCACTGCTCGTCATCGCAGTCACATGGTGTAATCCTAATAGTGGTTTCATAATTTCACCCTCCATGCTTCTCATTATACGAATTAATTACATACATTCAAATAACATGCTTCGAATTCGAAATATTATTTAAGAAAAGAAAAACCAAAGCGGTGAGGCTTTGGTTTAGCGGTTATTTGCGAAAAAGAATAGTGCGATGGTGTTTGGACCAGAATGCGCGCCAATGACTGGACCAATGAAGTTGATCATTTCGACTTCACAGTCAAGTTCAGATAAAATCAAATCTCTTAAATGATTTGCAGCATCGATATCGTCACCGTGGCTGATGAACACTGTTTTTGATATCGTTGGATTATAGGTTTCTTTCATCTTTGCGAAAAGGGCATGTAAAGCCTTTTTACGGCCAATTACTTTGGTTCTCGCAATGAGTTTCCCTTCATCCGATACATGTAAAATCGGGTTGATATTCAATAGGTTCGCAACCACAGCGGCTGTGGATGATATTCTACCACCACGTTTTAAGTGATTGATATCGGATACTGTAAACCAGTGTGCCAAATTCAATTTAATCTTTTCGATTTCTTCGTAAACTTGTTCAATGGTGTAACCTTGTTTACGCATTTTCGCTGCGGTAGCTACGAGTAAACCTTCTCCTAAGGATGCAGCGAGTGTATCCACTAAAAGAATTTTAGAAGTTGGATAGGACTCTCTTAATTGTTCAACTGCGATACGAGCACTATTGTGTGTCCCGGATAGTGCAGATGAGAAAGTTAAAATTAAGATATCTTTTTGAGCCTTAATCAGTTTTTCACAAACTTCGATATATTCTTGAGCATTGACTTGAGCAGTAGATGGCATCATCCCTTTTCGAACGCGGTCGTAAAAGTCTTTTGGATCCATCGATCGGTGGTCTAGATAATCTGGATATTCTACCCCATCAATGACAAACTTAAGTGGCAATACTTCTAAGTCGTGTTGTTTAGCAAACGCATCGGTTAAGTCTGAGGCTGAATCGGTAACGATGATGAAATCTCTCATAAAGTAGTTCTCCTTTTATAAGTACTATTATAACGAACGGTTAGTTAATATTTCAACTTTTTTTCACATCAGATTCCAAGTTTGGATTAAAAGCTTGGTTTTTGACCATTTCAATTTCAAACTTATAGGGTGCTTTATCATCGATATAAGGCGTTTCTAAGATTTTAGGAATGTCTTTGAAATCAGAATGGTAGATGACTTTAAGTAAAGCATCAAATCCGATTTCTCCAAATCCTAAGTTGGCGTGACGGTCTTTCGCTGCCCCTCTTGGATTTTTCGAATCGTTGACGTGAAATACAGAAATATAAGACTTACCAACGATTTCATCGAAGTGCTTAATGACCCCTTCAAAATCATTTTGGATATCATAGCCAGCATCGGATGTATGGCAAGTATCAAAACAAACTGAAACTCTAGATTTGTCATCGATACGTGCAATAATATCACGAATTTCTTCGAAGGTTTTACCCATTTCGTTGCCTTTACCTGCCATGGTTTCTAAAGCGATTTTAACTGGAAGGTTTTTGGTATTTTCAATAACTTTATTAACCCCTTCAGCAATCCACTCTAACGCTTCTTGACGGTCTTTACCCACAGCAGAGCCTGGGTGTAAGACTATTTGTTTTACATGCATCGCGTGCGTTCTTTCAACTTCTTTGGATAAAAACTCTACGGCGAATGCACGTTTTTCTGGATCTGGATTGGCTAGATTGATGATATAAGGGGCGTGTACTACGACATTATCAAACGATAACCCGTGAACTTGCATTTGCTTTTCTGCACCTTCGATATTTAAGTCTTTGATGGCTTTACGAATGGTATTTTGAGGCGCACCGGTATAGACCATGAATGCGTTCGCGCCATAAGATACAGCTTCTAAAACAGAACCTTCATACATTTGGCTGCCAGATAACCCGACATGGGAACCAATTTTAATCATTATTTACCTCCATATCGCGCGGCGTTTCGCGCTTTTTTAACAAGTTTTTTATTTTTCTTTTTGTAGTTTGGGGATACTTTCGTTGGTTTTTTGACTTTACGAATTGCTTGAAGTTCTTCTTCGGATAGATTACTCTTCACTTTTTTAACAACAGGAACTAGCGTAGTGCCTTCAATTTGATAGCGTTGGAAACCAATACCTCTTTTAGAGATGTTGTCAATTTTTCTTGAATTCTCATTGGTAACCAAGGCGATTGACATCCCGGTTTGATTGGCTCTACCAGTACGACCTGAACGGTGGATATAGTATTCTAAATGATAAGGCAAATCATAATGAATGACGTGAGAGACACCGACAATATCTAAACCTCTACTACCTAAATCGGATGAAACAATAAAAGTATACTTTAATTGTTTGATATCATCTAAAATGGTTTTACGTTCTCTAGCTGGGGTATCCCCAGAAATACGAATGGCTTTAATACCGATGTCTAATAGTTGTTGATAGACATGGTCAACCTGTTCTTTTTTAGAGACGAATACCATACATAAAAATGGGTTAATCGCTTTAACGAGACGCTTAAAATCGGTATCTCTGGTTTCATTACGGGTATAGACTAATCCGTGTGTAATCTTAAGAACCGATGGGTCTTTTAAATCGATGACATGGGCTTTTCCAAAATAGGCATCGAGCCATTTGTTTAACCCGTTAGGTAGGGTTGCTGAGAATAACAACATACGCGCGTCTTTAACTGCATAAAAGACACGGTCTAGGGTATTCATAAAGTCCATATCGAGCATCATATCCGCTTCATCTAAAACGAATACTTTAGTTGTATGGATTTTGAGTTTTCCTTCTTTAATCGCGTAGTCTTCAAGTCGACCTGGGGTTGAAATGACAATTTGAGGTTGTTTTTTCGATAAGGATTCGAGTTCTCTATTTCGATCTTTTGAGGAACTATATGCCTTAACAGTAAACCCGATGTTTACCTTTTTTAACATTTCTTCTACTTGCGCGACCAACTCATTGGTTGGTACACAAATAACCGCTTGAACGGATTCATCTTGGAGGTCGAGTTCATTCACAATCGGCAACAAATAAGCATGGGTTTTACCCGTGCCGGTAGGGGCTAATCCGATGATGTTGTCTTTCTTTTCGTACGCCTTAAACACCGCTTCTTGAATCGGTGTAAATGTTTTGTAGCCTAATGCTTGAATCTTTTCTTGTATACTTGTTTTAAACATATAAAATCACCGTTTATATTATACTCTATTTAAGCCATTAATCCTAATGTTAGGTTTTGAAATCACACTTTGTTATAATGAGATTAGGTGATTGTATGAACGTAATTGATTTAAGACCCAGGGGTTACTGCCACGGTGTAGTACGTGCCCTCCAAATGGTCAAAAAAGTAATTCAAGATGAATGCTACCCTAGACCCATCCATATTCTAGGGTTGATTGTCCATAACAAACGCATCACAGAGGCGTTTTCACATTTTGGTGTGATCTCGTTGGATGATCCAAAAAAGACGCGTTTAGAACTCTTAGAATCCGTAGAATCCGGTACGGTCATTATGACTGCACATGGGGTATCTGATCAAGTTATTGTAAAAGCACAACAAAAAGGCCTAACGGTTGTGAATGCAACCTGTAAGGATGTTACGAAAGTCCATGACGCCGTTAAAACCCATTTGGAATTAGGGTATGAAGTCGTCTACATCGGCCATGAAAACCACCCTGAACCTGAAGGTGTATTAGGCATTTCTAAAGACATTACATTTTTATGTAAAGCCATCGACGCGATGAATTTCATTCAAAAATTTCCAGAGAAACCACTCTTCGTAACCAATCAAACGACACTTTCTCGTTACGATATCAACGTTGTTTTAGATGTTCTTAAAGTAAAATACCCAGATTTAACGTTTGATGACGATATTTGTGACGCTACCACAACCCGCCAAAAAGCGGTGATTGAACAACCTGTTGTCGATTTATGCATCGTGGTGGGAGACAGCCTTTCATCGAATTCAAACAAACTCGCGTTTGTTTCGACCCACGAACGAAACATCCCAAGTTTTCGTATTGAAGGGGTATCCGATATCAACCCAGAATGGTTTAAGGATGTTGAATCGGTATCCGTTACTTCCGGTGCTTCTACACCCACCAAACTCACCAATGAAGTCATCCAGTATTTGAAGCAATTCGAGTATACAAAAAAAGAAACGTGGGACCACGTCTCTTCTTTAACTTATTTAGATATTCTAGCTTAAACCAAGTCCAACTTGGTTTTTTTTATGCATCATACGAACTCATGATTTGAGCTGGTGTTTTACGTAAAAGCGACAGGACTGGAATGAGTCCAATCAGTTGGCTAATACCATAAATGAACACCCCACCTAAAGCGACCATATAGATTGGGAAAATGATTAATTTATTGTCATATAGGTTGGTATTGATGTTCGTAAAGTAATACAATCCAAAGAAATAACCGACAATGAATGAGGTGGTCGTTATCATAAAGATTTCAACCACAAAGGTTTTCACGATATCGATACGTCTGACCCCAAGGGCTCTGAATACCGAGATTTCAGAAATACGTTCGGTTAGGGACGCTCTTAGGACAAAGAATAACGCAATCAATGTAATCGACATCACAACGATGGAGAAGACCCAAAGGAAACTGTAGAAAAAGGCCATTTGTTGTAGGTAATTGGTACGTTGTTGCAGATAATCATACTCCGCTTCTACATTGGTAAAATTATCTTTGATGAATCGAATGGTTTCGACTGGGTCGGATGAACTTACATAAACTGTAGTCGGAAAAGCTGTAACACTTAACCACTGGGTACGGTACTCTTCAACAGTCATTCCTGCAACATAACCCAGTATTTGTCTATAATAATCAATTTCTTCCATGTACATTGCTTCATAACCACGAGAGGTATAGCCCACCAATTTATACGTTCTATCTTCAAGTGTGATATTCGTATTCAAGAGGTCTAAAGGACTTTGGTATCCATAAGCTTTAATCACACTCACCAATTGATTGAATTTACCTTCAAAGATTCGGTAATCTACAAGTATCTCACCCTCATTTTGGATATTTCGGCCATGAAGGATATCTGAGTTTTTCACATTACTTGAATATTCAATCGATAAGAATGGGTTACTATTATTACTTTGTTGATAGAAAGTAGGGTACTCGAACTGAACTGGATAACCTTTACGTTCGGTATAATAGGTCACTTCATCGGTAGCTACAAGTGTTTGTAAGTCCGTTTTGTTAATATCATACACAGTCACAAAACTCTTATCAACTTGGATAAACAGTTTGTCATCTAAAATGAGCATACGGTTCATAAACCCAAACGCAATTAATAATAAGAACCCTGCTAGGATGAATCCTGCAAATAAGAACTTACGTTTAGTGGTGGCGTTCACAAGTTTGTTGAGTGCCAATCTAAATGCGTGTTTCCAAGTAATGACCGGTTGAGCTTTTTTAATTAAGCTCTCATCTATGATATTTTCAAACTGGTATGAATCGAGTTCTTGCATGTCCGATTGTTCCATGTCTTTATAGTGATCATTGATGAGTTTAACTTCACTCTTTTCATTGAGTAAGTTGACCTTTTGTGCAATCTTTTGGTCAATATCTAGATACAATGTACCATTTTTCAAGACTAGACGAATCCCAATTTGGTCTACAGGTTTATCGCTATACACAGACACATTAATACCATCGGATTCAACGGCTTTTGATTGTAAATCCTTTAAATAAATATCGGAATCATGTTTCAATTCAAGACTGCTTCCGCTTTGTTCGTTTTGTGTATCGGATACGACTTTACCATCTGATAGTTCAATGATACGGTCTGCATAGAAGGTTGCGAGTTCTCTTTCATGTGTTACCAATAAAACCAGTTTTTCTTTCGAAATGGTTTTAATGATGTTCATGATTTCAACTGTGTTTTTCGAATCTAGATTTCCGGTTGGTTCATCGGCGATGATGACATCGGGATTTTTAGCTAAAGCTCTCGCAATCGCAACCCTTTGTTGTTGACCACCCGATAACAATCCAGCCTTACGTTTCTTATAATTCTTAAGACCCACTTTTTCAAGTAAGTATTCAATACGTTTATTGATTTCCGCTTTATCGGTAATTCCAATCATATTGAGGGTTAATTTAATGTTTTCAAAGATGGAGATATTTTCCAATAACATGTAGTTTTGGAATATATAACCAATGTGTCGATTACGGATTCGATCCCAAGCGGACATCGAATACCCATTCAATTGAGTATCACCAAAATCGATGGTTCCGGATGCTCGATCTAACCCACCAAGAACATTCAGTAAGGTAGTTTTCCCTGAACCAGAAGGTCCAAATAAAACGACCAACCCATGATCGGGTAAATCGAGCGAGATTTGATTGATGACGTGGATTTCATTCTTCTTACCACGGTTAAAGTGTTTATCTAATTTATGTGCTTTAATCATGGTCTCACCTACTCGCTCTTCAGTGTCGTAATGACACTCTTACCAAATAACTTATTGGCAAACTTATTATTGATGGTTAACAGTACACCTAAGAATATGAGATAAATGACAATATATACTCCAAAGGTAAGGTATCGCATCACTTTAAACTCCTTAATGTAGATGTTCATGATGGTTAACGGAATGAAACCTAGTATAAACCCAAAGGTACTGTATAAGACTTGTTCAAAGGATAACATCTTACGCAAGTCAGATTTCGAAGCACCAATCGAACGGAAAATGATGAAATCTTTTTTACGGGATTGAATGATGGACTTAATGACCAAATTAAGGATGATATAAATGAATCCACCAACCAAAACATAAACAAAGTTCATCGCGCCACTGATCCCGAAGTCATAGGAAGGACCTTCATAATCAAACGGGTGAACCGCGATGTATTCAGACCCTAAACTGCTGATGATTTGTCTCGCTTCGAACCCATCCTTGGCTAGTAAGGTTACTTGATATGGACCTTCAAAGAATAGATCATTATAGGTTTTTTCATTGATGTAAATCGTATATTCCCAGGATATGCCCGGATATTCCCCAATGATTTGAATGTTTTGAGATTTAGAAACTGTAAATCCATTCTTAGGTTTAATGAGTGTAAAAGGGTGATTTTGGATGGTTGTTAAGTCTGAATAGAGATAAATCAATGATGAATATAAATCGCTGCTCACTTGAGCCTGACCATCGGGTAAATCGTTGTTGATGATGATATTTCGTTTTTGAATAAAATAAGTATCGCCACCAGAAAGTGTGATTGGTTGGAAATCTGATGTCCACATTTCGCCTAAATTGACAGCGTATGACGCCATGGTGTTGTTTGTCATTACGGCGTTCGTTTCTGTTTGATTGAAGAACGAAGGGTGTACAATACCAACATAGTCATGGTATCCAGATTCAATCATCCCTACCACGGTCATGTTAAAAAAAGCTGCAAGCGATTCTGGTGCATCAAAGATTTTCTCATCCATTTGATAGTAAACCTGAACGGTATCCCCAATTTGGTACGAATCACCCCAATAGCTTTCGTAAAGGACGATTTCATTTTTAGTAGTTGGAAATTTACCTTTTTCTAGGGTAATTTCTTGACCATAATAAGGCCTTAACGTGCCACTTGGCGCTCGACCTTCGCTATAAACATAAAACTCGGTTTGAAGTAGAATATCGTGATGAATTAAGCCTTGAACACGATTCTTATTTAGCAATGTATTGAGTTCATCCTGTGTAAAGAGTGAAGCATCTTCTTTAACAACAATAACTCTACCTTCAAAGTTATTTTTGAAGATTGGATTAGAGTTATCGCTTAAATTGGTCGATATCAACCATTCTTTAATGCTATAAATAGAGTTGATGGCTGTGAATGCGAACATCAAGGTCACCAACACTAAGAATGTCTTTTTAGGAATACTGAATAACGATACCAGTGCTAGTTTTAAAACATCTAAAGGACTGAGGTTTTTAGAGGCTAATGCCGGTTGTGTTTCAATAATTTGTGGTGCTTTAACCGCTTTATCCTCCACAATTTCACCGTCAAACATACGAATCTTACGGGTTGCGAAAGGTTCAACCTGTTCGTAGTTATGGGTAACAATGACGACCAATTTATCTTTGGATACTTCTTTTAAGAGTTCTAATACCTTCTTACCCGTTTCACTATCTAAGTTACCGGTAGGTTCATCCGCAACAATAATCGGGCAATCCTTCGCGAGTGCTCTCGCGATGACAGCTCTTTGTTTTTGGCCACCAGACAGTTTGCTTGCGCGGTGGTTCTTGTGAGAGGTTAATCCCACACGGTCAATCAGTTCTAATGCGCGAGCACGGCGTTTTTTTGGGTCATAGCCTTGGATCATCAAAGCCGCCATGACGTTTTGATAAACAGTAAACGAATCGATGATGTTGTAGTTTTGGAATACGAATCCAATGTACTGTTTACGGTACTGTTCAAATTCCTCGGTTGAAAAATAACTGGTTTCTTCGCCATTGACAAAGAGTTCCCCTTCATCGTATTTATCCAATCCAGAAATCACGTTTAAAAGGGTGGATTTACCGCTTCCGGATTCCCCGGTAATCGCGACAAACTCCCCTAACTTTAATTCTAAATTAACACGTCTTAACCCTAAGACGACATTCGCATCCGTATTGTAGTACTTCGATACGCCTTCTAATCGAATCATAATATGTTCACCTCGTTAAGTTCTATTATATACTTTTTTTATTATAACAATCGCTTTAATTGTAAATTATTTCTCATTATCTTCGTTTTCGGGTTTTGTGTATGCCTTTTTTAACTTTTCTTCATTGGCCTGATACTCAAATAAGTCATAAGGTTTTTGAATCTCGGTTTTGAGTTTTAAGTTATTTAATGAGACCCCGATTAATCTTACCGGTTTACCTGTATAAAAGGTTTCTAAGAGTTCTAGGACAATATTCAAGATGGTATCATAATCATCTGTGTAATCCGCGAGGGTTTTGACCTTTTGTGTGGTTTCAAAGTTAGAATAACGTAATCTTATACCGACAGTTTTGGTGAATAACTTATCGTTTTTCATCCTTGGATACGCATCATTTAACTGTCCAATTAAGGTATCTTTGATGACTTGTTCTATATCGGTGTCAAATGATAGTGTCATCTCATTTGAAATACTTTTCGGTAGTGCATACTTTGAAGGGTCTACGACATTTGATGATAACCCGTGAATATCTTTCATATAGGACTCGAAATGCGTCTGACTCAACACACTTAAAACCTTCGTTTGATTATCTGGATTAACGAAGTCTTCAATTGTATAAATCCCTAATTTTTCTAACTTGGGGTAGGTCTTTTTCCCTAAACCATACATATCTTTAATGGGTAATGGGTATATCTTTTGTTTAACATCCCGCTTACGAATGACGGTGATCCCCATGGGTTTTTTCATATCAGAACCCATTTTAGCAAGAAATAGTGTCGGTGCGATACCAATAGATGAGGGTAGTTTATATAAAGAAACCAACTCATTTTGGATTTTCTTCGCGAGTGCTAAGGGGTGAATCCCTTCAATATCTGTCACATCCATATACGCTTCATCAATCGAAACCTGCCAAACAAGGTCTGTATACGTCTTCAAATACGAAATGAATTTATGAGAATACTGTTGATACAAACCGTGACGGTTCGGAACGACGATCAATTTAGGATAAAGTGATAACGCTTGAGAAACCGTCATCGCACTTCTAATGCCGTATTTGCGCGCTTTATAAGAGGCAGTTGTAAGAATCCCACCACGGTTATAGCTTAAGCCTCCGCCGACAGCGAATACTTTATTTTTTAATGAAGGATTTTCAATCATTTCCACTGAAGCGAAAAAGGCGTTTAAATCGATGTGAAAAATGACTCTTACGCTACTTTTCATTAAAATCACTTCCTTTTTAAGGGGTTTTATATTATAATCATAATGATGAAATCAAGTTGAGGTGATAATTATGGCTGATAAGAAAATAGATAGACCAAAAGCGAAGAAAACAGAAACCAATTCAAACACATTTGAAGTCCCAACCCTAAGAAATCCACTTAAGACTTGGTGGGGTAAGACCATTGTGATTATCCTCGTTCTAGGTATGATTATTTTACCGTTTATTGCATTGATTATGATGTTAATAGAAAGAGCATAAGAAAAGGCGAAAGCCTTTTTTTATTTCTCTAATAGGGCTTTCGCATGTTGAATCGCATAACTATCCATACGTTCACCAGATAACATTTCCGCGATGATTTCGATGCGTTTTTCTTCGGTGAGTATATCAATTTGGGTAACCGTACGGTTATCTTTTATTTTCTTTAGGATGTGATAATGGTGATCGGCTTTGGCAGCGACCTGAGCTAAATGGGTAATGGTTAAGACTTGGGTTTGACTGCTTAAAGCGTGGATTCGATTCGCAACCTTCGAAGCGGTTTTCCCAGAAATCCCCATGTCGATTTCATCGAAAACAACCAAACCTAAAGATTGGAATTTCGCGAATACGATTTTAAGGGCGAGCATAAAGCGCGATAGTTCGCCACCAGAGGCGGTTTTATATAGTGGTTTTAACGGCTCCCCTTGGTTTAGGCCGATGTAAAAATTGACGATGTCTAAGCCATCTTCATAAAGGGTTACCGGCGTAGTCTTTGGTTCAAAATGAATTTCAAAACGGACTTTTTCCAAATCCAAGTTTTGAAGTTCATCGATGATTTCTGATTCTAATTTTTTCGAGAGTTTGAGTCTCGCTTGGTGGAGTTTCATTCCAGCGTCTAGAACGAGTTTATATTTTTGATCTAACTCGGCTTTGAGTGATTTTAGATAACCTTCATAGTCTTCGGTCATTAAAATCTGTTCGCTGATTTCTTTTAAATACTCGATGAGTTCAGGTATAGACCTCTTATATTTCTTCTCAATTAGAGTGATTTCATGAGCTCGTTCTTGAAGGGTATCAAGTTCAAATTCAGATCGGTATTCAAAAATATCTAAACTCTTCTTTAAATCACTTCTCAAGCCTTCGAGTTCGTAATATACATTCTTTAATGAATCTGAACCTGTCGCGTATAACGCATCGTAGACTTTGATTTCAGATAATAAGTCTGAGGCCTCATAGAGGTCCCCTTTTTGATAGAGTTCATCAAGGATTTCATAGGCTCTTGATACCCTTGTGACAATTTTTTCCTCATGAGAAAGCTTTTCGATTTTCTCATTGAGTTCACTTACTTCAGTAGGGTTTAATCCAAACTTAGAAAGTTCGTCCTGTTCTTCTTTTAGTCGTTCTAATTGTTCTTTTTTATTCGATTGTTCTTTTTGAGCGTGTTCGTATTTTTTAAGCTGAGATAAATACTGTTCTTTGCTTAAAAGGTATTGATTGAATAAGGGTAAAATCCCATCGGGGTCCATTTGGTCAATCAAGGATAATTGGAGTTTAGGGTCTAATAGTTTTGAGATATCATGTTGTTCATGAATATCGCCTAAGAAAAACGCAATGCGTTTGAGTTCGGAAAGTGTAATCGGCTTTTGATTCACACTGATTTGGTTTTTATTCGATCGGCTCATTTCGCGTTTGATCACGAGTTGGTTTGAGTCGATGTCCAATGTTTTTAAGTAGTCGGCTAAAGGTTTACGAATATCGCTAAAAACCCCCACTACGGTGGCGGAATCTGAGCCATAACGGATGAGGTCTGCGTCCGCTCTCGCACCGAATAAGAGTTTTAATGAGTCAATCAACAAGCTCTTCCCCGCACCAGTTTGTCCGGTTAGGGCGGTCATGTTTGGATGAAACGTGACCGATAAGTCTTCGATGATGGCGAGATTTTCGATTTTAAGCGTTTGTAACATAGACGATTCCCCTTTACTTGGTTGCGTACAGTAAGAATTCTTGGTTGCCCATTTTACCTAAGAGATCTGAAGTCTTATGGGCTTTTATGATAAAGCCTAAATGTTTGGCATAACTGATAATACCATCGAGTGCGTCTTTTTGCTTTTTAGGGTCTTTCACGATCCCATCTTTAATGAATTCAGGTCCAACTTCAAATTGGGGTTTCACCAAGATGATGAAGGTGCCTGTTTGAGTTTGTAAGTAATTTAATATTGGTTTAACCGATGTGAATGAAACATCGACTGTATAAATTTGGATATCTGTCGGTAATGTGACGGAAAGGATATTTGTTTGTTCGTGGAGGATCACTCTCGGGTCATGTCTTAGACTGTCATGCATCTGATTAGATCCAACATCGTAGGCATACACCTTCTTAGCCCCGTGTTGTAAAGCACAATCGGTAAACCCACCTGTCGATGAACCGATATCACAGACGACTACATCTTTAAAATCGAGTTGAAACGCGGTAATCGCGTCTAGTAGTTTTAAACCACCACGTGAGACATAGCGGTTATCTTCAATGAGGATCACCACTTCGTCTTTGAGTTCATATCCGGTCTTCGTGATAATTTGATTACCAACCATCACTTTGCCTTGTTTGATTAAGTCTTGAACTTGTGAGCGTGTCTTTTGGTACGCTTCTACCATATAGTGATCGAGTCTCATAAGGTCTTAAGGGTTTCTATCAAATGGTCTAAATCAATACCCGCATCTTTTTGATTGTGTTCGCGTGTTCCGTGATGTATGACGTCTTTAACAGACATCGAACCAATCTTGTTAACAAACTGATGTTTCATCGCGAATTCTAAGATGTGGTGATATAACGTCCCCGAACCAAATGCTTCCTCATATACAAAGACTTTGGTATTGAGTTCAAGCGATTCTTTTAACATCACTTCATCGATTGGACGGATGAATCTCGCATTGAGGATTCTCGCGTTGATGCCTATAGCCTGTTTCGCTTTTAAGAGTAAATCAAGTCCCGGACCATAGCTGATCCAGACTTGTTCATCGCCTTCGCTAAATACTGTCCAGGTCGGAGTAATCAGTTCAAACTTCGGTGGATTAGCTGGATCAAAGTGGGTTTCTAAACGTGGGTAACGAATGACGAATGGGTGGGTTTGACTATAGCCATATCGAATGAGATTAAACGCTTCTTGAGCGTCATAAGGCATCGTGATAACGACGTTTGGCATCGAGTGAAAAATTGAAACGTCAAACAACCCTTGGTGGGTAGACCCGTCATCGCCAACAAACCCAGCACGGTCGATTCCGAAAATGACTTTTGTATCAGGTCTCGCAATGTCGTTCATGATTTGATCATAAGCACGCTGCGTGAAGGTTGCGTAAAGGGGTAAGAATACTGAAACCCCATTTCGTGCCATCGCACCCGCCATGGTTGCGGCGTGTTCTTCTGCAATCCCGACATCGATTAAGCGGTCTGGAAATTGTTGATAGAACTTTTCAAACTTCGTACCCACCAGCATCGCTGGCATAATCACGAATGTTTTTTCGATTTTTTGGTAGTGGATCATCGCTTCGCTGATGACTTCACTGAAGGATTTCATCCCATTGTGGTTGGTTTTCACTGGAGCGCCTGTGTTTTTATCAAACGAGGATACCCCATGGAATTTGCCGTTATCATCTGCGGCTGCGATTTCATAGCCTTTTCCTTTTTCAGTTACGGCGTGAATCACCACGCTCTTTTTCATTTTTTTCGCTTGATTTAAGGTCTTAATGACGGTTTTTAAATCGTTCCCGTCAATCGGACCGATGTAAGCATAACCGAGTTCTTCAAAAATATTACCCGATTGAAATAGCGCTTTGACCGCACGTTTTAAACGACGGTAAATACGCGCAATTAAATTGGGCATAATTTTCGCGATTCCATTTCTAAGTTTCATGAAGAAGCGGTTACCGCGTAAGGCGGTCAAAACTTTCGATAGAGCTCCAACGTTTTTAGATATCGACATGTTGTTATCGTTTAAAATGACGATGCCTTTTAGAGTATGGTCTGACCCTAATAAATTCAAAGCTTCAAAGCTCATCCCAGAGGTAATGGACCCATCTCCAACTAAGGCGATGGCTGTGCCGGATTCTCCTTTGAGCTGTTTCGCTTTTAAGATGCCATGTAAAGCAGAGACTGCCGTGCCCGCGTGTCCAGATTCCCACACATCGTGGATAGATTCTTTATAGTTGATATAACCTGAAAGGCCATTGTGTTGTCTTAAGGTATCAAATTGGTCTGCTCTACCCGTTAGAATTTTATGGGTATACGATTGGTGCCCAACATCAAAAATGAATTGATCGTTGGGGGAATCGAAGACATAGTGTAACGCAATCGATAATTCTACCGCACCGAGATTCGAGGCGAGGTGTCCCCCAGTTTTACTGATCGAATCGACCAAAAAATGTCTGATTTCCGCAGACAGTGTTTCGAGTTCTTTGATCGACATCGATTGGATGTCTTTGGGGCTTTTGATATCGGTAAGTTTCATGATAACCTCTTATTCTAGTTTGAAATCTTCTGGTCCGTTCTCGGTCATGGTTTTCACGACCAATTTTTCAGATTGTGTCAATAATTCGTAACAGATTTTGGATAATTTCAAGCCTTCGTTATAAAGTTTAACGGCTTCATCCAAAGCGATGTCTTTGTTTTCGAGTGCTTTAACGGTTTTTTCTAAAGCTTGAATGGCTTGTTCAAATGTCATTTCCATGTGTGTGTCTCCTTATTTTTTACCACTGAAGTGAGTTTCCCATCCTTCAGGGTGGTTTCAATGGCATCCCCAACCTCAATATCGGTCACGGATTCTATGCGTTTTTGATTTTTTGTCGTATAGGTATACCCTTTATCCATCAGCGATAATGGATTTTGGTGTTTTAAAGCTTGAAGTAAAAGTTGGAACTGGTCTTCTTTCTTAACCCTTAAGCGTTCGTAGTTTTGAGTTAAATTATTGGCTAATTGCGTTGTTTTTTCGACTTTATAGGCTATCAGTGTTTGAATATCGTAGTCTTGAAGTCGTTGATTGAGTAAATCAAACTGGTGTTTTTTCCCTGAAAGTAGACGTTCCATCGAACCTTCTAATTGCTTGTTCGCGTTTTGATAACGTTCATACAGCTGTTTAATGAGTGCCATTGGGGCTTTGGATGCGAGTCTTTCATCTAAATGAACGAGTCGTGTTTTTTGTTGTTCAATGTGTTTACGGGTATAGACTTCAAGTTGATTTCGATACCCTGAAACGAGTTCGAGTAACGTATCTTTACTTGGGGTGGAGAGTTCACCAGCCGCGGTCGGGGTTGGTGCTCTTAAGTCTGAGACAAAGTCTGCTAGTGTGAAGTCGGTTTCGTGTCCTACTGCGGAAATGATTGGAATCTTTGATTGTAAAATCGCTTCGATGACAGGCATTTCATTAAATGCCCAGAGATCTTCAATCGACCCACCCCCACGTCCAACGATGAGGACATCGACAAGTTGGTCTTTGTTTGCTTTTTGAATTTGTTTTTCAATCGAATACTTCGCTTCTTCCCCTTGAACTAAAGCTGGGTATAAGTAAAGGGTTGCGGATGGGTAACGTCTTTCGATGGTATGAATGATGTCACGGATGGCTGCCCCGGTTGGTGAGGTAATCACACCGATTGCTTTGGGATAATTCGGGATGGCTTTTTTACGTTTTGGGTCAAAATAGCCTAAGTCGTTTAAAGACTTTTTGAGTTTCTCATAGGCTAAATATAAACTACCAATTCCGTCTTGTTCTAAGGTATAGGCATTAATGGCGTAAGACCCGCCTGCTTCGTATAACGAGATTGAACCAAATAGACGAACCTTATCCCCATCTTTTGGACTGAAGTTTAGGTTTTTTACGTAGTTAGAAAACATTGTAACGCGAATTTGAGCGCCCTCATCCTTCAGTGTAAAGTAAAAATGACCACGGCTGTGTTTGGTCAAGTTGGAAATCTCACCCTTGATATAAATCTGGCCTAGGTGCTTGTCATTTTCGAGAATCTGTTTGATGTATTTGGTTAAAGCCGTAACCGTCAAATAACGGATGTCTTGCATAGAATCACCCTAATCGTTTAGCAATATTGTCTAATAATCGGTTGGTAAATGCGGATTGTTTTTCATCATCCAAATTGGAGTAGGCTTTGGTGAGTTTGATCGCTTCGTTGATGACGATCGATTTTGGTGTATCGGTATACATCATTTCATAAACAGCCAAACGGATGATGGCGCGGTCTACAAACGAGAGTCTTTCTAAGGTATAGTTCACCAACGTCGATGAAATCATTTGGTCAATTTCAGCTAAATGGGCTAAGACCGCTTGGTAGGTATCGTAGGATTCTTTAAACTCTTCAACAACGATATCGCCTCTTAGGTCTTGTTGATATAAAAATGTCATGGTTTCGATTCTAATTTCGTGTCTTGTTTGCATAAGTAAACCTCAATTCTTTTCCATTTTACCATAAGTATGTGAATTAATAAATTCAAACTCAAAAAAAGGACGTCACTTTAGTGACTGTCCCTTTTAAGGTTTAGTTTAGATTGCGCGAATTCTCGCCCATGCATCTGAAACAAAGGCTTTAGTTACAGGTACGTAACGAAACACTTCGTCATTCGCGTGAATTTGAACTTCATAGGCATTCTTATAAGCGTAGAAATCAGAGTCTTCAGAAATCATCGCTTCATAAACATCTTTACGTGGGGTTGAATACATTACGTATTCGGTGTTGAGGGTTGCGGATTCATACGATAATACGTAGTTAATAAAGGCATAAGCAAGATCAACATTTTTCGCATTCTTAGGAATGACTAAGGCATCGACCCATACGTTCGTACCGCTACTTGGGACGAAGAAATCGAGTTTTTCTTGTTCACTCATCAAATAGATTGCGTCCCCTGAATAGGTAAGGGCTAAATCGTAGGTAAGCGAAACCATATCATCTAAGATTTCATCGGTTAAGAATACTACATTGTTTTTTCTCGCTAAATCCATCAACCAGTTTTCAGCTTCATTGAGTTCTGTTTGATTGGATGTGTTCATGGAATAACCTAAATTCTTTAACGCGACCATAAAGCCATCACGAGCAGAATCGTAGAATGCAATCTCATAGTCATTGGATTTGAATACTTCCCATTCTAAGGTTTCTAATTGAGATTTTGACACAACATCTTTGTTGTATAAAATCCCGACATTTCCCCAGAAGTATGGTACGCCATAATTGAGCAATTCGAAATCGAGTTCATCTAAAATAGATACCAAACCTGGTGCTAAGTCCGTGGTTTGATCGAAGCCTTCGATTTGATTCCAATCAATCGTTTGGATTAAGTCTTCCGAAACCATTTGTTCAATCGCGTAATCACTTGGAACGACTAAATCAAACGATTCTGTCTTCATTTTGGTGATCGCAGATTCATTCGAAGCGAATGTCGACATATTGACACACACATCGTATTCTTCTTCAAAACCTTTGATGATTTCAGGGTCAATATATTCTCCCCAGTTGAATAGGGCTAATTTTTCTTTGTTGATACAAGTTATGCTTCTTACGACCCCACACCCTGTGAGGGCTAGAGTCACTAAGCCCATTAAAGCTAAAACGAGCGTTTTTTTCATTTATTCAATCTCCTTTACTTGTTCATTATTTGATTTTAAATAGCGGTATGTGACAATCACACCAATGATTAAGATGATGATTGTCGATAGCGCATTGATGGTCGGTTCTACCCCACGTCTTAATGTGTATAAATAAATACTAATATTGGTTGCGGACCCAGCGGTGAAATACGAGATGACAAAGTCGTCAAAACTCATCGTAAACGCGATCGCTGCCGCTGCGAAGATCGCAACTTTGATTTGTGGGAATACCACCAACCAAAGCGCTTGAACCGGTGTCGCCCCTAAGTCGTTCGCTGCTTCAGCGAGGTTCGGGTCTAAACTTTTTACTTTTGGATAAACTGTAATGATTACATAGGGTGTACAAAACGCCACGTGTGCAAGTAACATCGTTGTGTAGCCACGGTCGATTTGGAAAGATACAAATAGCAACAACAACCCTACCGCTGTAACAATTTCTGGGTTGACAATCGGTATATTGTTCACACCCATAATGATATCTTTAAATACCTTTTTGGATTTCGATAAAGATATCGCAGCCAGTGTTCCAATAAATACAGATATCAGGGTAGCGAGTATAGCAATCAGCAGTGTCATGATGACCGCTGTCATGATGTCTGTCGAGTCAAACAGTTTTTCATACCATTTGAAGGAAAACCCACCCCAATTGGTTAAACTCTTATTCTCATTAAAAGAGAAAATCACTAACGATAAAATCGGTGCGTAACAAAAGGCTAGAATCGTAACGATGAAGGCTTTAGACCCAATCTTTTTGAGGATGTTCATTCTTGTGCCCCCTTATTACGATCGAGTTTTTTAGTGAGTATGACCATCGCCATGATGACGATGGATAATATTATTGCGATAGCAGACCCATACCCCCAGTTTCCTGCAGTTAGGAAGCGGTCTTCAATTAAATTTCCAATCAAGTAACGATTTTTACCTAAATATTTTGGTATCACTAACGTGGTTGCTGCTGGAAGTAAAACCATCGTAATCCCGGATAATACCCCAGAAATGGATAGTGGTAACGTCACTTTTAAGAACGTTTGAAACTTATTCGCTCCTAAATCGTCTGCGGCCTCGTAAAGTTTTGGATCGATTTTGGATAACACGGTATAAATCGGTAACACCATAAATGGTAAGAACACATAGACCATCCCTGTGATGATGGCGAAATCGGTGCCTAATAAATCTGGATTCAACATTTCAAAAATTTGTTTCCAAGCGAGCGTTCTCAATAACATATTCACCCACATCGGAGCGGTCAGTATTAAGATCCAAAGCGCTTGTGTACGTTTTTTAAACTTTGTGATGAAGTAGGCCGTTGGGTAGCCAATCGATAGTGTAACCAAAGTCGTGTACACAGCCAATCGAATGGAATCCACCATGGTCTTTATAAAGGAGGGTTCACTCAAAAACTGGCTAAAATATTTAAATGAAAATGCGATAAATAAGTCGTTTACGCGTTCAGTAAACGCGTAAAACAGAATTAAAATCAGCGGAATGATGATTAAGAATAACAAGACAACATAATAAGGGCTACCCATGAGGTTCAAGTCCCTAAAACTGAGTTTGTTTTTAAATACCTTTTTTTGCATGATTACCACTTTTCCATGACATGGACATCTTCTTTATCAAATACAATCGACACATTAGAACCTTCCGCGTGGTATTTAATGGTATGAATCGTAAAGATGCGGTCAGACGCTTTTACGTCAATCTCGTAGTGTACCCCTTTAAATATAATCGAGTCGACAACCCCATCGATGAACCCTTGACCAGGTTCAACAATGTCTAAGTCTTCGGGTCTTAAAACGACATCGACAATTTCGTTTTTCTTAAAGCCATAGTCAACACATTCGTAGTCTTTACCGTCAAAGGATACAAGATAGTCATCTTTCATAATCCCTTCAATGATATTCGATTCCCCAATGAATCCCGCAACAAAGCGGCTGCTTGGTTCATTATAAATATCCTCAGGGGTACCCACTTGAAGGATTTCCCCTTCATTCATGACGACAATCTTATCGCTCATCGTAAGAGCTTCTTCTTGGTCGTGGGTGACGAAGATGAATGTAATGCCCGCATTAAGTTGAATTTGTTTCAATTCGTATTGCATCTCCTGACGGAGCTTAAGGTCTAAAGCCGCTAGCGGTTCATCTAATAACAACACTTGTGGTTCATTGATGAGCGCTCTCGCAATCGCGACGCGTTGTTGTTGTCCCCCAGACATTTTATTGACACTTCTATTTTCATAGCCGACTAAACCGACCATTTGTAAGTACTTCGTGACTTTTTCTTGAATCAATGCCTCACGTTCACCTTTAGGCATCTTTTGATATTCTTTTTTTAATCGTAATCCAAATGCGACGTTTTCAAAAACGTCTAGATGTGGAAATAAAGCGTATCGCTGAAATACGGTATTGGTTGGACGTTTGTGTGGCGGAAGATCCGCCACGGATACACCATTAAATAACACTTCGCCAGAGGACGGTTTTTCAAACCCGCCAATGATGCGAAGTGTGGTCGTTTTTCCACAACCCGAAGGGCCTAACAGGGTGACGAACTCATTTTCATAAATGTCTAAATCAATCCCTTTTAATACCACTTGACCTCCAAATGCCTTGGTGATCCCCTTTAATTCAATCAGTTTATTCATAAAATACCCCCAATATGCCATTATGAGTTTTAACAGAGAAATTCCAACCTGTGAAGATTTTTATCTATCTGTCGCGAAAGTTTAGTATATTTAAACTTTGGGTTAAGCAATAATAAACCAAATTCAATACTATTATATAGTAATCGAATCGTTTGTCAACTCATTAACTAAAAATATTTCAAAACAGGTTCAAAAGGGATGTTCAATATCCATAATCAAAACCAAGTTATGATATGATTATTCTATAGGTGGTGTGTCTAATGTCTATCGAAAAATTGTTTCAAGAATTCTCATCTAAAAAGGATGAAGGCACTTTAAAACGTTTGTTAAAAGATCCAAAACCCTTTGAATACTTAGGGATAAAAATGGGCGATATTCGCGCATTTGGACAGAAATTACCGATGAGTAATCTGGATGCGAAAGCGTGGTTTGAACTAAACTATTTTGAGACCAAACTGCTTTCTACCCTACTTGTAGACCCTAAAACGGTAGACCCAAATCTAGTTCTTACTTGGATTGAGGATGCGCATCAAAGTGTCATCATTGACCAAGGTATTTCACACTTCTTTTTTGATGTACCAAACTATCAAGAACTACTCAGTACCTTATCGGATAGCCTATCCCCCAATTTAGAATATGGATTCTTTTCATTACTGTCGACTTACTTTAGACAAGCCCCTTTGGATGAAATCGATATAAAACTCAGTTTGACTTGGTTAGACCGTATCAGTAATACCATCATCAATAAGCCCTTGACCATTCAAAACGCGATGAATAACGCCGTCGTTATGGCAGGCTTACACGTACCTAAATTAGTAGAAAAAGCGTATGAAGTCGCAGCTAAAATTGGCTATATTTTACCGCTTAAAGCCAAGAATAGCTGCAACATCCAAAGCGCTACCGATTACCTTATTCGTTACAAGGATAATGCTAAGTATTCAAGGGTTGCGAAAATACATCAATCTTGATTTACTTAAGCATTTCATATATAATGTATGCGCATGGGGATGTTCTTGGATTCGTCAGGGTTTTAAATGTGATATAAGCATGTCTTGGTTGTGCAAGTAAAAACACCGAGGTTATTAATAACCGGAAACCAAAATTTACAATTCGCTGCTTAAGAAAAAGTGCGAGCCAACGCTAGGTTTTCTTACGACTTAGTCTAAGGCACAAAACAGTAAGATATATTTAGTTGTTGCCACCTTAAGCAACTAAACGAACTAACAAGGTTAGTCAAGTCATAATATGTCAATCTATGATTACTTGATGAAAACAACTGATTGACTAAACATGTAGAAAGTATCACAGGAAAAATCATGCACAGGGGTTCAACTCCCCTCATCTCCACCAAAATAATCTTTGATTAAGGCATAAAACAGCCTTATAAAGCGAAGAAATTGCACCTATATGGTGCTTTTTCGTTATATTGTGGAAAATGACTTTATACATTAATCTTCAAAAAAATATTTGTAAACGCAAAAAGTATATAAAAGTCAATCGATTCGCTTGTTTTTTTATGATAACATTGGCAAAAACAACGGTTTACCTATATAATTAAAATGTAATAACAACATAGGATAAAAAATCATAAAAATAAATCGAAGAATAAAGAGGGTTTGTGAAAATGATCAAAAAATTTGACTTGAAACTTGCGACAATGGCAATTATAGCGGGTGTGTTCAGATTAGTTGCAGGAATAGTTTTTTATACAACCTTTGTACCGCCGATAATGACTGTTTTTATACCAGAACTCGAAGCATTCCAGGCATGGACAGCGATTGCGATGGTTCTTGGTGCAGTTTTTGTTACTGTTGCGGTTCTTAATTATTTGGCTCCCAAAAAGAAGTGGTGGGGGTTTATTTTAATAGTAACACTTGTTTTAGCAATCATTTTAGAAATAGTACTTACGATTTTATTATTTAAGAATACAAACTATGTAGCAAACTCATCAATTTTGCTAGTGTTGTTATTTTTTGTAATAGCACTATACATAGTAATTCTAGCAACTTTATCGATACAAAATCGCACACGATATACGAAAAATTAGCTTAACAAAAAATAAAATTACTCATGAAAAGGTTTATAAACAAGTTTTTATCTTGGTGATATCTGCATTTACACTTTTTTTGACGGAGTGTCAAAGGAGGTTAGAGTGAGCATTTCATTTGAGGAAGTATCAATGTCTTTTGAAGTTGGCAAAAATTTGTCGATTATAATAAAATCGGCAGAAGCGTTAACGACACTACTTGCGGGAAATGAATGGCTATCAGTAGAACCTAACAGATGGATGGA
Source organism: Paracholeplasma vituli (assembly GCF_025446935.1). GTDB lineage: Bacteria > Bacillota_I > Bacilli_A > Acholeplasmatales > UBA5453 > Paracholeplasma > Paracholeplasma vituli. The sequence continues at coordinate 54,741 of NZ_JAOEGN010000007.1, read as the reverse complement.
TTTTGGTGTTGAGTTTTTTTAAGAATAAGATATTTATTCTTCATTTTGCTATTACACCAGGCGTTAGCGTTTCATATGTGTTGGATGATATGCAAATAGTAGGCGACAACCTGAAAATATATCTTGTAGGGCAGCATTACGGCGATGAGATGTTTGATGCGGAGGGTTTTGCTTCTTTTATTGTTGTGGTTGCAAAAAGCGACATTAAAAATATAACAAGCTTTGATACAAAAAGTTAGTTATGAGAATTTAGAAGGGAACAATTAGTTTTGGAATTGAAAATGAAAACGAAAGAGCAATCTAGGAGAAAAAAGCATAAAAAAGATTAGATAATAAGGAGGAATTTTAAGAATGGTCAAAAAAACTATGGGGTTAATGATAGGGGTGTTACTACTATTTTCGTTAGCGGCTTGCAATCAACTTGAAGAGCGCGAAACTTTTGAATGGACAAATGAAAATGCGATTTATGCTTACGTTAAAGCTGGTCATGTAACCGAAATAATAAATAATGTTGAAGCTGCATTCGGTTCACTTAGTTTTGAAAAAGTCTATGTTGTACAAAAGCAAATAGATGCTTCAACACCACTTGAACTTCTCTTTGTTTTAGAAGATAACGGATCAGAAAAACAGCAAGACTTTATTGATCTTTTGAATAAAGACTCAAGGATAAGTCATGCAAGAAAGAGCCGTGATTTACCTTTTGATACTGTTGATAACCGACACATAGATAAAGTGAAAGATACTATCGCAGTTGGTGAAACATTGATATTAGAAGCAAAAGGGAATATTGATTACTATGTCCAACCTTTTAACCGTGAGGGTTTTCTAATAAAACCTATGATAAGTAAAACCTATACAGTTGCAGATTTTCCGCATGTTGACCTAAAGTCGGTTGTGGAGAGGGATAACGGATGGCTCTACTTAGAGTTAACATCTGAAGGATACTTCGAGGTAATTAAAGCGATAGATACTTTATCAAGATTGTCTACAATCAAGAGTGTAATGCCAGATAGAGACTTAATTAGCATAATTCCGCCAGTATGGAACATTTCAGACTCCACGATTGCTATTTTTGAATCAACGAATTACGGGGGGGCCCCTTCTGCGGTTATAAGAGGAATAAAGTCAGGTAAAGTAATAGTTGATTTTGACGGTGTAAGTTGCGAAATCACAGTCAAGTAAAATATTGTATTCTTCAAAGAATGTTAAGAGAATAAGAAATGATTTGAACGAGTTATTTAAGAGAAGTATTGCTGAAACACTTAATTGCAAAGTATCAAATATAAAAAATGAAATTCTAATCATTCCACTTACAATCAAAATTGAGATTTGCGATTTGAAGACATGTTTTGATAATTCATTGCAGAAACTAAATTCTCCTAGTGAAAGTGAAGACTCAGTAATGCTATTTAGTAAACTTAAATTTGATATTCTTTTTGAAATTGAAAATTAAGTTTATAAACATTTTCTTGAATGAATAGGCAACTATTTTCCTGATTTTCCCGTTATTTACCCAAAAACGTCCTCTAACTACCAGTAAAAAAAACAACCTGTTTTTCCACTATTTACGCACCAGTACCCACAGTTACCCTTATTTACTCAAAAACGGACTTTAACTTGCTGTTACGTTATTGCTAGGCTAAAAAACACTACCTTTTTAGTCTATAGAGACACCAAAATAATCTTTGATTAAGGCATAAAACAGCCTTATAAAGCGAAGAAATTGCACCTTTAGGGTGCTTTTTCTCTTTTTCTTTCATTGGTTGCCTCCTGCATATATTCTAGTTTACACTAAGTACATGTTTTTGATATCAGTTCAAAACCTGTTTGAATCAACCCTTCTAAGAACGAAAAAAGCCTAGCAATCGCTAGACTTTTTATTAACGTTCACAGCCGTCATCGCCACAGACATTTCCTTGGTCGCCTAAGGTTTGAAATGGGGATTTTTTAGGTTGTTCTGAGATGATTTTTTGAATGGTGTTTTCAAATACTTCCAAAGGTTGAGCTCCAGAAATGGCGTATTTACGGTTAAATACGAAGAATGGTACACCTTGGATTTGAATCTCTCTTGCTTCTTTAATATCGGTTTGAACTGCTTCTGTATAAGCGTTTGAATTAAGGACGGCTTCTACGTCATTTAAACCAATATCTGAAGCAAGTTCTAGAAGTGTTTCATTTAAACCGATATTGAGCCCTTCAATGAAGTGAGCTTTAAATAAACGTTCAGATAGTGCTTGATCCAAGCCTTTTGTTTTTGCATAACTGACTAAACGGTGCGCGTTGAAAGTGTTTGGATAATGCATCCCATCAAACTTATAGTGTAATCCGACGGTTAGCGCGTGCTGTCTCACACTTTCATTCATTTGTCTCACTTTTTCAGGAGTGAGGTTGTATTTTTTTGCTAAAACGTCGTTGGTCGATAACTGTGCTTCTGTTTTTGCATTCGGATCCAGTTGATACGCCTTATACACAATTTCATAATCGCCTGTATAGTTCTCTAAGGCTTTTTCAAGTTTTCGTTTTCCGATATAACAAAATGGGCATACATAGTCAGACCATATTTCGATTATCATCATTTCACCTACTTTGTACTAGGATTATATCAAAGGTATTTGTTTTCATACGGTTATTTGCTTATAATAAAACGGCTCACAATGAGCCGCTATTTTAGAAAATTAATCTTAGAATGAGGGTAATCAAGAGAACCCAAACCAAGACAAATGGTAGGGCATAATACCACTTTTTAGGTCTACCACCTAACCATAAATTACGGGATTGTTCCCGGTATAGTTCGAATTGAGCCTTGGGAATCCATTTGATTGTAAGTGTGATGAATAGGGGTAACAAAATGAGGTCATCTAGCATCCCAAAAAAAGGAATGAAATCTGGAATCAAATCGATGGGAGAAAGTGCGTAGAGGACAGTCAGTCCAGCAAATATTTTAGCTAGAAATGGGGTTTCTTTCGCTTTTAAGGCGATGAACACCGCTGGAATATCGACTTTAAGTTGTTTTGCACGTTCTTTTAAGCCCATAGGGTCTCCTTAAACTTAGTTTTATACTAAGAATCCAAATGCCGCTGCGAGGATGACAATGAGTGGTGCTGGTACCTTTTTAGATAATAACATTAAAGTAGACACCAATACTACCCCATAGACGATAAAATCGACGGGTAACTTAATCGACTGTGTAATCGCGGTCATTAAGATGAGACTCGCCGCGACCACAGTCACCCCTTTTAAGAAGTGTTTCATCAACACCATCTTGCGTGCGTTACGCCAAAGTGGGAATATAAAGAATATGAGTAAAATGCCTGGTAAGAAAATGCTCAGTCCACCAATGATTCCGGCGAGGAATGCGAAGCCGGTATCGGCGAATGACCTTGAACTGACAAAGGCTGCGAAACTAAAGAGCGGCCCCGGAATCGCTTGGTCAATGGCGTACCCAGAAAGAAAATCGTGTAGTGAGATTAAAGACTGCGACTCCACCAAATCTTGAATCATTAAAGGGATAACGATTTGTCCGCCGCCAATTACGGAATACCCATATCGGTAGAAGGATGTATAGAGTGTGACCCAGGGTGCTGTAATCCAAATTCTTAACCCTTCATTGAATAAAGCTAAACCAACTACAATCCCTAAAACCCACCATCTTGGCTTTAATTTAATCTCGGTTGGTTTTCGATCTTTCCAATGGGGGAGTAGACAAATGAGACCACCCATAACTAACATTAAAGGTACGACCCACATCGAATAGGACACCAATGTAAGTCCCACAATCAACATCAGGCTATATAGAATCCAGTCTTGACGTTTCTTTAAGACTTTTTTAGATAATGTAAAGGCTGCATAAATGATGAACGCGACAGCAACCGCCGGTAAGAATGTAATGATCGGTTTCCACGATTCGTTCTTATCGATTTGACTAAAGAATACTCCAATCAAACTCATTGTTAGAATCGCTGGTAATGCCCAAACCAAGAACGTTAATAACGCGAGGATTGGTCCCCCAACGTAATACCCTATCGCTGTAATCGTTTGAGAACTGCTCGGTCCTGGGACTAGTGCATAAAGCCCAATCATTTCCGTGAGTTCTTCTTCTTTAATGTATTGCCTCTTATCAACCAGAATCGATGAGAAAATCCCATAATGGGCTTCTGGTCCACCGTACGATCCAATTGAACATAAGAATACATCCTTTAAGAATGTTGACCATTTTACTTTATGTGTGTGTTCCATTTAAATGCCACCTTTTAATGTTGGATATTTTTTGTTAAAGATAATGAGTAATATAACGGCTGATGCTTCAATGAAGCTTGACAGTAAAACAATATATAATATATTAACTTCATAAAGAGCGCCAACGACCATTGAACCTAAAAACCAAGCTACACCAAATACGGTATAGAAAATCCCATAAGCGGTCGCGCGTTTGTCTTTAGATACTAAATTCGAAATGACTGCTTTTAATATCGATTCTTGAGCGCCCATGCCGATGCCCCATAGGATGACACCTAGAATAAGACCTATTTCGTTTGAAATGAGAAAAAATACTGGGGCTGACCATAGGGATATACTGATGGCTAAAATTAAGGATAACAAACCCTTTTTATCATAAAGGAATCCAAAGAATAATGCCGCAATCGCGTCTACACCCATGGCCAATGCGTAGAGTAAAGGTACCCAGGTGACATCGATTAAAATCACTTGGCTCATATGAAACGCAAGCACTGGGTAATCGATAAACCCGAACCCGATAAGCGCGATCCCAACCATATAGTAAATAAAGGCTTTGTTCCCTTTAATCGTCTTCTTCTCGGTTTGTTTTTCAAACGCATCTGGTTTTGGATACTTCACTCTCGCAATCACCAAAATGAGTAAGGTCAAGATAGCGAAGATGCCTAATAAACCAAAGGCGAGCTGATACCCATTGAGTTCGCTGCCTTTATTTAAGTTTAAAACTGTAAAGACGAAGATTGGACCTAGAAACGCACCGAACTGATCCATCGCTTCTTGGATTGCGAAAGATTTACCTGCCCCTAAATGTGGGGTTGTAAAGGATGTGAGTGCACTTTTAGCCGGTGCACGAATCCCTTTACCCACACGTTCTAATAATATGAGGATAATCGCGACTACATAGATGTTAGGCTGAACGAACATGAGTAATGGTATCACCAACAAATTGAGGGCGTATCCAATAAACATCATCAACCAATACTTCTTGGTTTTATCTGCGATTGGACCTGTGATTAACCGAAACGCTTGTCCGACGAATTCACCTAAGCCTGAGGTGAATGAAACCATAAAGGCGGATACGCCTAATAGACCTAAGTAAGGACCGTATATACTTCTCGCTCCTTCGTGGGTAAAGTCAGATAAGAGGCTAATGAATCCTAAGAGTAGTAAGAACAAAAATGCTTTTTTTACAATCGGTTCTTTTGTCATGTTAGTTGGCTTCTTTCTTTCTAACTTCTCCAGTTAATTCCTTCAGTTTAGCATTTAAGGCGTTTAATACCTTTTTACCTCTTTCGGTAATCTGTTAATACTTACGCATTCTACCTGATTCGGAATTTTCATAAACCTCAAGTAGCCCTTCTTTAACCATTTCTTTTAGAATTGGATAAATATGAGAAGGTCCCACATGGTAACCGTGGTGATTGAGTTCTTCAATCATCCAAACCCCATAAATGGGTTCTTTCGAAGCGTGGTAGAGAATATGCATATTTAAAAATCCAAGATACAGTTTCTTTTCATAACGACTGTTCATAGTGAGCCCACCTTTCATCATATCAATTTATGATATCATTATATTATAAGATTAGATCCATGTCAAAAAGTAGAGCTTAGGGTATTTTTTTTGATTTTAAAACGAATAACATTTCATAAATATATACTCTTAGTTATTTCATATCCGTTAACTATATGCTAGAATGAACTCAAACGAGGTAACTACTCATGAAACGATTCCTAATCCTTTACATCCTCACCTGTGCTTTCCTATTAACCGGCTGTGATTTTATCCAAACGAGTCCAGAAAGCCGTGAATTATCCAAAGCCTTAAAACAGTTTGAAGAATCTAACAATCAATTTCACTATTTATTAGACGTTTCCGTTAAAGGTACGGTTAGAGGCGGTACATTTAATGGGTATGCAAAACAAGAATATTATTATCAAAAAGAACCCTTTTACGTTCAAGTCTCGCATTATGGGTATACGGTCACTGAATATGAAGAAAATGGTCAATTCTATTTTGCAAGACTAGATCAATCTATTTATGGTCCTCGAGAAGCAGTCGAAATCATGAAAATAGATGAACCTTCATTGGTCGATTTAGATACTACTACAGGGTATGTAATCAAAGATATTAAGGTAGAAAAAGCGGATGAAAACCATTATGTATTGACAGGTTTATTTCCGAACTTCTTTTCAGAAAGAGATTACGAAATGTTGGTGGATACTTTAAAAGAGATTGATATATCTAAATCCTATTTAGATGAAAAATACGCCGTTTTTGAATTTAAGTTTACAGAAAATGCTGTTAATATGTCGGTTGGCTTTACCTTTAATACCGACGATTATCGCATGCAAATCGAAATCAGCAGCGATATAATTGCTGAAGCATTTACCCCATACAATTTTAAAGATACGAATCGGTATTTTGTATTACCAGACCCTAAAGATATTATTTCAATCGAACCCAATGAAGTTTTTTATTACGCGGCTGCCAGAACCTCACACACAGTTCATTATCAAATTCCATTAGAAAGAGGCACTTATACCTTACTCACAAATAGACTTATTAATGAAAAGCCAACTGTTGTTTTAAAAGATTCAAAGGGTGTAGTTCGTAATCGATTCCATAAAGGGGATACCGTGATGGATACTATCTTCTACTTCGATGTTGTTGAAGCTGGTATACACGATTTATACATCGATTACCCTTACTCTAGTAGTGGGCACCAATTAGAGTTTGTAAAAGTGGACTCCGATAGATTTCCAGATGAAAACTTGAGTTTGGTACTTAACGAGAATACAGAAGTCAAAGTTGATTTTGAATCAAACGCTGATTTTTTCAAGGTTTCCACAGACTTAGAGGAGTTATACTATGTAAGGTACAGTTCTAGCAGTTGGACAAACTTGATTGAGAATACCTACAACTTAGGTTTCTTTTTAAAACAGGAAGTTTATCAAACCAGTTTCATCCTGTCAAAAGATTCTGATCCAGTCTATATTTTCTCAGATAGTAACGGATTAATAACGCTTAGATTCGAACTATTTCCAATCAAACAATCTGTTGTTCGATCACTAGATGTGCTAAACACACTGACTGATACGTACCATGAAGACCCGTTTTATGGATATAATAATGTCCCCGTTCAATATATAAAAGTCGTCATAGATTCGGATGGATTATACAAATTTGGTACTGATCATAATGATGTATACATAAAGATAGGGAATTTAACTACACTTGAAGGTAATTTAATCGCTAAGATTACGGGATATGAAACCTACGAACTTCAAAAAGGAACCTACATTCTTGAAGTAGACGGTAGAGCTAACAGTATTTTCAAACTCAATTACACAAAGATATAAGGACAAATGGCTAATTTCAATAGCCATTTTCTTTTCAATTTGCTTATTAGAATCGAATTTGTTACGATACTAAGGTAAGGGTGATTAACATGGAAGAAAACAAACCAAAGCGCCGTAAACGCTACTCAGGAAAATATCCAAAAACATTTGAAGAAAAGTATAAAGAACAACAACCCGATAAGTACCAAGACGTGATTGAACACGTCATGGAAAAAGGGAATACTCCAGCTGGGATGCACCGGTCGATCATGATCGATGAAATCTTGGAGTTTTTAGCGATTCAACCCGGGGAAATCGGCTTAGATTGTACGCTTGGGTTTGGTGGTCACACGAAACACATGCTTACAAAACTCAACCATACCGGTCATCTTCACGCAACCGATTTAGACCCGATTGAACTGCCTAAAACTGAACAGAGATTATTGGATTCAGGATTTACATCAAATGATTTCACACTTCATAACATCAACTTCCGCGACTTAGATCAAATCCCTGTTGATGGGTTTGATTTTGTCTTAGCTGACCTTGGAGTCTCCTCAATGCAAATCGATGACCCATCGAGAGGCTTTACCTATAAGTTTGATGGGCCGCTCGACTTACGCATGAACCCGCATACCGGTATTCCCGCAAGCATTCGTTTATTAGAACTTACCGAAGACGAACTTGAAGGGATGCTCATCGAAAACGCCGATGAGACGTATGCGAAAGAAATCGCCCATGAAATCACGTTAACAAAAGCTCGTGGTGAGTTGATTCTAACCACGAAAGACTTATTTAAAGTCATCCAAATAGCCTTAAAGAATCTTCCAAAATCGATTCAAGAGGATTCTATTAAGAAAGCTGCCCAACGCACCTTCCAAGCACTTCGTATCGATGTCAATCAAGAATATGAAGCTTTATATGATCTTTTAGAAAAATTACCACTTCTACTCAAAAAAGGTGGACGTGTCGCGATTCTAACGTTCCACTCTGGTGAAGACCGACTCGTTAAAAAAGCCTTTCAACACTATCAAAGAACGGGTATATACGGTGCTGTCTTCGGACCGACACTACCCACGCAAACCGAGGTTTTCAATAACTCTAGAGCCCGTTCTGCGAAACTCAGATGTGCGATTAAAGCTTAAGGACAATTGATGTCCTTTTTCTTTTAGTTTAGACTTTTATTGGGTAGTTTCATTAAGAGTACAATTGAAACTACCATTAAAACCAATAGACTTGAATATAGGTATAACGTATGGTCAAAAAAGTCTAATATAAACCCAGAGATGAGTGTGCCTAGGATCGCGCCTACCCCATAAGCGGTAAAGAGTTTCCCATACGTTTTCGCATACTGTCTAACCCCATAATACGCTTTAACAGTAGCGGGGATGATGGCTAACCAAGCCCCTAAGTTAAACCAGAACAAACCGAAGGTAATACCAAATAGAATCGCGGAAGTCCCTTGGTTAAGGATACCAACCAAACTCGCTAATATCATTAAACCTACGCTGATGAGTCCAGAAACCCGTGTTGACGTTTGATCCATGACCCATCCAAACAAGGGCCTAGCGATACCGTTTAGGATTGCGAAAAGAGAGATCATTAGAGTTACTTGATTGGGATTTAAATCATAAAAGTCAACACCGATGGTATAGGTTAACCCAATCATCATTAAACCAATAGTCGTCGCGATAACAAATAACGCATAGATTATTTTAAATGGTTTTAATTTGATTTTGGTCGAATCCTCTTCTTTTTGAGCATTAAATGTTTTCTTTTCTTTTACAATGAATAGATAGGATAAAGGCAATTGAATCATCAAGAATATGAATCCTAAAACAAAGAAGGTCTCCCTTAAACTCCATGTTTCTATGAGTATTCTAGATAACGGTGCTGTAATTAGAGGAGACATCCCAAACCCTAATAAAATCAGTCCGGTCATTTGACCACTTTTCTTAGGAAATAGAATTTGAACCATATAGATTGGTACGCCATACACCATCCCTACACCAGTACCGATTAGTACCCCATACGTTAACGTTAATGCATAAATATGGGTAGTAATACCGGATAGAAAATACCCAAGTATGATCAGTAAAGTACCATAAAATACAATTTTACGAAGACGTTTAGGTTTTAAGTAACGTCCTGTAACCATCATCGAAAGTGCGTAAAAAAAGAGGGCTGTCATGTAAGGTAACCCACTTTCTAAGGTTGAGGTTTGATAGATTGATTCAATGTGGTATCTTAATACACTATAGGCATAAACGGTTCCCATCAGTAACATCATCGTGATACAAGATAGTACCCATAAAATATGTTTAGGTTTCATAACGATTCGTCCTTTTTTAGTTTTTTTTCATTATATCACAGAAAAAATATAATCCAAACGATTTTTCTTTGATGTTCAAATAATTATAAATAAATCGGTCTATTACGACATTTTACAAGTGTTTTGTGATAGAATAACAGTGAGGTGTTCCTATGACAACGATTGAAAAAAAGATTCTAGATTTGGAGAAACAAATCGAGGCTCAACAACGTCTAATTGACCATTTACTAGACGAACAAAACAAAGGTGACACGCTAGACTATTCTTGGACAGGCAATTTGGGTCGTTGGTATTGGGACGTACCGACCAACACAGTCACGTTTAACCCACTCAAAGCACAGGCATTAGGGTATAAACTCAGTGAGTTGAAACAACCGATTGGTTTTGACTTTTTCACATCCAAACTACATCCAGATGACTATGAACCTGTGATGGATAATATGCGTAAACATCTTTATGGGGAAACGCATGTGTATGATGTCGAGTACCGCATTAAAGCCAAAAACGGCGAATATCGCTTCTTTTATGACCGCGGGGTCGTAACAAAACGGGACGCTTTAAATCGACCATTACTGCTTTCTGGAATCGTGTTTGATATCACCGAACGAAAACAAAACGAACACCAATTACTCGAAGAAAAAGAACGTCTACTGAAGCGTTCAATCACAGACGAACTTACCAAAGTGTTCAATTACCGCGGTATTATCGATGACTTAAAACAAGCGATTCAAGACCTCGATTATCAGGATAATTTGTCAATACTCATGCTCGATATTGATGATTTTAAACAGGTAAACGACACGTATGGTCATATTAAGGGTGATGAGATTTTAAAAACCATCGCTACTGTGATTCAAAAGAACTTAAGAAAGACTGATTCTGTAGGTCGCTATGGTGGTGAAGAGTTCTTAGTTGTGTTTAGAAACACGGGTAGAATTCAAGCCATCGAAATATCCAACCGTATTCGTAAAGAGGTTGAACAAACGGTTTCCATTGATCAAAAACCAGTCACCATCAGTGGGGGTGTGTTTGAGTATCCAGGGTCTTCCTTATATGATTTTATTCATCAAGCTGACATCAATTTATATGAAGCGAAAAAACGCGGTAAAAACAAAATCGTCTAAAGGGGTGTGGATTACCACATCTTTTTTTATACATTATCGATTATAATGATTCTATGAGTGAGGTATGCAATCATGATTTCTTTTAAAAACGACTACAGTGAAATAGGTCACCCGAGGATTCTTGAATTACTCCAAAAATACAGTGAAACCCAGTTTAATGGTTATGGTTTAGATGTTTTATCCAATCAGGTTAAAAATCGTATTCAAGCCCTTTTAAAAACCCCAGTGGATATCCATTTTTTAGTTGGCGGAACGATCACAAACAAAGTCTTGATCAGCCACGTCTTAAAACCATATGAAGCGGTAATTTCCGCCGATACGGGTCATATATTTGTCCATGAAACCGGGGCGATTGAATCGACGGGTCATCAAATTATTTTAGTTCCAAATGAATCTGGTAAGTTATCCCCAGAAACGATTGATCCCATTTATCAAACCTATACCGATGAACACCGTGTCATCCCCAAGATGGTATATATCTCTAACGCAACCGAAACCGGGACGTATTACTCCAAAGCAGAACTTTCGGTTTTATATCACTACTGTCAAAGTAAAGGTTTATATTTATTTCTAGATGGTGCGAGATTAGGGGTTGCGTTAGCAGCTTCGAAACTCACTTTAGAAGATATCGCCTTATATACAGATGTCTTTTATATAGGCGGCACTAAAAATGGCGCGATGCTTGGTGAAGCTTTAGTCGTTAAAAACGACATATTGAAACCGCACATCCGCTATTCGATTAAACAAAGTGGCGGATTGCTTGCGAAAGGGTTTATCGCTGCACTACAATTTGAAGCCTTATTTCAAGACAATCTCTTCTTTGAGTTAGGCAATCACGCCAATCAAATGGCGATTCAATTAACCAAAGGGTTAAATGCCTTAGGGATTCAACCGTTATATCCGGTCCTAACCAATCAAATCTTTATTGACTTAAAATCGAATGTAGTTGATCAATTATTAAAATCCTATGCCTTTGAGATATGGACCGATAAAGGTTCTATTAAAACCATTCGTTTGGTGACTTCCTGGTTTACAAAACCAGAGATGATTGAGTCTTTGTTAACCAATTTAAAACACCTACTATAAACAAAAAGTTCAGAATTTCTGAACTTTTTTTATATGAGTTGATCGTAAGCTTCGTAAAATTGTTCCACCAAATAAGGGATATCTTCAATCACGGTATCCATTCCAAAGCTCACACGAATAATGCCTTCTTTATAAGGCGCTTGGATCGCTTCAATGACGTGAGAGACCCCAACTTCATGGGTATGACACGCACTGCCTGTGGATACATAAATGTGTTTTTGATTGAGTTTAAATTGAATCTTCAAACCGACAACATCAGGAATAGATAAAGATAATAATCCCGGAATACGGTTAGGCCCAATTTCAGGACCCAATAATTGAAACGGCATTTTCTCTTTAAGTTGGTGGATAAACGCTTTCGATAGTTCACTTAAGTGTTTATGTTTTTGGTCGTACTTAAGAGAGAGTACTTCGAGTGCCTTTTCAAACCCGACGATACCAATCACCGATTCCGTCCCGGCACGCAGATGTGTTTCCTGGCCACCACCATGAATGATGGGTTCAAGTTCAATGGTACTCTTTTTATAGAGTAATCCAATGCCTTTAGGGCCTTCGATTTTATGACCGGATAAGGTCATCATATCGACATTTAAAGCTTTTAAATCGATTGGAATGTGGGCGAGCATTTGAACTGCGTCCACATGTAGTATACTGCCCTGTTCATGGACGATTTTTTTCAATGGATTCTAAATCTTGGATCGTTCCGATTTCGTTATTTCCCCAAATAATACTGACTACAAGGGTGTTTGGATTGGTTAAAGATCTAAGTTCAACTAGGTCAATAAACCCTTCATGATCTACCTTTAAATAGTGAACTTTATAACCTTGTTTTTCCAAATACTGAACGGTTCTTAGAGTTGCTGCATGTTCAATTTGAGTGGTGATGATTTCTTTTTTATTTGGGTGTTTTGAAGCGTAGCCTTTGATTGCTAGATTGGTTGCTTCAGTACCTGAACCTGTAAAAATGAGTTCATTGGGCTCACAGTTTAGAATACTTGCAATCTGTTTTCTCGATTGTTCAATCGCTCTTTTAGCGGTCATACCGAGTTCGTGAATCGAGGATGGATTCCCATAAGATAACTTTAAAAAAGGCCACATGGCGTCCAGTACTAAAGGGTGAATTGGGGTCGTAGCTGCGTGGTCTAAATCAAAGATTTTCATGATTTCACGTCCAGTTTAAAAGTATGGTTTAAATAATTCATGAGTTCTAACTCTGGTAATTCAGTTTGAAGTTTCACATCAATTCGGATTTCTAAGGTTTGTTTCGACAACAAAATATGTTCTACTTCAGTCGCTAACTGTTCAATTGCGTAGGATTCATGAATGATACATGGATTCTCATCGTTAAACAGTTTAATGGACATTTGTTTGACGCTTTCGGGTTTAAATTTTAAATTGGAAACCGGACCTTTAAATACGGTTTTACCTTTGTTGTCGATGACATAAATACGTTTGATGTGCATAATAATCCCCTTAGATGACTCTAATAATATAGTATATCGCAACCCCTAAGAATACAAGAGCGTTCACGAGTTTAATGATATCTAATCGGTTTCTTACAAAGTTTGAAACCACGTGGATATTTTGAGATTTTAATGTAATGGCACTAATGACGATGAGTGGGGAAACAAATAATAAGACATAAACAAATAATAAAATGTTGAATAAGGCGACGTGTGCGGTGCGGTCGACAATGATTGCTGTCCACGCGACAAACGCTTGACCACTACATGGGAATTCGACAATCGCGACAAACATCCCGATTAAAAACGCAATTAAGTATACCGTGATGTCGCCCGATTCAATGCTTTCAGCGAAGTTATTCATGAGTTTCTTGGTTACAGCGAAGAAACGTCTGGGCAATTGGTTTTTAATTTCACCATACGCTTTTCTTCTGGCTGCGAAGAAATCCATGAAGTTTAAAGCCGAAATGAATAGTGCTAATACGATGATGATTGTATAGAACACAATCATATAAGGTGCGAGTAAGGCTAGGGCTTTCGATAAGAAAGTTCCTAAAATGAAGTATGTCACAAATATCGCAAGGATATAGGACAAACAAATATAAAAGATTGGTTTTGTGCGTTTCTTATCTGTTAAGAAGGATAAGAACATCAAAAGCATCGCGATGGCGCAAGGATTAAAGGCGTCTAGGATGCCTAAGACAGCGGTCGATCCTAACAATACCCATAAATCATTGAATGTGATATCGCCATAGACGAATTCAATGGGGTCTAATGGGGCTTGTTGATCCATAATCGCTTGGACATCCCCATTTTGAATGCCTTGAATGATTCGATCCGCACCATCAAAATAGGTATCCCCTACATAAAGAATCGGGACTAGGTTCTTATTTTTCGGGACATCGTAGGTTCTAGCGTAACGCGCAAACATTTCTTCAAATAAGTCGTAATCGACTTCACTGATGTACTTAGTGACGATATAGCCTTCGTCTTCAAGATCATCTAAAACCCCAGAGGACGCAACTTGTTGACAGTTTGAACAGGTTAAAGACCCGAAATAAATCGCGTCTACTTGGCTATCTGCTTGGATTCGTGTACCATAAATAATCACAGAAAAAAGGATGAGTCCACTGGCTAAAAGCCATTTTGTAAATGTATTCATAAATTGCTCCTTCATATAAACAAAAATATTCGTATCTATATGATAACACAAAAATGAAGTGACGTCTAAAATCACGTTAATATTGAAAAAAAGTATCTACTCAATATATACCTTTTATGAATTACTAAGAAGCCTAATAATTAATCTATATGAAAAAAGTAAGTCAGATTTGGATGATTACAGTAAGGTTACACGAGTGTTCTATTCTAGAGTGCGTCCAAATTCATGTTCACTTTAGTAAACATTTTTAAAGAAAATGTTCACAATTGTGAACCTAAAACGAACAAATCACTCCAAAAACAAAGAAATCCTTCTGGTTGATTCATATCGCCTAAAGGATTTCTTTTTTGATATCGTTTTACTAGTTTAGTTCCAACGTCTAGGGTCGCCCTTAATCGCTTCTAATACTTTCATATCTTCAGGTTTAATCTCAAAGTCTACTTGGGTATTTTGAATGATTCTCGCTTCGTGTGTCGATTTCGGTAGTGGTACCGTATTCTTCTCTAAGCAGTAACGAATACAAATTTGAGCTGGTGAAACTTGGTACTTCTTCGCAACCTCACCAATGATTGGATTGCTTAAGAGATACCCAATTCCAAGTGGGGAGTAAGCTTCGACGACAATGCCTTTAGATGCACAGTAATCCAAGGTTTTTTGTTGATCTAAACCAATGAAATAGCCAATCTGATTGACATGTGGAATAATTTCACAATGCTTAAGAATATTTTCAATGTGACTAGGGTCAAAGTTAGATACCCCAATCGCACGAATCTTACCTGCACGGTATAGGGATTCCATCGCTTTCCAAGCTTCGACATTCCCACTGCTACAATCCTTACCTATTTCGCTCCATGGCCATGGGGCGTGGATTAAGAATAAGTCTAAGTATTCAAACTGCAATGCTTTTAAGGTTTTTTCAAAGGCATCTAACGCGCCTTGATAAGTTTTAATGTGTGATTCTAGTTTAGAAGTAACAAAGACGTCTTCTCGTTTTAATCCAGAATCTCTAACGGCTCTACCCACCGATTCTTCATTTTGATAGCCTTCAGCGGTATCGATGTGACGGTAGCCATTCTTTAAAGCTGCCAATACGGAATGATAACATTCATCCCCGTCTTTAACTTGCCAGGTCCCTAATCCAATTTTCGGGAGTTTAACGCCATTTTTTAAAACGACTGCTTGATTGATTACTTTCATTGTGTGTCTCCTTTTTGTAAATCTTTTTCAATATCTTTTTTGATTTGATCGAACAATTGATAATCAATCTTATAATGGGTTCGATAAACCAAGAATGCCCCTAAAATAAATAATGCTGGTAAAACAACCATTGAAATTCGAAGCCACAGTAACATTTCATCCGTGACATTTGCTTGTATCAACGATCTTGCTTGATCGGTTGTAAATACTTGGCCAACTGACGCTGCGAGTTCACGTGCACTGGTTAAGGGTTCAATGACCTTTTGGTTTAAACCAGACCAGGCTAAAGTCGCTGTAACGATTAAAACTTGAACTGAGGTCGCGAGTTTCACCACGAACGGATTGATTGCAAACATAACCGATTCGTTTCGGGTTTTAAGCTTCCACTGTCCATACTCGATGGTATCTGCAAGCATGACTAAAACGGATACCTGAATGAAGCCTTCCCCAAAGAAAACAAAGAATCCAGCAAGTCCTACAAAAACCATATTGAGTGGTAGAAGATTACCCACCATTAAGAATAAAAGATAACCTATCGCGATGAATACGATGGCGTAGGTGAAAATTTGTTTTCTAGAGATCTTTTTCGCGACTACTGGGAATAACGATAACGATGCGAGTTGACTTAAAGCGAGAATGCCTGAGAAAATAGTAAACTCAGCGCCACCATACTTATTAAAATCATAGTTGAAGAAATATATGCCTAAAGCGGTTGTTACATAATAGCCTGTATTGAATAAGAAAATAGCGATGATAATGACCACGAGTTGGTCATTTTTAAAAATGATTTTAAGAACATCTTTAAAGGCTGTTTTCGGTTGATTTTCAATGACGAGGTGATTTTTAGGCGGTTCTACTACGAAAAATACCAGAATTTGAGAGATTAAATAAATACTCGCAATCACTAGCGCAATCCAGAAGAATGCGGCTTTTGGACCAGCTGCGAAGTTCTGATAAATAATCGGTACCAAAGCAATCGTGATGAACATCCCTAAATTCGCGAAGATACGCGCTTTTGAACCAATTGATTCGCGTTCTTTCGGGTCACTTGTAAAGGTAGGATACATCGACCAATATGCGATGTCATTCATGGTGAAAGTCATATCGGATAATACATAAATGATTGTGAATACGAGGACGAGCCGCCCGCCCGTTAATCCAAAATCTTGGAATAATAAGAAAAACATGATGGCAGACGTAATCGCTCCGATGAGTAACCACGGTTTGAACTTACCATATCTAGACTTGGTGTTATCAATGATGATGCCCATTAAGGTATCGTTGATCGCATCCCAAATACGTGCAACCGCGATGACAACCCCAATCGCTAACAACTCCCAGTCGGATACCCCAATCGCATCCGTAAAGAAAACCAGTAAGTAGGTACTGTATAACGCATACATCATGTCTCTGCCAAGACCGGATGCGGCATACGTCCACTTCGAACGATTCGATAAAGTTTCAGTCATAGTTTTTTCTCCCTATATACGTTCATTATACTTGAATTATTAAGTTGTGTAGATACCCTTTTAAGATTTCGGGTATTTTGCAGCCATCTTCTCCCAAAAGGTCTTTAGTGTATCCTCTAAATGGGACTCCGTGCGCACCACTTGTTTAGCATCCCATTCCTTCGGCATTAAGCGTTTGTATAAAGGCGTTACGAAGCGGTCATCCATCAATAACGCAACCCCGTAGTCATCATCTTTTCGAATGACTCTTCCAACCGCTTGAATAACCTTATTCATCCCTGGGTAGGTATAAGCGTAATCAAAGCCCCGTTTGAAGGTGTCATCGTAGTAAGCCCGTAGCTGTTGATTCGGTTCATTGACCATCGGTAATCCTACTCCAACAATAATGACCCCCGATAGCATGTCTCCGACATAATCGATGCCTTCGGCGAAGACACCGCCCATCACGAAGAAAGCGATTTGGGATCTTGAAAGGTCTCGTTTGAATAAGGACATGATTTCTTCTCTTTGATAAGCTTCCATCGCTCTAGATTGAACAATGATGTCGATATCTAGATTCGCATCTAACGCGTCTTTTACTTGATTCAAATATTGATAAGATGGAAAAAAGGCGATGTAGTTTCCAACTTTCGACTTTACAACCGTCTCAATCGCTTTAGTGATTTGTTCTAAAGATTGGTCTCTTGATTTATACCGTGTATCGACACGGTCGTTGGTCATAATCTTTAAGTTTTCACGATCAAACGGTGAAGTAATCTGAATGATTTGTCCATAACCCTTACTGATTAAGGTTTGGTAATAATCGGTTGGGTAGAGGGTCGCTGAGAAGAATACCGCGCCGTGGGATTTATTTTTTAACGTATCTTGAATATACTTACTCGCATCCAAACACTGGATAGTGATTTCCAAATCTTCAGTTTGTCTAATGATATTAAATCGGAATGGGGTATCGTAATAAAGGGAAATCACCGAAAGCGTTAAAAGCTTCATATACCCATCCATGACTTCAGATTTTTTTGGGTATTTGGGGTTTTCTTTGAGTGCATTCGTGATTTTCATCATCAAATTCGAAACGAGTTCTAAGTAAGTCATATCGACATTTAAATAACTCTTAAAGTTTTCACCTTCAAGTTCCGCTTCAAAGTGGTCAAACCGTTCAATCAGTTTATTCACAGAATGCCTTATACTTGGTTTGAGCTTAGAACCCGCTTTTCTTAAGGTAATTAAATCGCTTTTTAGTAAAGTCGCGGAAAACATGTCTCGTGACCGAGGTACCATGTTGTGGGCTTCATCAATTAAGAGTTTTGGTTTATAAGTATCATCGTCAAAGTAGCGGACCAGATGGATTCTTGGGTCAAAGACGTAGTTGTAGTCACAAATGATAACATCGACGTAATAAGAAATAAATAACGAGAACTCAAATGGGCATACAGTATGTTTACGTGCATAGCTTTCAACGACCGCACGTGTCATTAACGATTCATTTAAAAACATGTCTTTCATGGCGTCGGTTAAACGGTCAAAAAAGCCTCTCGCAAACGGACATTTATCCGGGTCACATTCTCTTTTTTCTAAAAAACAAATATCATCTTTAGAAGTAATCTCAATCGTTTTGGTCTTTAAACCTTGAGTATGTAAGGTGTCCATCGAATCAATCGCGACTTTTTTACCTTGGTTTTTGGCGGTACAATAAAAGATTTTCTCTTGATCATCATCGAGGGCTTTTAAGGTTGAGAATAGGGTCGCCATCGTTTTCCCAATCCCGGTTGGTGCGATGGCGAATAAGACCTCGTCTTCTTTCATCGTATGGTAAGTCGCTTTCATCAAATCGCGCTGACCTTTACGGTAAGTCTCAAATGGAAACTTTAAGGCTTGTAAAGAGGCTTTTTTCTCAATTAGGTGAAGTTCTAATTCTGTAATCCAAGCACCGTAAGTTTCAATCGATGTTTCAAAAAACGGCTTGAGTTCTGCTCTTGTAAATACATAATCAAACGTTTTAGTTTGGTATTTGGATAATTCGATATAAGTTAAACGCCCTTTAACGGTTCCGATGTTTTCTAGATACATCCATAAAAATGCATATATTTTAAGTTGAGCTTCGTGTTCTAAATTCGGCGTGAATAAAAAATCGTGAATGTCTCTACGCGTCGATTTGATCTCTTCAATGTGGATTTCACCATCGATTTCGAGTAGGCCATCCATACGACCTTGAATTTGGTATGTTTTATCGTTTAAATCGTAATTACCTTTGATTGATACTTCTTTTTGACCTTTTGAATCGTATTTGTTTTGAACGTATTGGTGGGCTTTAATGCCTTCAAGTTGTGAAACGTTTTGAAAGGTTTCAGAACTGAGGTCTCCTGAAGCGTATAAAAAACTGACCATTTCGCCCACACCAATTTTGAGTGTCATGTTATCACTTCCATATTCATTATAACGTATATTTCAGGTGAATTTGAAAAAAAGAGCGCTCCCTGGGGTGTGGGAGCGCTGATGTATCCTGGATTAAGCAAATGTATAATATTCAATGTGCTTAATCCGCTGTTGAGATATTTTTAGCCATTTCTACAAGTCTAACAAATTCACTTCGATACTCGTGAGGGTCGAATTCTAGTGCGTTCGTCGCTCTTTCGATAATGGCGTCAAAGCTAGAGGTGCCTTTATACTTTGATTCTCTTAATAGTAAGCCAAATTCAACTACAGCACTGCCAAATTGAAATTCTTTGGATGGTGTGGTCGTATAGGCTTCATTCAAGATTACTTTTTGGATTTCTTGTGAGGTATTTTCAGTCGGTTCTTTATAACGAATCGATAGGGTTAAAAGTTCATCAAGGTAGTTGGTAGAATCGTATTTTAAGTCCTCAATTGGATCAAATTCAATGGTCAGTACTTCGGTTGGACTACCGACTGGGATAATTTCATAAAACGCGATGACTACATGACCAGACCCAATGTCACCGGCATCCTTCGTGTCGTCTTCGTAGTCTTCATAATCTAATACTCGGTTTTCATAACCAATTAAACGATATGCTTTGACGGATGCTGGATTAAACTCGACTTGAAGTTTGACATCTTTCATCACTGTAATCATCGTCCCGCCCAACTCATGGACTAAAACTTTTTCGGCTTCTTTTAAGGAATCGATATAGTAATATACACCATTTCCATGGTCTGCTAGGGATTCCATGATGTCATCACGGTAGTTCCCGGTTCCAAACCCTAAGACGCTTAAGAAAATCCCGTGATCACGTTCTTCTGAAATGAGCGCTTTTAGCCCTCCAACTGAAGATTCTCCCACGTTGAAGTCGCCATCAGAGGCGAGAATGATTCGGTTGTTTCCCCCTTCAATGAAGTTTTCTTTCGCAACCTTATAAGCGAGGTTAATCCCACTCGCACCGGCTGTGGATCCTGAGGCTTGGAGGCGGTCTAAGGCTTGAATGATCTCATCTTTATCCGTACTATCGCCACCTTCTAAAAGGACTTTTGTTGAACCTGCATAGGTCACAATCGAGATTCTGTCAATCGGTCTTAAGTTTTCAATGAGCAAATATAAAGCCTGCTTAAGCAAGGGGAGTTTGTCGGAACTAAACATACTACCAGATACGTCGATTAAGAATACTAAGTTCATCCCGACGGATTCATCAAACTGAATGTCTTCAGTCTTTAGTCCAAGCATGAGTAATTTATGACCAGATTGCCATGGGGCGTCACTGTAT
Source organism: Paracholeplasma vituli (assembly GCF_025446935.1). Classification (GTDB taxonomy): domain Bacteria; phylum Bacillota_I; class Bacilli_A; order Acholeplasmatales; family UBA5453; genus Paracholeplasma; species Paracholeplasma vituli. The sequence continues at coordinate 33,620 of NZ_JAOEGN010000007.1, read as the reverse complement.
TCACTATGAACGTTTATGATTTCACCTGCTTGTGGTGCATCGATGTCGTAGGTGAAATAGTTCACCATTTCTTCGATTCGAACAGCGTCACGTTCCGGTAAAATACCTTGATTCAAGAAACGTCTGATGTTGGAATAAGACGCGGTGTCGACATCGGCTGAAAAGGTCGATACCGAACGGTCTATCGTTCGGATGAATGGGTTATCGGTGATTTCTGCATACGTTTCACCGGTTGGTGGTAATCCCGATTCGTAGTCTAGTCCATAAGGTGTGCTACACCCAACTAAGGTTAATGCGAAAGCTAATGCGATTATACTGAGTAGTTTTTTCATATAGTCCTCCTATTTGGTTTCTCTTTTTTTCATGCGTTTTTGATAGCTGCGTCTGTTTAAGAATATAATACCTACAACGATTGGACCAAACCCCAAAACAAATGGTAATAAGGTAATGAGTGCTAAGATGATGAATTCAATGAGGCCAGTGAATGCGTCAATCCCTTGATCAAAGGCTTGTCTAATCTTTTCAGGGAATGTAAGTGTATCGTATGGGGCGGATGCGTTTAAACGAATTCGCACGACACTGTACTCAATCCATTGGTCGGTTTGGTTGTTTTCATTGTTTAAGTTTCTAAGTTCTGTTTCGATTTGAGATAAGCGCTTATTGATTTCGATTTGATCGTATAGGTTCGCTTCTGCGTAAAGGGTAATTAGTCGCGCTTGTTCTGCTTCTAAAGATTCAATCCGAGTGGCGTTATCGTAGTACTGTATTGAGACATCCCTTGACGTTCTTCTAAAGTGTGTCACTTCAAAGTCATCTCGAAGTTGGTCTGTGAAAGCGGCTAAACGGGTGGTTTTGATCCTTAAGACCAATTCCCCCGATTCGTAGCCAAGTTGATCGGATTCGATCCATTCATCTTCATTCAAACGGCTGATGAGATCATCGTAGAGCGGGACAAGTTTTTTCGCTTTAATGCCCATATCCACAGTATAGATAATTTTACGGGTGGAAGTTGTTGTCATTTCAGTTTGTCCGTTGGATGGTGTTTCATCCCCAATATACCCTTCTTGAGCACATCCAGTCATTAGGAATGCGAGTGCCAATAAAATCATTACTAAGAATCGTTTTTTCATCCTGTATCCCTCACTTTTGTGCCTTCAGTATAGTGGATTGTTGTGTCAAACTTTTGAATAAGTTATGACAATCTTGTGACAAAGTAAATTGCAGTAGATAAAAATGAACAGTAAGTGTGTTATGATTTAAATAGAATCTTTGGGAGGTGAAACGATGCGTTTTTTAATTGTTGAGGATGAAAAACATTTAAATGATTTACTCCATGACTATATAATAGACACTTATAAAGAAGCCATCATCGATCAAGTATACGACGGGCAGGATGCGATTTCACAATTCCAAAAGGCTACCTACGATTTGGTTTTACTCGATGTCATGTTACCCCACGTGAATGGGTTTGAGATTGGACAAGTCATTCGTAAAACGTCTAAAGTACCGATTATCTTCTTGTCTGCACTATCCGATGAAGAGTCTCAATTGAAAGGCTATCAAATCGGGATTGACGATTACGTGTCAAAACCTTATAGTCCAAAAATCGTCATTAAGAAAATCGAAGCGGTACTCGCTCGCATTCAAAAAGAAACGATTGAAGGGTATATGAGTTATGGCATCATCGAATACCAACTCGATACGTTTAAGATAAAAGTTGATCACGAGCCCGTGACTCTAAATAAAAAAGAGTGGGAACTCTTCACACTCTTCATTCATAATATAGGACGCGTATTCACACGTGAGGATTTACTGAATCTCGTTTGGGGGTATGACTACTTTGGTTATGACCGAACAGTAGACACCCACATCAAACGCTTAAGACAAAAGTTAGGACAAGCTGCCGAATACATTCACACCGTGTATAAATCAGGCTATAAATTCGAAAAATAATCGATTAGGAGGTCATCATGAAAATAAGTATATTCTTCAAAACATTCTTCATGTTACTGATCTCTTTTTCTTTGGTCTACCTCGGTAGCATGTATTATAGTTACACCCAGTTTTCACCGATGTATATCGATAAAAACATCCAAAGTGTAAAATCCTCAATTGTCGAAAACGCGGGTGCGATTCAAAACGGAACCCCACTCGAAGACACCAGTTTAATGGATTTATCGAGTGAAACCGCGTTCATTCATTATCAAAACGACGCGATTAAAGCCTCGATTGGTCCAACCTTCTTAAATGAAACGAACATTTTAGATTTTGTCATTTCGATCTTTGACCATGAAGCTACTATTGTCGACGGTAATCTGTATTATTTCGTCGATCAGGTTGAAGATATCTACACGATTAGCTACATCTATCAATTTGAGATTGGGGATTATTTAATTGTCTCAACCCGAATTCAATCCTTACGGAATGTCGACCAGGTTTTAAACTCACTCAATATGACCCAATCCCTGTTGGTTCTGGTTGTCATTCTCTTATTATCCGTATTCATCTCGAGAAGTATTTCAAAACCAATCAAACAAATTGGCAAGTATGCGAAAGGTTTATCTGAACTTGATTTCAATAAAACCTTAAACATCCGTCGAAACGATGAGTTTAGAACGTTAACCTCTTCCCTAAATGAGATGGGGTTTCACTTAAAGAAAGCGTTCAGTGAACTGAATGAAGCCAATCAAAAGTTGTCTTCCGATATCGATTATGAAAAACAACAAGAACAAAAGAAAAAACACTTAATCATGACCATCAATCATGAAATCAAAACCCCACTCGCCGTCATGAAGGGCATGGTTGAGGGAATGATTGATGGAGTAGGACGTTATAAGGATAAAGAGAAATACTTAAAAGAACTCTTAGTCCAAATCGAAACCATCCACACGATTACTCAGGATTTAACTTATTCCTTGAAACTTGAAGATAAGTTGAGACCAAATGAAGTGGTAAATACCGAAGTATTTGAAACCTTACTCACCCCGATGATGGAACTGGCGAAACAGCGTAAGATCAAGTTGATTAAATCTTTTGAGAAGGGTGAACTCCTAATGAGTGAAGAACTTCTATCGATTTTATTAACCAACATCGTTAAAAATGCCTTACTCTATACGACGAACGCCATGGTCAAAGTAACAGGTGAACAGCGTGGTACACATTATGTGTTATCCGTTCGTAACGCAGGTCACATTCCAGAAGCGGAAATCGAGAAATTATTCAATTCGTTCTACAGAATGAATACACAAAGCGAAAAGGGCTCCGGACTTGGTTTATTTATTGTTAAACAAATCTGTGAACTCTATGGATACACCTATACACTCTTCAATGACGGCGACGATGTCGTCATCAAGATTCATATAAATTGTAAATAAGCGTTTTGTCATTAGTTTGTCAAAACTGTTTGGTAATATACCAGTAAAGGAGGTGCAAAATGAAAAAATATCTAACATTAGGACTCTTTCTAATCGCCTTATTCACTCTATTTGGCTGTGCAGCTGGCGACCGTTTTGAAGAAACTACGATTCAGGGTAGTCTTTATTTCGATGGGAACACCATGACATTCACACATTCAGACCCTGAAGATATTTTGTATCATACGGGTAATCCCGCCGATGATTTTGTCATTTTGTACAAGCTCTTAGAAGATAATCCAACAGAAGCTGATCTCATACGTTATCAGGATTTCATGGAAAAACTGTATACAATTTCACTATCAGATTCAATTACGATGCGTACACTCTTCATAAAGACATCCTCAGAATTAAAAACTCTATTTGAATCCAAAGGGCTTACTTTAACCTTAAATGAAATCGTCTTATTTAATTCGATTAAGACTCAAATAGAATCCTTTGAATCAAAAGGTACTTCCCCACGTATTGGTAAAATCAGCTACATCAATCAAAGACGTGGCATCGACTTAACACAAGATGAAATTAACGCACTAGAACTCATGCAAGATTATTATTTATCTTACTTGAGAGGAAACGCGCCTCTCGATTTTAAAGCGTTAAATGTTGATGATTTCATCACACTCATGACCAATCAATTTACGCTAGATGAAGCCCGAACCAATCAGTTAAGAGTCGCCTATGACATCATCCAAAACCTTTATATAGCAAACCAGGACCTATAGTCATAGGCCCTGGTTTTTATTTGTGATAAAGTTCAAATAACGCTTTCGCAACCCCTTCGATGAGATCATAAGGGATTGGTTGTTTGATTTTAAATAAGAGATTTCCCTTATCGTTTCGATACCGTTTTAATGATTCTGACAATGGATGGTCTAAAGGCAGTGGTGGAAATACACTCACATGGGCTTTAAATCCCCCATAGAAAAAGAATACTCTCTCGCCTTTAAAAGCGGGAACGCCATACGAAAGTACTTCCGTCGCGTTAGGAAATAGCAAACCAATACGCCTCTCGATTTCTAGTAGTATGGATTGTTGAGGTTCAGGTTGTTTAAGGATGTAGTCTTGTACTGCTTCGTTCATTTTCATGGAGTACCTCGCCTAGTAATACGAATTGTGTCGGTAAATACGGATTCTCAAATACGAATTGATAGAGTTGATACCCTTCATAGATTTGGATGTTTCGACCAATGTCTGAGGGGCAAGTTGGCACGTCTTTGATTTCAAAGTGATACGTAGTGGGTTGTCCATGAACAACCCCTTCAAAATGGTAACCGGCTTGAGAAAGTTTAAGGTGTCCTTCCCCAATGGTTTTGACCCGTTTGTCCTGGTAACCTTCGAGTTTCACTGGACTTTCTAATGCATAGTTTGGGTTATTCATAACAGTTTCGATTAATCGTTCGCGTTGTGCCTTATAATAGGTTTCCACACCTTGTCCATTTAGGCGACCATACTTGTCATAGATGAGCTTGGTGTCACAGTGTGGACAGTGCAGTTCATATTTTTCGGATTTCATGCCGACTTGGTGACAATTTGGACATTCAGTTAGAACATATTCAAGACCGTGAATGTCATTGAGCTTATAAGTATAGTTTTTAACTAGGTTGTCTTGATAGGGGCTATGGGTTAAGCCTATAACCACTAAATCATAAATCGCTTCTTCGGATAATTCTGAAATGTGTTTTTTATCGATGAGTTTATCGACTGTGGTGATCATTTTGCCTCTAAACGTCTTTTTTGTCCATGGCGGATTCACTAAATAGGGAAATTGATGTTTCACGGTATAAACATCGACTTTGGCTTTCTTTATGAGTTTCGCAATCGAGAATGCAGGCAACATAAATTTACCGGTATTCGAGATTTGACCCTCAGGAAAAATTGAGAGGATTCCCCCCCGTTTGATGACACGTAAAGACTTCATGGTTGCGACAGCATCCGGTTGTAGTAATGCTTTTGGAATGGCTTTAGACAGTCTTAGGAAGGGTCCTAAAAGTGGGTCAAAGAACATCTTGTGCGCGGCTAAATAATTCATTCGGTAAGGGTAAAGGGCTGTCGTAGTGTATATAAAATCATAAAATGAAGTATGGTTAGATAGCGTAATTGCTGGACCTTTGATTTTTGTTTTTTTAACGATGCGTTGACCTTTGAAGTAGGCAAATACTTTCAAGAGTGCCCCTAATGGCCAAAAGAGAAGCCCGTTTGGTTTTTTCATAGAATCGAATCTAGAACCTCTGCCTTCAAGGTAGGGTCAGTAATGGCTTGTTTAATTTCAGCTTGTTTTTTCGCATCAATCCGATATCTAAACGAGATATAAATACCAATGCTCATGAATACAAGTGGTGCTAAAGCCATGATCCATTGAATCGCCATCATCGCACGATCGGGTTGAGATAAGATCGGGTCTGCACCGGGTTGTCTTTCATTAAAACCAGCTAGCCCAATTAAACCCATGAATAAGGCTAACCCAACTGCTTGTGCTACCTTATTGATGAAGTTGGTAAACCCACTCATTTGACCGTCTAAGCGGTCATTGAAATAAAGTTGCCCTGCATCTACGACATCGCCATACATGGTGTGTGGTACTAGACCTGGGCCACTAATACCAAAGCCCATAAGGGCTGCGAGTATGTATAAGGAAATTGGGTTTACGTTTGGTGGCATGACTAAAATAAATAAAGCAGTCACAATCCATAAGAGACTCCCAAAACGATACGCATAGGTCTTCCCTTTTTTCTCAATCATTTTGATGTAGACTGGTAGAGCTACGATTTGCATTGAGAACATTAAGGCTGCTGCGACTAGCCCTACAATAGTGGATTCTTGGTTTGCAGTTTGGTCTTTAATAATATAGAAATCGACAAAGAAGAAAAATAACCCACTCATGATGGCCATCGCCATTTGAAGGACTAAAAACATCCCTAAGTATTGCCTAAATGGTTTTAGACCTAAGGGTTTAACCAATGCTTTCACATTGAATTTGCTTTCGAGTGGTTTGGTTTGGATTTCTTCTTTTACAAATAGACCCGTGAATAAAACGGATAGAAAGAATAAAAGGCCAAAGGACAAGCTCATGACTTGATAACCGACTTTTTCATCGAATAAGCCAACGATGATGCCAGGAACTGCGACACAGAGAATGGAAGCGAAAATCGAGAAGCCTAAACGGTACGAGTTATAACTTGCGCGTTGCTGATAATCTGAGGATACTTCTGAGGATAACGAGTAATACGGAATCATCACCGCAGTTTGTACGGTGGTGAATAAAAGGTAGGATGCTAAAGTGGCGATGATTCGCAAATTAACATCAGACATATTGTAAGGGAAAAAGAGTAAGTACATCGAAACTAAAATAAGTGGACTTGTAAAGATTAAATAGACACGACGCTTGCCATAACGGGATTGAGTTCGGTCTGAAATATACCCCATCAAAGGGTCAGTAATCGCATCCCAAATACGTGCGATCAGCATGACTAAGCCAATCCAGTATGGGCTAAGTCCGACGGTGAGTGCAAGAAATCCTGGATACAAAAAGTTTATGATGTTAAACGAGCCTCCACCAAAAATGTCAGCAGATGCGAATGCCAGTTTACGTCCCAAAGTGTGTTGCATAGTATCTCCTTATTGAATAACAGTATTACTGTCATTTTAGCACAAAACGTACTTAAAAACGAAAAAACAAGCCAAGCGGCTTGTTAATTATTCGGATTGTGTTTCAGAGGTTGGAATCAGTGTAATCTTCACTTGTTCGATACGTTTTCCATTCATCTTTAAAACTTCGAATCGGATTTGGTTGGCTTCATACACTTCTTTTTCAGTTGGAATATGGCCTAAGGTTTCAACGACCCATCCATTAACGGTTAAGACGTCTAATTCTTCGTCTTTACCAATCACTTCAAAGAACTTGTCAACGTTCGCATTCCCCATAACGAGGTATTCGTTGTCACTGATCTTTTCGATTTCATGAATGATGGTATCGTGTTCGTCCCAAATCTCACCGACCAGTTCTTCTAGGATGTCTTCTAAGGTTAAGAGACCAACGGTTCCACCAAATTCATCTAAGACGATGGCGATATGCATTTTCTTAAGTTGAAGTTCTTTTAAGAGCATATCAATCTTTTTATTCTTTGTGATGTATAACGCAGGTTTGATAATTTCATTTATATTTTTATTTGAGCTGTATACATAGTTATAGAAATCTTTGTGGTTAATGATTCCGATGATATGATCGATATTGCCTTCGTAAACAGGTAATCTCGAGTACCCGGTTTCGACGAAGACTTTTTGAATTTCTTCTTTGGTCGCATCCACTGGAATGCATTCCATGTCTACACGTGGGGTATAAATATCAATGGCTTCTAATTCTGAGAACTCAATGGCGCTACGGATGAGCGTGCCTTCGGTTTCGTTGATACCGCCACCTTCTTGGGCTTCGTCAACGATGGTTAAGAGTTCTTCTTCGGTAATGCTACGATCTTCATTGGGTTTAATGATTTTAGACATCAAAACTTTCCATTGTTTGAAGAAAAAATTAAATGGTAGGAACACCTTTTCTAATACATTTACAATCGGTGCTGCAAACAACGCAAATTTTTCCGGGTATTCTTTTGCAATCGATTTTGGGGTTACTTCACCAAATATCAAGACGACAATGGTGGTAACAATCGTCGAAATCGTGGCACCTAAGTCCTGTCCTAAAAGTTGAACAAATAGGATGGTTGCTAAGGAAGCACTTAAAATATTGACGATGTTATTTCCAATTAAAATCGTGGAAATGAAGACGTCATAACGTTCATGCAGCTTGATTGCAAGACTGGCATTCTTATTCCCTTTTTCACTGAGATTCTTCATACGAATACGATTCATCGTTGAAAAGGCGGTTTCTGTAGCAGAAAAGAATCCGGAAAGGATGATGCTAATTACAATTAAAATCAAATAGATACTACTGTCACTGTCCATATATGGGCTTTATATTCTCCTTGAATAAGTATTTTTACGACATGTAGTATTATATCATAATTGAGAAAAAATGTGAATATTATGCGTATTTTAAGAAAAAACACCAAACCCTAAGGTTTAGTGTTCGTGTCCGCAATTACAAGTTTCGTTTTGACCACATTGGCATTCGCCTTCGTGATCGTGGTCGTGACCACAGTCACAGCCTGCATGGTCATGGTCATGATTGTGATCATGTCCACAGCCACAGTTGGATTCGTTTTCATCGAATTCTGCTTCGTCTAAAAACATCAATTCGCCATTTTCAACATAAATGGTGATGAGTTCTGTTCTCGGTAAGGTTTCCGCTTCCATCACAACTGGAATGTCATTGAAGGTGTAGACTAAATCGCCATCTTCGATGTTTCCTAGTCCGAATTGAACGGTCGAGTCCCCACATGAACAGTGGTAGTGTAAACCTGCAATTACGCAGTTAAAGTTTTCCTTCTTTAAGATATCTTGTAACATTAATTTTGCTTCATCGGTTATTTTCATGGGTATATTTTCCTCTCGTAATCCAGTCCATTATATGCTATTTCAATCGATTTTACAACCGATATTACTTAGATTAGTTGAGGGTTACTACGTAGTTTTTGAAGGCGTCTAGAATGTCTTGCCACCCACCGCGTTGCATCTCGATTGGATTTTCACTTTCTGCGTCAAATACGACTTCGATATAGACCCCTTTAGGGAGCTGACTGAACTTTGTTTCAACGACACGGTCGTCAAGTAATCGATACTTAATATACTTGAGTGGTGTAATTTCTAAGTACTGACCTTCAAAGTCAAACCCAAATGAACCATCTTTTGCTCGCATTGGGTACTTAAAGAAGCCATTTACACGAAAATCGTTGACTGACCCTACGGTTTCCCAATCGAGTGAAGCGTGGTTCCATTGGTCAATATCCTTTGGTGTAATATAGGCTTTCCAAATCGTTTCAAGCGGTTTTGAAATCGTTGTGTGAATCGAAACTTTCATCATAAATCACCTCTTTTGGCTTTATCTTATTCAAAAAGTATACATCTACCAAATCATGTGCTTTGAAATAAGGGTTTTATGTTTATATTTCTAAATTAAGTTTAAGTTTCGCATTCTTTGGGTAAATCGAGTATAATGTCTTTTGGTGATACTATGGAACACGCAAAACGATTAACTCATGTCTTTCAAAGTGAAGACATTAAAATTGAACATATTAAAGATAAAGGGATATCCATCAACAAATATATCGCAGACAGTGGTTACTGTTCACGCCGTAAAGCCGATGAATTGATCCAATCTGGGATTGTTACTTTAAATGGGTCATTAGCAACCCTTGGGATGCGCGTAGAAAAAAACGATGTTGTGAAAGTCAACGATACCCTAATCAAACCCATTGAAGATAAAGTCTATATCGTTCTCAATAAGCCTGAAGGCATCGTATGTACGACAGAACGTCATATTGAAAACAATATTGTCGATTATATGAACTTAGATGAAGTCATTTTTCCTATTGGGCGTTTAGATAAAGACTCTAAAGGTCTCATTCTCTTAACCAACGATGGGGATATCGTAAATAAGATTCTAAGAGCTGAATATGGTCATGAAAAAGAATACTCTATAGAAGTCGATAAACCCTTAACAAAAGCATTTATTGATTATATGGAACAAGGGGTTGTTATATTTAACCTCAAGACAAAGAAATACCAACAAACTGAACCGTGTAAGCTTATCCAAGAAGACGATACCCATTTTAGAATCATTTTGAAACAAGGAATGAATCGTCAGATCAGACGGATGACAACAGCTTTAGGGTATGAAGTGGTTACCCTTGAACGCATTCGAATCATGCACATTACCAAAAAGGACCTTCCACTTGGGTACTACCGCTATTTAACCAACGATGAATTGAAAGAACTCAATCGCGCTATCCAAAAATAAAGGACACCAGCAGGCGTCCTTATTCATTTTCTAGAAGTTGCATCTCATACCCTTTTTGTCTACCAAAGCTGATGAGTTTACGATTGTTCATCGGTTTTTCAAATTCGATTTCGAGGGTTTTTTCTTTATAGTTTGGGGTTACTTTTTGAATATCCATGTGGCATTTCAATCCAATCATTAACATTTGAGCACAGTGACCACAGGTGCACCCTTCACAGGTGAGTTTTGAGACATAAAATGTAGATTTCATACTAGCGCCTCCACGATTACACGGTTTCGACCCTCTGATTTAGCTTGATACAAACACTGATCCGCACTCGATAGCCAGTTTTCATCCGATGCTTTAGAGTCTCTAGAAATGAAAACACCGCCAATCGATATGGTTGCTTTGATTGCCTTGTTTTGATACATGAATACATGAGATTCCACGCGTTTTCTTAGATTTTCCGCAATCTCACTTAAAGTATGGGTTTGAAAAATATCGGTCATATATACGAATTCTTCGCCACCATATCTGGCTACGTAATCTTGATTACCACGTTCTTCTTTCAAGAGTTTAGAAACCCCAACTAGAACGCTATCTCCACATTCGTGGCCATACTTGTCATTGATCATTTTGAAATGGTCCACATCAATCATAAGGATACCAAAGGGACGTTTTGTTTTATGAAAAGACGTTTTCTTAGCCTTCATGTACGCATCAAATGAGATTCGATTGTTAACGCCAGTTAAATAGTCTGTAGCCGCGAGTTTGGATAGTGCTTGTTGGGCATCACTCGCGATTCGAATATAGTAATACGCTGAGTTGGCTACCCCTGTAATATTTAAGAGGAAGTTTAAGATGTGTAAGAATGTAATCCAGTTATCGGTTAATGGGTGTATAGGTGGATTTCCGATCGCGTAAAGAAATGTGCCTAGAAAGAACACAATCTCCATGATTACACCCAAAAGTTTCAATCTTTTGGGCCATTTTGTATAAACAATCAACACACTCATATTGAAAAAATAGTACATAAATCCAGAGTTTAATCCAAATAGTAAAACTTGGATGACCCCTAATAGTGTAATGGTCAATATGAATAAAAAGGATGAAATGCCGTAAAGTTTCCGCTTGTTTAAGTAAACTGCGAGTAGCGCGATTACCATCCCGATGAGGTTGCCATAAAAGGCAATCATACTGTCTGTAAAAAATAGTATTGGAACAATGATGAAATCCAATGCGATGGTCGATAAGTAGACTAAATTCGCTTGGTGATAATATTGTCTGGTTTCAATATCCACATAATTCATTTTTTGTTGCATAAAAGTGGCCTCTAAACGCCTAAATGGTGTTTTTCTTCTTCTTTTGTTTGACAACGATTTCTGGCCATAGTGCATCAATGGCTTCTTTCGTTCTTGTTAAATCATCGATATCAAGTAAGTAATGCAATTTAGCACCTTTATACGGATAGCCCGTTTCATTTTGAGCTAAAATCGGGGTCGTGACAGGGTGGATTTTCAAATAAGCTTGATCATCACATACTAAAATGGTTGGTTTGTCTTCAATATAAATCATGTACTCGCCAAACATTTTGCGGTATGTCACACGGTAAAAAAGACTTAACTTCTCTTCTAGGTATTGTACATAATCTAACGAACTAGCCATGATGTGATAACCTTTCTTTGACATCTTTCGCAGCGAGCTTTCCTGTAGATAACGCAATCGTGATATTGAATCCACCAATCGGTCCTTGAAGGTCTGTGGATTCGCCAACAAAGTGTAGTCCAGGGTATTCTAAACAGGCCATGGTTTGTGGGGATAACGCCTTGACATCAATACCACCAGCATTCACAAAAGCCTTTTCCTTTACTTCGACACCGTCAATCGGGATATCAAATGCTTTTAGGTATTGATTTAGGGTTTGGATTTCTGATTTCTTCATGTCTGAAACCCGTTTGTTTTCAATTTGGGATAATTCTAAAATCTTTTTGGCTAATCGCTTTGTGGTGAGTTCTTCTAGGACCGTTTGAATGGTGTCTTTAGTAGTTCTGCGTTCATTAAAGATTTGGATGGGATCTTGTTCTGTAAGTTCAATATAGAGGATCACTTTTTCATGTTCTATACGCTCATAGATGAGTTCAGATAAATGGAGTATTAAGGGACCTGATACACCAAAATGGGTAAATAAAATATCCCCTTCGTGCGATTTCTTATCGGTGTTGATACGTAAATTCGTGGTCAATGCGACACCTTGTAAGTCGGCGTAATCGGTTTTGACTTTGTCTGAAAATAAATAGGTTTCCGCAGGTGTGAATGGTTTATAAGGAATCCCCAAATGTTTCGCAAACAAAAGAACATCCCCACTTGACCCCATGGTTGGATAAGCATTCGATCCAACTGCAATAATCAAATCTCTTGCCTGATACTGTTCTAATTCTGTTTCTACTAAGTATAAATCCTCTACTTTGGTGATACGCTTTACGGGTTCTTTATAATGAATACGTTCTTTTGGGATGCCTAACAGTAAAGCATCCAAAACCGATTGGCTTTTGCCTGTTTTTGGAAAGTATTTGAAGTTTTGTTCAAGTTCTAATTCGAGTCCTCGTGTATTAAAAAACGCGATGACATCCTTAGGTCCAAACTGCGTAAGCGCTGGATATAAGAATCGTTTATGAGCTATGTTTAAAGAATCGATAAAGAGCTTCACAGGTAGGTTGTTTGTAATGTTACAACGTTTTCCACCGGTTAAGAGCAGTTTCTTTCCGACCTTATCGTTTTTTTCTAATAATATATAGTTTACACTTTCGCCTAATTCGTTACAGGCCATCAACCCAGCCGGCCCGCCTCCGATGACGATACAGTCTAATGTTTTCATACGTTTAGTCCTCATTCTTCATTATACAGTAAAAGCCGATTACGTAGAAAAAAAGTGCAGAAAAGTCTGCACTTTTTACTGTGGGAGACTGGTTTTTGTGGACCAGCACCTTATATACGTGTGAATCACACCTTTTTATTGGTTCATATTATAATTTTTCTTTTTTGATTTAGGCATATTCTTTGAATATCTTATTTAATTTCTTTATAGTATAACTAGGCAATTGGAGGCTTTTATGAACGATTATCGCGTATTACTATATTATCATTATGTTAAAATTGAAGACCCACAGGCTGCAAGAGAGGAACACTTAACCTTTTGTAAAAGCATCAACCTACTAGGTCGTATTTATATTTCAGAGGAAGGCATCAACGGTACAGTCTCTGGACTAACTCAAGATGTCGATACGTATATCACTTGGATGGAAAACCACCACTACTTCAAAGGGGTTACTTATAAAATCGATGAGGCAGATGCACACGCATTTAAGAAAATGCATGTTCGTGTCAAAAACGAACTGGTTAACTTCAGTCTTGAAGACGATATTAATCCAAAAGAACTTACAGGACGTTATGTCGAACCGAAAGAGTTTTTTGAACGCATTTCAGACCCCGATACCATCATCATTGACGCACGTAACGATTATGAATTCGATTTAGGTCATTTCAGAGGCGCTGTTAAACCCGAAATAAAAACGTTTAGAGAACTCCCAAACTGGATACGTGAAAACAAAGACCGTTTTAAGGGTAAAAAGATTCTTACGTATTGTACAGGTGGCGTACGGTGTGAAAAGTTCAGTGGTTGGTTAAAACGTGAAGGTTTCGACGATGTCGGTCAGCTTCATGGCGGTATCGTGACTTATGGTAAAGACCCGGTTGCACAAGGGGCTTACTGGGATGGTCAATGCTATGTCTTTGATAACCGTATCGCCGTCCCTGTAAATAGGGTCAACCCGCGTGTGGTTGGTAGAGACTTTTTTACCGGTGAACCGTGTGAACGCTACATCAACTGTGCGAACCCTGAATGTAATAAACAATTCTTATGCACAGAAGAAAATGAAAAACGATTCCGTGGGTCATGTAGTGACGCTTGTCGCATCCACCCAAGAAATCGCTATGTAGAAAAATAAGACCAACGAGGTCTTATTTTTTATGCTTTTTTTTCTTTTTTAAGTGCGATGATGCACATCACTTCAAACATCATCAGTAACATTAAGTCACGGCCAAACGTTAACACGGTTGCAACCTCAACATATAAACTTTCGACCCATGCCATACTAAATTCAAAATTGGAAACGACATTGATTAAAGAATCTGCATTTTCAATCAAAGGTAGAAAATAGAATATGGTGGTTAGTGCCAATAAAACCAGTAAAACAAGTTTAAGTAGTGCTCTCATGTGAATTCCCCCTTCAAAATTGGTATCTTTTGCTATATTATATCGCTAAATGAAAGAAATGCTACACTATTTTTTGAAACAAACTCTAATAATTTTATTTTTAAGTTTGCGTATTTTTTTCTATTATTTCTTTATGAATATGTTAAGATGATTTTAAGAGGTGGTTTTATGATCAAATTTGGATTAATCGGTGCTGGCGCGATTGCCCATGCTTTCTCCAAAGCCGCTAAAGAAAGTGGGATTCACTTAGAAGCGGTTGGTAGTCGTTCACTTGATAAAGCCTTAGAATATCAAAAGCAATATGGTTACCAAAAAGCCTATGGATCTTATGAAGCCCTTTTACAAGACCCTGAAGTCGATGCGATATATCTTGCAACCCCACATGGGTTACATTATGAGCAAATGCTAGAGATATTAAAATATAAAAAACACATTCTATGCGAGAAAGCTTTTACCTTAAATGAAGCCCAAGCCAAACACATATTTGATGAGGCGAACAAACAAGGTGTATATGTCATGGAAGCGATGTGGACGAGGTTCTTGCCACTCATCTATACACTTAAAAAAGAATTATCCAGTGGGTATTTAGGGGCGATTAAACACATGGCTGTGAAGTTCACCTTTGTGGGTGAAAAAGATCCTTCTAACCGCTTATATAATCCCAATCTTGGTGGAGGTGCCCTACTCGATATTGGAATTTATCCAATCACCTATGCAAATATCTTTTTAGGAGTACCCGAATCGTTTGAAGTTAACGCTCAAATGACTGAAACGGGTGTGGACGGGACGTTAGATATTACATATCATTATCCAAACGCGAAAGCACATTTAGAAGCTTCCTTCTTATCCTTTTATGGCGATGACGCATATTTCATTTGTGAGTTAGGTTCGATCCATATTCCTAAGTTTTGGGGAGCCCATGAAGCCTTCATTTACGATTTAAACAAAAAACAGATTAAACATATTCAAACCCCTTATGCTATCAATGGCTATGAGTATGAGATTCGTTCTTTTGTAAAAGCCATAGAGACTAAAACCTATACCAATCCCTATATGACTACCAAAGATACTTTAGAAATTTTGAGTCAAATGGATGCGATCCGTAAACGTATTGGTCTAATTTATCCGAAAGAAGGTCTATTATGAAAAAACCGATCTTAGTTATTTCAGTCATCTTATTTTTTCTAGGGTTCACTTTTTTCCTACTGGATAGAATACTTAATACGTTTTTTATCTTAGATTTCCTAACCCCTACCCCTATATATATTTATCTCATATTTACGAGTGTTATGGCGTTTTTCGGTTATATGATGGTCAATAAATCGAAGACAATCAAAATTGTGAGTTCTGCTTTTATGTTTTTATTTGTGGCCTTCTTTTGGACACTCACATTATTGATGATCCCTGAGGAGATTAAAACACCTAACAGCGATTGGGTTATATATAGACACAGTTTCTTCTTCAATGGTACTTATCGAATCTATAAAAAAGATAACCTATTCGTCCAAGAACGGTTCAGTTGTGCATTCATTGACGATATGTCCTTTTGCTCGATCGACATATCGGATACTCACATCGAGATTCGATATGGCAACTACGGTGAACCTGAACAAATCAAGTATTTTTATTATGAGGAGAATTAACCATGGCTAAACTCGAATTAACCTTTTTCTCTCAAGCACTCGAAATGAATACCACAGTGAGTGTGTTACTTCCAGATAAACTAGAAAAAAACGAACGCTTGAGACCATTTTATGTTTTACATGGGTATAACGGCGACCATCAAGACTGGAGTCGCTTTACATCGATTGAACGCTACATGTGGGCTTACCGTGCCTGTGTAATCATGCCTAGTGGATTCAATGCTTACTACACTGACCACCAAGTGGGATTAGCCTATGAAACCTACTTTATGAAGGAACTGGTGCCTTATATGGAATCGGTGCTTCCACTGTTAAAAGAAGCCTATATTTTAGGGTTGTCCATGGGTGGTTATGGCGCGATGAAATTCGCATTAGGACACCCAAAGAAATTCATTAAGGCGGTTTCGTTATCTGGTGTGATGAACCCGGATTTCATTCGTAGTTTGCCTTGGATGAGTCATCGCTTACCGGTATTTGATAAAATATTCGGTAAACAGGTATCTGGCAAAAACGATTTACGTCATTTAGTCTTAAAGGATTTGAAATCCGGTAAACTACCTAAGTTGATGTTTACGTGTGGTACCGATGATTTCTTAGTTGAAGATAACCGAGCATTCAAAAAATTCTTAGATGAACACCAAGTCGATCATAGGTTTATATTTGATTCCGGTGAACACAGTTGGGAATATTGGGACCGAAACCTTCAAAAAGCATTGCCATTTTTATTTGATAAATAAGCGAAAGCCGTCTACTGATTTCTCGGTAGACGGCTTTTTTATAGTATTTTTTTTAGTTCGTTGATGTCTTCGATACGGTAGGTTGCGTTAACAAATTCAGCTTCACTGCCATAGCCATATAAACAAGCTACGGTATCAATTTGGTTCGCGTGTCCAGATTCCATATCGTGAATACGGTCACCCACCATTAAAATGGGTTCTGGTAAATCTGCTTTTAATTGTCCTAAGATGTCTTTTTTAGGGATATATTGATACATTTCTGAAGAGACAAATAAATCGAAATAACGATCGAGTTTGAACTCTGCTTTATTGATTTCCATGTACAAGTTCTTTGAATTGGATAAATAGACCAGTTTATACCCTTTATCCTTTAAATACGCAAGGGTATCTAAGGCCCCATCAAATAAGACGCCTTCGTGATTCAGAATCGCATCTTTCATCGCTTCACCAATCATTTTTGAAACCACTTTGATTACTTCGTCTGGAATTGCTGGTTTAAAAGACGCCCACATTTCAGGTGGGTTTTGTCCTAAAAACTTTTTCACTTCATCTTTGGTCCAGTTCTTTTTGGGTTGATAGTTGTTGTTTACTAAATACTCATAGGCTTTTAGAAACGCTTTATAGTAGATTTGAATACTGTCGTGAATGGTGCCATCATAATCCAAACAAATGGTTTTATACTGCATACCTTATTCCTTGAATTTGAGCATATGGCCCATTTTGTCTTTTTTAGTCTTCATGTAGAACTCATTACGTTCATTGTGGTTCAGTTGAATTGGTTCACGAGAACTGATTTCAATACCATAACCTGTTAAACCTGAAAGTTTGAGTGGGTTGTTGGTCATGAGTTTGACTTTGGTTACACCTAAGTCGTTTAAGATTTGAGCGCCAATCCCGTAATCGCGCAAGTCTTCTGCGAACCCTAATGCAAGATTCGCTTCGACGGTATCCATGCCTTGGTCTTGAAGGTTATACGCTTTGATTTTATTGATTAAACCAATCCCGCGACCTTCTTGACGCATGTATACGAGGACGCCTTTGCCCGCAGCTTCAATCTTATCGAGTGCGGCTTGGAGTTGTTCGCCACAGTCACACTTCATTGAACCAAACGCATCCCCGGTTAAACATTCAGAGTGAACGCGAACTAAAACTTCATCGCCAGGCTTAATATCGCCTTTAACTAAAGCGACGTGGTGTTCACCACTGATGGCGTTTTCAAAACCGATCATTCTGAACTCACCGTGACTGGTTGGTAGGTTCGCTTCCGCTGCACGCTTAATGAAGTTTTCGCTGCGTTTACGGAATTCGATTAATGAGGAAACGGCTGTGAACTTTAAGCCTAATTCTTGAGCAAGGCTTCTAAGTTCATATAAACGATACGGTTCACCACTTGATTTTAGAATGATTGAAGTAACCCCAGCAGGGTATAAGCCTGCAAGCTTCGCTAAGTCGACAGAGGCTTCCGGTCTACCAGCACGTTTCAATACGCCGCCTTGACGGTATTGAATTGGGAAGATGACACCCGGTTGTTTGAACACATTGGGTTGAGTGGTTGGGTTAATAATCGCTTGAATGGTTTGTAGGGTTTTGGTGGTGCGGTCTGCTTGATTGTTTAATTCTACAGACATGACTTTTGCAGTTTGGTAAGCGGTAATGGTTTGTTCATATAACGCTTGAATACCTAACGCGTGGAAACGTTCCTTTTCAGTAGTGATGTTGATGATGCCTTGGGCATACGTTTCCATCAGTTTCAATGTTTTTTCATCGATTTTTTCGGCAGCCACCACAAAGTCCCCTGTGTTGTCTGTATCATAATCATCGACGAGAATCACAGGTTTACCGGCTTTGATGTCTTCTAGTACTTCTTCGATTGTGTTAAATAAGTTATCCATATTACTGCTCCTTTAGTATGTTTCCAGATATCAAGAGGTCTTCACCAAAAGCTCGATATCGGATATTTGTTATTTGATAGGCTTGACTCATGAGCGCTACACCTTTTCCACCGACAGGTGTAAGTGCGTCTTTTCCCCCAATGAGTTTCGGGGCGATGAAGGTGTAGACCTTATCGACAATGCCAGATTCTAAGGCTAAACCGTGGGTATAAGACCCGCCTTCAATGAAGACCGAGTCGATTTTTTCTTCACCCAATTGTTTCATCAATTGCTTGAGATCGATTTCAGCCATTTGAATGATTCGGACGCCTAAGTCAACTAAGCTTTGATCATAGCGTTTGGATACGACCCAAGTGGGTTGTGTTTTCGCTGTTCTAACCACAAACGCGGTTTTAGGCAATCTCAGTTCAGGGTCAAGGATGATTCGAATCGGATCGCGATGCGGTCCATCGAGTCGGGTATTGAGTTTGGCATCGTCCTCGATTACAGTATTGATACCAACCATAATGGCCATGTGTTTGTTTCTAAGTTGGTGGACATAAGCTCTCGATTGTTCGTTCGAAATCCATTTGGAATCCTTTGTTCGAGTCGCGATTTTACCATCTAAAGTCATCGCGTATTTAATCGATACGAACGGTGTTTTGGTTTGAATGTATTTTAAAAAGATTTCATTTTGTAGTTCAACTTCGTCGCTCATTAAACCGTATTCCACTTCGATTCCAGCATCTTGTAGCATTTTAATGCCTTTCATATTCACCAGTGGGTTAGGGTCTGTTTTCGCAACAATCACTTTTTTGATTTTCTTTTCAATAATCTTTAAGGCACACGGTGGCGTTTTACCATAGTGTGCACAGGGTTCTAAGGTGACAAACATCGTCGCCCCTTCGACATCTTCTGTTGCGTGATTAAAGGCGTTTACCTCGGCGTGTGGCCCACCATATTGCATATGATAGCCTTCCCCTATGATTTTCCCATCTTTAACAATGAGTGCGCCGACTAGAGGGTTTGGATTGACAAAACCTTCCCCTTTTTGAGCCAGTTCAATGGCTCTTTTCATATAGTTTTGTTTTTCGGTTTCGGTCATGATTTGTCATCCTCTAGATAGTCTTTATAGACATCTTTTAAAATAAAATAGAGTTCTCTCGCTTTTTGTTTATCTATTTGAACACATTGTAATAACCGTTCAGGTACTACCTTACAAGCCTCCCCTAAGGCTTTTCCGGCATCGGTTAAACTGATGTAGACCTTTCGTTGATCGGCGTGGTCACGAATACGTGTGACACGACCGTCTTTTTCCAACTTCTTCAAAAGTGGTGTGAGTGTACCTGAATCGAGTTGGAGTTTATCACCCAGTTCAGAGACGAGTTGATGGTCTTGTTCCCACAAAGCAATCATCGTAATGTATTGGGTGTAGGTTAACCCAAATGGATCCAATATTTCTTTATACGCTTTAATGACGTTACGTGAACTCGCATACAGTAAAAAGCAGAGTTGTTCATCGAGTTTCCAGTTCATCTAAATGAGCTCCTTGATGAAGCGCTCCATTTCTTCAGGGGTAAAGCTTGGGCTAAAACGGTAAACAACGTTACCATTACGGTCAACTAAGAATTTCGTAAAATTCCACTTAATGGAATCAATACCACGTAAGCGATCGATTAAGGATGGTTTTGTTTTTGGATAATCGACAGCTTTCTTCGTGCGTAAGAATTTAAATAATGGATGGGCTTGTTTGCCATTGACGTCGATTTTATCGAAGGTTTCAAACTTCGTACCAAACTTCATTTGACAAAACGATGCGATTTCTTTACTCGAACCTGGAGCTTGATTCATAAATTGATTGGATGGGAAGTCCAAGACTTCTAAGCCTTTATCGTGGTATTTTTCATAGAGTGCTTCGATTGCGTCATACTGCTTGGTATAGCCACATTTCGTAGCACTGTTAAATATCAATAGAACTTTTCCTTTGTATTGTTCCATCGATACGCTTTGTTGATTCACTTTTTTAAACTCAAACTTGTAAATTGACATATTCAAACCCTCCATTTAATTGTATTCAATTTAATTTTATCAAATAGACTTTGAAATTCAAGTGATTCACACCGTAGTAAGAAAAAAGACCGAAAGCGGTCCTTAGTCAACGTCTTGGAATATGAGATAGAAAAAGCCAATCACTGGGATCATTGAGAACCAAGGTTGCTTATACACCTTGAAACTGAGTAGGATGGATAGCCCATATAGGAAGAGAAAATCGATGGTCATGATGTGGACAAAGGAATCACTAGTAAAGGCACTCATATAATTTGAGAAATTACCTAAAATGAGTCCGTAGCCAATCGTGAGAATCGCCCCAATTAAACCTACCAAAGCTATTATATGTACCTTACTAGATACTGTATTCTTCTTGAGTTCTTGTCTTGTAAATGGAATGATTAATGCAAACCCACCGAGCATAAACCCTAATGATAAACCTATCCAAGTCGGTTTGGTCATATTCATGTATCTTAATCCAAACAACAAGAACGCCAGTGGAAATAATCCCAACAAATTAAATACAGAAATTAAATAAGGGTCTGCTTCTAACTGGATTAATTCCTTAAAGGCATTGGTAATATGGAATTGTGTTACTAAATGAATGATGGCGTATACTACTAATACTATATGCGCGATGGTAAATATTTTTTTCATCCAATTTCACCTCTAAAAACAGTATAAGAAAAATGAACACATTAATCAAAGGATTGACTTAGATAACTAAAATCATGGGGGATTATGGGTAAAAACGGTTTCATATGTTTTCCACTGTACAACGAAATCTCAGGTGTGATAGAATGAGACTAATTTAATATGACTATCAAGAAGACGGGAGAGATATAGCTCGATGAACGTCTACCAACCAGAGCAATCACGGTGGTAAAGCTATAAGCGATGGACGTACGTTTTCAATAAACATCCTGCCTATCGCGACCCGATAGGCATTTTTATTTGTAAAGGAGTCACATATGATTGAGTTCAAATCGGTCAATAAAATATTTGATCAAAAAAAATCCAAATTAGTTGCGCTAAGAGACATCAACCTTACTATTCACGACGGTGAGATTGTGGGTATTTTAGGCTACAGTGGTGCAGGTAAAAGTACCCTTGTAAGATTGATCAATGGGTTAATCCAACCCACATCAGGTGAAATCATCGTCAACAAGGAAAGTCTTTCGACGGACAAACGAAAGGCAATTGACCGAATGCGACACACGATTGGGATGATTTTCCAACACTTCAATTTGATCCATTCGATGACGGTGTATGACAATATTAAACTCGCCTTAGATATCGCGAAGTATCCTAGTGATAAACATACACGCATCATCGAATTATTAGACTTAGTCGGTTTATCTGATAAAAAGGATAGTTATCCAAAAACCCTATCGGGAGGACAACGTCAACGTGTGGGTATTGGTAGAGCCCTAGCGAATCACCCATCGATATTACTGTGTGACGAAGCTACTTCTGCTTTAGATTCTAAAACCGCTTTAGAAATTTGGGACTTACTCAAAGACATTCATTCGAAAACCAATATTACTATTGTTTTCATAACCCACCAAATTGAAGTCATCAAAGCCTTGTGTGACCGAGTCATTGTCATGGACCAAGGGTCAATCGTTGAGGATACCGATGTGAAGTCCCTCTTTGTGAGTCCTCAATCGAGTGTTTCTAAATCGTTATTATATGCAGAAAAATACGAACAGAACCTACCCAATCTTTATGAGTTAATCTACTCTCATAAAAATGCCGATGAAACCATTTTATCGAATTGTATTAAGACTTATGGGATTGACGTGAATATCAAGTATGCGAAAACACTGAAACTCAAAACAGATTCCATTGGGTTCTTATATGTACAAATTGAAGGCTTGAATCAAGCTCAAGCCATCGAATACTTGAAACAACATCAAGTGGAGGTGAACCCTTATGTTTTCTAATCAAGATATTGAAAATTACCTATCCGCATTAAAGGAAACACTCTTCCTAACGTTTGGTACAGGGGCGTTTGTTTTAATACTTGGATTAATAATTGGATTTTTACTTTATATCTTAGAAAATGACGCATTCGTAAAGCCGAGTTTGCAAAGAAGCCTATTCTATCGTATACTATCGGTGACTAACGATGTTGCACGGTCGATACCGTTTATCTTATTACTCATTATGATGATCCCAGTTACCCGTGCAATCATGGGCACCATGCTTGGAGCGGAAGGGGCTTTACCGGCTTTAATTGTATCGGCTTCACCATTTTTCGCGAGAGTAGTCCATAACGCCTTAAAAAACGTTTCTAATGAAACCATTGAAGCTTTATTGTCCATGGGTGCGTCGAAACCAACACTCGTCCGTATTATCTTCAAAGAAGCTTTCCCACAACTTGTTTCGGGTTTTACACTCACCCTAGTCACGTTGGTTGGCTTCATGTCTGCTGCAGCGGTGATTGGTGCTGGTGGTCTCGCTTTTCTTGCTTATGAAAATGGCAAGTTTGGCAACAACTACCCACTCATGTATGTAGCGATATTTTCTTTATTACTACTTGTATTAGTCATCCAACTTGTGGGTGATGCTTTATCAAAACTTGTAAACCACAATTAACATAAAAAGGAGTTTATTATGAAACGAATCATTACATTGATTACCTTACTAACCACTATTTTAACTTTAGCTGGCTGTCAGGATAACAAACAAACCATTAAAGTCATCGCGACCTCAAAACCACACGCTGAGATTCTTAATTTCGCGAAGCCTTTATTAAAAGCACGCGGGTACGATTTAAAGGTCATCGTGACCTCGGATTACTACTTCCCAAACCCAGCTGTTGCGGCTGGAGACGCGGATGCGAATTTCTTCCAACACGTTCCATTCTTAACAAAGTATAACTTAGATAACCCAAATAAAACCCTAGAAATCGCTTCTTATGTTCATATTGAACCGATTGGACTCTATGCGAATACCATCGCCTCATTAGATGCGATTCCAAATGGGTCCAAGGTGTTATTATCGAACTCAACCTCAGACCATGGACGTGCATTAAATCTGCTCGCTCAAGCAGGACTCATCGCCTTGAGTGAAGATTTTGATATTTTATCTACAAGCATTAACTTCAGTGAAGTGATTACATCCAATCCAAAGAACTTAGTCATTGAAGCGAATGTGTCCCCAGACTTCTTAATTTCAGCGTATAACTCTAAAGAAGCAGATTTATACATCATCAACTCAAACTATGCTTTAGAAGGCAATTTAAACCCGCTTATCGATTCTATCTTTATTGAGTCTACTGGTAACAATCCTTATGTGAATATCGTAGCGGTTACACCAAGTTTACTCAATTCAGATAAGATTAAAGCCCTCGCAGAAATTTTGAATAGCCAAGCTGTAAAAGACTTTATCACTACCACTTATGGTGGGTCAGTGATACCTTATACAAACTAAAAATAAAGGAAATCCTCGATCTTTATACGAGTGATTTCCTTTTTATATATTATTTATAGACAACAAAATAAATTTAGACCTTTTTGGATAGTTCAATCAAATCCTTGGTTAATCGTTCTAGTTCGATTAAACTTTCTTGTGATGCGTGTTCTTTTAATACACTTTCAATCGTCTCAACCATTTTCCTTGGTTTAAATAGTAAGTGATTAGCAAGTTCGAGCATGCGTTTTTCACCTGGATGATTGACGTGGTTAATCGCGAATAAAGTATCAAAGAATAAACTTAGAAATTCAGTTAAACGGTGATTAATCGCGACTAAGTCATGTCTTTTCGCTGCTTTTACAATTTGGTCGTATAAAGCCGGTTGTGTGCCATAAAGTAGTGGGACATTTTGTTCGACTACTTTTTTGTATACAGCTTTCTTATCAGCGACTCTTACATGGGTTTGAAGGCGTTCATACTGACCTTCACGGTCAAAGATGATTTTCGATGTGAGCAGATTATCGATAAAACACGTGCTATAACCCCTATTCAATTTTAAGGCTAAGTTTTGTTCGATTAACTGTGTGAAATCCTTTAAACTTCGATAAATGAATTCAATACCGATACCATTTTTGAGTACCCCATCGTCTTCTGTTTCAAAGAATTGATGGTTATATTCCATTAAGCTCATATAAGGGTCTAAAAGGGTTTTACGGTCTTCTACTTTTAAAGGACTATTTAGGTAAATATAAATATCGTAATCCGACCATTGGTCACCTTTATTTTTACCACGAGAACCCCCTAGGACCAATGCGTCGATTTCACTACGCTTGGATAAGGTATCAAATAGTTGTCTTAAAGTTGGGTCGCCTAATTGAAATCCGATCGTACGCATTGCCCAGCCATAATGCAGGGCTAAGCATTCATCAATAAATTCACCTAAAACAGATGAACCTGTAAACGGATAGCGGTTCTTTTGATTTAGGTCTTCATCACTAAGGGTCATCACTAACTGTATAACACTTTCATGACTATGGTCTAACATCCTTTTAACTTCATGAAGTGGGTAAATTCGACCTTCATCTAAAAACGTATAGTTGAGGGCTTCTAGATTCGCCCAGGTATACCCTTTTTTAAGTTCAATGGGTGGGTTAGGATTGGTTTTATACAAATCTAATAAGATTTTGTGCCACGCGATGAGGTGATATAAAACGTCACGGTGATTAAAGTCTCTGCCCTTGTATAAAAAGGGTGTAGTTTCGGTATCTCGAACAAGACTCATCAATTCTTGATAAACTTTATTTGCTTCTTCAATTAGAGATTCTTTTCTGTATTCCATCTTAAACCCTCCGTTTCGAATCCTTTTCATTGTACATCATCTTATCCGCTGTACGAACCAAATCCTCTAAGTAAACACCATCTTTTGGATAAACAGAAAACCCGATGGAAGCGCCAATATCAATGGGTTTCCCCTCAATATTATTGATATTCGTAATATCGTTTCTCGCTTTGATGATGAATTTAATCAGTTCGGTTTCTGAACTTAAATTCTTAATTAAGATGATGAATTCGTCGCCACCTAATCTAGCGACAAAGTGATCTTTAAACAACTGATTTAACTTTCTCGCAATCAGTACTAATAAATTATCCCCGACATTGTGTCCATAGGTATCGTTAACTGCTTTGAAGCGGTCTAAATCAATGAGAATGAGCGAGAAGGATTTTTGATTCTTCGTAAACTGCTCTTTAAGTTCTTGAAAGTAGTGCTCGAGTTCGTGACGATTCAGTAAGCCTGTTAACGCATCGTGGGTAGCGATATAGATGAGTTCACGCTTCGCTCTACCCAAGAGAGTTGTATCTGAAGCGGTTGAAATCAAGAAGTCTTCACCAAACATATTGATCATACGCGCAGAATAGACCGCATCAATAGATTCACCATTTGGCTTATAGAAGGTGACCTCCATATTGAAAATGCCTTCTTTTGTTTGAACATGTTTAATGATTTCGTCTCTTCTTTGTAAGTCTGGTCCCCACATCTTTAGTTGGTTCGTAGTCTTACCAATAATCTCATCTTTTTTATATCCAAATGTATTTAGAAAAGCTTCATTAACATCATAAATTTCACCCGATTGAAGTCTAGAGATGATCATCATAATTGGGGATTGTTCGAAGGCATTTCTGAATTTATCTTCTTCAATATCGACTTCATCCAGTGCTCTTCTATTGACTAATATTATTAAGGATAATGGCAGTATAATCGCGAATACCGTTACAAACACATTCGATAAGACATCACGTGGGTGATTGGAGAACAGGTCGTCGTGGTTCGATGGGTACACAATCGAATAAACGATTCTGAATAAATTCGAACCCATGAATAACACGAGCATCACTTCAAACTGTCTGGTTAACCGCTTAAAGTAGGCAGATAACTGAAAGTGAATATAATAAAATATACTACCAAATGTGAATAAACCTAATAACCCAACTAGTGCGTTTCGCGCATTGAGGTCTGGTTCAACAAAGGTATAGTAGGTGAATAAAGCTGTATATAAGAAACTAAAGAAGCATTGATAAAAGATGTGGTATTTGATGTGAAAAAATTTGACAATCCCATAAATATTAAACTGAAAACCAATCATAATCAGAATATTTGCGACCAGGATGGAAATGAAATCGGGAATTTGACCTCTAAATAAAATTAAGTAATTCCCAATAAATACCAATACGATTGCAACTACCCACTCGAAAATCCCTTTATAACGTTTTCGGTTATTTACCCAAAGTAAAATAATGGCAACCATATTCACCAAATAAATGATCAAGTTTGCTAAAAACAGTGTTCTAACATCGAAACTCATAAGAACACCCCCAATGTCTATATATAGTATATCTTATTCTGAATAAAAGCCAAAAAAAAACTACCCGGAGGTAGTTATTTTCTAACGGTTTTTAAAGCGGTTCCCCACAATACAACTTGATCGAGTAACGCATCTAAGTTTGCTTTGTGAAGGGCTTGTGGTTTGAAGGTTTGCCCATCAAAGTCTGTGAATAAGCTTAATAGAACGTGGCTTCTTACGTCAGCAACTTGAAGTTCACCTAAGATGCCTCTTAAATGTTCCGCTGCTCTTGCACCACCTACAGACCCGTATGATACGATCCCTGCAGATTTGTTATTCCATTCTTCTCTAGCCCAGTCTAATGCATTCTTCAATGCGCCAGTGATCGAGTGGTTGTATTCTGCAACCACGAAAATGAAGCCGTCCATGGCTTTAAGTTTGTTTTGGAATTCTGTAACGCCTGCGTTAAAGCCTTCACCTAAAAATGGAAGATTGTAGTCTTTGATGTCGATGACTTCAAAGTTCGCTTTGCCTTGTGCGTTTGCGTAATCTAATACCCATTTCGCAACTTGTGGGGAGACTCTGCCTTCTCTTGTCGATCCTGTAATAATCCCGATGTTTAATGTGTTCATATATAATTTCCTCCATAATAACTACAGTATACCCTACAACTATTTCGATTTCAAACTATTTGCTTCGAAATCGAAATTAGTTTCGATGAGCTTTGTTTACGAATTATTTATAACTGTGTTATACTATTTCTAGAAAGGCGGGATATCTATGTTACTATCCAATTCAACCTATCTTAATCTTGGAGCAAGCCTAGGGGTGATTGCACTCTTAGTCGTGTTCTTTATACTAGAAAACAAATGGATTAAGAAACGCGAGGATCGTTTAAATAAATACCTCATTATATTGATTTATATTTTTTCATTCTTCTTGATGACTTTTGGGCTTTTATTGATTCTATGGATTTGGTCATTTGACTACAACACCCTCATTCAAGACTTCAGTACTTCTGCCATCGAAACAATTGAATCGTCACTCTCACGCATCATTGGTTCATTATTGATTATTTTCATTTCAATGATGATTACAAGAATCGCGAAAGTCGCTTTGAAGAAAGTTTGGGTTAAACCAACACCCGCTCAAAAACGTAAAAAAACGATTGCGAAAGTCACTTTAAGCATCATTCGTTACACTGTAGCGTTACTCACAATTTTAATTGTTTTAGCCATTTGGGGCGTCAATGTTTTGCCAGCTCTCGCTGGATTAGGGATCATGGGATTGGTCATCGGTTTAGGGGCTCAAAAGTTCATCAATGATTTAATTGCTGGGTTCTTCATCATTTTTGAACAACACTTTGATGTTGGAGACACTGTTGAAGTCAAAGGCTTTAAAGGTACAGTATCAGACATCGGTCTCAAAACAACCCGTATTCGTAACTGGAAAGGGGATGTGATGATTTTATCAAATGGTGAAGTCAACAATCTCATCAACTATTCTAGAAATATTTCAGTCGCTGTTGTTGAGTTTGGTATTGGTTATAAAGAAAATGTCCAACAGGTTATCGATTTATTATCCAAAGAACTTCAAGTCTTAAAAAAGGATTTTCCTCAAGTTGTTGAAGACCCAACGGTGGTTGGTGTGACCGCTTTAGAAGCTTCTCAAGTGACTTTAAGGGCAATCGCGAAAACAGAAAATGAACAACACTACGCTGTCGAACGTGGCATGCGCAAAATGATCAAAGAAATCTTGGATGCGAACAACATTGAAATTCCATTTCCACAAATAGTAGTTACACAAAAAAAATAAAGGGAGCGAACACTCCCTTTTTTCTTTCCTTAACTGCCTGCTGATTCGTAGTGTTTTAAACCTTTATGCCAAACAAATAAGCCTAAAGATATCATCCCTGCTGTAATCAAAATAATATGTGATAGCATTTCAATAATGTGGATTCGACCCAATAAATACATCGTTGGATAAAATGAAACCAATGCGAATGGGATGATGAAGGTTAATATAATCTGCATGACTTTAGGGAATATCGTAATCGGATATTTCATGAAATCACTCAAATTATAGGTTACTTGAATGAGTGGATAACTGTTTTTAAGCCAAAATGATGTGGATGCGGTAGCCAGTTTTAACGACGTATATATAATGATCCCTAGGAACAAGGTCAATAGAATTACCAAGATTTGAACTAGCCCAATTTGAAGTTGTAAGTTCGATAGCGTGGTGATGACTAAGAAAGTCCCTAATATAATTTCTCCAAACGCATCCGGTTGAAAGCGTTCAATTAAAAACACATACAAGGCGTTGATTGGTCTTAATAAATAGCGGTCCATTCCACCTTGTCTAACATAGCGAGGCAGTAGCCAAATGTTATCAAAAAACAAGTGATCAATGCCTTTTGGTATTAAGGATAACCCATACATCAACAAGATTTCATGGATGCTAAAGCCATCTAAGTTAGGAATGTTTTGGAAAATAACATATAAGAATAATAAACCTGTACCTTGGGTGAATAAGAACCCAACCATGCCGATGATAAAATCGACACGGTATTCCATTAAACCTTTTAAATATTGTTTAAAGAACAAACTGTATATTTTTAGATATCTCATATTAGCCTCCAAATACCACAATTTTCTTCATCGAGGCTTTAAAGGTTAATGAACTGAGCATAAAGAATATGCCGACCCAAATGGCTAATAGGACTAAGCCTGTGTAAGCTTCACTTAGAGGAATTTTGTTTAAAATAATTAAAACAGGATAACTCATGTACTTAAATGGTAAATAAGATAGTATGTTTAGCAAACTTTTTGGATACAGTGCTAAAGGTATCAGTTGACCAGATAAGACTCTAATCATGACATTGAATAGAATGGCAAGTCCAAACACATTGGTGATGTGGATGGAGATGGTCCCGAAAAAATAGGAAAGTTCAAACATCATCATAAAAATTAAAGGTATGAATAATACGGCAATCAAAACATTCAAAATACGAATATCTAATGGCATATTAAAAGCGAGTACTATAACGGTGCCTGTCAATAAGACAATCGGCAGAGTGAGCGAGAAAATCCCGATTACTCTTCCGAATACTTCTGAATACAGTCGTGCTTTATATGAAATGGGTTTGATCAGCATCATACTGATTCGACCTTCTCTAATCTCTTCATTCATCATATACATGGTTTCTGTATCTGAAAACACAAAAAACAAGTTGGTTAATAAGTAATACAGTAACATTTCATTAAGCGTAAACCCTTGAATACTGTCACTGTGGTTGTATACACTCATCCATAAAAAGACCATCATGAAGAACTGGAATACATCGAGTAAAAGCCATAAAACGATGCTACCCCGGTATATGAGCATATTCATTAAACTCGTTCTAAAAAACGGTATATACTTTCTAATTTTAGACATTAAAACCCATTCTTATAGATGGCTTTGATGATATTTTCGAGATGGTCATCGGAAATATCAATATCTAAGACATCGGTTTGAGCGAGGACAGGTGTGATGATATCCCCGACTTTAATTTTGAGTTTATTGAATACTACAGTCAATTTAGAATCTTCGATAGAGGCTATCAAATCGGGGTCTTTTTTCTTTAAACGATCAAATACGGTTAAATCCATCATAGAATCCGCTTTTAGGGTGAAACACACAATTTTCTTTGAACCAAACTTCGCTTTGATGGTTTCAAGACTGCCATCGTAAATGATCTTACCTTGGTCAATCATCATGATTCGGTCACAAAGTTCTTCGATATCGGCTAGATCATGGGTGGTTAAGATGATGGTGGTTTGATATTTATCATGAATATCTTTTAGCGTTTTTCGGATATTTTCTTTCGCAATCACATCTAATCCAATGGTGGGTTCATCTAAAAATAGAATTTTTGGATTATGTAATAAGGATGCGACAATGTCCGCTTTCATGCGTTGTCCGAGGGAAAGCTGTCTAACCGGTTGTTTGATGAATTCATCGAGACCAAATAGATTGCTAAAGTACGAAAGGCGTTCTTTGTAATCGATATCGCTGATCTCATAAATTTCTTTTAAAACTGTAAAAGACTCAATTAAGGGTAAATCCCACCAAAGCTGGGTACGTTGACCAAAGACAACCCCAATTTTCTTAGCATTTAATGTTCTTTTTTGATAAGGAATGACAGAATCTACTTTTACCTCTCCTGAGGTAGGGGTAAGTATCCCTGTAAGCATTTTAATCGTAGTTGACTTACCAGCGCCATTGGGTCCAATGTACCCGATGATTTCACCTTGATTGATGGTAAAACTGACATCATCCACTGCTTTTTTAATGATTTTCTTTGCGTTGTAAAAACTTTTAATAACCCCTTTAAGACCGGGTTCTTTTTCGTAGATGATAAAATCCTTTTTTAAATGTTCGACTTTAATAATTTCCATAACGACACCTCTTTTATCGAGTCCAAAACCATTATAACATCATCATTTCTAAATAGGATGGATTATTTTTGGTAAAACTTAATTTAGTAGGCTATAATATACTTGACAAGAACGTCCTCGTAAAGACGTTTTCCTTTGAGGGAGAAAGGGGCATTATGCGTTTAGTGAATTACCATATCGAGGCTTATAGGCTCGTCTTTAAGAAGGGTTTCATGAACTTATTGAAACTCATGTTGTTTTCTGTGATTTTTATCCTCTGTTTATTCATTCCGATCTTAACACCGATCGCGTTGATTGCGTCGGTATCGTTCTTTAAATCCTTCCTAGAAAAAGGGGAAGCCGATTTATTTGAAACCCTACGTGGGATTGATATGACTGCTGACCGTTATTTAAGATTATTGATTACTTCTTTATTACAAATGGTTGTGGTTGCAGCTGGGTTCTTCTTATTCTTCATTCCTGGGATCTATTTTGCATTTGCACTTGCACCACTGTTTTATCTTATTACTTTAAATCCTGAGATTACGACTTCCGAAGCGTTTAAACAATCGTTTGAGGTTATGAATGGAAACAAGATTAATTTGTTTTTGTTGAGATTATTAGGCCTTTTAGTACCGATGATCTTAAGTTTGGTCATCGCCATCATTGGACGTTTCTTACCTGTGATTGGTGGTCTATTCGGTTTTATCTATATGCTCATCACACCACTCATCTTCGCGGAAATTATGATCGTGGATATGATGTTCTTCAGGGAAATCACCTCACCCAAAAAGATAGATGAAGAACCCCATAAAGTCGTCAAATTACCAAAGGCAATCGAAATCGATAAAGAACCTAACGAAGAAGAAACAAATCCAACTGCAAAATAAATTGTTTCAGAAAGGTGCGAAAGCATCTTTTTTTACTTAATTCGTAAAAATTCGTTATAAATCTTTGTGATTGTGATATGATAGAAATGAAATTATTACATTACAGATTATAAGGAGTTAACTATGAACAAAGACATTTTAAAGATTGGTGCGATAGTCGTTTTAATTACAGGGATTCTTTCGATTTTGATGAGTATTTGGGTATTCCTCACCTACTCCTCGAGCTTTACAAACTTTTGGTATGTTATTCGATTGTTGATTAACCTCGCAGTCATGGTCTTCTTCACCATTGGATTCTTTCGTGAGGATAAAAATCATATTCTGATTGGGTACATCATTCTATCCGGTATATCTGTATTATCAGGTATCGTAAATTTGGATAACGTGTTTAAGTTATCTCAACACATCTGGCCAATCATTCAAAACCTATTTAGATTAGGCCTAAGTGTTGCGCTATTGATTTCTTGGATATTTATTAAGAAACGTAGTGCGATGTACGCGATTATTATCATTCAAGGGATTTCGATCCTTCTAGGTTTAATCAATACACCTAGCTATACACTATTAATATTCACTCAATTCCCCGTAATTGGTTTAGCCAATACCGTATCAACTGTAGATTCCATTTTAGCTTCGTTACTCGCCATCGGTTATGTGATGGTCTATCATATAAACGCTGAAGTTAAAAAAACTGTTTCCGCCCCAACTGAAGTGAAGTTTGATGATTTCTAAGCGAACCCTGTGTTCGCTTTTTTTATCTGTTAGGAAAGTTCGTCTTTTATTGTTCACTTATCGAATATAGACTCTATAAGTTTTATAAAATTCATGCTAATTGGTTCTATAAACCACCTTGTTTCTAATAATTATACATAATTAAATATTCATATAAAATATACATTTTATGAGTCATTTATGGTATAATTTAAGTAGAAAGGAGGAAACGATTTATGCCTTATAAAGCCCTAAAAACTAGACTCTATTTGAATCCTAATCAACATCAGTTTCTCTTATCCCTAATGCGTGCTTCTAGAAGTTTATACAATCAAGCCCTTTATAATGTTAGACAACATTTCATCCAAACCCAAAAATACTTACCCTATAACGAAAACTATAAGCTACTAAAAGATAGTGAGCATTATCGTTACTTAAGTACTACTCAAGCTCAAATGGTTATTC
>NZ_JAOEGN010000006.1 GCF_025446935.1 Paracholeplasma vituli | reverse complement strand
CAAAACAAATTCATAAGCACACAACCGAATTAAACCATTTAAGTGATTTATCACTAGATATCCCCACACCCAAATGTATCCAAACCAAACCAATCAAAGAAATCACCATCAAGTCCTACTATGATGGAAAGTACATCGAAGTGGTCTATGTCTATTTAGATGAAACACCTAAAATGAAATTAGATGATCTTACCGAAACGATGGGAATAGATTTTGGGTATAACAATCTAGCATTTTGTTCCATAACCAATAATACAAACTTACTCATTGATGGAAAAAGGTTAAAGAGTATGAATCAGTTTTATCATAAACGAATCGTGAAACTAGCGAGTAGTAGACCCAATCAAAATGTCTTAACAAAACAAATGATTCGTCCAATGGATAAGCGTAACCATCAAATGGATTACGGCATCTATAAAGCAGCTAAACTCATTATCCATCACGCGATTGAAAACCGGGTTAAACAAATCATCATTGGTTATAATGATACGTTTAAAGATGAGCGACTATCTGACACGTATAATCAGTGGACGAAAAGTATACCTATAGCGAGACTAAGAGACCGAATCCTTTATTTAGCTGAACAGATAGGTATTGAAACCAAAGTGATTAATGAAGCATATACTTCCAAAGCGTCCTATCTAGATCAAGATGAATTCGTAAAAGGTGATTTCTCAGGTGTTAGAATCAAAAGAGGTTTGTATAAGAGTCAAAAAGGCACTTTGATAAACGCTGACCAAAATGCCTCATTAAATATGATTGGAAAAGGTAATCCCGATGCCTTATGGATAGGGAATAAAGGAGTGAACACTCCTAAGCGTACATACCTATTTGGTGTGTAGTCGTTTTTAAAT
Organism: Paracholeplasma vituli; assembly: GCF_025446935.1. Classification (GTDB taxonomy): domain Bacteria; phylum Bacillota_I; class Bacilli_A; order Acholeplasmatales; family UBA5453; genus Paracholeplasma; species Paracholeplasma vituli. The sequence goes on along the minus strand of NZ_JAOEGN010000006.1, from coordinate 111,034 downwards.
AAGACGAGTTAAATCGTTAAGTGGAAATGAATCATTCTTTAAAGGGTGATTTATTCACCTCTTTGTTCCTAAATGAGGATTTACAACAAAAACGAGTACCTTTTTCTTGAAGTGAAATTTAAAAAGCATTATAATGACACTATACTTATGGGACCCTTCGTGGCCTAAAAAGGAGAAAATATGAGAGATAAGAAATTGTTTCAACTCACACTGACCGCCGTATTTGTGACCATTATTTTGACGATGTCATTATTACCACAAATTGGATTCATTACGGTAATGCCTGGGGTATCTGTTACCTTAGTACACATTCCTGTAATCGTCGGTGTTTTTTTACTGGATCGTCGTAACGCGATCATTTTGGGTTTCTTTATGGGGCTAGGTTCGCTCATGGCTTCCTATATTTATGGAGCAACCGCATTCGATTTGGCATTTCAATTACCCTGGATTTCGGTTTTACCACGTATGTTGTTCGCTTGGTTAGCGTTTGAAATCGTACAGTTATTTAAAACGATTGAAACCATCAAATTGGGTAAAATCATCTTATTCGGATTGGTATCTTTAGTTACATTATTCGCATTATTCTATGGTTCAAAAGCGATTGTGACTGCGAATGCATGGGCAGAATACAATACCAAACAAGCTGAAATGGTCAGTCTTAGAAGTGAAGCAGATTCAATTGAAGACGACAAACCCATTGAAGCTCTGGCATTAAGAGCAGAAGCTTTGGTCATCGAACTTAATTTACCGACTTTGAGTGAAGAAGCAACGAATCGTGAAGCCAAAGTTTTAAATATTACAACACCTTTAGTTCTCTTACTTAGTGTCTTATTTTTAGTTGTTTACTACTGGTTTATAGAAAAACACCAAGGTAGTTTTGTATTTATACCATCGTCATTCATCCTCGCAACCGTAATTCATACCGTTTTAGTATTGGCGACAGTAGCCATCTTTAAGCCAGCCATTTTCAGTGCTGGATTTACCGATGTGATTTCGATTATTTATGGTATCGCAATGACCAATGGTCTAATGGAAGCCTTAGCAGCTGTCTTAATCGGAACTCCAATCATTGTGGGTATATTAAACTATACAAGAAGGGAACTTATATGATAATTCTCATTGATGTGGGAAATACCGAAGTTAAAATCGGGATAACTCAAGGCAAATCGATTGACCAAAAATTTCGTATCACAACCGATCGAAACTTGTCTGCTGATGCCTATTACTTACTGATAAGTCCATTTATTAAAGGCGAAAAAGTCGAAAAAGTGGCTATCTCATCGGTTGTTCCAACTGTAACTAAAGCTTTAAGAGACATGTTTACTAAGTATTATCAAACTCAACCACTAATAGTGGGGCCTGGCATTAAAACCGGTATTAACGTCAAAACCGATTATCCAAAAGAAGTTGGTGCTGACTTAATTTGCGCTGTAGCGGGAGCAAGAAATGAACCCACACCTGTTTTAATTGTGGATTTAGGTACTGCAACCAAATACATCTATATGGAAAAAGCAACCATCAAAGGTGTCATCATTACCCCAGGTGTGATGATTTCAATGCGTGCGATGGTTTCGAATACGGCATTATTACCAGAATTTGACTTAGAAGTACCTTCAAAAGTACTGGGTACCAATACGATTGCGTGTATGCAATCCGGTGTAACTTATGGGGTTGCTGCTCAAGTCGATGGCTTAGTCGAACGTATCAAAAACGAAGTGGGTGTTCCATTTAAAGTCATCATGACCGGTGGATTATCTGAAATCATAGAACCACTTTGCCATACTAAGGTCGAACGTGATGAACATCTCGTCCTTGAAGGCTTACTGGATATCCTTTTAAAAAATTAACAGCTTCGGCTGTTTTTTTGTTAATTTATTGTCTGAATCGTTTATAATATTCACATGAGGAGTGATTATATGGATTATATCCAAAAATATCAAGCTTGGGTAAATAACAATACCTTAGATGCAACATTAAAACAAGAACTATTAAACATGACAGATGCCCAAAAAGAAGAGGCATTTTATGTCGATATTGAATTTGGTACAGGTGGGATTCGTGGCCTCATGGGCGCAGGAACCAATCGTGTTAATGTCTATACCATCATGCGCGCTACTTTGGGATTCTCACGCTACATTTTGAATCAAAATCGAAACAAACGTGTCGCAATCTCTTACGATAACCGTTTAAATTCATACGCTTTCGCAAAACGTGCAGCGGGTGTATTAGCGGCTCAAGGCATCGATGTGTTTATCACAAGTGCTTTACGTCCAACCCCATATCTATCCTATATGGTTAGACATTTTGATTGTGATGGCGGTATTATGATTACGGCTTCACACAATCCAAAAGCTTACAACGGATATAAAGTTTACGATGAAACTGGATGCCAAATTGTCCCACGTATTGCTAATATCGTGATTAGTGAAATTCAATCGATTGATGATTATTTCAATATTGATTTTGAAGAAACATCTCCATTTATTCACTGGGTGGATGAGTCTTTTGATGAGCACTATCTTGAAGCAGTTAAGACCATCCAAATTGAAGATTTACCAAATAAACCATTAAAGCTTGTATACTCTCCACTTCATGGAACAGGTGGAACGATGGTCCCTAGACTATTAAAAGAGCTTGGCTACAAAGTAATCCCAGTCGAAAGCCAAATGGTAAATGATCCAAACTTTGGAGCAACACAATCTTCGAACCCAGAAGAAAAAATAGCTTATGATGGCGCATTAGCACTAGCCAAAGAGGTTGGTGGCGATTTGGTATTGGTTACAGACCCAGACGCAGATAGACTTGGTGTCATGGTTAAACACCAAGGTAAATTCCACTTCTTAAGTGGTAATCAAACCGCAGCCTTAACGCTTTACTATATCCTTTCTCGAAAACAAGAGAAGGGCCTAATTCCTGATAATGGTTATGTATTTACAACCAACGTAACTACCCCTTTGATCGATAAGATTGCGACATCCTTTAAACTCAAAGTAGAAACGACTTTAACTGGATTCAAATTCATTGGTGAAAAAGCGAGAGCCATTGAAGGCAAAGGTGTTTACATGTTTGGTTGTGAGGAGTCTTACGGGTCTTTAGTATCGGATTTTGTTAGAGATAAAGACGCAGTTCAAGCTGTTTATATGCTTTCTGAAATGGCCACTTATATGCACAGTCAAGGTAAAACACTGATTGACCTGCTTACAACAGTGTACAACACCTATGGTTACTTCTTAGAAGAAACCCTGAATTTAAACCTTTCTGGTATTGAAGGTAAAAAGCGAATCGAAGCGATTATGACATATTTTAGAAACAATCGTTTATCGATTAAAAATAAGGAAATCGTTCAAATTGATGATGTTTTGAAACTTCAAACTTGGCGAAAAACAGGTATAGAAGCGCTAGACTATCCATCTTCAAATGTCTTGAAGTTTTATTACCGAGACGGGTCTTGGATTGTTTTAAGACCATCAGGGACAGAACCTAAATTAAAGATTTATATGTCTGTTGTTGGTAATACCAAACACGATGCAGAAGAGGCTTTAGAAAATTATAAAATCACCGTTCAAGGGTTACTTGGACAAGTATAGGAGTATAAATTATGTATACACACAATCGAAATCAAGTATTTAAAAAGATGGAACAACAAAGTTTTGCAGTATTCTTTTCTGGTATCGCACCACTCTCAACTGCAGACGAACAATATCCATTCGAAGTCAATCGTAACTTCTTTTATTTAACCGGTATTGAACAAGAAGATGTCGTACTCGTGTTATTTAAGGGGGCGGGATTAGAAAAGGCATTACTATTCATTGAACCTGTTGACCCTGTTCAAGCCCTTTGGGTCGGTGCTGGTTTTACTAAGGAAGAAGCGATGTTGAAATCTGGTATTACCGATATTTATGATCGTAAGGATTTAGATTCGGTGATAAGCCGCTACCTCCAAGATTCAAGAGCTGCGATATTTGGCGCAATTAAAAACTTATACTTAGACTTAGAACGTAGAGATATACGTCATATGCCAACCCTTGCAAATCAATATGGGCAAATGATGACATCAAAATATCCTAACTTAATTGTCGGTAATTTACACTCTGAATTGGGTGAACTTCGTAGTGTCAAACATCCAGAAGAAATTGAAACGATGAAGCACGCGATTAAAATTACCAAAGAAGGTATTGAAGCCCTCTATCATGCTGCAAAACCTGGAATCAAAGAACACCAATTAGAAGCTCACTACAACTTCGTATTGAATCAACATGGTGTTAAACCATCATTTGGTACCATTGCAGCTCAAGGTGGGAACGCAACCATCTTACACTACCGTAAGAATAACGCAATGATTGAAAAGGATAGTCTTATTTTATTTGACCTTGGTGTCCAATATGAAATGTACTGCTCTGATATCACCCGTACATTCCCTGTTAGTGGTAAATTCACAGAACGTCAAAAAGCGTATTATGAAATAGTTCTTGAAGCCAATAAACGCTCCATCGAATTCTTAAAACCAGGTGTAACATTCAAGGAATGGAACGATTTTGGGAAAAAGATTTTAGCTGAAGGGTTGATCAAACTCGGTAAAATCAAAGAAGAAAGTGAAGTTACAAAATACTATTATCATTCGTTAGGTCATTTCTTAGGGTTAGATGTCCACGATGTCGGTAATTACACCAAACCATTTGAAGCGGGTCAAGTCTTAACGGTTGAACCGGGCTTATACATCGCCGATGAGGGTATTGGTATTCGTATTGAAGATAATGTCTTGCTAACACCCAATGGTCGAATTAATTTATCGGAATCCATCATTAAGGAAGTTAAAGATTTAGAAGCGTTCATGAAAAAATAATCAATTGAAAGAGAATGAATTTCATTCTTTTTCTTTTTTTTTCGTCTTTATTTGTATGTATTGGGTAAAGGAGGTTTCACAATGAAAAAATACTATTTAGCTTGTTTACTGATATGGTTACTTTGTTTAGTAAAAACGCCTTTAAATGCGAATGCGGATTATTTAGCCTACGAATCCATTACTTTGAATGAAGGGGAGTTTTTAAGTGAGTACAGCGAAACCGATTATAAATCTTATTTGAAAAAGGTGAACAAAAGACGATTTGCGGGCTGGAATGTTCATTATGTTCACTCAGATCTTAAAGTAACCTATAAAACAGAATCCGTCTTTTCTTATTATAATGATGGGACAACACCGATTGAATACTCGTATAAGTTTGAAAGTACTTATACAACCTCACGGAACATCTCATCGACGGGTTCGATTGGAATCAACATGTCAGGGCCAGTTAAGAAGTTTAAAGGGAATCTAGATGGGTCGTTAAAAATTACAGCACAAACTGAAACAGCACGTAAAGAGGTCGAATCCTGGCAAGTGAAGATGCAAGTTGACCCTCAAACGATGGCTAATTTATATGTTGTTGGTGAAGGTAAAATTACTAACGGGGTAGCATCCAGGTATCTCTTTTGGATTGAATTAGAAAAGGGTGGGTTTGAAGTATTTACCATCACGACACAATTCTACCGATTAGAAAAGGTGAAAATATGAGGAAATTCGCATTTGTGTTCGTAACGGCTGCGATGATACTTCTAATCGTATTAAGCATCCAAGCTGATCGTATCCCCTCTGATAAACTTTTGTTTAAACAAACTTTATATTCTCAATTAACCACGGATGATACCCTCATCGTTGAAGGATTTGCTAACCGCAAGAATTTATATACAGATAGTGCAGCGATTGAGTCCATTTACTTATCTAGTTTGGATGAACATTATAAACTTGTTCCGACCCTAGATATGATTGAAAAAGGTGGAGAATACAATTACTTAGGGGATGTTTACATCAAATATCGATATATTTTTAAACTGCCTAAGTTAGAAGTGGATTATTACATTAAATCCTGTTATATGACCATGATTTTAAAGAACGGCGATCATTTACAAGTCAGTATTGGACGGTTATCTTTAATGCGTCCGAGTCATCAGTCAGACTTGAGTATTGTTAATCAGTATGGTGAAAATGAAGAGGGTAGTTCGTATTTATCTAAAATTACATTAGACGTCAAAGCAAATCGACTGCTAACAATTCAAACGATTTGTTATACTGTTTCACACTGTACACCAATTGACCAAGTAGTTACCGACTCCAAAACCATTCATATTGATTTAGGACTCGATGTATTTCACTTCAACCAAACCCCTCTTAGGGTTAATTACCTCATCGATGGCATTGAGCATTCAGAGACCATCGATACATTCAGATATTTTGAAACGCTGTCTTCGGATATCCCTGAAAACAGTCAAAACCGCGTCTATGTCATTGATTGAACTGAGAGAAGTCTCAAAACGCTATGGCGACCACACCCTTTTTGAAAATCTCAGTTTGTCATTTGATACAGGTACTATTCACTTGTTGGTAGGTAAGAATGGATCAGGAAAAACAACATTATTAAAGTTGTGTATGAACCGAATCCAAACCGATTCTGGAAGTATTTATCATCAAAAGAAACTAAAATGTCGCTACATGCCGGATTTCGTTGAATTACCTTACGTCGACCGTCCTTTTACATTCATCAGTTGGATGTTATCGATAATGCGTGTACCACTGGACTTGAAATGGTTATCTGAACTGGATATTGACATGGGTAGTGAGGTATCGAATTTATCGAAAGGTAATAAACAAAAAGTATTACTATATTTAAGTTTGGTAGGTTCACCGGATGTGGTATTCATGGATGAGCCCTTTACGGCTTTGGATGATAAAACCATCAAGGTTGTGATGAAACGGATTGCTTACTTACAAGCACAAGGCACCTGTATGATTATATCTACCCATGAAATCAAACTTTTTTCGAAATTGGACGTCGTGATCCATGCACTGGATTAAGTTTTTTCAATACGAGTGGGTCAAAAAGCGTAGCCGTAAATGGCTTTTAATGAACTTAGGGATTAATTTAATTTGGTTATGTTTGTTATTGTATTTTAGTCAATTGTGGGGACCTTCACTTGAGCGCGCATTGGATGCACGTTATTTAATCACTTACTATAAAGAACAAAGCAGCTACATTGCGTATCTATTGATCGGTTTTAATATCATCAGACATTCACTCGATTGGATGGGGGAAAAACATGTTTTTTTAGAAGTGATGTTTGGACCTCAGTATCTATTTTGTAAATGTGTTTTATTTTTGGTTGAAACCTTATGGAGTGTTTGTTGGTATTTTCTATGGATTCAAGTCTTTTATGTCTACGCATTTAACGATTTCACGTTTTTAATCGATATTTGGATTAAATTAGCTGTAAACGCGTGCGTATTTAGTGGATATGTGGTATTATGGAACAGGATTAAATCGAATTTGAGTATGGTCTTTGGATTATTACTTTTGGTATTGCACCCAAATCTGAACCATATATCCATTAGATGGGTTGATTTTCAAATTATATTACCGTTCATGACAAATCATTTTCCGAAACATGCGATTGGGCTCGTTATGCTCTATTATTGGTTGGGTTTTCAAATGAGTTTGTTGAAGTCGAAATAATATTCAATTTGTCTTGACATCCCCTTGTGAATTCGATATAATACATAAGGAAACTAGAAATAGTGAAAAGAAGAAGTACCTACTTCTCGCCTGATCGATGAATCGGTAGGCAAAAAGTCACGTTAAATTTATACGAAATTAACGTCAATAAGTGGGTACCGTAAATGTACGCACTTTTTCTTTTTAATAACACTTAGGAGGTGGAGTTTATCAAGGGTCCTGTTAAAGGCAATAAGCAAGTTGTGGATGTCTTAGTAAATGAAGGCATTCAAGCACGAGAAATGTTGGTCATTGACGATCAAGGTCAAAATTTAGGATTAATTAAAATTCATCAGGCTTTATATGAAGCCCGTGCCCGTGAATTAGATCTTGTGGTTGTATCCCCAGATTCTAAACCAGTGGTTGCGAAAATCATGGATTATTCTAAATTCAGATACGATCAACAACGTAAACAACGCGAAATGAAGAAGAATCAACATGTCGTTGATGTGAAGGAAATTCGTTTATCCCCAGTCGTCGACAAACATGATTTAGACACAAAAGCAAAACAAGCCATCAAATTCATTGAAAAAGGCGATAAAGTCAAAATCTCATTACGTTTCAAAGGCCGTATGATTGTGCATAGCGATCAAGGTATCAAGGTAATGGAAGGCTTTATTCAATCCTTAGGCGATACTGTCGTGGTTGAGTCCGCAGTGAAGATGGAAGGCCGTCAACTATTTGCGACGGTCGCACCAAAACCAACCAAATAATAAAGGAGAGCAAACATTATGCCAAAACAAAAAACACATAGCGGTTTAAAGAAGAGAATTAAAGTTACTGGCTCTGGTAAACTTATGAGAGGCCAAGCTTATTCAAATCACTTAGCTGCAAGCAAAACAACAAAACAAAATAGACAATTAAGAGGCGAAACAGGTGTGTCTGCATCAGACTACAAACGTATTAAACAACTGATTTCGAACTTGAAGTAGGAGGACACACATGCCAAGAGTAAGAGGAAACGTGCAAACAAGAGCACGCCGTAAGAAAATATTAAAATTAGCCAAGGGTTACTTTGGTTCCAAACACACACTGTATAAGACAGCCCATGAAACCGTCATGAAGGCGCTTGCTTATGGATACAGAGACAGAAAACAAACAAAGAGAAACATGCGCAAACTCTGGATTACCAGAATCAATGCAGCATGCAGATTAAATGGATTCAAATATTCATCTTTAATCAATGGTTTATTAAAAGCTGGCGTACAAGTTAACCGTAAGATGTTAGCTGACCTTGCTTTAAATGACCCTAAAGGTTTTACTGCAGTTGTTGAAGTCGCTAAAAAAGGTTTAGCTGGCGAAATCAAACCACAAGCTGTTGAAGCAAAAGTAGTTGTTAAAGCTGCTAAAGTTGAAAAAGTGGCTGAACCACAAGTTGAATTAGAATCCTTGACTGTTGCACAATTAAAAGAAATGGCACAAGGTTTAAACTTATCCGGTCTTTCTGGTTTAAAGAAAGCTGAATTAATCGAAGCCATCAAACAAGCTCAAAAATAATCAAAACAATAAAGAATGGACACTCCATTCTTTTTTTTGTATAATTTAGTATATACCGAGGGTAAAATATGTCACGCCGATTACTGATTGCTTTAACTATAGGGTCATCCATCATCGTAAGTATGGTGATTGCATCCTATTTTCTAAAACCGGATGAACAGACCATCTATGTATTGATTAGCGTGTTGTTTCTACTATACGTTGCTTTATATTTATTTGGTGGTCTAGCTAAACTCATCGTATTCTTTATATACGGTGTTTTAATTGCGGTTTCGTTAGCGTTATTGGATGAACGGTTCAGTCTGGTCATCATTTTCATAGGAACCCTCTTGTTTGTTTTAAATCCATTAGCAGATTTTGAAAACTATATGAATAAAACCTTGGATGACCAAGAGATTGAACCTTTTAAAGTCACTTGGTTAGGTAAGTATGAGACTTTTTATGCTTATCGAAAAGAAATGAAGTCTCATTATCATCTACCCCAAGTTCGAAAACTCTATACGAAAAAATGGTACCAAAAAGCCCGTACATTTATGGTGTTTGGGTTGTTTGCTATCGATATTTTCATGTTGATGTTTGTTGCGAATGACATTGCTATCTTTAGAACCATTACACCAAATAATGTATTGATCATCTATTTCATAACGATTGTATTCATCATGATGGTTTTCTTACATAAAAAAGGATTTACCACGATGATGCGTGTTGTGAGACTTTCGGTGTTCTTACCGATTATTTTCATTCTCGCCATCACGGATGACATCTCAAATATGCATAAATGGATCTTTTTACCGATGTTAACGGTATTTGGTCTAACGATGGGGATCATTGAACTTGTACGTTATTATGGACGTGTGACTTACAGTGCTTATCAATATTACGATCAAGACCGTAATGAACTCGTTTTTGCTAATGCTTTATTTGAACCCTTAGTGTATAATGAACATACGACAGAAATTGGACACTTCGGCATGGAGGTCTCTCTAGAGACATTTCAAACCCATTTGATCGAAATTTTGGTTTATGCAAATCTCTTTAAATTCATCATTACGGCTTATACACATAACAAGAAGTACGCTTATATTTATGTTGAATATCACCCTTCACAAAATAAACGTATATTAAAGTTTCAAACGTTTTTGGAAGGGGTATTCAAAACACATGTCGGTTTAAGACAGTTTTCGGATCTCAACCGTAAATTCTATGAAAACACATTCTTTCACAATCCGGATTATATTGTAGCTAGAGCGCTCAATTTAGCCCACTTACTCAATGAACTTGAAATCCGTGGTGAGGTTATTCTTTCCATGGTTGTTTATTTCAAACATAAGAATCATGTCAAAAACTACTTAAAGGCTTATCCATCGAAAGAACTCGATTACAATGAATCTGATGTAATCACTATGCAAACCAATGTCAAAGTGATTAACCTCGATTATATCATCGAGAATACGGTGCGAGACATATTATTAGAGTTAAAGATGAATCAGGGCACATATGTGCGCCTCATGCTTTACTATTAGAAAGGAGATACGCAACGCGTAATCACTATGATTAAAAAAGCAGTTATTCCAGCCGCAGGGTACGGTACAAGATTTTTACCCGCAACCAAAGCCCTCGCCAAAGAGATGTTTCCGATCATCGATACCCCGACGATTCAATACATTGTCGAAGAAGCCCTCGCTTCAGGGATTGAGGAAATTCTTATTATCGTTTCTGCCAATAAGAACGCCATTATGGATCATTTTGACAGAAACCTAGAACTTGAAAATATCTTAAGAGAAAAGAACAAGAATGTTGAATTGAAAATCATTACAGATGTATCCAACTTGGCTAACATCCACTACATTCGTCAAAAAGAACAATTGGGGTTAGGTCACGCTGTATTGTGTGCGAAGGCTTTTATTGGTAACGAACCTTTCGCTTTATTATTAGGGGATGACCTTTATGTAGGTAAAAATGAACCGGTCTTAAAACAATTGATTGACAAATACAACACCTATGGTGGGTCTTTCTTAGGGACACTTCCGGTTAGTTATGAAGATACTCAAAAGTATGGGATTTGTGAACCTATTGAAGAACTTGAATCCGGTCTTTATAAACTTTCTTCCGTAGTCGAAAAACCAAAACCCGAAAATGCACCTTCTCGAAGTGCAATCGGAGGGCGCTATATTTTGAGTCCAACGATTTTTAAATACCTCGAAAATCAACCCCGTGGTGCTGGCGGTGAAATCCAATTGACCGACGCAATTAAGCGCATGATGGCGGAAGAATCGGTATTTTCTTACGATGTGGTTGGCAAACGTTATGACATCGGATCACGTATTGGTTATATCGAAGCGACCCTTGATTTTGGACTCAAGCGTGAGGACGTCAGACCTCAAGTCATTGACCTCTTAAAGAAGAAATTATCGGAGCTTGAATCCAAGTAGCGGATTTGACAAGACTTACCTTAGAGTGATACAATGAAAGTGCCTAGAAGGTAAGCTGTGGAACCCAACCATCCGAAACGGGAATTGAGTCCTTGCGGGGTTAGAAAGCCTATATATTTAGGAATCACAAAGTAAAGGACGATTTTACCCACTGTAACACTTTATGTTCTCACACCTTTCTAGGTAATATATGCTAAATTAAGCCCATTTTTGATGGGCTTTTACTTTGTAAGCACTTTTACAAATTAAAGTTCTAAAACTTTAGGTTTATCGCAGTAAATATGATATAGTATTAAGGTATTATACAGAATTGAGGACTTAGATGATTACATTCAAAGATTTAAACTTACACGAAGATATTCAGAAAGCGATAGACAAATTGGGATTCGTTTATCCGACGGATATCCAAGCCGAATCGATCCCAGTGGTTCGAGAAGGCAAAGACATGATTGGGCAAGCCCAAACAGGTACAGGGAAAACATTCTCTTTCGCGATTCCAATTATCGAAAAGATTGATATGAATAACCCTAATGTACAAGCGCTTATTTTATTGCCAACGAGGGAGCTTTCGCTCCAAGTCTACGCTGAATTTTTAAAACTAATTCGCTTCTCTAGACAAATAAGAGCTACCGTTGTTTACGGTGGTCAATCGATTGAAAGACAAATCAAGAGCTTAAAGGAAAAACCACAAATCATTATCGGAACCCCAGGTCGTATTATCGACCACATGACACGTAAAACGCTCGATTTCAGCAACTTACGTATGCTTGTTATGGATGAAGCCGATGAAATGTTGAAAATGGGCTTCCAAGAAGATTTAGAAATTATATTGAAAGATACGCCGAAAGAGCGTCAAACCGTGCTCTTTTCAGCTACCATCCCACCTTTCATAAAAAAAGTCGCTTCCACTTATCAAAAGGACCCTGTCCACATTAAGATCGAAGCGAAAACTTTAACGGTTGAAAAGATTAAACAAGTTTACTACGAAGTGAAAAAGGAATACAAAGATGACTTATTGGTCAGATTGTTAGACTTTTATCATTTCAAATCGATCATCATTTTCGCTAACACCAAAGCGGGCGTCGATGATTTAGTAGCTTACCTTCAAAATTTAGGATACAGTGCAGACGCGTTACACGGTGACTTAAAACAACTTCAACGTGATCGCGTGATGAACGCATTCCGTCAAAGAAATGTCAAAATTCTGGTTGCTACAGACGTTGCAGCACGTGGATTAGACATCAATGACGTCGAAGCGATTATCAACTACGATATCCCACAAGAACTCGAAGTTTACGTTCACCGCATCGGTAGAACCGGACGTGCAGGTAAGAGTGGCTATGCCATTACACTATCGAATGCTTGGAATCGTCGACGTATCAAAGAACTTGAAGGTTTTACCAAATCACCATTGGAATTGAAAGAAATCCCAACGGTTGAAGACATTCACGCTGTGACCATTAAAGGCATTTACAACCAAATTGCTGACATGATCAATGAAAAGCGCGAACACAAATTTGAAATTGTCATCCAAAAACTATTGGCAGACGGCTACGATGGTATTGACATCATCAACGCTTTAATGACGATGTCCATTGATGACCAAGAAAAAGAATACCGCGATATTCCGGTTGATAAACCACGTGAAAGGAAAACTTTTGATCGTAACGACCGTGATTCTAGACGTTCAAAAGACGCATCTGGTGAAGGTAAAACTTATAATCGCGATAATCAAAAACAATTTGTCGAATTTGAAATCAACTTCGGTAAAGCCGATCAAATCCGTGCCGTGTCTTTATTGGATTTATTTAAGAAAGAAGCAGACTTATATACCGGTAATGTCGGTGATATCACCATCAGTGATACCAAAACTGTATTCCAATTAAACAAACAATCCATGAATCGCGTGATGAGTTTGAATGGTAAAAAATTCAAGAACAAAACGATTAAATTGAAGAAACTTTAAAAGGCATCCAAAATGCCTTTTTTTGTCATTCTTATTGCTTAATTACGCGATTCTTTGGTATAATTTAAGTAGGTGATAATATGCTAGGTACATACGAACAAAGGCCTTACGGGGTGAAGAAAATTCAAGGATTTATACCCTATACTTTGAATGGTCTACACATAACCTCTAAAAAAGATCCAAGGATTGATAAACTTGTGGACGAAATTCAGGCCATGTTGCCATTGGAATCGCCACTCAATAAAGCGTTCTTTCGCTTAATTCAAGACGCAGAAATGTTAGATTGGATGCGTACCTCGATTGGAGATTATGCATTTGCTGATTTATACGCACCAAGTGGATTCAATTTGTTTTATAATGACTTACTGGGATTTCAACAAGTTTTTGATGAAGGTCCAGCACACATTAAAAAAATCGGTTATGCAAACCGATTCTTAAAAGATTTACACTATGCCCTTTTCTCAAAACATCAAAATCAGTATCCAGGAGAATTTCGCCGCACACAATCGTACGTTGGTCAATCCATTGAACAAGCGACCTATATTCCACCAGACTCCGAATCCATGATCACATTAATGGAAGAAATGGAACTCTTCATGTACCGTGATGACATCTCTGTATTTGTTAGATCGGCACTGATGTATTATCAAATTGCAACCGCATTGCCATTCTTGATTGGTAACGTTGAACTTGCAAGACTGGCTTCGCAACTCTACTTAATTGAATTTGATGGGATTAAGCACTATATTCCGCTTTCAAGACATCTAAAACAAGTAGAAGATGTCCGTAAGAAGGCTTTAGCTGAAGACGACATCAATGGGTTCATTGTGTATTATCTTCAAGGAATTAAGGCCGCAATCAAAGATGCGAACCGTATGATTGCATCCTACAACCGTCTAAAACTCAAACAAGAAGAAAAAATCGAAGAGAGTGACCATACGATTTACCAAAAACGTCGCTTGTTGGAAATGCTTCACGTGAGCCATCGTGTCATTTACTTAGAAAATGAACCGCTTCAAGCGCAATTCGGTGTATTGTCGAAAACCATCATCAAACGGTACCGCGATTTAATGGATTTAGACCTAATTTCAAAGAAAACCACGTATTTCAATAACTTATACTATAATAAGGCCATTTTGAAGTTGTTCGAATGAAACAGGTTAAATTAAAACTCATCGCGGGGAAATACAAAGGGAAAACCCTGGTCAGCTACAGCGAAGACACACGCGAATCAGCACAGATTGTAAAAGGTGCTGTGTTCAACATGTTGTTTGAAGTCAATGGTAGGGTACTCGATTTGTTTGCAGGGTCTGGTGCTTATGGCTTTGAAGCACTTTCTAGAGGTGCAAGCGCGATTTATTTGAATGACCAACACCCACATGCAATCAAGTCTTTAAAAGCGAATAATCAAGCATTAGAGGCTAATGCGGTCATTACTGCATTTGAATATAAGGACGCTATTCGTTACTATGAACGTCAATCGATTCGATTTGATTATATCTTTTTAGACCCACCCTATGCATTCGAGATAATGCCAATCATTGAGGCCGTCATCCCGATATTAAATGAGAATGGTAAAATCATCATCGAGATTGAAAAAAAGAACTCTTGCCCAGAATTAGCGGATTTAACACTTCTTAAGGACCGAGTTCACGGGATTAAACGGATTGGCATCTATCAAAAATAAAAAAAAGCACCCACTTGGGTGTTTTTTTTATCGTTCTGAAATAGCTCCTACTGGGCAACCTTCTTGGCAAGCTCCACAGTCGATACATACGGATTCATCAATCACGTAAATGTCGCCTTCAGAAATGCAGTCTACTGGACATACTGATTGGCAGTTTCCACATGCAATACAGCTGTCATCGATCCATCTTGGCATAATCATCACTCCTCATACTTTATTATAGTATCTGTCAAGCAAAATGTAAACCCGTATTTTGTGTTATTTCCGTGAATGACTTGCTTTTAAAAGCGCTATTTAGTATGATATTATTGTTATTGAAGGAGTGAATTATATGGAATGGCTATGGTATTTATTAACAGGACTTGGTGGTTTATTGGCTGGGGGTATCGCAGGGTTCTTTATTGCCCGTGCATGGTTTAAAAATTACTTAAAGAAAAACCCACCTGTCAATGAACGAATGATTCGCGAAATGATGCGTCAAATGGGCAGAACCCCTTCTGAAAAGCAAGTTCGACAAATATTAAATTCCATGAATCAAGTTAAATAATGGGTGTTCAAAAACACCTTTTTATTTTTTGTGATAAAATGAGAGTTGAGGTAACGCTATGAAAACATTCTTACGGTTATTGATTGGATTATCCATTCTATCCTATTTAAACGTACTATTCTTAAACTATCAAATTCATACGGACGGGCTCGATACGATTCACCCCTTCTGGATTTTTACGATGATTGCACCAGTGATCCTAACGATGTTTGGATTCTCTGAATCTTTTAAACACTTGAAACGCTACACTTTGATCGATTTTCTTTTAAAGGTATCCATCATCTTTGTTGTATTGCGAGCGAGCAGCTTAGATACACAAGGGTATTTCTTGTTTAATATGATTACGATTCCATTGTTTGTTGCAGACACTTTAGTTGAGTGGTTTATGCTAAACGACTATGAGAAACTCTTACAGGAGACTAAAGAACCAGAATCGTCCTACATTAAGCTGATTGAAGAAACTCAAAAACACCCTAAGAACAGTTTGTTGATTCAAGATCGCTACCTAAAGGGCATCAAGTATTCTAGAACCCTCGTTCAACTCTTGATTGCTGGTATCATTGAAATATTCGGTATCATTTCGGTATTATCTATTTTGAAATACCACCATTTGGTTGCAGGTATCCTATTAGGACTCGCTGCGATTGCAGCTTTGTTGATATCTGCATTTACGTATAAACACGTGCTCACCTTACATCACCGTATTAAGGCTCAAATTCCTCGTAAACGATTTGTTTGGAACTATATAGCGGTATTCTTACTCATTTTGTCTATTGGTGTATTAACCACATTTATCGGGGTGTTTGAACTCTCTTTAGATTATTACTTAATACTACCAATCTTCTACGTATTTGCGATGCCGATTGTCATTACGAATAATCGATTTGCGAAACAGTGGATGGATGAAACAAAAACACTATTAGAACAAGACCCTGAATAAAATAAGAAAAGTCCTACTCGGACTTTTTTTTGTATAAATGTCTAAAAAATTGTTCTTTGTGATTTAAAAACTGTTTTAATAACTGTACAGATTCGATGTCCTCGTAAGAAACTTTGGAGATACTTTCTGATTCAATGGCATAAATAGTTGCGCCAGGAATGGCCATGAGAATAGGGGAGTGAGTTGCGATGATAAACTGATTGCCTTCATCGATGGCTTCATCTAAAATGGAGAGTAACGTAATTTGATTTTGAATCGATAATGGGGTTTCTGGTTCATCTAAGAAATAGAGTTCGTTTTTTCGTAATCGAGATTTGAAAAAATCCAAATACGCTTCCCCGTGGGATGAGGATAATAAATCCTTTTGATAGAGGTTATTAATATCATTTAGAGTACTCATGTGAGGCATTCGAGCTAGTGATTTTGAAAACTCAGATTTATTTTTGTATTCGATTTCGATTTCATCTAGAGCTTGTTTAGCCTCTTGACGATTCAGTTCGAGTCCATGAATGTAGGTGGTAAAATCCTCAGCACTGAAGAAGAATCCTTTTGGTTTTGTCCGGTAATAAGACACGATGGGCTGATCGAATACAGATTTCAAGGGGGATCCTTTTTTTGCTGTATTATTGGAGACACCCTCAATTCGGTACAACTTGACCACATCGTTCATCATTTTGAGTAACGATGACTTACCAGCGCCATTTTCACCGACTAAGATCGTAATTGGATTTTTAAATTCGATTTCTTTACCGAAAAAAGGTAATTCATAGGGATAACCTCGTTCATCGGTTATTGGAAATTCTACGGACTTTAATAACATGTTGATCACATCCTACTGTAAGGATAACATATATTTAAGCATATAAAAACCCTTCAATTTGAAGGGTTTAGTCATTTATACTTTTTTCTTTGTGAAAGACATTTTATTTTCGGTACCATTCAGGAGTCTCTTATAGTTTTCACGGTGTTTATAGAAAATGAATAGGATCATGAATGAATAAACGATTAAAACAAAGAGTTGTTCTAATAGGATGTCCCTTAGCCAAAATTCAATAAACGCAGCGATGAATACGGTAATGGCTGCTAAAGTCGAACCGAGTGATGCATACTTTGTTAGAATGACAACAATGATATAGGTTAGAATACATAGAACACCAGCAATCGGTGTCAATGTTAAAACGATACCTGCAGAGGAAGCCACTGCTTTTCCACCCTTAAAGTGATTAAATAATGGTAATGTATGACCGATTACAGCGACCACACCAAAGATGATTTCATAATCATATGCCTGTTCGAATATCACGATATTTGTTGTCAATTCGATGGTGGTTTTCAATATTCTAACGATGATGATTGGCAAAGCACCTTTCAATGCGTCAAGCGCAAATGTCAGAATTCCTAGCTTCAATCCCATCACTCTAAGTGCGTTAGATGCACCGATATTTTTGGAGCCGTGCTCCCTTAAGTCAATTTTGAGAAAAACCTTCCCAATCCATAGCCCATTAGGTATAGAACCTATTAAATAAGCGAATAAAATTAAACCGATTTGTATAGCGATAAAGCCCATCTTTTCACCTCGTAACGACATTATTATATCATATTATTTTAAATTCCAATTAAAATAGTGCATATCTTGAAAATGACTATATTTTATGTTGTGAAAACGTTTTAAAATTTGGTATAATAACACTGAGCAAGGACTGATTTAATGGAAGAATTGAAGAAGACATATACAGAGGATTCGATCCAGATATTAGAAGGTTTAGAAGCAGTTAGAAAACGTCCTGGGATGTATATCGGTTCAACCGATACCCGTGGTCTCCACCATTTGGTTTGGGAGATAGTTGATAACGCGATTGATGAAGCCTTATCTGGATACGGTTCAGAAATCAATGTCACGATAAAAAACGATAATAGCATTGTGATCAATGATTTTGGTCGTGGTCTACCCTACAAAATGCACAAGTCAGGGCGACCAACGACAGAAATCATTTTTACTGTTTTACATGCCGGTGGTAAGTTCGGCGGTGAAGGTGGATATAAGGTTTCAGGGGGGCTACATGGGGTTGGTGCTTCAGTTGTTAATGCCCTTTCGACCTTTTTAGAAGTCACCATTTACCGCGATGGTTTAATCATGCAACAACGATTCAGCGAAGGTGGAAAGATTATATCCCCATTAGAAGAAATCGGAAAAACCAGACGAACAGGGTCTACAATTTGGTTCAAACCTGATCCGAAGATTTTTTCCACGACGTTATACAGTTACGATACCATTAAAGACCGTCTCCGTGAGAGTGCTTTTTTAATACGTAATCTCAAAATTACACTATCAGACGAAAGAACCGGTCAAAATGATGTATTTCAATATGAACGTGGGATTTCTGAATACGTAGAGTATCTCAATAAAGGAAAACAAGAATATCACCCAGTCATGGATTTAATGGGTGTATATACGATTAATAAAACAAATGATATTGAGGTTGAAACGGCTTTCCAATTTACGAACCAGTATAGTGAAACCATCATATCTTTTGTTAATAACGTTCGTACACGTGATGGCGGGACACATGAAACAGGATTTAAGAGTGCCTCAACACGGGCGATCAATGATTACGCTCGTAAGTATGGCATTCTAAAAGAGAAAGATCAAAACCTAGATGGCGTCGACATCCGTGAAGGGATGACAGCAGTTATTTCGGTACGTATACCTGAAGCTTTCCTAGAATTTGAAGGCCAGACCAAGTCTAAATTAGGATCTCCTGAAGCGAGAAACGCGATGGAATCTATCATTTATGACAAAATGACTTACTATCTTGAAGAAAATATGGAGTTTTCATCTGGGTTGATTAAACGTGCTTTAGACGCCTATAAAGCGCGCGAAGCTGCACGTAAAGCCAGAGATGAAGCGAGAAGCGATAAAAAGAAAAACAAAAAAGAAGTATCCTTATCGGGTAAGTTAACGCCAGCTCAAGGAAAAGATAAAACTAAAAATGAATTATTCCTAGTCGAAGGTGACTCCGCTGGTGGGTCAGCTAAACAAGGCCGTGACCGTAGATTCCAGGCGATTTTGCCACTCCGTGGTAAAGTCATCAATACTGAAAAGGCGACTGTCGATGCAATCTTAAAGAATGAAGAAATCAATACCATCATTCATACCATTGGTGCGGAATTTGGAGCCGATTTTGACATCAATAAATGCAATTATAATAAAGTCATCATTATGACCGATGCCGACACCGATGGTGCGCACATTCAAGTCCTTTTGATTACCTTTTTCTTCCGCTATATGAAACCTTTAGTAGAGGCAGGAAAACTCTATATCGCTTTACCCCCTCTTTATAAAGTGACTCAAAAAAAGGGTGGTAAACTGATTTCCAACTACGCTTGGAATGATATTGAATTGAAACGTTTGACCCAATCCGGTAACACAACCATTCAACGTTATAAAGGGTTAGGGGAAATGAACTTTGATCAACTTTGGGAAACAACTATGGATCCCAAAACACGTACACTCATCCAAGTTAAGCTCGAGGATGAAGGAGAAGCAGAAAAACGTGTCTCTGTATTGATGGGCGATCAAGTTGGCCCACGTCGTGAATGGATTGAACACAACGTTGAATTCATTGATGACGATGATTATCAAATCAAGGAGGTAGATTATGAGTAAAAAACCAGTCTCCCAAGCCTTGGATACATTCATTGAGGAAAAAATCACGTCTGAACGTCTCGAAGACATTGTCGGTGAACGTTTTGGGCGCTATTCTAAATACATTATTCAAGATCGTGCACTACCAGATGCTCGCGATGGACTCAAACCAGTCCAACGACGCATCCTTTTTGCCATGTACAAAATGGGAATGTTTAACGACAAACCATATAAGAAATCAGCTAGAATTGCAGGGGAAGTCATGGGAAAATACCATCCACATGGCGACTCCTCGATTTATGAAGCAATGGTTAGAATGTCTCAAAACTTCAAAATGGGTGTATGTCTAATCGATATGCATGGAAACAACGGTTCGATCGATGGCGACTCTGCTGCGGCGATGCGTTATACAGAAGCAAGATTATCCAAAGAAGCTGAATATCTGATTATGGACATCGACAAACGAACTGTCCCATTTATTCCTAACTTCGACGATGAAGAAATGGAACCTACTGTTTTACCCGCTAAATTTCCAAACCTTTTAGTCAATGGCGCAAACGGTATTTCATCTGGTTATGCAACTAAAATTCCACCACATAACCTTAAAGAAATTATTAAGGCGACCATTGAACGAATCGACAGACCCGATACCACCGTTGAACGCATCATGAAGATTGTTCAAGGACCAGATTTCCCTACAGGGGCTATCGTTCAAGGGAAGGACGGGATTCGTCAAGCATTTGAAACTGGTGCAGGTAAAGTTATTGTTCGTTCGAAAACTTTCTTTGAACCTTTCAATAAGGATCAAATCCGTATTGTCGTGACTGAAATCCCATTTGAAGTCAATAAGGCTGAATTGGTTAAGTCTATAGATATGCTTCGAATTGATAAAAAATTAGAAGATATCCAAGAAGTTCGCGATGAGTCCGACCGCGAAGGGATGCGTATCTCGATTGAACTCAAGAGAGATTCGAATCCAGATATTTGCTTAGCCTATCTTTTAAAAAATACTGATTTACAAATTACTTATAACTACAATATGGTAGCGATTCACCATCAAAGACCTGTCCAAATGGGCATTCTTGAAATTCTAGATTCGTACATCAATCACCAAAAAGAAGTCATCACCAACCGTTCTAACTATGAACTTGATCGTGCAGAAAAGCGTCTACACATCGTTAATGGGTTGATTAAAATGGTCGATGTAGTTGATGAAGTCGTTCATATCATTCGCCAATCCAAAAATAAACAAAACTCGAAAGACAATATCATGGCGGCGTTTGGGTTTACTGAACTTCAAGCTGAAGCGATTGTAACCTTACAACTATATCGTTTAAGTTCAACGGATATCGATGCACTCATTAAAGAGTCTAACGAATTAAATGAACGTATTCTATGGTTAAACAAGGTATTGTCAGACGAACAAGAACTTTTAACTGTCATTAAAAAGGAATTAAGAGAAGTGTCTTCTAAGGTTGGCACAGATCGTAAAACCCAAATTGAAGAAGAAATCTCTACCATTAAAATTGAAAAGTCAGATTTAATCAGTGAAGAACGCGTTCGTGTTGGGGTAACTAAGGATGGCTATATTAAGCGATCAAACCTCAGAAGCTATGTGGCTTCCAAACAACCTGGATTAAAAGAACAAGATGGTATGTTATTCGATCAAGAAGTATCGACCAAAGATACTCTATTGATGTTTACGACCCTAGGTAACTATTTATATATGCCGGTGTTTGAAATTGAAGAAACCAAATGGAAAGATTTGGGCTCTTTCATCAACAACATCATTCCAATTGAAAAGAATGAATTTATCATTAAAATCTTCTCCATAAGTCATTTTGATGAAAATCAAACACTCTTGTTGATCACAGAATCTGGTCAAATTAAGCAAACTAAACTATCCGATTTTAATGTATCCCGATATACTAAACCAATTCGTGCAATGAAAGTTGACGAAGGTGATGAATTGACTTCCGTTGAACTCGGACCAAAACAAAACATCATCGTATTTACAAAACTCGCGAATGCACTCCGTTTCGCAAGCACAGATGTACCAATTTACGGTACACAAGCTAGCGGAATTAAATCTTTATCGTTAGCCCCTGATGACAAGGTTGTTAAAGCGATTTATGCGAAGTCTTCAGATGATTTAATCATACTAACATCGCTTGGTAATTTAAAACGCGAGAAAGTCGCCAATATTCCGTTAACTAAGCGTCTAAAGAATCCAATATCCTTGTTCTCAATCAAGAAACGAAATCCGCACCACATTCGTGATGTCTCAAGGTTATCCTCTGAGCAAATTAAAGCGAACGCAGGGGTCTTAATCACAGCAAAATTGGGTTCTATTCAACTCAAAGTTGAAGATATTAAGAGTAGTGCTGAATATGGTAAACCATTTGTCGATTTCAATACATTTGGTAAATCCTTGTTTATTACTTTAGATGCAGTGAGCGAGTCTAATGAAGAAGAAATCATTGAAAAAGGTGAAGCTGTCCAAAAAGCGAAGGTAGTCAAACCTGTTAAACCGAAAGAAACCTTTGTAAAAGAAACAGTGGTCGTTTCAACGCCTGTTGAAATAACTACTGAAAAGCCTATGGAAAATTCTATTGAAGTTATTAAAGAGGAAACTGTTAAGGTTGAATCTATTGATGATAAACCGCTTGATAAAGCCGTAGAACCAAAGCCTGAAGGAAAAGAAAAGGCAAGTAAAGTTCAAATTAAAAAATTATCTCTCTTCGATGAAGAAGAGGATTGGAAGGAGTAGTATGATTAAAGTAACAGTTAAAAATCAAGTCATCGAACTTGACCAAGGGATTACCTTGGAAGCTTTAAAAAACCAACTTGGCGTCGAAGCTTATGCAGCAACCGTCAACAACCGAATTCGCGAGTTAACATTCCCGTTGACCAAGAATTCTGAAGTGGTTTTCTTAGATTTAAAGGACCGTGATGCAGTCCGAATTTACGAAGCGACATTGCGTTATGTGATTGCGATGGCAGTTAAAAATCTCTATCCAAATGTCACCGTTAAATTCAATTATAGTGTCTCTAGAGCCATTTTAGGGGTACTAGATAATCTTAATCAAAAGATTGATCGTAACATCATCAAATCGATTGATTCAGAGATTAAACGCTTGGTTGAACTCGATTTACCCATCATTCGTAAGAACATGGATTTAGAGGAAGCGATTGAACTGTATAAAAACAATGGCCATTTAGATAAAGTAGATATCCTTAAGTACCGTGATGAAGACAAAGTGAATCTATATACTTGCGGCGAATACTTCAATTATATGTTTGGTTACATGCTACCTAGCACAGGGTATTTGAAACAGTATTTATTGAGCCTATATCATCCGGGGTTTATCATTCAATACCCAAGAAGTGAACTAGGTGGCATCATTCCACCATTCGATGACGCACCAATTTTCTCAAAGACCATTAAAGAAGCGACAAAATGGGGTAAACTCATCAATGGTGAATACATTTCTAAACTCAATCAATACGTTGAAAAAGGCTTAGAAGTTGAATTGATTAACATGTGTGAAACTAAACACAACCGTCAAATGGCTGAACTAGGAGATAGGATTGCTGCCGATATCGATTCGATTCGTTTAATTGCGATTGCAGGACCTTCATCGTCTGGTAAAACCACATTCTCGACCCGTTTACGCATCGAATTGCTATCCCGTGGGATTAAACCACTTATGATTTCGATTGATGACTATTACAAGCCAAAATCGGAAGCACCAAAAGATGAGTTTGGAAATCCAGATTTAGAACATATTGAAGCTTTAGACATCGATTTATTCGATGAACAAATGCTAGCTCTCATTCAAGGTGAGGAAGTTACATTGCCACACTTCAATTTCAAATTAGGTCGTCGTGAAGATGGTAAGAAAGTTAAAATCAGTGAAACTACACCAATCATTATAGAAGGTATTCATGCCCTTAATGACCGTTTAACCGAATCGATTCCGCACCATCAAAAGTTTAAAGTGTTTATCGCACCTCAAACTCAATTACACATTGATAATCACAATCCAATTAGTTTTACAGACTTAAGACTGTTAAGACGTATTGTTCGTGACCAAAAATTCAGAAACTCACCAGCGGAAGAAACCATCTCGATGTGGGCAAGTGTGCGTAGAGGTGAATTCAAATGGATTTACCCTTACCAAGAACATGCGAATTATGTATTTAACTCTGAGTTAACCTATGAATTGGCAGTTATGAAGAAACATGCATTCAAAACTTTAAATGCGATTCCAAGAGATTCAGAACATTTCATCACTGCGAACCGTCTCATCAAGTTCTTGAAGTATTTTAAAGACATCGAAGACGATTTAGTTCCAAATAACTCACTATTAAGAGAATTTATTGGTGGATCTGTATTCCACGTATAAGTATTAAGGAGGTGTTAGTTTGAAGTGTCTAGGTAATATGGAGCGTTTGCACATCCCCAATGACTTGATGATGCAACTATTTAGACTCTATGAAATGAAAGGCCAATCTTATTATTATAAAGCTTTGTTTAGCCGCGATGACGAAGTGATGGCTCGAACAACGTTAGAACTCGATACCCAGGCCTTAGCATACTTTTTAAAGCTCAGCTTAACACCTGCAAGAATCAAACTGCTCAGTGACCCTAAAAAGGATTTTGTACCGAAAAATCGGGATGAAATATTACTCAATAACATCAAAGACATCCTATTACGCATTCAAAGTTTATCAGATACCTTTGATTTGACAACCAATGAGGTTAAAGACCTAACATTGACTCTTTTTAGAGGTTATGATGACATTCGTTTAATCAAAGATCCAAAAGCGAAAATAGACCGTTTAGCGAAGTCTTTTGATGAATTGTCACCTGAAGATAAGCTTAAAAAAATAATTGATCAGTTTCATTATCATAGACGCAACAACAAGTATGAAATTGTCCAGATTATGACTAATTTTTACATCGATTTGGTTAAACTCAACCTATTCACTGACAAAAGTGATCTAATAGGTTTGATCGTCGTTTACACACTAGCAGCGAAGTATTTTAAGGTTTGTCGCTATGATTCATTCTTTCAAGCATTATTACCGCTTCAAGAACAATTTGGTAGTGCATTTATTCAAGCTTCTTACAACTGGAGTGAAGGATTCTCACAAACTGAGGCGATCCAACGTATTTTTGTCAACATATTAGAGACATTACATAAGAATGTCGAAGTCAAAGCGCATGAATATGAATTTGAACGCAAAATGAATAAGACCAACAGTATCGAAGGAACCATTTTAACTGGTCCAGCTACCTTCAGTAAGAAAGACATCCGTAACAAACACCCATATGCCTCAGATGCGACAATTAATCGAACGCTCATGAGTCTAAAGGAACGTGGTGTCATTAGACCCCTAGGCAGCGGACGAACCGCTCAATGGTTACGTGTGGCAGAAAAACTTGAAAAGTTTAACCCACAACAATTAGACTTATTCAATCACGCTGATTAAGAGAATCCAGAGAAAATCAGTTTAGAACGATTAGTAGAAAATCAACAACATGGAAACGAGTCAATGTTACCATGTTGTTTTTTATTTTTATTAGAGGTTAGAGAATTTGAAAATGAAATTAGATTTATGGAATGAGCACTACTGATCGAGGTGACTAAATAATATGAATCTTTGTTCATATTATATAAAACGCTTTTACTCTGTTTTCTGATCTCTTAATTATGGTTATTGGTTATGAGTTAAGAAAACCTAACCTGAGGGCGCTCATTACACAAATCAAACTATGAAAAAATACACCTATACGTAGTGATAAAAGAAGAAGATGAAGTAGTAAGTACACTATAGGTCATTTCCTTTAAAAAGGGTAAAATCTGTCAAAAATGACGATAGATAGACAAATATTAAGGCCAGCAGATGTCAATCGCGCAAAACACCTCTATCGTGTGTATTAAAATGTATAATAAAGCAAATATGAGTACGATTAAAGTGATATTGTAGCCGTCATATAGTTGATTAAAATATATAAAAAATGTTTTAATGATATAATTTAATCAAGAGAAGTTCTACTGTTTAGTTCTGAGTAAGTACCTATAATGTATATTATGTAAACCTATAATTAATTGCGTGGTAATGAGGATATAAGGTTTTATGTGGGAATGTTGATAACTTATAAGGGTTAAACTTTGGCCTTCTTTATTTGTGGTGTGTCTATTTTCCTGTTTTTAGACCTTCATTAGGTGTCTCGTTTTTGTTCTATGAAAAATCGCCCAAAGTCTCTCTCTAATTTATGTGCGTTTTGAATTACTTCATGGTAAAATAATCTCGGAGTTGATAACTATGAAAAAAATACTTATTGTATTCACGGGTGGTACCATTTCAATGACCAATGATGATCAAACATCAAAGTCTGTAATATCTAATAATGAATCAGATTTATTGAATAAAATAAGTAAGCGTTTTCATAATTTTGTCTTAGTTCCTCATTTATACTCGATGAAACCTTCTCCATCGATTACTCCTGATGACATGTTAGAAATTGGACAATTGATTGATCGCTATTTGATGGATGATGATTTTGCTGGTGCTGTGGTTACACATGGGACTGATACGCTTGAGGAAACTGCATACTTTTTAGATTTATATGTTAAGACTAAAAAGCCTGTAGTCATTACAGGATCAATGCGTAATTTCTCTGAGTTAGGTTATGACGGTTTTAGCAACTTGCTTTCGGCTATCTTAGTTGCTTCTCATCCAAGTTCTATCAATCGTGGTTGTTTGGTTGTCCTTAATGATGAAATCAACTCGGCGATTGAGGTCACTAAGACACATACGCTATCTTTAGATACGTTTAAGTCTATGGAATTTGGCCCATTAGGAATCGTCGATGAGCAGGATGTTATTTATTATCGTGATTCCGCAAAGAAAAAATATCACTTAACCCCTTCTCAATTGACTGCTCAGGTTGAAATTGTTAAGGTCGTTACAGGTCAAACTGGAGATATAATTGACTTTTTTGTGGATACCAAACGTGTTCAAGGTATTATCCTGGAATCATTTGGACGTGGAAATGTACCACCAATGATGGTACCTGCAATCAAACGTGCTTTAGATGCTGGTATTAGAGTGGTTGTGACTTCAAGATGTCCTAAAGGACGCGTACGCGACACGTATGGGTATGAAGGTGGGGGCTATCATTTAAAGCAATTGGGTGTTTTATTTGCCGGAGATTTATCTAGTCAAAAAGCACGCATCAAACTTTTATTAGCGATAAGCCAATCCGATTCAAATATCGAAAAATATTTTGAATTTTAGACTATTAAAGCCTAGCCTACCTAGGCTTTTTATTATGAATAAATTAAGTAAAGCGCTTACTTGATTTGACATCGTCATTTCGCGATTATGAGGTATAATATGAATATTTAAATCCTTTTGTGAAAATATGAAAATGTTAGCCTTTACTCTACCATTTTATGAAATATGTGGTAAAATACTAATGGATGTTAATTGAGGGTTAAAATAAACAAATTTGACCCCTAAATAATCGATTTTAGGAGGGCTATTATGAAAAGAAAAACGAAGATTGTTTGTACAATTGGACCATCTAGTGAAAATGAAGTAATGATTGAAAAAATGATTGAAGCAGGGATGAATGTCGCTCGACTAAACTTCTCTCACGGATCCCACGAAGAACACCGTAACCGTATCGAAACCATTCGTCGTGTTGCAGCCAAAATGGGCCGTTATGTTGGTATTTTAGCTGATACGAAAGGTCCAGAAATTCGTACTGGTGTATTCGAAAATGGATTTGCTTCCTTCAAAAAAGGCGATATTGTTAAAGTTCATAAAGAACCCATTCTAGGTACTAAAGAAGCCTTCCATATTGACTCTAGAGAACTCTTTAACGATATTAAAGTTGGCGATTTCTTATTAATCGACGATGGTAAAATGCGTTTAAATATATTTGAAGCCACAAATGACGTATTAACCTGTGAAATATTTAATAACGGTGTGATTAAGACTAAAAAAGGTGTTAACGTACCTAACGTCAAGTTATCTATGCCATTTGTATCGAAGAAAGATCGCGAAGACATCCAATTCTGTGCTGAAATGGCTGTTGATATGATTGCATTATCCTTTGTAAGACGCAAAGAGGATGTCCTAGAAATCAAAGATATCCTAAAAGAATTAAATGCACCAAAGATTGAAATCATTGCGAAAATCGAATCTCAAGAAGGTGTCGATGAGCTTGAAAATATTCTAGATGTTTGTGACGGTGTCATGGTTGCTAGAGGTGATTTAGGCGTTGAAGTTTCAACTGCACTTGTGCCTTTATATCAAAAGAAAATCATTTCTGTTGCCAACGCTAAAGGGAAACCAGTTATTACTGCAACCCACATGTTAGAATCAATGATGTCAAATCCACGTCCTACACGTGCAGAAGCTTCTGACGTCGCTAATGCGATTTTGGACGGTTCTGATGCGATTATGTTATCCGGTGAATCGGCAGCTGGTGAATACCCAGTAGAATCCGTTTTAACTATGGATACTATTGCTAAAGCGATTGAAGATAATATTCCTTATTATGAAAAACTTCAAAAGGCGATTCAAACATCACAATCAACAGTAAACGATGCTATCGGCATTTCTGTAAGCTTAAGTGCACTTACCTTACCAGATGTCAAAGTGATCATTGCGTTTACTGAAACCGGTGGTACTCCAAAGCGCCTTTGTAAATTTAGACCATCTGTACCAGTGATTGCCGTATCCAATAACAAAGCAACCTGTGCACAACTCACTTATTATTGGGGTGTATTCTCTGCGTATCGTAGAGACTTTACAGATATGGGTTCTTATGACCGCGTCGCGATTGATGTTGCTAAAGAATTTGGATTCCAAAAAGGCGATAAGATCATTATTACTTCCGGTTGGGCTCAAAAACATGGTTCGACTAACACACTAAGAATCATCGAAATTTAATGACTAATTTGATAGCACGAACTCGATGTTCGTGCTTTTTTTTGGCAAAAAAAGAGTTCAGCTATTGACTGAACTCTCTTATTATTTTAGTTTCATCCCAACACAGGACCATTCTTCATTCAAAGCGACATTTGCGTAGGGTTTAATACCATATTCAGTGCCGAGTTCGAAGAGCGTGTCACGGTTGATGTCGTAGGATTCATATCGTAATTTCTTCGGATAGGAAACCCATAATCGGGTATCTGTATTCATGGTCTCCATGATTGGAGTGATGCGTTCAATAAAGTCTTGTTGTGAAGCCACAAACAAATGGTAGAATGTCGGGTTATCCCCTTCGAAATCAATAATATCTTGGTCTTTCACCATATTAATATAACTTTCAGGTGCGTAGAAATGCCTTCCTATAGTACCTTTTTTGATGCGCATTTTATTGAATACATTTAAGTTCATTCTCTGACCTCTGTCGAGGTATCCATCGTTGAAGGTGTAAAAGCATCTTCAGCAGTTGTGGGTTCAGCCTCAACAACTTCCTTTACTTTTTTCTCTCTGGGTTTTCGCGGTTTTTTGATGACAGTTTCGCTTTCTTCGCCAACTTTGACTTCTGTATCTGTCGAAACAACGGCCGGTTCTTCGGTCATTTCAACTTCAACCACAGCTTCAGGTTGAATCGTTTCAGACACTATCTTTTCATCATTTATCTTGTTCTTTTTGGCACGTTTTTTAGAATCGGCTTTCTCAGAAGTGTGTTCGAGTTCAAGTTCTTGTTTAGCAACAGTTATAGGATCAATCGCTTCTATCTTCGCTTTATTTTCTTCAAATTCACGTTTCAAAGTGGCTTCTTTGATGCGTTCGATTTCCAGTTCTTTTTCCTTTTTGAGTCGTTCAAGTTCGAGTTCACGAGTGCGGTTTTCTTTAATCGATTGTTCTCGGATTCGGATTTCATTTAATTCAAACTCATCTTGGTCTAGTTTATACTTAATCGCATCGTGTTCTTTCTTTTGCTGTCTTCGAATTTCAGACTCACGAAGTGTTTTATTGGTGGATAAAACCATATGTCGACGTAGTTTTGCGAAAGGTCTAAAGACTAATCCAACAATTAAACCCGTGCGTTCAAACAAGTTATATTGACCGGATTCAAAACGAACACGTTTCGCTTCAAGACATTCTTGTCGTTTTAATTTGAGGTATTCTTTCTTCATAAAACTGTTGTTGATCTTTGGTTTAATGGACTTTCTCAAGCCAATTTCGTTTTCAACATAGATTCTAAATTTACGGTATTTCTTGCGATTCGAAAATACGAATTGCTTGATGTTTGATAAATTGAATCGCACTTGGTATTTACTACGCGGTGCAATCATGACCATTTTTTCTTCAAGTGGATGAGAAACGTTCCCAAGTTCAACCCCAACAACGTTGATGTGGTTAGTCGAAAACGCCTTGTTAATGATGGTAAGATTGATGTAGTGATCGCCTTCTATTTCTAAGAGCGATTCTAAAATGTAAAACTCCTGTTCCCCAACACGATTCGCGATGCGTGATAAACGCATCATGATTAGAATCGAGGAAATAAATAAGACAAGCAAACCTGAGAAAACAATGATTTCTTCAGGAGTTAAAGCCTGTAACCATTCTAGCATAGAGCCCTCCTATATTAAATCCAAAAATGAATGACCATTTTCAGTCTTTTCAACTTTAAAGTTATCCGAGATGGTGGCTGCAATATCAGCGAATGTTCTCATAACAGGTAATTGTTTACCTGGTTGTCCTTTACGATAGACAAGTAGCGGTACGTATTCACGTGTATGGTCTGTACCATGGTGAATTGGGTCATTACCGTGATCGGCTGTAATCATCAATAAATCGTCTTCGTTTAAATGTTCCATTAGTCTTGGAAGGTCACGATCAAAAGATTCAATCGCTTTACCATAACCAATTGGGTCACGGCGATGGCCATACAACGCATCAAAATCGACAAGATTTAAGAAGCAAAGCCCTTTGAATGGGTGGTTTTTCGCAATCTTAATGATTTTATCCATACCGTCTTCATTAGATTGTGTACGTTCATAGTGGTTAATACCCTCACCAACGAAGATATCATTAATCTTACCCAGTGCGATCACATCTAAACCGGATTCATCCATGAAGTTCATGGTTGTCTTCGCAAACGGTTTTACAGCGTAATCATGACGATTTGGGGTACGTTTGAAATTGGTTTTATTTGTTCCAACAAAAGGTCTTGAAATGATACGAGCGACTTTCCATTCGTCTTTCATCGTAATTTCACGGACAATTTCACAAATACGGTATTGTTCGTCTAGTGGAATGATGTCTTCATGCATCGCGATTTGGAGCACTGAGTCTGCAGAGGTGTACACAATTAGTGCACCAGTACGCATGTGTTCTTCACCGAGTTCAGCGATAATTTCAGTACCAGATGCTGCAACGTTACCGATGATTTGTTTACCTGTTTGTTTGGTTATTTCATCGAGTAATGCCTTAGGAAAGCCAGTATCGGTGAATGTTTGGAATGGTTGGGTAATATAGAGCCCCATCATTTCCCAGTGTCCTGTCATGGTATCTTTACCAATGGAAGCTTCTTGAATTTTGGTGTAGCTTGCAAGTGGTTTATCTACAGCAGGGACTCCTTTGATTGGAACAATATTACCATAACCTAATTTTTGCATATTTGGAATGTTTAGCTGCATACGTTCAGCGATATGCCCAATGGTGTTGGAACCAACGTCATTGTAATCTTTAGCATCTGGGGCTTCCCCACAACCTAAACTGTCCATGACGATTAAAAATACTCTTTTATACATTATTCTTTCTCCTTTGCACGTGGATGTGTATTTAAATAGACATCTTTTAAATGTTTTTGACTGATGTGTGTGTAAATCTGAGTGGTCTGAATGTCTTCATGACCGAGTAATTCTTGTAGGGTTCTTAAATCAACACCAGCCTCTAACAGATGGGTTGCGAATGAGTGTCTCAACATATGAGGCGAGACATCCTGTTCAATGCCTGCGGATTTTGCCAGTTTTCTCAGGATTTTGAAGAATCCCTGTCGGGAAAGTCGTTTCCCATCTTGGTTAAGAAATAGGTAGTCTACATTCCCCATTGTAAGTTGATTTCGTGATTTTGTCAAATAGACCCTGAGAGCCAAAACTGACATTTCCCCTAAGGGAACCTCACGCTCTTTGTTACCTTTACCAACGATTCGAACATATCCATCCAGTAAATGGATGTCAGACGTCTTTAAATCCAACAATTCCGAAACACGTAATCCAGAACCATAGATGAGTTCAAGTAAAGCTTGGTTTCGAAGTGCAAGAGGATCAGAACCTTTGACAGCCTCTATCAATCGGACCACTTCGGGAATGGATAGCACTTGAGGTAGAGTTTTTTCAATCTTAGGGGATTCAATATCATAGGCCACATTGGTGTCGGTTTCTTTTTCGGATAAAGCGAACTGATGGAAGCCCTTGATGGCGGTTAATTTTCGCGACATCGACTTACTCGACATCGATTTCTTATGCATAAATTTGAGATAGGCTTCAATGTGTTTACGTTCCACTTTGTGAATCTTCGTAATTTCATAGGTCTTTTCGATGAATAATCGATATTGATCCAAATCTCTTAGGTAAGCCGTTATGGTATTCTGACTCAGCCCTTTTTCTCGCTTTAAAAAATACTGATATTCACTCATCAAGTATTTCATAAGAATACCTCAAATACCTGATTACCGAGTAGTAAACCTTTCGAGGTTAACCTCAAACAGTTATCCACCAGTTCAACTAGCCCAGTTTCGATGAAATATTTCAATCTGGGATAATTTTCAAATAGCTTAATGGAGAATTCTGATTCAACTGAAGGTATATGAATGCCTTCTAAACGTCGTAATCCAAAAATGAGTGTATCTGATTGACGTTGAGCCAACGTTTCTTCGTAAGAAGATTCTATGAATGATTCATAATACTTGGTGAGTAATCTGTGGTTCTGATAACGAATTTTACCGTCAAAACCATGTGCACCAGCACCAATTCCAATATAGGGTGCCATAGACCAATAGAGTTGATTATGATTGGATTTTAAGCCATCTTTACAAAAATTAGAAATCTCATATTGTTCAAAACCGAGTGTATTAAGCCGCATTTGAATGTATTCATACATATCGGCTTCTAAATCAATGTCGGCTTTACGGAACTGTTTTTTAAGGTATTGATGATAGAACACTGTCTTCTCTTCTAATATCAATGAATAATAGCTGATGTGTTTGATCGGGAGACTCGAAACGATATCCAAATCATATTTAATAGAATCCATGGTTTGTCCAGGAATCGCAAAAATCAAATCGATACTAACATTTGTAATACTCTGTTGATTCAAATCACTTAAAGTATATAGAACCTGCCCATTATCGTGTTTACGACCAATGTAATCTAAAATGGGTTGTTCAAAGGATTGAACCCCTAGACTAACCCGATTGATACCATACTGTTTAAATAAGGCACCTTTTTCATGCGTATAGGACTCTGGATTCACTTCAATCGTATACTCAATTGGATTTAGGTCCTTAAGCATTTCAAAGAGTATCGTGAGTTGTTTTAGATCGAGCATCGATGGCGTACCTCCACCAATGTAGACGGTATCAAAGTGACGCTCGGATAACGGTATTTGATCGAACTCGCGTTTTAGATGAACGAGATACTCATCAATCATTTCCCTGTTTTTTGCAACCCTTTTAGCGAAATCACAATAAAAACAAATGTGTTCGCAAAACGGGATATGGACATAGAGTCCTTTCATAGTAATCACCTAATACAATTATATCATAGGTTTACATAATAAAAAAACAAACCAAGCAGAAACTTGGTTTATTTTATCGATAAAATGAATGCCTTCATGGCTTCAATGCCAGTTGAATTCAGTTTGAACACGCCAGCATGTTCTAATACAGTTTGAAACTTTAATCCCACAGCTTGGTATAAGTCTTCGAGTGTATGAACAGTTTGTTCTTTTTTCAGAGTATCCAACCATACTTTATGAATGGTTAGAGATTCATGCCAATTACCAGTTAACACATAATTGAGTCCATCTTTTAATTCTTGTTTAAGACGACCAGGGAGAATCGCTAAGCCCATAGCTTCAATTAACCCGATATTTTCTTTTTTGATATGTTGAACATCTCGATGTGGATGAAATATCCCTTCAGGATGTTCAACAGATGTTCGATTATTTCTAAGAATGATATCGATTGTATAGGTGTTTTGAACTTTTCTTACAATCGGAGTGATAGTATTATGTAAACCATTCGTCCTTTTCAAAATCGATAACTCTGGATTTTCGTAATCAAGCCAAGCGGATAAAATCCGATTTGTTAGAATGACGAGGTCTTTACGATTATCACCCTTAAGACGAATCGTGGATAAAGGCCAATACAAATGACTGATGAATACAGTTCCAGATTGAATGGTAAATAGAGATTTTGCTTGTTCAATTGGGAATTTATGTTTTCCCCCTTGAAAGTGGTCATGATCGAGAATTGAACCGCCAACAATTGGAATATCCGCGTTAGATCCAATAAAGTAATCAGGCATATAATCGACAAAATCTAAGAGATATTCGAAGGTTTCAGGTCCCATCTTCATGGGGGTATGGGTATCACTTAACACAATACAATGTTCTTGATAATACGCATAGGGTGAATATTGAAAATGCCATAAACGGTTATGGAGTGTAACAGGAACAATCCGTAGATTCATTCGCGCATTCGCATAGTTTTGTTCATTTTCTTTGCATAAAACGCATTTAGGTCCAGATTTGGGTAAGTCTTTTTGTTCCAAGGCTTTCGCAATATCTTTGGGGTCTTTTTCGGGTTTGGATAGGTTGATGGTTAAATCCAGGGGCCCGTACTTGGATGGATAACTAAAGGAAACGTTTTGTGCAATTCGTTTTGTCTTGATGTAATTGACATCGATGGACATTTGATATAAATATCGAAATGCGTCCTGGCGATTATTCTGATAAAGGCTTAGGAACGTCTTTTTGGTCTCTTTTGGGGAAGGCATTACGGTATCATACAAGAGTGCTTCAAATGCGTCTCGTTCCGTGAGGGTATTGGGTTCAAATAATCCTAAATCAAACCCTAGGTCCAATAGATTCTCAATAACTTCGTCTATTGGGGAATTTACAGTATGAAAAGCAACTAAAGGCTGTTTATAGAGTTTAAATAAGATTTCCAACGAGGGTTTCGGATCTGAAATCCATTGGTGGTTCAGTCCGTAAGTAACTAAAGCTAAGAGTGCGTCCATAGGTATCTCCTAAAATTCGAATTCAAAATCGATGAAATGCTGATAGGGTTCATCCTTTTTTAAGATTGCAGAATGTAATTCAGGATGATGAATCCCGTCTGGTTCGTATTGGCATTCGAAGGTGATACTCGAATGAATGCCATGTGGAACTGAGGAATTTAGTGCTTTTTTGGATGAGAAATTGTGTGTATAGATGACGACACTTGGGTAATCACTATAGACGTTGAGACCCCTCTTTGATTTGGGATCATATAGACGGCCTACAAGTGGATTGGAATTGAGAATAAAACAATGATCTAACCCTTTTTGAGTGGTGTTGATTAAACTCAAAACGCCGTTCCTGAGCCGTTTTAACTGTTTGAAATCAAATGGTGTATCATTCA
The DNA here is from genome assembly GCF_025446935.1 of Paracholeplasma vituli. GTDB lineage: Bacteria > Bacillota_I > Bacilli_A > Acholeplasmatales > UBA5453 > Paracholeplasma > Paracholeplasma vituli. Next base: position 75,066 of record NZ_JAOEGN010000006.1, on the reverse strand, counting down.
CATCCGCTTGCTTGATCAAGCGATAGTGATCATCTAGGACATTATAGGTATCGGCATTTAACATCAGCTCGTGGTCTAAAATAGTTCCACCTTCAATATTGAGATTAAAATAGGTGTGGTTCGTCAAGTTGCAAAGTGTATCCTCGACTGCATTTGCTCGGTATTCAATGTGGAGGGTTTTATCCATAACTCGATATAATACATGGACAAACAGGTCGCCTGGAAACGTCAGAGACGCTGGATCGAGGTAACTCAAAATGACTTCATTCTTTTTTTGAGTAGTAATTTCAAATGTTTGAGCAAAAATACCTTGCTTACCACCGTGCAGCATGAAGGATTGATTAGGATTGCATTCTACAGGATAGGACTGTTGATTCAGCGTGTAGGTAGGTCCAAATAAGCGCCCTGAAGTTCGGCCAATCGACTTCCCATAATAATTTGAGCTGGTTAAATAGTCCTCTGGATTTGAGGTGGTAACCAATACAGGTATTTCCTCATCAGATTTAAGGTAGATTTGATAGATTCCCGCACCCAAGGTCGAAATAATGACTTTTAAATACTTGTTTTCGATGGTAATAAATCTATTCAATGCGCTTCACCCCATCTGTAAATAAAACATCGTAAAAGGCAGGGGTTAGACCAGTTTTTTCAATATAGTGAGCTTTCACGAGGGTTTCAAACTGCTTTAAGGATGGGTTTGGTACGAGAGCAATCGCACACCCACCAAAGCCCGCTCCAGTGACTCTTGATCCAATAGCCCCGGCTTTAATGGCCCCTTCAACGAGGACATCAAGGTGTAAACCAGTCACTTCATAATCGTTTTTGAGAGATGCATGAGAGGCGTTTAGTAATGCTCCAAACCCTTTAGCGTCCATTTCGGCCATACGCTTTTCAGCCTCAATGACACGTGCTTGTTCAGTGACAACGTGTTTAAAACGTTTTACTAAAATTGGGTCTTCAATCAAGTATTGGAGAGATTCAAACTGTAGAGGGGTAATTTCACAAAGGGTTTCAACAGTCACATGAGTTTGAACCCGTTTTAATACCGCCTGGCATTCCGCCACGCGTTCATTATATTTTGAATCGGTATTCTTACGTTTATAATTGGTATTCATGATTACCCAAGTATACCCATCGAATGAAGCGTTCACAGGTTTGGTGGCTAAAGTTTTCGTATTCATAATCAACGCTTGATTCGCTAAACCTTTTGCGATAATCAATTGATCCATAATACCACAATGCATCCCCATATAGTTATTTTCAACTTCTTGACCAATTAAAGCAATGGTTTCTCTAGAAATTTCTAAATCGAATACATCGGAAAATACATAACCTACTAATACTTCTAGAGAAGCGCTAGAGGATAAACCAGATGTAGGTGGTAAATTGCCTTCAATGAGAATATCTAACCCGTGCGGGATGTGATAGCCTCGTTTCAATAGCGTGTCGATGATACCTTTTGCATAATTGACCCATCCGTGTCCAGGGTGATAAGCTAAATCGTCTAGAGTGACCGTTACGATGCCTTGATCACTAAAGTTTGACGAATAAAATCGAATTGTATGGTCGTTTCGTTCACGAATGGCTGCATACGTACCAATCGAAATGGCTGCTGGGAACACCAATCCACCATTATAGTCGATGTGTTCACCAATGAGATTAACGCGACCAGGCGAATAATAAAGTCGTTCTGGTTTGGTTTGATAAACTTGTTCAAAAACGGGTTTCAGTTCCATAATAGTCACCTTCTAATCAAATTATACTATAGTTACAAAGATAAAGCACTGAACATCAGTGCTTAACCTTTAACGGATCCACCCGTGACACCTTCGACATAAAACTTTTGCATAAATATGAAGAGCACCGAAATCGGAATGGACACAATGACTGCACCAGCCGTGAATAAAGAGAAATAATTATTGACTAAGTTACGACCAAGCATGTTATATAAGCCAATCGCAACCCTGAATTTATTGGTATCGCGAGAGGTCATGATGATATTCGCGAATACGAAATCCACACATGGTGCTAGGAAAGCCAATAAAACGGTATACACAATGATTGGTTTAGATAGTGGGATGATGATTCTCCAAAAGACATCCCATTGGGTCGCCCCATCGATTCTTGCGGCTTCATCGAGCGATTTTGGAATGGTATCAAAGAAGCCTTTTGCTACTAAATACCCCAGTCCCGAACTTGCAGAATACACAATGATTAAAGCCAATAAACTATCTGTTAAACCCAATGATTTAAGAATGAAATAAATTGCAATCATGGATAATATTGCGCAGTGTAGCCAGGCGGTACGTAAAAAAGATCTCCTTTTTTCAAAAAGTATTTTTTTGCATTTAAAATGAATACGCCAGATCCATACAAAACAAAATGAAAGATGTGATTGGGTTTAATATCCATCAAAATACGTTTATCGGGTTTACACTTTTCTCGGCCACATTCGAACAAGGATAATTCCGTGAAATTTGCTACAAGCAGGTTATCTATTGCGTTCATAAATTCACCTTCACCTTCATTATAGTATAAAAACGCTTACATCTAGATAGATTATAACATTCATCTTATATTTCCATATATACATAAAATTAAATTTAAATTAGTTTTTTACATTGCGTAGAATTTTACATGTATACGTGAATCTATTACTACCTATTTTATCGCGTGTTTTAGGGGTTATATAGTGAATTATCAATGGATTGTATATATGAAAATAGTACATTTTTATATTATTAATATGAACAATTGAGGATTATTATCAAACAGAACCACGTAGATTTATATATATACTATTGATTAAATTATATCAAAATATAAAAAAAACATCCCGTTTAGGATGTTAGTCTTCGGAATTGGATAAGATGGCTAAGAAAGCTTCTTGTGGAACGTCAACCGAACCAACCGCTTTCATTTTCTTCTTACCTTCTTTTTGTTTTTCTAATAATTTACGTTTACGTGAGATATCGCCACCATAACATTTCGCTAAGACGTCTTTACGCATAGCTTTAATGGTTTCTCTCGCAATGACTTTATTACCGACAGCAGCTTGTACTGGGATTTCAAACATTTGACGAGGAATCAATTCCTTCAGTTTCTCAGTGATAACTTTACCGCGTTGGTATGCAAAATCACGGTGTACGATTAGGGATAATGCATCCACGATTTCACCATTCAATAGAATATCCATCTTTTGGAGTCGAGACTCTTTATACGTACCGATCTCGTAGTCGAAAGAGGCGTAACCACGGGTTGAGGATTTTAACTTATCAAAGAAGTCATAAACGATTTCAGATAATGGTAATTCATAGTGAATCATGACTCTGGTTTTATCGAGATAGTTCATATCCATGAAAATACCACGTTTACGTTGTGCTAAATCCATAACAGCACCTACATATTCTGAAGGACACATGATGGTTGCGATGACGTAAGGTTCTTCAATCGATTCGATTTCCTGTGGTGTTGGTAATTTGGACGGGTTATCGATGACTAATTGATCGCCATTGGTTAAATTCACATGGTAGATAACCGAAGGTGCTGTCGCGATTAATTCAATACCAAACTCACGGTCTAGACGTTCTTGGATGACTTCCATATGAAGTAAACCGAGGAATCCGGTTCTGAAGCCAAAACCTAAGGCTTGTGAAGTTTCTGGTTCAAATGCCAAGGATGCATCATTTAAAGCAAGTTTATCTAAGGCATCTTTTAGATCATTTAACTTGGATGAATCAATTGGATATAAACCACAGAATACAACTGGATTTAATTTGCGATAACCAGGTAAAGCTTGTTTAGCACGGTTATTCTTCAATGTAATCGTGTCGCCCACGCGTACGTGCGCAATATTTTTAATAGCTGCAGTTAAGTAACCGACGTCACCAGCAGCTAGAAAGTCACGTTTTTCTTCTCTTGGAGCATGAACGCCAACTTCAATTACTTCATAGGTGGCACCATTGCTCATCATTTCAATGATATCGCCCTTTTTAACAATACCATTTTTAATACGTATATATGGGATAACCCCACGATAGGCATCAAAAATGGAGTCAAAAATTAACGCTTGAAGGGGCTCATCAATCGAACCTGTAGGTGCTGGAACATGGGCAACGATTTGCTCCATAATTGCTTTAATTCCAATACCTGATTTTGCGGATGCTAAAACCGCATGATCAGCAGGTATTCCGATGACATCTTCGATTTCAGTTCTCACTTTTTCTGGATCAGCACTTGGTAAGTCGATTTTATTGATTACTGGTAATATTTCTAGGTTGTTTTGTAAAGCTAAGTGGACGTTTGCTAGCGTTTGGGCTTGAATCCCTTGAGCTGCGTCTACGACTAAAATCGCACCTTCGCAGGCGGCGAGGGAACGGGAGACTTCATAGGTGAAGTCAACATGTCCTGGGGTATCGATCAAGTGGAATGTATAGATTTCGTCATCCTCTGCCTTATAACGGATTTCAACAGCGGTTAACTTAATGGTAATACCACGTTCTCTTTCGAGATCCATCCCATCGAGGATTTGCTCTTTCATTTCACGTTGAGTTAACGTTTGAGTTTGTTCAAGTATACGGTCAGCCAAGGTGGATTTACCGTGGTCAATATGAGCGATGATTGAGAAGTTTCTGATTCGTTTTTGTCTGTCTAATATTTCTTGTCTATTCAAAGGGGTGCACATCACTTTCTAACGTTAAAATTTTATCATTTTAACCTCTTATTAGCAAGATATTTTATTTTACGGAGATTTAGTCAATGTGAAAACGTTTTAACAAGGCGATTACAAAATTTGTCATTGCATTTTGATTGACATAAGATTATAATTAAAGTGTAAAAAATCAATTCATAGGAGGAATTTAATAATGAAAAAGATTTTGGTATTACTACTTGTAGTAGTAGCCGCTTTTGGTTTGTCTGCTTGTAAAGAAAAAGAATTCAAAGTAGACGGCGAATTCACAGCATTCGAACTTGGTGTTAGCAGTAATGCACCACAAGTTACAATGGTAACTGTTTCTATTGAAAAAGGTAAAATCGCTGGATACAACATCGACGTTCGTCAAGGTAAGAGAACTGCAACAGTAACTGGTGAAGGTGAAGCTGCAGTAACTACTTATTCATGGGCATGGAACGCAAAGACTAAAAAAGAACTTGGTGACGATTATGGTATGGCTAAAACCGAAGGCCAACTAGAATGGTACGAACAAGCCGCTAAGATTGAAGAATACCTATTAAAGAACGGTGTTGATTCATTAGACGGAACAGCAATCGGAACTGCATTTGCAGTTGATGCTATGGCTGGTGTTACAATCAAGAATGCTTATACTGCTGTTGCAAAAGCTGCAGTTGAATTAGCTAAACAAGGAAAATTCCAAACAGTATATTGCTCTGGTACAGACTTCTATTTCGCATCAATGGTCGTATCTCCTAAAGGTAAAGTTTCAGATTTAGTTATCGATACTCGTCAAGCTACTAAAGATGCTAACGCTGGTACATTCGCATGGAACGCTAAAACTAAACAAGAACTTGGTGCAGCATACGGTATGAAGGGTGTAGGTCCTAAATATGCGTATTCAAATGGTGCTTGGTCAGTAGTCGCTGGTCAAAAATCAACTCTTGAATGGAATGAACAAATCAAGTTAATTACTGATTATGTTAATGCAAATGGTTGGGATGGTTCAGTTGATCCACTAGTAGATCGTTCTGGTGCTAAAGGTGGCGTCCAAGTTGATGCATTAGCAGGTGTAACAATCAAAACTTCTGGATATTTCACACTACTTGATAACCTTTTCGGTGCAGTAGGCAAAGGAATCATCAAATAATTAATACTTAGTAACTAAAATGCTGTCGCGAGATGGCATTTTTTTTATCTAAACTTAACAAAAAAGACCAATTGCTTGGTCTCTTTCTTTAAAAGGGGTCAATTTGCATAAGCCATGTTCTGTTCTCTTTCGAGTGTAATCATTTATCTCTAGTGATAGCCCGAAACTACATTCATTTATGTGTTTCAGGTGCCCCTACCAAAATTTGGGTTACTAGCTTGTGGGGTTTACCGCGTTTCATTCAATCGTTTCCAATTGACTCGTTTCTGTGGCACGTTATGGGGAATCACATAGTTACCTTTAGTGACCCTACCCGCCATTACACTTTCGTGTATCCTAAGTTATTCTTTCCTTAGGCACAAACACTACAGTCATCGCAGACTGTGCTAGCATGGACTTTCCTAACCGGTTACCCGGCTCGATTACCTTCAATTGACGTCATTAATTCTATAGCATATTCGACTAAATGTCAAGGTTTAATAAAGATATATGTGATACCATCATTGCCTTTTCGATAGTCCGAATCAGTTTGAATTAATGGCTTATATTTTTGTATGAGATCCGCGTAGCCCATAAAGGAAACCAATGCTTCTCCTGGTATGTAATCTTGGATTTGATGTTGAGCCTTTAGTGTTTCTAAAGTAGTGTGAACCATTTGTTTAATCTTACCACCAACACCTGTTGAACCATATCCATGGATAATTTTTATGACTTTTTCATTTTTGTGAATACGGATACCATTCAATAGACGTGCACTTGCAACGGAAACTAAAGGTTTATCGGATTTGATATCAATTGTAATCATCATAGACTCCTATTAAAAAAGATGCCAAAGCATCTTTTCTTATTTTTTATTGTTCTAAAGCGTCTTTTCTAGATAAATCAATACGGCCTTTATCGTCGATACCGATGCATTTAACAAGGATGACATCACCGACAGAGACGATACCTTCGACTTTTTCAACGCGTTCTTTAGCTAACTTTGAAATGTGAACGAGGCCTTCTGTGCCTTTCCATAATTCTACGAAGCAGCCGAATTTTTCGATACGAACTACAGTACCTTCATAAATCTTGCCGATTTCAGCTTGACGAGTCAAGTTTTCAATCATCGCTTTAGCTTTCTTAATCCATTGCATGTCAGAGTGCATAATGAATACGCGACCATCTTGTTCGATATCAATCTTCACTTGGTTGCAATCCTCGATGATTTGGCTAATAATCTTACCACCGGCACCAATCACGTCACGAATCTTATCCGGATTAATCTTCATCATGACTACTTTTGGAGCGTATGGAGATAAGTCTTCACGAACTGTAGGAATGGTTTGTAACATGTGATTCAAGATTTCTAAGCGACCTTCTTTAGCTTGTGCTAAAGCTTCTCTTAGGATGTCTTCAGTTAGTCCATCAATCTTGATGTCCATTTGAAGTGCTGTAATACCGTCCTTTGTACCAGCAACTTTAAAGTCCATATCGCCGAAGTGGTCTTCTAAGCCTTGGATATCGGATAGGATGGTATATGCTTCACCTTTTTTAATTAAGCCCATCGCAATCCCTGCAACAGGGGCCTTTAATGGAACACCAGCAGCCATTAAGCTCATAACACCGGCACAGATGGAAGCCTGTGAGGTTGAACCGTTTGATTCAAGGATTTCTGAAACCACACGGATTGTGTATGGGAATTCTTCTTCATTTGGTAATACTTGAAGTATCGCTCTTTCACCAAGCGCACCGTGACCAATTTCACGACGACCAGGTGAACCGTAACGTCCAGTTTCACCAACTGAGAATTGTGGGAAGTTATAATGTAACATAAAGCGCTTAGAATCTTCAGGGGATAGACCATCAATAATTTGGTTTTCACCTAAGGAACCTAAAGTTGTGATAGATAATGCTTGGGTTTGACCACGTGTGAACAATGCAGACCCGTGAACACGAGGGAGTACATCGACACGGCTTGAAAGTGGACGAATTTCATTCACTTTACGACCATCTGGTCTTACTTTATCTTCGGTAATGAGGCGTCTAACTTCATCAATTTCGATGTTTTCAAGCGTCATCTTTACAGATTTCATATAGAGATCTTTGGCTTCTGAGTCAAATACTTTAACCCCTTCAACGTCTTTAAAGAACGCCTTATTGCCAAATTTTTCAATTGTTTCTTCAACAATCACGTCAATTGCGTGTTGTCTTTCGTGTTTACCTTTAACAGATACAGCTTCGACTAAGCGTGCTTCTGCAAAAGCTTTAACTGCTTTTTCAATGTCTTTATCTGCTTCAAATACTTCGAACGAAGCCTTTTCTTTACCAAGTTCTTTTTGAATCATCTCTTGGAATTCTACAATCTTCTTGATTTCAGCATGACCAAACATTAAGGCTGCTAACATATCTTCTTCAGAAACTTGTTTTGCGCCTGCTTCAACCATGTTGATGGCTTCTTTAGTACCTGCAACGGTTAAGTCGATGTCGCTTTGTTCCATTTCAGCAACTGTTGGGTTGATGATAAGTTTGCCATTGATGCGACCTACGATCACACCTGCAACACCCATTTTAAATGGAATATTTGAAATCATCAAAGTTAAGGATGAACCAATTAACGCAGTCATTTCTGGGGTTGCGTCATGATCAGATGACATAACGGTATTGATGATTTGAACTTCGTTTCGGTAACCATCTGGGAATAATGGACGGATTGGTCTGTCAATTAAACGGGAGGTTAGGGTTTCGTGTTCGGATGGACGTCCTTCACGTCTTAGGAATCCGCCAGGGATTTTACCAGCTGCGTATAGTTTTTCTTGATATAGCACAGTTAGTGGGAAAAAGTCTTGTGTGGATGCAGTGTCTTTTGCAACCGCTACAGATAATACTGCTGAATCTCCGTAATAAAGCATCGCAGCAGCGTTGGCTTGTTTAGCTAATTCGCCGATTTCGACTCTTAGCGTACGGCCACCAATGACCGTTTCATAAATTCGTTTTTCGCTCATAATATAAAAATCTCCTTCATTTTATATTTTCTATCTATTTATATATGTATGCCTTAATCATTATACACCAAATAGGGCTTGTTTACTAGTAAAAAAAAGATTGCTTTCGCAATCTTTTAGCCACGTAGATTGAGTTTTTCAATCAAAGCAGTGTAAGCGACTAAATCAGCTTTCTTTAGGTAAGCTAATAATCTCTTACGTTGACCAATCTTTTGGAATAGGCCGCGTTTCGAATGGAAATCGTGTGTATGAATAGCTAAGTGAGCATTCAATTGGTTGATTTCTTCGGTTAGGACTGCGATTTGAACTTGTGCAGATCCTGTGTCTTTATCATTGATTTGGAAATCTTTGATAAGCGCTTGCTTCTTTTCTTTTGTAATTGCCATGTTTTTTATCCCTTTCTCGTTTAACTAAAGACTAGGAGGCACCCATAATCCTTGTCAACGCCATTAACATTTTAACATAAATTGAGTGAAATGCAAGAACTAAATCTTAATAAATTGTTCTACATTGATGACAAATACGGTAGAGCCACCGACTTTGACTTCAACAGGTAAACTTGAGAACATACCGAATTCACTAATAATGGAATTTGGAACAAGTTTTGCACGTGTTTTGCTGTGTTCTTCGATGATTTCTAGAATTCTTGGTACTTTTTCATCGTTAGTACCAATGAGGAAAGTTGTATTGCCTGTTAAAAGAAATCCACCGGTTGTTGCTAGTTTTGTTACAAAATAATTTTCCTTAACTAAACCTTTGGATACCTTGTTTGCATCATCGTTGGATATAATTGCTAAGACTAATTTCATAGTATACACCACCTTACCCTTATTTTAACACACGGTTACTCGCATATCAATTGTTAGGATGAAAAATACTAAAATATGTAAACGGATTAAGCATCAATTTCACAACCACCCGAGGATAATCGCTTGACATCAAGAACATCCTTTTGGAGTTGTGCAATTAAGGCTTCTTTGGATTTGAATTGTTGTTCTGGTCTAAGATAAAGTCTAAAGAAGATTTCGAGCTTCTTTCCATAAATTGTTTCATTAAAATCTAGGATATAGACTTCGACACGCTTTTTTACACTATAATTGATCGTTGGGTTATACCCGATATTGAGTGCCCCAGGATAGAGGTTACCTTCATAAAGAACATCCACATAATAAACACCATTTGGTGGAAGCACATAGGTTTCTAAATCTAGATTTGCTGTAGGCATCCCTAAGGTACGTCCGACTTTATCTCCATGAATAACGACCCCTTCGATACTATAAGGTCTACCTAGTAAGAGTTCTGCTCGAGCGAGCTCACCACTATATAGAAGATCTTTTATATAGGTTGTAGAAATACGAGTATCTTGATGGGTTATATTATCTAATATGATCACTTCGAAATGTTGTTTTAAGTCTTCTACATGGCCTGAAGCATGTGAAGCAAAACGGAAATCTACACCTAGGACTAAACGTTTAACATTGAGTGCTTTTAATTGAGCAATAAAGGCTTCTTTAGTTGTTGAAGCCATTTGTAGGTCAAAATTCGCGATGAATAAATGTTCAATTCCCATGGATTCAATGAGTCTGATCTTCTTTTCTAAAGACATCAAAATAACATGGTCTTTCATACCGCGTAGAACTTTCATTGGATGAGGTGAAAAAGTCAATACCGCACTTTCAGTATCTGGAAAATGAGTTTTTTGAATTAGGCCTTGATGCCCCAAGTGTAATCCATCAAAATTACCAATTGTCATGGTTAATGGTCGGTCATTTTTGAATGCGTGAAAATCATTAATTTGTAAGTCCATCTTCATTCTCCTAACTGGATTAAGGGTTTATAATTCTTACCATCTTTCTTGAAGATCGCGATGGGTTGTTCTTGTTTATTATAAGCCGTAAATGGCCCTTCCATAGTCGTTTGTCGTTCATCGAGACGGACACCATTGCGAATGAGTGGAATTAAGTAGTCCTCAATCACCAATTTTGGAAGGGATTTTGCGTAATCTTCTAAGCTGAAATTTGGTAATGTAAATTCATCGATTTCCGTTAAACGGTAAGCAGTGGATATAGAATATCGCCCAGATTGTGTTCTTCTGAGTGCACTTAAATGACTAGGAATGCCTAAAACTATCCCAAAATCATGTGCAATGGATCGAATATAGGTACCTTTTGAGACCTCAATCTCAAAGGAAAAACTGTTTTGGATTAAGGCAGTTGTCCGAACGAAACTAAGGATTTCCATAGGACGTTCTTCGATTTCAATTGATTGTTCTTGTCGAGCATATTGATACAATTTTTTACCTTGAATTTTAATCGCTGAGTAAATTGGTGGAACTTGAGAATCCTTCACTAAAAACGATTTAATGGTCGTATCAATATCGAGTTCATTCAAGGTAAAATCAGTCATAGTTTCCGTGATTTTACCCAAACGGTCGTAGGTATCTGTAGCAGTACCAAAAGTTATGGTACCTTGATAAGATTTAGTTTCCGAGGTTAATAAATCGGATAGTTTGGTCGCTTTTCCAACGAGGACCACCAACAAACCTGTGGCCATAGGGTCGAGTGTTCCCGCATGTCCGATTTCTTTTGTATTGAGTTTTCCGCGAAGTTTTCTAATAACATCAAAGGATGTCATACCTGCGGGTTTATCGATTAAGAAGATGCCTTCCATAATATCACCATTTCTATTATACAATAAAATGAAAAGATTACTCGAAAAACATGATTTCGAGTATAATAATCTAGAGGTATTTTTTTATGATTATCATGCAAAAAACATTTAATGATCTTTCCACAACAGAACTCTATCAAATCCTTAAATTACGTAGTGATGTATTTGTCGTTGAACAAAATGCCGTGTATTTGGATTTAGACGATTTGGATTACCATTCCACACACTTTTTTGTCGTTGAAAACAACGAAATTGTCTCTTATGTGAGAACAATTCCCTTTGGATATAAATTTGAAGATGCATCTTCTTTAGGCCGTGTGGTTACCTATCCTAAAGCACGTGGTAAAGGCTATTCTAGACAATTGATCAATCGTGCGATTGAACACTTATTTAAAACTGAATCAATCATTCGAATCGAAGGTCAAAGTTACTTAAAAGCATTTTATGAAAGTTTTGGGTTTGTCGTAACTAGTGACATATACTTAGTCGATGGCATCGATCATTACGCTTTAGAATTAAAAAAGCGCTCGTAAATTACGAACGCTTTAAACTACACGGTGAAGACCGTGTTTTTTATTTGTTATTTGCTTGAATCCATTTCCAAACAGCATCTTTAGGAGCGAAACCACTTTGTCTAGAGACTTCGACACCGTCTTTAAATAAAATCAAAGTTGGGACACTGGTAATACCGTAAGTTTCTTTTGCTAAAGGTCTGTATTGGTCAATATCCACTTTTACAAATGGAATTTGAGGTTGTTCTTCAGATAACGACTCAAGTTGTGGCATCAACATTTTGCATGGGCCACACCAGGTTGCGAAAAAATCTACTAAGACAAGGCCTTGACGTCCCACTACTTTTTCAAAATCACTGCCATCATACGTAATAAGCATAAAATACCCTCCATTTAATCTTTACTTAAGTTCATTATAAAGTATGTAAACGCTTAATTCAAGCCTAAAGCAATCTTATTTTAAAGTAATAATGGTCACACCTTGAAGGCCTTCACCTTCACCACCATAGCGATAACCAGATACATAAGGTGAATTTTTAATTACATCATAAACGGCTTTACGGACTGCTCCAGTACCAAAACCATGAATAATTCGTACTGTACGCATGTGATTCAACACAGCTGTATCTAAGAATTTTTCCAATTCTTCTTTAACGTCCTCAAAGCGATAACCACGTAAATCAAGTTCCATTTTGACATCATTTGAAGGTAATTTTGACTCAACAGGTTTAGATCTAATGACGCGTGGTCTTATTTTAGGTTCTTCCGTAGGTTTGAGGTCTTTTGGATCAAACAAGAGTTCAAACACCCCAAATTTTACTTTGAACTGGTTTTTCACTTTTTGAGTGATAACACCGTTTTGATCGTAAGACTTGATGAATACATGGTCGCCTACTTTTAGGTCGCGAATGATTTCTTTTGGAATATCATCGAAATCCAACTGTTTAAACTCATATTTAATTTGGGCAATCTCATGGTCTTTTAAATCCTTCATCGATAGGATTTCAATGAGTTCTTGAGCTTTCTCAAGATTCGCCTTCATTTGCTTATCAGCTTGGGCTTTGGTCTTCGCTAGAATAGCATCCTTTTCTGCTTCAAGAATTTCGATTTTTTTCGCATAATCCGCCTTTAATGCTTGAATGCGATCGAGTTCTTCAGTCAAGGCTTGTTCTTTCTTCTTAACGTTTAGGGATTCCTCTTCAAACGCTTTGATTGACTTCGTTAAGTCATTTTCCTTGAGCTTAGAATAACCTTTCGCTAAATCAATGACAGTGTCGTTTAAACCGAGTTTCTTCGCGATATAAAGGGCATTGGATGCACCACTGATACCATAATTAATGCGGTATAAAGGTTTTAAGGTGTCGTTATCAAATGCGACGCTGGCGTTCGCGATGTGTGGATGTGTATAGGCATAAACTTTAAGTTCTGAATAGTGAGTTGTGACAATCATTCTTAGATTATAGGGTTCTAAATAATCTAAAATGCCCATTGCGAGAGCACTACCCTCTTGTGGGTCTGTACCACTTCCGAGTTCGTCAAATAGAATAAGGATATCGTCACTGGCCACATCGACAATTTGCTTAATGCGTTTCATATGAGATGAGAACGTCGATAAGGATTGCAATATCGATTGTTCATCCCCAATATCAGCATAAACCCCTTTAAACATCGATAGGTGACCTGTGGATTTCATCGGGACTAATAGACCTGATTGAGCCATTAGAGTTAGCAATCCAGTTGTTTTTAACGCAACCGTTTTACCACCGGTGTTTGGTCCAGATATCAGGATGGTGCGTTTGATTTTGTTCAGTTCTAGTGAAATCGGGACGACTACTTTAGGATCAATTAACGGGTGTCTTGCATCGACGAGTTCGATATGCCCCTGATTGTTCATGTGCACAGGATACCCATCCATATCTAAAGCGTATTTGGCTTTAGCTTGTAATAAATCGAGAATTAATAACGCTTCTAAGTTCCCTTTTAGTTCTTCAACATCATGCTTCAAGGATGCTGAGATTTCTTCTAATATTTTAAGGATTTCTTGTTGTTCAGCAAAACTTAAGCGTTCAAGTTCTACAGTTTTTTCAATGGTTTCAATCGGTTCAATGAAAGCTGTTGTACCAGATGAGGATTCATCATGGATGATTCCCTTAAAACTGTGTTTAAAATCCGCTTTAACTGGTAAACAATAACGATTATTTCGCATGACAATCATTTGATCGTTTAATTGAGAAGCACGTTTTTGTAAAAGGCTATTGAGGATTTCTCGTCTTTGTTGTTCTAGACGTCGCATTTGCTTACGAATTTGACTTAACGCTTCTGAAGCCGTGTCTAATACTACGCCATCTGGATCGATTTTAGAGTCAATCAAAGATACTAAATGATCTGTAGGGAATAATTGTTCATATACAAATTGGAGTTTATCAAAAGGCATTTTGTTACGGATAATTTCACGAAATGACTGAATAATATCTCGTGTCATGACCATAAACAACCTCATACTGAGAACATCGTGTACGGAAAGAACTTGTCCTATTTGGATGGCGTTAAATAACTCATGAACATCATAGTCTTCGATAAAAGGAAAAGCCCCCATTCGAGCAATCAAATCTAGGGTTTGTTTTGTTTTAAGTATTTCATTATTAACCGTTTCTAGGTCCGTAAAAGGGACTAGGTTAAGGATATTTTGTCGAGTTGTATCACACATCGCGTATTTGGATATTCGCGCCAATACGACATCAAACTCGAGCGCTTTCATAGCGTAACTCATAGTATCACCTATTACATTCTATCAAATTTTATGGTATAATCATATATAGTCAGGAGAAATTATATGGCAAATTACAGTTTGAGTATATCACCCGAACAATTAAATACTTTAATCCATGCATATAAAACGTTCGAACGTGAGGCCTCGAATCAGTATGTAGCCTTTTCGGCTGTGAAAAATGGATTAACCATTCACGCTTATAAAACTGGTAAAGTCGTCCTTCAAGGCGACTACGAGCAAGAACTTAACCATATCAAAAGCATTCTAGGGATAGAAACCTACGCTGCGATTGGTTCGGATGAAGTTGGAACCGGGGATCTTTTTGGCCCCATCGTGGTCTGTAGTGCTTATGTTTCTAAAGAAGACATTGCTTTTTTAGAATCTTTAGGTGTTAAAGATTCGAAAGCCATGACCGACGCAATGATTTCTAAGATTGGACCGATTTTGGCCAATCGTCTCATCCACTCGATTTTAATACTTAATCCAGAGAAATATAATGAGATGGTTCGTAAAGGTTATAATATGAACAAAATAAAAGCCTATTTACATAACCACGCTATTATCAAGACATCTGAGAAACTATCGGATAAAGTACCTGTGATACTGGACCAATTTTGTGAACCACCGATTTATTTCAATTACTTGAAAACAGAAAAACTCATTTATCGTGATATTCAATTCTATACAAAAGCTGAAAGCGTACACATCAGTGTAGCTGCAGCTTCCATCATTGCACGTTATGCCTTCTTAGCGAAAATGCAACAATTTTCTAAGTATATGGGCATCACTTTGTTAAAGGGTGCTGGTAGCGAAGTGGATAAGCAATTAGTCGATATTTATAAATCTAGAGGTTACCAAGCGTTACCTCCAATTACGAAGTTAAACTTCAAGAATTTAGCGAAAAATCACATTGAAACACCCTTAAAAATAAATTGACCTCCACAAACGTGGAGGCCTTTTTTTTAGAGTTGATCATGTTCTAATTTATCAAGGGTTTCTTTGAAAACTTCAGGTGCTTCATGGGTGAATTCCAAGTACTCTCCTGTTCTTGGATGAATAAATCCAAGTGTTTTCGCGTGTAAGAACTGACCAGTTGTACCATAAATGGGTTTATGTCCATAAAGTGGGTCACCTAAGATTGGATGTCCAATGTATTGCATATGCACACGAATTTGGTGTGTTCTACCCGTTTCTAGTACACATTCAATAAAACTGTGTCTCTTATAGCGTTTTAGTACTCTAAAATGGGTAACTGCGAGTTTACCATTTTCGGTAACAGCCATTTTTAGACGATTCACTTCATCTCTTCCCACTGGGGTCGTAATGGTTCCAGAATCTTCTACAATTGGGTTCAGACAAATCGCTTCATAAACACGTCTAACGGTTTTATCTTGAAGTTGAATCACTAAGGATTCATGAGCAAAATTGGTTTTCGCAACAAGCAATAATCCCGAAGTATCTTTATCAATTCTATGAACAATACCTGGTCTTAGTGTACCATTGATGTCTGATAGGGTTTTAATTTGATGCTTCAGACCGTTCACTAAGGTGACTTCTTTGAAACTCACTGCCGGATGAACGACCATCCCTTGAGGCTTGTATACTACAGCGACATCATCGTCTTCATAGACGATTTCTAAGTTTAGATTGACAGGGTCAATTCGAATGACTTCATCAGTAGAAAATACGGTGAGTTCATCGTCAAAGCGAACAGCATAGCTCGGTTTGATAGGTTCACCTTCAATCAATACTTGTTTCGCATCAAACCATTTTTTAATTTGACTGCGAGTAGTTTCGGTTAATAATTGTGCTACAAATACGTCGGCTCTTAAGCCTACGTGTGCTGCTTCTACGTTAAATACCCATTTGTTCATCTTTTTGGCTCCAAGAAGAAAATATCAATTGCGAATAGAATAACACCGACAGTGAGTGCGGAATCCGCGACATTGAAGGTTGGAAATGTGTAACTACCAAAGGTAAATTGTAGAAAATCAATAACATAACGCAGACGAATTCTGTCGATAAAGTTACCCAATGTACCACCAATCATGAAGGAGACAGCGAGGCTGTAAACCCATTTGGTTTTAAAACTGATGGATTTGAATAAATAGATGAAGAAACCTAGTGAAACCAAGGTAACTAAGATGAGAAATAACCATTGTCCGGCAAAAATGCTCCATCCAGCCCCATCGTTGTGGTGTTCAACCAAATTGAAAAAATTTTTAATAATGACGATAGTTTGATCGCCTACATAAGTCACAGTAAGCCATTTAGTAAATTGGTCGACCAAGACGATTAGTCCAATGATGATAAAACCGATAATCATACGATGTATCCTCCAAAAATAAAATACAAGAGATAAACGAATCCAAACCATATTAATATGTAGAGTTTTGTTTTGAGTTCGAACAGCTGCTTTATTTTATCAAATTCTAAGTCTTTTGAATAGTCTTTTATCCATTCTGTTTGTAGTTTGTGACGTAAATAGATAAATAGCGCACCGATTAAAGCCCCATAGACAATCCAAACCTTCATATAGGTGACAAACATCATCAAATTAATAACGATAAGACTAGGCAAAAGGATGATTGCTAAGCTGAAAACGGTTGTATACAATGCATACAATAAGGCTTCCTTGAATGAAAGATTTTTATGATAGGCTTTATACTGCTTTTGGGTATTAAGACAATCGTGAAAGTACACTTTGAATGGCTTCATCGATGTCACCTACCTTTATCAGTTCAAATGTTGGGGATTTTAATGTTTCATAGACTTTCAGTGCAGCTTCATAGTTTTCGGCACCACATAGGAATATATCGATATTGTGATCATTAGCGGTGTATATTTTTTGTTCAATACCACCAATTGCGCCTATCGTACCATCCAATTCAATCGTACCTGTCCCTGCGATTTTAAGTTCTTTTAAATCAATATCGAGTAATTTCATGTATAAATCTAAAGTTTGAATCATCCCACCAGAGGGACCACCAACAAAATCGCTAGTGTGTGCCGTACTCAATAAAGGTATAGTGGTCAGTGTGTAGTAAGGTTCAAAACGAATACCGTAGCGATCCATGGTTGTGTTTTTATTCAGCGTTATTGTCAGACGTTCCTGCCCTCTTAAAACAACAACTTCGACTTGATCATTATTCGAAAATTGACCAAAGAGCGTTTCTTTAGATACACTATCAATAGTCATCGTATCGACTTCGATTAAAATATCACCCAAACGAATGTCATCTTGATAGGACTCCACGAAACTCGCAATATAACCTTTAAGAACATAGTCAATTTGGATGTTTGGATTCACTAGATTCGCCCTTGTGTAGGCTTGAATGGTTGCGTATTGATAACTCAATTCTTCTGCGATTTGACCCATTTTGAATTGGTCCATCACGCTCATACCTTCATAGGCTTTTGGTAATGTGGAGATATCGATTTGTTTAATAAGTTTCGCTATCCAGTATTGAAATAATGTGGGTTTATCCATACTGACCACATAAATCGTATAGAAATGCGGGTCTTGTTCAAGATTCACCTGGGTTTTTACAGGTGTTAAGTCACCTTTAAGAGTAAGGGTTTTATCGTTTAAACGATAGGTCACCGAAAATAGGATCGACACATAGACTAGGATGAGTACGATTGAAGTGACCTTATGCTTCCATAACCACTTCATGGTTTAATCTCAATTTGTCCCAAATGAAACTGACGGATTTTAACACCTGCAGCATTTAACATGCGCATCGCTGCGACATTAGACGGTGTATTTTCGTATTTATTTTCTTGATAGACGAGTTCTTTAATCCCACTTTGAATCAGTAATTTTGTACATTCATGACACGGAAAAAGCGTGACATAGCAAACCCCATTTTTAATCGATTGAGTTGCGTTTAAAATTGCATTGGCTTCTGCGTGAACGACATAAGGGTATTTGGTGTCCTGTAAGTCACCATCTTTTGTCCAAGGAAATTCATCGTCAGACAACTGTTGTGGTAATCCATTATAACCAATCCCGATGATGCGTTTATCGGTATTGATGATACAAGCGCCTACTTGGGTGTTTGGATCTTTAGATCTGAGTGCTGATAGTGAAGCAACCCCCATAAAGTATTGGTCCCATGAAATGTAGTCAGAGCGTTTCATTTACGTTCATCTGCTTTCAATAAGTCTAAGTTGACATGACAGTACCCATTTGGATTCTTGATTAAGTAATCTTGATGGTATTCTTCTGCTTTATAATAATTTTTTAAAGGTTCAACAACAACAGCGAACTTGCGTTCAGATAACGCTTGGCGTTTTTGAATGAATTCACGCGACACCAGTGCGTCGTTTTCAGATTCATAATAAACACCTGAGCGATATTGTAAGCCAATATCGTTACCTTGACGGTTAAGTGTATACGGGTTGATGATTCTAAAGAAATGTTCCAAAATGGTTGAAAGGGAAACGATGGTTTCATCATATTTGACTAATGTGACTTCAGCGTGCGTAGCCACTCCATTACAAACTTCTTGATAAGT
The DNA here is from genome assembly GCF_025446935.1 of Paracholeplasma vituli. Lineage (GTDB taxonomy): Bacteria > Bacillota_I > Bacilli_A > Acholeplasmatales > UBA5453 > Paracholeplasma > Paracholeplasma vituli. Next base: position 55,788 of record NZ_JAOEGN010000006.1, on the reverse strand, counting down.
CGGGTTTGGTTTGTTCCCGTTCGCATAACCAACTTCAGTATGATAGACCCCTTTTAAATCTCTAAAATAGGCTTGGACACCCCAAAAGCATCCACCTGCTAAAATGATTTTTTTCATAGATTAACCTCCAAATTGCTTTAATAATATCATACCTTAAAAACACATTTTTGACTAGAGAACCGACTAATATTTATAAACTATTCTAATTGTGGGAATTTCACTAAAATGCGTTATAAGCGATTATTAAAATAAAATCCCAATTCAATGATTAAACTGAACTGGGATAATTTATTCCATAAGTTACTACTTTTTGATGATTAAATTGAGTTCTTCAAGCTGAGCATCTGCAACTGTAGAGGGTGCTTGCATCATGAGGTCTCTCGCACTTTGTGTTTTTGGGAATGCGATAACATCTTTGATGTTCTTGGTGTGTGTCATAAGCATAACTAAACGGTCAAGACCTAATGCCAATCCACCATGTGGAGGTGTACCATACTTGAGTGCGCCTACTAAGAATCCAAAGCGTTCTTCAATCGTTTCATTTGATAATCCAATCGCTTCAAACATTTGTTGTTGGATGTGTGATTCGTGAATTCTCACGGACCCACCACCGAGTTCATAACCGTTTAAAACAATATCATACGCTTGTGCACGGCAGGCTTTTGGATTGGTTGTTAATAACGGTTTATCGGCTTCTTTAGGCGATGTAAATGGATGATGGGCAGCAGTTAATGAGCCGTCATCATTGACATCAAAGAGTGGCCAGTCTACAATCCAAACAAAACGGTAATCGTCATCAGAAGCTAAATTGAGGTAGTCACCAAGTTCTTTACGTAGTGCCCCTGCTGCTTTGGAGGCTGATTCATAATCCTTACCTGCAATAACCAATAATAAGTCATTATCATTTAAACCAGCTGTATGGATAAATGCATGTGGGTCTGTGATGTTCTTTAGTAAAGACCCCGATAATTCATGGTTCATTACTTTAAGGAAAGCAAGTGCGTCCCCATGATTTTTCTTCACAGTTAATGTGAATGCATCCAGTTCTTTTCTAGATAAATGGGCTCCATTTGGTACGACAAAACCTCTTACGGTTTTATTTGCTAAAAATGGAATTTCAAATGAATCTAGTAAAGGATTCAAGTCCTTTAACAATAAACCGAAACGAATGTCTGGTTTATCAGATCCGTATAAAGACATCGCTTTATCGAAGGACATGCGTTCAATTGGTAATTGAATTTCATGGTTTAGCACTTTTTTAAATGTATGAGCTAAGACACGTTCAACCATCGATTGAATTTCTTCTTCGCTTAAGAATGAAGTTTCGATATCCACTTGTGTGAATTCTAATTGACGGTCTGCACGAAGGTCTTCGTCTCTAAAGCAACGTGCAATTTGGAAATATTTTTCAAACCCAGCTACCATATATAATTGTTTATAGATTTGTGGGGATTGTGGTAGTGCATAAAATTCGCCAGCATATAATCTAGAAGGTACTAAGAAATCGCGTGCGCCTTCAGGTGTTGATTTACCTAAAATAGGGGTTTCAAATTCATTAAAATCTTCTGCCAATAACGCTTCACGGACAGCTTGTGTGATTTGAGCACGCTTAATTAAATAGTTTTGCATAACTGGACGTCTTAAGTCTAGATAGCGGTATTTTAAGCGTGTATCTTCTAAAGCAGTATCTTCATTTGAAATCCCAATTGGTGGGGTTTCAGCGGTATTAAGAATCTTTAAATATGTAATGTTGACTTCGATATCACCTGTAGCCATATTTGGATTTTTAGATTCACGTTCGATGACAGTCCCTTTTACGTCGATGACGTACTCACTTTTTAGAGTACTTGCAAGTTCATAGACTTCTTGTCCAGGTTGAACGAGTAATTGTGTAATCCCAAAACGGTCTCTTAAATCGATGAAGATTAAACCACCAAGATTACGTTTTCGTGCAACCCAGCCTTTGAGATGGACAGTTTGTCCTAAGTTTGATAGATTTAATTCGTTGTTATGATGCGTGTATGCCATATTATTTACCTAACCAGTCTTTGAGCGATCTAATCGCTATCTTTAGAGGAACTTCTTCCTGTTGTTGTGTTTCAGTATTCTTTAGAGAAATGGTCTTATTTTGAAGTTCAGTTTCACCAATGATTCCTAAGTATTTTGCATTCTTTTTTAAACCCGATTTTAGCTGGGCTTTAAAGGATGTCGAAACAAAATCCATATCGGCAACCATATTTTGATTTCTTGACTCAAATAGCAATTTAAGTGCCTGTGTGCGGGCATTCGCATCGGTTGCGATAAAGAAAATGTCTGTCCTTGGGTCTTGTTCGAAAGCGATATTTTCCGATTCCATGGCGATGATTAAACGTTCCATACCGAATGCAAATCCAATACCTGGTAAATCTGGTCCACCGAGTTCCTTAACTAATGATTGGTATCTACCCCCACCACCTAATACGTTTTGAGCACCAAATCCTTCAATATCGGCTTCGATTTCAAATACAGTGTGGGTGTAGTAGTCTAAACCACGTACCAATTTAGGTGCAATCTCATAGTCGATGTTTGCGACATCTAGATAAGTAAGCACACTTTGGAAATAGCGCTTAGAAAAATCATTTAAATAGTCTTGAGTCGTTGGTGCTTTTACGACAGCTGGGTGTTGACCATCGATTTTACAATCTAAAATGCGGAGTGGATTTTTATCAATACGTTGCTTACAATCTTCACATAAAGTATCTACATGAGGTTCAAAATGATTCTTAAGTGCTGCTTTAAACGCAGCTCTTGACTCATTATCACCTAAGGTATTGATTCTTACACGAACTCCTTTTAAACCTAATTTTTGGATGAATGAATAGGCTAAACCGATGACTTCTGCATCCAGTGCTGGGTCATTCGAACCGATTGCTTCGACACCAAATTGCGAGAATTGTCTAAAACGTCCTTTTTGAGGGCGTTCATAACGAAAATTAGGTCCAATGTAATATAGTTTATTCAGTGGTGTTTCAACGTAGAGTTTGTTTTCAACAAAACTACGGATAACACCCGCAGTACCTTCTGGTCTTAAAGTGAGTTCGCGATCTCCTTTATCCATGAAGTTATAGGTTTCTTTTGTCACCATATCGGATTGTTCGTTTTGGCGATGGAATACTTCCTTGTATTCAAATATGGGCGTTCTTACTTCTTGATATCCAAATAAAACACAGATTTGACGTGCTTTTTCCTCTAAAGTATGCCACTTATGAGATTCGTTGGGTAATACATCGTAAGTGCCTTTTGCTTTGCTGATCATTTTTGATTCCTCCATAGTTCGTATATATTAACGTCATGAAAACGTTGTGTTTTGGGATGAAAAAAGCTTTTTTTGCTAAGTTCAACAAATTGATACCCTGCTTTTAGGATGACGCGTTGGCTAGCCGTATTCTCAATAATATGTTTAATAACGACACGATCCATCTTTAAGTGGTTAAAAGCAACTTTCGTAACGGCTTTTAAACAATCGGTCATAATCCCTTGATTCCAATAGTCTCTGCTAAGAACATAGCCAATTTCACAGGTATTCATTTTACGATTGAAGGTATGAAACTCAATGGTTCCAATCATTTTAGCTGTCGCTTTATCGACAATCGCATAACCGATGGGTTCATTTCTCGATGTTCTTCGGAAGTAAGTGAATTTGATCATGGTGATAGCTTCTTTTAGAGTCTTGAAGGGGCCCCATGTCAAAAATTCGGTAGTAATAGGATCTTTACCTAACTCAAAAAAATCATTAGCATCCTTTTTTAAGAGTGTTCTTAGAATCACTTTATCCAATTCAATTGTTGGCATTTTTTGGCTAAATATCATAGATTTCACCTTAAAAAATAAAAAAGCGCCTTATTTCTAAGGACGCTAAACATGCGCGGTACCACCTTAGTTCTATGGATGCCCATAGCCCTCAAATTGAACGTCTTCCTGAAGTGTCCCTGGGGGGTGTTTCTAGATGCTTTCACCATTCATCCTCGCTATAAGAGATAACCAGCCCATTCTTTTCAATCATCAGACGATTAAATTACAAGTAAATGATACAATAACAACACCGATTTGTCAATCTTATAGAGAATCTTTAAATTGTCTAAGTTTCGCGTGAATCGGTTCTTTATAGAAGTTGTATGTGATGGTGATAAATAAGATAGCTGGGATGGAGATAAATACCCCAACCAAGCCAAAGAACGCTTGAGCAAGTAAAATCGCAGACACCGAGAGTAATGGGTTCAGTTTAAGTTGCTTCTTATAAATCATTGGATTGATTAAATACGCATCTAAGTTAGGGAAGATAAGAATAAATAATCCAATTGGAATGGAGGCGTACACGACTTCTGGTAAAGATAGCGCGATTAGTATCATGAAGAATGAGGATAGATACCCACCAAAATACGGCACAAGTGAGAATACGGAGACACACACACCTAAAACCAATGCATAGGTTCTATATTCTGGAATAAAAATGCCAATCAATAGGAATAAGCCTGCATATTCGATGAATTGAATTAAAGCAATAATGATTTCAGCCACTAAATAGTTCGTTAAATCATGATATAACTGCGAAACATATAAATACATTTTGTTTGTTTCACGAAGCAATAAATACTCTTTCGTACGGTTCTTAATGTTTTCAAAGTTGATGAGGAAGATAATCCCAACAATGACGATGACAGCTCCACTAAATATAGTAGAAACGACTAAATTAGCAGCATCCCCAGTAGCGGTAAAGAATGAAAAAATGTTATTGTAGATATCTTCAACAATGGTGGATAAGGAGAGTTCGACTGATGTTGTATCGATATTGAGTAAATCCCCAATTTGACTGAGTAAATTGGTTATTCCAACCGTAACATTACCTAAATCATCGATATAGGGTTTTACAAAAACGAACACAATAACCAAAACTATACCAATAATTAAAGCATAAAGTGACAATATCCCAACGACTCGTGGAATTTTCATTTTTTTCTCTAGTGTAGTCACAATCGGATTAAAAATGAATGCAATTGCAAACGCGATGATGATTGGCAACAATGCCATGATGGCCTTTTCAAATAGACTACCCCAAAGTGGTGATAGAATGTAAAGCATGTAAATGATCAGGAGTAATACCAGCACATTTACATAACGCCAATTGATTTTACTTTTCACTCGAAATCACTCCTTTGAATCGATAATGATGGTAACAGGACCTTGATTGATGAGTTCAATTTTCATGTCTTCTCTAAAGCGACCTGTTTCTACAATTGGTACCGATTTTCTTAAATCGATGGCTAAACGTTCATAATAACTTTTCGCCAGATCTGGTTTCGCACTCTCAGTGAATGATGGGCGATTATTCCCTTTCACTGAACCGAGCAACGTAAACTGGGAAATTAATAAAATACTACCATTAACTTGAGATAAACTCAAATTCATTTTAGCATTCTCGTCTTCGAATACTCTTAAAGCGAGTATTTTTTTTAGAATATATGCATAATCCGCTTCGGTGTCTGAAACATGAATACCGAGTAGGATTAAGTATCCTATCCCAATAGACCGGTGGTAATCGCCAACCTTAACCGATGCTTGTGTTACTCTTTGAATGACTACTTTCATTATTTAAATCTTCTTTCAATGTGATAAATGTTTGAAATCTTCATAAGATTGACCATGACATTCTCGATTTCTGCTTTATTACTAGCTAAAACCTTTAAAGTGATGATACTTTCAAGTTTAGCATTACTAATGGCATTGATTTCAGCGATGGTCAATGAGGTTGCATTAATCGTAGAAATGATTTCAGATAAGATATTCTCACGGTTTTGTCCGATAATTTGAATACGCGTAGGGTATTTGCGTGTTATATTGGTGGCCCAATATACATCCACAAACCGCATTTCGGTAAGATTTTTAACGTTAGGACAATTTTCATGGTGAACAGCGATACCGCTACCTTTAGTAACATAACCGACGATGGAATCACCAGGCACTGGTAAACAGCAGTTCGCAATCTTGATTTGAGGTGTAGATAGTCCTTCAACAATCAAACCAGATTCATGATTAGTGGTTAGAATGCGTTTAGCTTTATCGAGTTGACGTTGTAATAAAGTGTCTTTATCGAGCTCTTTACCACTTAGTTTCGCAATAACTGTCTTTGGACTGATGATACCTTTACCAACTTCAACATAGAGGTCTTCAACGGTTTCGGTCATGTTTTTGGAGAAATGTTTGGAGACAAACTCATCGTTAATTTGATTGAGATCCAGTTTGAGTGGCGCAGCTTCACGCTCAATCATGTCTTTACCCATTTGCAAGAGATTATCTTTGTTTAACTTGTTTAAGAAACCTTTAATCTTATGTCTTGCATGGGAGGACTTGGCCATTTTGAGCCAGTCTTCAGAAGGACCGGTTACGTTTTTTGAAGTTCTAATAGCGACAATATCACCAGTTTGAAGTTCATAATCGAGTGGAACAATACGGTTATTGACGGATGCACCCACCATCTTGTTACCGACATCTGAGTGGATTCGGTATGCGAAGTCAATTGGTGTAGATCCTTTAGTAAGCTCAACGACTTGACCTTTGGGTGTAAAGACATAAACGTTTGCTTCTAGGATGTCATTTTTAACGGTTTCAACAAACTCATCAGCACCTTCATTTTTGTCATCTGCATCTTCACTCATTTTGAGTAAATCCGCATACCATTTCAATTTTTGAGCAATTTCAAATTGTTCTTTTTCTTTAGAATACTCTTTAGATTCTTTATAGGCCCAATGGGCAGCAATCCCGTATTCCGCAACCTTATCCATTTCATAAGTACGAATTTGGACTTCAAAAATCGATCCATCGTCAGAAAGGATCGTAGTATGAAGCGACTGATACATGTTTGGTTTAGGTACAGCGATATAGTCTTTAAAGCGTTTTGGAATTGGGATAAAATGGGCATGAATGATACCTAAAACTTGGTAACAGTCTTCAATACGATCAACAATAACACGAATCGCGAGTATATCATAGATATCTTCGAAATCCTTGTTTTGTTTTGTCATTTTCTTGTAAATGGAGTAGATATTTTTTGTACGACCAGAGATTTGGTAATGTTCAACATGGTGGTCACCCAAATACTCTTTAATTTTGCTCATCATATGCTCAATGGATACATTCTTAACTATCGCTTGGTTTTCGATCATATTTTTAATGCGGTGATAGAATGGTCCATTCACGATGCGCAAAGATGAATCTTCTAATTCCGCTTTGATTTTGAATAACCCCAGACGGTGTGCGAGCGGTGCATATATTTCTAAGGTTTCATTGGCAATTTTGAGTTGTTTCTCACTGGATTGATAATGAATCGTACGCATATTATGCAAACGGTCAGCAATCTTAATTAACACAACACGAATATCTTTGCCCATCGCCAATAGCATTTTTTGATGGTTATCCGCTTGTGAGATGGATTGGTTATAAGAAATCTTACCAATTTTAGTCACACCGTCGACCAATTGTGCGACTTCTTCACCAAACTGATTTTTTAAATCATCGTAGGTCGTATTGGTATCTTCTAAAGTATCATGTAATAAGGCTGCAATCAGAGTATTTGGACCCGCCGATAACTCGCTTAGAATATAAGCTACAGCGAGTGGGTGAGTGATATATGGTGCTCCACTTTTGCGAACCTGTCCAGCATGCTTAAAAGACGACAATTGATATGCCGCCTCAAGTCGTGCCAAGTCTGTTTCGCGTCGGATATATGTCTTGACATTTTCGATTAATTTTTCAAATGTCATCAATGTTTCCAAAATATCACCTAGTATTTCAAGGATGCAAAAATCGGGTATTTAGATAATTTTTCTCTGCCTTTTAAAGCTTCAAGTTCAATGAAAAATGCCGCGCCAACGACTTCGCCACCGAGTTTTTCTACAAGTTGAACTGTTGCCTCAACGGTACCACCGGTTGCAAGTAAATCATCGACAATGAGGACACGGTCACCTTTCTTCACTGCATCAGCGTGTAAAGAAAGTTCGTTAGAACCGTATTCTAGATCGTATTTTACTGTCACGGTTTCACGAGGGAGTTTACCTGGTTTACGAACTGGAGCAAATCCAAGGTTTAATGCATAAGCAACAGGACATCCAAAAATGAATCCACGAGCTTCTGGGCCAATGATTAATGTTGCGTTTACTTCTTTAGCAAAACGAACCATCTCATCACATGCGTATTTATAAGCTTCACCGTTCAACATAAGTGGTGTAATATCTCTAAATAAAATGCCTTCTTTGGGAAAATTCTCAATTGATGCAATATAATCTTTTAAATTCATACAATACCTCCGTATAACATGAATATTTTACTATAAAATGGGTATTTTTACTAGACTAAATACCGACTTTTACACCGATATCGTATACTCTGGATGCACTCATAAAGAGTGTTGTGTATAGATAATCAAATTGGTAACTTCCAAGGATGTCTAAGCGTTGTGGGAGAACTAAACCACCAATGACTAATCGCTTCTTACCTCGGTTATCTAAGATGACACGACGAATGGCTTCATCATTAAAGTATTTCAGACAAATAAAGTCTACATTTGAATTTTCTACTTCGTAAAAATGCTGGATATCAGAGATTTCTATCAATACAGGTTTGGATTGTACTGTCTTCACTTTTTCAATGGCTTCTACACGGTTTCCGGTGAGGTCTATTAGGGTTTCATCGATTTTAAATAAATCCAATCGGACAGCACCACCATCTTTCATGGCTTTCGCAATCAAATCGTGGTCATTTGTAATTGTATCGTTTAAATCCATCACAACAGCGTTTTGAAGTTTAGTTTGATAGAGTCTGACTAAACTAGCAATCCCCATCATTTTACCGATGATATGAGTTAACGTGTTTAAGATGCGATAAACAGTATCTTTTTCACCAGAGATTGAACAAAGTAATTCGCCTCTTTTGACAGATTGACCATTTTGTTTGTGCTTTCTAAATTCGATTTCAATGTCATAAAGGCTTAATAAGGTCTGAATCTCATCTAACCCAGATACGATGCCTTCTTCTTTGCAAAATAAATAAAAAACGCCCTGCGTTTTGTCGATCAACGGGTTGTGTTCACCACGTAATGACTCAATTATGGTTTCAAAGTATCTTAACATGTGGTCACGACCTTTCTATAGTTGCTTCTATTTTAGCCTTGTATAGGACAGATATGCAAGCGTTATGTGTTATAATCATAAATGATTAAGGAGTTGATTCGTGTTGAAACCACTCGCACACCGATTAAGACCTGTTCGCTTTGAAGATGTTGTTGGACAAGACCATCTCATTGGTAGCGACGGGATTATTACCCATATGCTCGAACAACATAAGCTCATTTCATTCATTTTGTATGGAAATCCTGGGACTGGTAAGACTACTATCGCGTCTTTAGTTGCTCAAAAATCCGAAATGGCTGCTTTTGCATTTTCCGCAGCAACCGATTCAAAACAGCGCTTAAAAGAATTGATTGACCAAACTGCCTATCACGATATTTTACTGATTATTGATGAAATTCATCGAATGAAAACCGATATCCAAGACTATTTGCTCCCGTATGTGGAGGAAGGTAAAGTGACTATCATTGGTTTGACTACCAATAATCCATACATTACGGTCAATCCAGCCATTCGTTCCCGCTGTCATATTTATCAACTCAACGATATTACAGAACAAGATATTATTAAAGTACTTGAAAATGCGTTAAATTCATCCGAAGTCGATACGGATTTAACACTCACAAAAGACACATTAGCCTATATTGCTCAATCCGCTGGTGGTGAAATTCGAACGGCTTTAAATATGTTAGAAGCAACACTACTTCTCACACAGTATGAAGTTATCACACCTAAGATTGCGAAACTTGCCATAGGAAAGCCTGTATTACAATTAGATGGGCAAGCTGATAACTACTATGAAGTCTTAAGTGCTTTTCAAAAATCTATTCGAGGGTCCGATGTCGATGCGGCACTACATTATTTAGCACGACTCATTGTCATGCAGGACTTAGTGTCACTCACTCGAAGATTAATGGTTATTGCTTATGAAGATATTGGTTTAGCAAACCCAGCGATTGGACCTAAAGTCATGGCAGCCTGTGATGCAGCGATAAAACTGGGCTTACCTGAAGCACGCATCCCGCTATCGGTTGCCGTTATCGATTGTGCACTATCGCCTAAATCAAATACGGCTTACACCGCACTTGACCAAGCGATTGCCGATTTTGAAACAGGAAAAACCGGTTCTATTCCGAAACACATTATCAATCGTGAGATTAAAGGGGATGCTTCTTTGTATAAGTATCCGCACGATTACCCTTACGCAATCGTTGATCAATCCTATTTACCGGAACCAATAAAAAACATCACTTATTACCATCCTAAAGAGGAATCCACTTATGAAAAGGCGTTAAAAGAGCGCTTGGAATGGATCACTAAAAAAAAGAAAAGCCGCTAAGGCTTTTATTTTTCTTCAATGATTTCAAAATGACGAATCGAAGCAACTTCAAAATGAAACGGGAAGTCCTCATCCACAATTTTACCGCCATACCAACCGCCTACTGCGAGGTTGATAATCATGTAATAAGGTTGATCAAAAGGCCATTCTGCAAAAGTATCATTAGGCTTTTTGTCTGCACGTAAGATTTCTTCGTAATCGACTTGGAAGGAGATATGGTCTTTAGTCCACTCTAAGATGTAATCATGAAATTCGGTATCTAAATTATTCGCTATTAAAACGCCTTCTTTATGGGTATTAATCGAATGGTTATACGTTTTTGTATGGTAAGCTGAAGTGACTTGAGTACGTCTGTTACCAGCAAATTCCATTAAGTCGATTTCTCCACAAGCTGGCCAACCTTGACCTTTCACAGTGCCCATAAACCAGATTGCAGGCCAAGCACCGCGTCCCTTAGGCATTTTGGCTCTAACGACAAAGCGACCGTATTGAAAATGTTTCTTATCCTTAGACATGATACGTGCAGATTCGTATGGGCAATTTGGATCATCACTCTTGGTTGCGATAATGTGTAGCGCACCATCAGAGACATAACAGTTTTCGAGTTTGTCAACATAACATTGTTTTTCATTGTTAGCCCATTTAGGTCCAACTTGGAATGTCCAAATCTCAGGATTTGGTTTCCCATTGTAATCAAAGTTCTCTTCAAAAGCCAATTTAAATTTTGCCATATGCATTTCCCCCTAATAATATGTCTTTTTATTGCATAATAACGTCATAGATGACAAATCACACCTGCTTTAGTATAATTAATCCATAGCGAGGTATGAATATATGTCTTATGAACAGTTTTTAAAACCAACCAACCCTAAAGTTGTGATGGTAGTCAAATCGTTTGGTACCATTGAGTTAGAATTATTTCCAGAAGTAGCGCCAAATACCGTCAATAATTTCATTGACTTAGTGGCATCTGGTTATTACAGTGGTTTAAAGTTCCACAGAATTATTCCCAATTTCATGATTCAAGGTGGATGGGGCCCAGAATTACGCCCAATTCGTGGTGATTTCAAGCAAAATGGGTTTTCCAATCCATTGTTACATGAACGCGGTGTCATTTCGATGGCAAGAACTAATAATCCGAACTCTGCGACCGCTCAATTCTTCATCATGCATAAAGCATCCCCTCATTTAGATGGGGCGTATGCTGCTTTTGGTGTCGTAACGAAAGGCATTGAAGTCGTGGATGCCATTGTGATGAGTCCAAGAGATTACTCAGACAAACCACACACGGATATCGTAATTGAATCCGTTTCGATAGATTTAAAGGGTCAAACTTACCCTAAACCCAATCGATTGTAAACAATATGCCGTTAAGTCGTTTAAGGACCTAACGGCTTTTTTATGGTTGTAGTACGTATAAATATCGCCATTTAGACACATCAAACTCACCAAAACGAACACGATAAAGGATCATTTGTTGACCACTAATCGTTGTATCGAGTATCCCCGTCTCAGATACATTCGCTTCGGTTTCAAAAGTGAGGTAAGCGGTGTAATCTTTTAAATCATCCCCATTAGCTGTAATACCATCTAAGACATTAAAATAGCTACCATAAGGAATACTGAGCACGTCGCTAACCCCATTGAGTGTTATGGTAGTCAGTTCAATCTTAGGTTTACAGCCCGTTAGTATCATTAAAGCAGATACAAACAGTGTAATACCGATTCTTTTAAACACAATTAGTTACGTAAATTGATATAGAGGATAATTTGTTCAATCGAGCCTTCACGGATAGCCTTAACAAAGGTTTCATTGAGTACATTACCTTTAATCCAATGGGTACCTAAGGCATCTCTCACTTCGATATCCGTAATGACTGCATTAGGATCATATGTATTCAAACCTTTTGGATTTATGTAGGTTACCTTTGTATCAAAGAATTTAAACGATACACGTCCTTCTCTAAAGAAACGGTGGTGTAATACCGGTTTAATTGCTAAAGTCAGTTGGTTATTATCGTAACTAAATGGTTTTTTACCAATAAACATCTCTTTGTACATCGATAACATTTCAGCTGTAGACCCGGATAGTCTTGAGACAAAACCTTGTCCATGTTTATTTGGGTCTGGATTGGTGGATGTCGCGATGAAACTGGAGTTTTCGAGTGGTGAACGCCCATATACTTCGGGATTCATAAAGCAAACCAAGTTGGTTTCGATTTCCTTGAAGAATTCGTCGTGTAGTCCTGCTTTTAGAAGGCCTAGTAAGTATTTATAAGTCATGTGTAGGAAGTTCGATTCGCGTTCAAGCCAGCCTTTAGTAAACGCTCTAATGCGTCCGATTTCATTTGAATACGCATCAAGAGAAACGCTGGTTTGATAGAATTTCATCTTACGATCATATAACTCTGTTTCTTTAATCGTTTGATACAATACTTTCGCCTTTTCTACATCTTTGGTTTGTTTTAAGTAACGTGCCGGCGCTTCAAGGAAGGCTGGAATAGGTTTCATTTCAAAGGCTAGGACCTTTACGAGTGGTAACTTATAATTACCAATCTTTGGTTGTCCATTTTCTAAAATCGGTTCGTATTTTGTCGCTTCAAATGTGAGATAAGTTGGGTATACTGGGTCAATCTCGAGCGCTTTGGTTTCAGCGACTTCAAGATCAGTTTGGATGCGTTCTAACACTTTAATTGCATCTTTCGTTGAAATACGTGCGAGTGACAGTGGGTGTTTTAGTGCAGCGCGATAATTTTCTAAGGCTGTCGTTCTTTGATCCCATAATGCAAATCCAGTCGAATTCAAGTTTTGGTAAGCATGTATTAGATCGACTAAAGGTTTAAGGACTTCGATGTCTTTAGATTCGAAGGACTTGAATGCTTTAAGTAGGTATTGATTGAGACGTTTGAGTTCAAACATCTCAGATACACCGGAACCAAACAATCCTGGTAATCCGTTCATCGCGTCATTCCAGCCAGGTTTATTCGCATCATAAGATAAGCCGATACCTGCTGGGTCTAATAGACCGTATTTGTTCAACACAAGGGTCAATAACTTAGAAGCTAAGGTGACTGAAACCGGTTTTTGATCAATTAATAACCAGTCACTATCTCCATGATGATGGGCTAATGCGCCATATTGTCTGACTTTTCCATCTTTGGTAAGCACCGTTTTTTCTTCTCTTGGTAAGACATCTGTATGGTTATCGAAGAAACGGTATTTGGATTGGTTGAAGAGTAAAGACTCTTCTTGTTCAGGATAAATATCTAAGAAGCCTTCAATGAGGTCATAAATATACGTGAAGTGGTCATTCCAATAACCTTCACCAAAACTCGCCTTAATCACAGGTTTCGATGATTTTAGTACGATCTTCATGGTCGTTTCGGCGACGTTATCAGAGTTCCCTAAGTCAATGAGTTTCTTGTAGAGTGACCCTGGTGTGAATGGTTTTTTAAGGAACTCTTCTAAACCTTTATGGGACACTTGACTGTGGTACTCAAATTGAATACCTTCAATTGATAATGGATTATAACTATCCGCACTGATTAACGATGCAAAATGCCATAGGTTATGATCTTTAACAAATCGGTGGAATAAGGTATCGTTACGACGATTTTGTAAGACGTCACGGAAGTTTCCGTTTCCTTGTGAATAGTATTCTGGTTCGATGACAAAGAAGTTATAGTCACGTTCTAAATCACCATGTTTACGACTGAATAAATGGTAACTCGCTGTACCATCTGCAGTTTCGATTGGGAACGGTTCCCCTCCGCGTAATAAGTTGTCTAAATAGCATTGTTTTAAATAAGCATCAAAGAGTGGTTCTGCAGTTTCCGTTTCGATGGCTTGTGTGATTTCTCCATGAAGTTTAGAATTTTCAAGGTCTTTTTCCATGAGGAATTCGGTATTCAATTTTTCAACGTATTCATCAAGTAAACCGCGGTCTGATGTGTAACCAACTAAACTGTTTAAGGTAACTTTCTTATCTAAATCATAGCTAAATGCACTAAAAGCACACGGGACTTGGTTCACGACAACTTGTGGTTTTGATACAAACGCATCAAATGCATGGTACATAAACCCGTAAGGTTTCGCGAATGCCGTATCCATATCAAACACCAATCTGGTATCGGCGATGATTTTAACGGTTTCGTCTTCAAGTTTTGATAAATAGAAATTACCATCAGTAACTTCACTCACCTCAGCGGAGTCTCCAGTGGAAGCTCTTAGTTTATAGAAAGCATAACCTGGCTTAAAATCGACGTCCATCCAGGATTGTAAAAGGTTTGAAATGGCTTTGAATCCGCCGTAATCAATCCCTGAAGGGAGTATTTGGGTCAAACCGTCAAGGACTTCAATGTGTCTTTTACGATTGGATAAGTTTTCGAATGTCACTTTGCGAACCAAAGCACCAACTTTTTCATTAGGGAGAGTGAAGTACTTCACAGTGACCTTTAGTTCGATAGTTTCGTTGATTTCAGAAATCGAGACAGATTCTTTTTCAACGTAAAGGTGTTGATTTAAACCTTCCTCTTTAAAAAATTCATAAATGATACCGTTTACACGAATGAATGTACGGAAACCAATGGTTTTGGTATACATATACGCTGCATTCGCTGGAAAGAATTCAAGAATTGCGCCATTCTTATCACGTCGGCCAAAACTGGTGATTACTTGGCCACGATTCACATAGAAACTCCAAAGTGGAATTCCTTTTTTACCCGCAATACCTGGTAAAAATGAGGAGAATGGTTTTTGTTTTTGGTAGTTCTTTTGAATAAATGTAGTATAATTCGATTTCATATTGACCTCCATAAAATCGTACAACTGCTTATTTTGTTGTTTCGCGAACCATCAGTTCAACCGGAATGCGGATAACTTCTTCGACAGGTCGATCTGGGTGATTAATCAACTGTAGTAATTTTTTAGCTGCTGTGGTTGCTATGCGTTCTCGGTCCTGTTTTACCGTTGTTAAACTTGGTGTAAAGTGTTTTGCAAAATGAATATCGTCAAAACCAATGATTTCAATGTCCTTTGGGATGCTAATGTTATGGTCTTTGAGTGCTTTTAAAACGCCTAAAGCGATGTCATCTGATCCAACTAACAAGACTTTTGGCAATGGGTTTTCGAGCAGTTTCATCGCAGCTTGGTAGCCTGAAGTAAATCCAAAGGATTCAGCAAACACAATGTGTTTAGGATTAATTGGATGTTCTTGCTCATTTTGATATTCAATAAACGCTTGATAACGTTCTAAAAAAGCTCTTGAATGCTGTGGTCCAGCAATCATACCGACTGTTTTACTTGAACCATTTTGATAGACATAATCCAGGCTTTGAATAATCCCCATTCGGTTATCAGAGACTATGGCATGGATACCAGGGATGAGAATATCCGTGGACACACATGGGATATTTTTAAGGGCGAGTTCGTGTAAGCCTTGATCGCCATTATCACCAACGACAATGTAAACCCCATCCACTTTTTTATTCATACACCACTCATAATAACTCATTTGGTTATTTCCTAGTTTAGAGACAATAAACGAGAGCTCATAGCCTTCATTTTCAACGTATTTCTTAAAATGTTGAAGAATTGAAGCGAAAAATGGGTGTTCTAATCCAATGTTCAAATCTTCAGAAAAGACGACACCAATGGTATAGCTCTTTTTAGATTTCAACATACGTGCAGAGGTTGCAGGCACATAGCCAACTTTTTTAATGTATGCAAGAACACGTTCTCTCGTTTCATCGGACACATTACCTGTCTTGTTAATCACCTTAGAAATGGTACCCGGTGAGAGATTCAGTTCTCTCGCGATATCGTAGATCGTCCGTTTCAACGTCTTCAGATCCTTTCGTAAACTTTAACGTATTTAAATTGCATGGTCACAGGAAAAATAGAATCATCAATCTTTCCACCCCACCAACCGCCAAGTGCGAGGTTCAAAATGAGGTAGAATGGCTGATGAAACGGCCATCCGCCTTCATCGGTTAGGCGGTTTTCGTCGCCACGATGGAAGGTGACATGGTGTTTCTTATCGATGTAAAAACGCATCTCATCTTCTTCCCATTCAAACGCATATTCATGGAAACCTTCTGTTAATTTTGGGTCTTCCACTATGTGTGTGGGTTGAAGATAGTTTATGTGATTATAACTTTTCGAGTGTAATGAAAAATGAACAAATCCAGGGTGATTTCCGACGTGTTCCATTAAATCGATTTCACCACAAAGTGGCCATGAAGTACCTGTTTGAAAAGCATTGGATAATAACCAAATGGCTGGCCATGTCCCCAGCCCAAGTGGTAACTTCGCCATGACTTCAACACGACCAAATAGAATTGATTTTTTACCATAGGTTGTCAATTTAGCTGATGTGTATTCGTTATTTTCATATTTTTCTTTATAACCCACAATGTTAAGGATGCCATCTTTCACGAATGCATTCTTTTCACGGTTAGTATAGTATTGTGATTCACCGTTTCCGAAACCGTGTCCTCCGGTTTCATAACCCCAAATCGATGCATCGGGTTTCCCATCTTTTTCAAACAAGTCTTGCCATAAAAGTTTATAAGCCATGATTCATCCTCGCGTATTCTATAAGTTGTTGCTTTTGTGCGTCTGTTAGATCCATTGAAGGTGAATTGTCATCTGAGGTATTCTCCTCTTCAATAATCAATAATTTACAATTTTTTGACAACGTATGGGAGTGAAATACACCCTTTTTGATGTTGTAAATTTTATGTGGTTCTAAATGGATAGGGACGATACGCCCATCCTCGTAAATAAATAGTGTACAAGCCCCTTCTAGAAGGACAAACGATTCATCCGTTAAGGTATGAGCTTGAAACTTATGAATGTTATTTGGGTCTAGTTCGTCGATATAATTTAAAATCGCAATTCTCCACGATTGAAAATGGAATAATTTTTGATAACCAATGCCATCAAAATGATGGATTTCAATACCTTTCATCTAAATAAACCTCCAGGTTGCCATCGAGGGATTGGAAGTAATTCGGTACCCATTGGCTATTCATTGTTATTTTCTTAATTTCATATTGACCATAAGATAACTGCTTAGGATTATGATAAGTAATTCGGCGTTTTTGTCCAAATAAATAAGTGTCGATATAAGCAACGCCATGGATAAAATCTTTTTTCGTCAATTTAGGATTCAAAATGAGTGTCCCTAAGTGCATTTGGATACCGAATACTTCGGTTCTTAATAATTTTAACAACCATGAAGCCGAACCCGTGAGGTAACTGTATTTACCTTCACCTTTTGGTGTGAAATACTCAGGAATACCTGCAAGCATATTTGATTTTGGATGAATCGATCGGTTCATAAGTGCATCAATCGCTTCATGCCCATAATTCACCAAATCGTATTGGTATAAGCCATAGGCATACATCACAGCCATGTGTGAGAATACAGCACCATTTTCTTTATGTCCATAGGCAAAGCCGTAAGCTCTTCCCATGTTAAGTTTGACTTCCTCAAAATTGGAGTTGAGTTTATATCCACCAATGGAAGCATCAAACAAGGTTTTCTTTGTCACGGAAGCAATCTGTTTTGCTCGTTTTAAACTGACGGTTTCAGATAGTAACGCCATCGCTTGACCAGTTAAAGAAAGTGTATCGAAACGGTCTAAGAATATACCATCATTATCAATATAGGATTGTAATGCACCAGTTGGATGTACACCATAAACATCTAAGTGTTTAATCATCGCTTTGGCTTTGGCTTTTAAAGCCTTGATTAATTGTGTGGTATCAACAACGGCGGTTACACCATCAAATAAAGCTACACGGTCTAAGAAAGATTCCAAACTTGGATTTTTATGGATATTTAGACTGAGTTCAGCTAAGGACTTGAAAAGTGTAATAGTTGGCACATTGGCGTATTCTAGGAATTCTGCTAATGTGCGTAGGTTGTTCGCGTAGAAATGGGTAAAAGCGAGTGTTTCACCTTTTTTAGTTGCCATGTCTAAACCGTCGTTCCAATCGGCATCTTCGAGTTTTAAGAAACCTTGTTCACCTAAATTGAGGGAAGCCACTACATTTTCTAGTAATAAATGTTCGAATATAGTACCTGTGTATGGGGTGCCCTCAACTCTAAGGACATAGTCTTTAGGGAAGTTTGTCTTGGTTTTCTTCGTATAGTGCGTAAATTGGTCTTCAAAATAGGGGGTTTGAAGCCATAAGAAATCGAGATCTCCGGTTTCGTGAATATACATGGCTGTGGTTACGATTGGCCACGCACCATGGTCACTCCAAACGCGGACAATGTTGTTACGATCGGCTTTGAATTCGCCCTTCTTTGATCCTATAATGGTCGCGTTTGATCCATCTATACGGATTCCAGCGAAATTATTGATGAGCGCGTCTTTTACTGTAGGATCGTTATACATAATAAGAGATAGCAAATCTTGCCAAAGATCACGCCAGCCTTTCCCACCTTTTCCATAATCATGGTGAGGCATATATGAATTACCAAAAAAGCGTCTTAAGATGGGTTGAATAGCTACCATATCTAAAAGTGCGGTTTTAGCTTGGCTTCCATATGAGAATTGCAGTCTTGATACCTCATCGAGCCAGTAGGTTTTACAAGCGTTGAATGCAGTATCAAAGTTCGTTTCATTTAAATAGACGTTGTAGCGTTCTAAGTGTCCGACCGTGTTGGCAGAAAAACCGATAAACAATCTAATGGTTTGATTTGGTTCGACTTGAATTGGATTAAATGCGATGCCACCTAGCGCTTCATAACCATCAATGGTATCACCAACATGGGATGGATTTTGAGGTTTAGGAAATAATAAGTTTCCGTTGCCAATGAAATCATCCAAAGATGGGTAATAAGCCTTTATGCTTAAATCACTGGATTGTGCATGGAAACCATAATAGACATCATTTGGTTTGTGTCCACGTTCGTCAAAAGATAGTGTTGGTTTAAGTTCAATGAGGCCATCTTTGACCCATACTCGATTGAGTAAAGAGGTTACATGGCGGTGGTCTCTTAGGTTATCAGCGCTTCTACCATAGAGTGGTGAAGCGGTTAAAACATCCAAGCGGATGGTTTTTGTTGATCGATTCGTAAATTCAATTTTGTGAATCTCAATAGGGTCATCGTTGACAATGAATGAGGTCGTTTTAAGGCTCATTTTTGGATTATTTCGAGTAACTACTTGATAAAGCGGCCCCACTTCTAAATCCATGGTATCTTTTTGTTGTAACAATGAATTACCATTCAGGTGGTAAGGTTTACCATCAACATAGAAAATGACATTGCGTGAAAATAGACTATTAACGAGGTCTTTTTCTGTGAAGGGTTCGGTAATATAATGGTGATAGTCCAGTTTAATATCGCCAGAAAGTGTTGGTGTAATGTAAGACATTAAACCGGATTTGTTGAATAACGGAAAATAATAGCCGGTTAAGCCCTTAAGATTTTGTTTTAGAATGGTTCCCATATGTGCACCTCACTGTGTTTGGAAATCGGTTTCCTCATTTAACATTATATCGATTTAAACACAATTGTAAAGGGTTTCAGCGTACTTATTCGAATTAATAGAAACATTTTTATGGTTTAGTGTCGTAATCGAATCACATATTATAAATCCATGCGAACGTAGTCGAAGAAAAAAAATCCCCTCTCTGTAAAATTCTACAAACTTTAATTATTTGTAGTGTCTACTTTGAGGGGATCATATCACCATACGAACTGTCTTTATGAATTATATTTCGGTTGCAATTATCACAGGGATTGTTATTGGACTACGTTTGGTTTCTTTATATAAGAACTTGTTGATTTCTTCTCTTACATTGGTCTTGAGTTCATTCCAATTAATATACTTACCTTTAAGGTGTTTGTCACAAGCTTTAACGAATAACTCTTTGACTTCTTGAAGTAGTTGTTCCGATTCTTTAACATAGACAAAACCTTTGGTGACAATTTCAATTTCACCAAGGATGCGTTTCGAACGTGGATTGATATTGGCTACAATCAGCAATACACCATCTTCTGATAAGAGTTCACGGTCATGGATGACGATGTCGTTGACATCCCCAATAGCCGATCCATCGATCAGGATATCACCACTGCGATAACGTGCTCTTTGAACATCAGGTTCACCGTCTTTAAAGACCAGTGCATCGCCATTATCCATTAGGAATACTTGGTCTTTATCATAGCCCATTTCCATGGCTAATCGCTGAACAGTATACTGCATACGGTATTCACCGATAACTGGGAGAATATAACGCGGTTTAAGCATATTCATCATCATTTTAATTTCATCGGCTGTCGCATGTGAGGTGGTCAATATTTTTTTATCAATCACAGTCACTTTGGCATCTGTTCGATAAAGGATGTCTAAGGTTTTCGCAGCCATCTTTTCAGTACCAGGAATCGGTGAAGCCACAACCAAAACCGAATCGTTTTCATCGATGTGGATGAGGCGGTCAGCCTTCTTGCACATGCGTTGTAACATAAAGAATGGTTCATGGCGATTACCAGTAACTAAAGCAACGATATCACTATCATCATTCTTATTCTTATCATCGATATATCTTAAGCTGATTAAGGATTCTTTGGGGATATTCAAATAACTCATTTCAATAGCAATATCGACGATACGTTGAGCACGTCTACCAATGATTGCGATGCGTTTTTTATGTTTTAAGGCGATATCAATTACCCTTTGGATTTTCAATAAGTCAGATGAGAATAAGGATGCGATAACGCGACCTTTTGCGTTAGAAATCGCTTGGTTGATGGTATGATCGAGTTCTTTTGTGATCGAACCATTTAAGACCAATCCAGAACCCAAGGATTCAGTCATTAAACAAAGTACTTTCTTTTCTGCTAGTTCATTGATCTTTTTAAAATCGGTTTGATAGCGTGGGTCTGCACTTTGGTCAAATGTGTAATCAGAGGTATAAATGATTGACCCATCTACAGTATTGATTGCGACCCCAACACTCTCTGGAATGGAGTGGGTAGTTGTAAAAAAAGTCACTTTGACGTGGTCAAACTTGATGATTGAATTTTGATTGATCACATGGAGTTTTAACTTGTCTAAATCATAACCTTCTTCTTTGAGGTTATCCTTGATTAATTCCATGGTGAAGTTTGTTGCGTAAACAGGGACATTGATATCCTTTAAGATATGGGAAAGTGCACCAATGTGGTCTTCATGAGCATGTGTCATGAAAAAACCTTTGATTTTACTTTGGTGCTCTAAAAGTACTTTATAATCTGGAACGATTTCATCGACCCCGAATAATTCCGATGTTGGGTATTTGATCCCAGCATCTAAGATGAAAATTTGGTTATCGACGTCAACACAGTACATGTTTTTCCCGTTTTCACCTAGTCCGCCTAGCGCGAATATTTTGATTAAGCTCATTAAAATACATCCTTTCGATACAGAAACGTTAAAGTTTATTTAATTATAACATGGACAGGAAAATTTCAGCAAGTTTATTACACCTTTTCAAATCAAATAGACTCTAAAAGCAAATTCATTTGGCTTTATGGTAATATACTAATAGGTGATTAAAATGGCTATTAAATACCCTACTCCAAAAAAAACAACTGAAAAAATTATCAACCGTGCAAATCTTGGGATGACACTAGAGAGCGATATTGAAGCGACTAATCAGTATTATCTTGATAAACAAATCGCAGTGATCTACAAAAAACCAACCCCTGTACAAGTCGTAACAGTAAGCTATCCAGCCCGTAATAAAGCCAAAATCGTTGAAGCATACTACAAGACCCCTTCAACGACAGACTTTAACGGCGTTTACCGTGGTTATTATGTTGATTTCGATGCGAAAGAAACGAATTCTAGAACCTCGATTCCGTTAAAGAATATTCCAGACCATCAAATTCATCACTTAAAACGCGTCGTAGATGCGGGTGGAATTGGGTTTATGATTATCTATTTTGCATCATACAATCAGTATTTTTATCTACCTTTTGATGTTTTATACGATCATTTTCAAGATTCCCTTCATGGGGGTCGGAAATCTATTCCATATGAAACCATTAAAAAAGAGGGGTATCCGATTACCTTTGGATACAACCCTCGAATAGACTATCTATCCATTTTAGATCAGTATGTTATACCCGGTTTAAAACAAGCAAGCGCTTGTAAGTAAGCAGCATTGCTACTAAACAGAGTATCGTTGATGCTAACATATAAGTTCCATTATACACGATGGAGTATATAATGACGTTTTCATCTCCAGCATATTCCGCGAAGAAAAATATACCAGATAATGTATGGATTACAAAGCGAGTAAACCCACCTAATAACACCCCGAAAATGACTGCACTGAGATCTAATTTCAGTGCTTTTTTACTGAAAAATCCAGCTAAGCCAATGGCAGCAAAACCAAGGGTATAGTCGAATACAAACGAACCCCAAAAGAAGGCATAACCATCAATGAAAAAATTGACAATCCCGAATGCAAATCCAGCCAATAAGCCCCATTTCAAGCCATGACGATAGCTTAAAATGAAGATTGGAAACATCGCTAGGGATGCGGAACCACCTTGTGGCATCTGTAAAACTGGAATCATTTTAGAGATGATTTCCAATACCACTGCTAAAGCTACTAAAATTGCTGATTCTGTGAGTCTAGTTAATTCTTTATTCATCTTGAACACTCCTTTATAAATAAAAAATCCTTTTGGAATGCCAAAAGAATGTCCATTAAGTGACTATTCCTCCGCTGGCATGATCCAGATCAGGTAATTCGGGTCGATTTTAATCCTCTCAGCCTTTTGGCTCCCCGTAGTACACTTGTATTATAACATATATATTGAAAAAACAAATCAAAGTGATTTATAACTTCGAAACATAATCCGCAGAATAAATTTGCAGTAATTTATATTTTTGATTCGTTGTTTTACGTAAGTCAAATAAGAAACCTTCTACGGATTTCCAAATAAACACCCAACTCGCGATTGAAAAAACTTCATTGATGATGAATATATTGAAAAATCGATCGGACAATAAAATAGAAATAATCATCGCAGTTAAACCAAATAGAACCATCAACGTGGAGATGATTTTGATTTGCTTAATATTCACAGTCAAATCGATGATACGTTTTGTCAAACTGCGCTCAACCATGAGTTCAATGGTTTTTAGAAGTTCTGGTTCGAGTATGTGATTAGGCATCGTAATGTTAATCAACAGTGGCTTATAAAGTGGGACATACTTCGCATTTTCTTCCAAGTGATTCATGATTTCCTGACTAATGCGGCGACGACTCAACATAGTGAACTTTTGATAAATATCACTTTCCTGTGTAATTTCGAGGTCAATAACTGCGTAATCCTCATCTTCATCATATTCTTCATATTCGATTTTAAGGACTTCTTTGTCAGCTTCTTTGAACTTACTGATTTGTTGTCCTAACTGTTTTTCGCGGAGCTTTTCGGCTTCTTTTTGGGGAAGGACTTTCTTTTCTTCTGTTCTCATATCAATTTACCTCATCTATATTGTATCGTTTTTTGCCTACTTTAGCAAACGAAGTCATGAAATAAAAAGTGCTTGAGGCCTTTATAAAGCCTTCAAGCACTGTTTTTATACGGATTTTTTTTTACGTCTTTGTCCAAAGCCTGCGAAACGTACAGTTAGGTTTGTTGGCAGTACTTTTAACATGCCATGTGCTAACTTTTCCTTTAAACTAGGAACCACGACTACACGTTTAGAATCGAGAATGGCGCGTGCAGCAAACTTAGGATCACGTTTATAAAATTTAACTTGTGTCCCAGCTGTTTCGAAAAATTGGGTTTTGAGTGGACCCGGACATAAAGCTTGAATCTTCACATTGGATTTTGTAACCTTCGCTTCATATGCCAGAGCCCTTGTAATACTAGTCACGTAGGCTTTTGAAGCGTAATAGGTTGAAGCGTATGCACCTGGAACAAAACCAGCTAGTGAACTAACGTTGATGATACGCCCCTGACCTTTTGTCTTAAACATACCATAGAAGTGTTTCATTAAATGGTGTAATGCTTTAATATTTAAGTCAATCATTTGATACTCTTTATCGAGTGGTGCATCTTCAAATAGATCATTATGTCCAAAACCTGCGTTATTGATTAATAGATCTATGTCGTAAGGTTCAACGAAGCTAATGAGTTTATCTCGAAATTCTACCTTCGATAAATCTCCTACAAAGATATGAACTTTTACACGGTATTTTGCTTGTATTTCTTTTTGTGCAGACGCCAAATGTTCAAGATTTCTTGACGTTAAAAACAGGTCATAACCACGATCAGCGAGTAATTCAGAAAATGCCCGGCCGAGACCAATGGCACCACCTGTGACCAGTGCACAACTCATAGAATAACACCCTCGATGAGGACAACTTCTTTTTTCTGTGTGCCGATATGGATGGCTTTTTCTAACGTAGATAAAGCATCTTTAACACCTTTTTGATTCGCATGAATATCCAAAATAACATCACCTTCTTGGACATAATCACCAATCTTCTTATGGAAAATAATACCTACTGCTGGGTCAATGACGCCATCAACAGTTTCTCTACCTGCACCTAAGTAAGCAGCTGCTAAACCGATATCGATGGTTGTCATGGATTCGATATAACCAGACTTATTTGCCTTTAATGGAATGACTTGAGTGGATTTAGTGAATAAACTTGGGTTCTTGATATAGTTCGAATCCCCACCTTGAGCTTCAACCAATTCGATTAATTTTTCAAGGGCTTGTCCATTATGTAATTTGGATTTTAAAAGTTCAATTGCTTTTTCTTTCGAAGCAATACCTGCATCCTCAAGTAAATAGGCACCGATTTCAAGGACAACATTTTCTAAATCCTTTGGACCATTACCTTTTAAGGTTTCAATCGCTTCAATGACTTCTAGTGTATTCCCTACAGCAAATCCAAGAGGTTCATCCATATTTGTAAGGATTGCTTTCACACGTTTACCAGCTAGTTTACCGATTTGAACCATAAGGACAGCTAATTTCTTGGCTTCTTCAAGATCAGTCATGAAAGCGCCATTCCCTACTTTAACGTCTAAACAGATCGCATCTGCACCGGAAGCTAATTTTTTTGACATGATTGAAGATGCAATTAGTGGAATCGATGGGACAGTGGCTGTCACGTCACGCAGCGCGTACATCTTCTTATCTGCTGGGGTAATATTTTTGGATTGACCAATGACAGAAATACCAATGCGATTGACTTGAGCCTTAAACGCATCTTCATCTAAGACAATATTGTATCCAGGAATGGCTTCTAATTTATCCAGTGTACCACCAGTATGACCTAAACCACGGCCACTCATCTTCGCGAATTTCGCACCACAAGCAGCTACAAGCGGTCCTAAAACCAATGTGACCTTGTCACCAACACCACCAGTGGAATGCTTATCGACTTTGATGCCTGAAATGTCTTCAAGATTGAAGGTATCTCCACTATGCATCATAGCGATCGCTAAGTCAGTTGATTCTTGGTCTGTCATACCGTTAAAATAAGTCGCCATCAAGAATGATGACATTTGATAATCTGGAATTTGTCCTTGCGTATAGCCATGGACAATGAATTCAATCTCTGCTTTGGTTAATTCAAAACCATCGCGTTTTTTTGTAATTAAATCTAACATTCTCATCGTATTTACACCTCGTAAATGTATTATATCATATTCAAGTTTATTGGGCATTACTTTGTGCTATAATAGCAACGGGAGTGAATTACATGCGCATTTATGCAATCCGTCATGGACAAACTAACTATAACTTAAACCGCTTAGTACAGGGTTGGACTGACCATCCATTAAATGAAAATGGTGAGGCTCAAGCAAAGCGGATGGGATGTTATTTGAAACAACGTCAAGTCCAATTTACTAAAGTCGTTTCATCTCCACTGATTCGCAGTATCAAAACTGCTGAGATTATTCAAAATGAACTCAATGTAAACCTTGAAATTGAGATTGATCCAGCATTCATTGAAAGAGACTTTGGAGTATTTGAAGGTGATGATGTCGATGTGACCTCTAAAACCATTTCAACACCTAACTTTAGAAGAGATGGATATGAGCATGATGAAGCCTTATTACAGCGCATCCAAAACGGGTTAGATAATCTCTATCAACGTCACCCGAATGAGATCATTTTGCTATCTTGTCACTCTCATGTTATCAAGTCCTTACTCGTTTTAGCAGACCCTAATACTTATACCTATCGAACATTTTTGAATAATGGTAGCCTTTGTATCTTCGAATACGATGGCAACCGTTTAATCACAACCGATTATAATATTGAACCCTAATATAAACCGTTTCGGTTTATTTTTTTTATTTATTGGCTTATTCATAAGCAAACGATTTGTCATATATGAAAGCGCTATGATACAATAACGGTAAATATTAACTTTGAAGTTCAAATACTTCAATAGAGAAAGCGGTGAATTTTATGGAATCAGACAAAACATCTAGTCATTTAGATGTTTTAACACGAAGAAACCTTCTGATTTATACAGGGGTTTTATTCGTTCTACTGGTCTCATCCAGTATTATTTTTGGGCTGTATGCATTCTTAATTGCATTGATAGCTGTTTTAGGCTCCGTATCGGTCGAGGTAGCGTTTGCGAAAATTCGTAAAAAACCACTCGATTACAGTTTATTAATCACACCACTCATCTTTACACTCATGATGCCACCAACTGTGCCGTTATGGATTGTCATCATCGGTAGTGTATTTGGGACATTCTTTGCGAAATCACTATTCGGTGGTCTTGGGAAAAACGTATTCAATCCTGCACTCGTTGGTTATATCTTCGTTACTATCTCATTTCCAAAGTATATGAATACACAGTGGTTGAACCCACAAACCGATGTTGTCGCTTCGACTACACCATTGATTCAATTAAATAACAACGCATTAGGTTACAACCTTTGGGAATTGTTGGTTGGTAATGTGCCTGGGTCATTGGGTGAAACATTCCGAATTGGAATCTTGGTTTTGGGATTAGCATTAATCGTTCTAAAGATTATCGATTGGAGAATCACCTTATCACTTCTAACTTCGATTTTTGTAATTAACCTCGTTGGGGGTTGGATTGTACCGGAACTATTTAGAGACCCAATCTCATCCTTGTTGGTAGGTAGTGTACTATTTGCTGCGTTTTTTGTAGCGACCGACCCAGTCACTGCACCAACCTACGGATGGGGTAGAGTAGCCTATGGTATCGGGATTGGCGTAATAATCATGGTTATTCGTGCAGATGTTGGTGCGTATCCAGAAGGCACTGCTTTTGCGATAGTAATCATGAACGCAATTGCACCATTAATCGATAGTTATAAAAAAGAACCTTCGATGGAGGTAGCCGCGTGAAACAATATATTAAAATGCTTCTGTTTGTGATTATCCTTGGTGGTGTCACATCGGGTTTATTGGTTGGTATGGACTTATTAACTAAAGAACGTATCGAATTGAATAAACAAGCTCAAGTTAAATCTGCCATTTTAGATGCCTATGAGATTAAGTATAATTTAAACACGGTCCATGACATTTTTGATGAAGAAGTCACTGTAATTCAATATGAAGGTCAAGATACATTCTATATCGATAACGCGACAGGACAAATCTCTTACATCTTCTCTGGTGGTGGAGTTTGGGGAACCATTCGTGGGGTTATTACTTTCGAACAAGATTTCAAAACCGTCGTCAATTTGAGTATTCTAGAACAATCTGAAACCCCTGGTTTAGGCGGTGTAGTAGCTGAAAAATGGTACTTAGACAAATATAAAGGTATTGTTTTTGCTGATTCAACTCCATATATTATGATTCGTCATGGGTCAGCTGATAATTTGTCCAATGAAGTAGATGCCATCACAGGTGGGACGCGTACTTCAGAAAAATTTGAAGAAATACTAAATACTGCTTACGCTGATTTCAAAGCTAAATGGGCAGTTGTGGGGGTGTAACGATGAAATTAATTCGATTACGCTATAAAAAATGGTTTAACATATTAAAGGGTGGTATATCTACCAATAACCCAATCGTCGTCACCGTCTTAGGTATCTGTTCTTCGTTAGCTGTCTCTAATAAAGTGGAGAATGCGTTAGCCATGGGGTTCGGTGTTACTTTTGTAGTCATGGCGAGCAGCGCATTTATTTCTGCACTTCGTAGACTAATCCCAGGTAAAGTCCGTATGGTGACCTATATGGTCGTCATCTCAACGTTTGTTATTCTCGTACAGATGTTCCTTGAAGCATTCCTACCATTGATTGCGATTCAGTTAGGTGCTTATGTAGGATTGATTATTACCAACTGTATTGTCATGGGACGTGCTGAAGCTTATGCAATTAAGAATCCTGTTCACTATTCATTAGTTGATGGTTTCGCAAGTGGTATGGGGTATACTTTCGTATTGGTCACAGTCTCGTTGATTCGTGAAACCCTCGCGTTTGGGACTATCTTGGGCATGCGTGTCATGCCTGAATCATTCACAAACTGGTCAATTATGGCTTTAGCTCCAGGCGGATTCTTCGTCATTGCATTGTTTATTTGGGGCATTCGCGAATGGCTCAAATTTTATGAAAGTGAGGAATAACCCATGGAACGTCTAATTGAACTCTTTGTGGCAACCATTTTGAACCACAATATCGCACTCGTATATATCCTCGGGATGTGTCCTCTAATCGCAATTTCTACTTCGGTTAAGAATGCCAAAAGTATGGGGATTGCTGTAGTCATCGTTGTTACGTTGACAGGTATCATCAATTATCCGATTTATCTATTATTAAAACAAACCGAAACGACCAGTTTAGCATTACTTGTGTTCATCATTACGATTGCTGCTACTGTTCAAATTCTTGAACTTTTGATGGAAAAATTCGTACCTAAAATGTACAATGCTTTCGGGATTTTCTTACCTTTGATCACGGTGAACTGTGTTGTCCTCGCAGTATCGTTATTCTTTGTAACCCGCGAATACACATTCAGCGAAACCGCCGTATTCTCCTTTGGTTCTTCTCTAGGTTGGATGCTCGCGATTGTACTGATTGCAGGATTAAGAGAAAAAATGGCGAAACATGCAGATGTTCCTAGAGGACTTAAAGGTAAAGGAATTGTCTTTGTATTATTGGGCATATTAGCTCTAGCATTCATTGGCCTAACTGGCCTAGCAAGCATATAGGAGGCCAAAATGAATATATTTGTTCCCATCATATTAATGGGCGTCTTAGTGCTCATTACCTTACTACTCATCGTCGTGGATAAACTACTTGGTGGTGGAAAAGAAAAAATCTTAATGATCAACGATGAAATCATCATTCCTGTTAAGAATGAAGATACCTTGCTCAATACACTATCAGACCAAAAAATCTATTTACCTTCTGCATGTGGTGGTAAAGCGACCTGCGGTACGTGCAAATTTAGATTGATCGATGGCGGTGGAGAAATCAAACCAACTGAGTTACCATTCCTTTCTGCCTCTGAAAAAGAAAATGGCGTCCGTCTTTCCTGCCAAGTCAAAGTCAAAGACGATATGAAGATTGAAATACCTAAACAATTGTTGAATGCGAAATCGTACAAAACAAAAGTTATTTCGATCATCGATCAGACTTACGATATTAAACTGGTGAAATTTAAACTCATCTCACCAACAAGAATGGAATTTAAGCCTGGTCAATTTGCACAAATTGTTGTACCTGGTATTGATATCATTCGAGCTTATTCGATTGCTTCAAACCCAGCATTCCCAGACGAAATTGAACTCATTATTAGACAAGTACCCAATGGACAAGCGACCACATTTGTGCATAAAGCTCTTAGAGTCGGTGACAAAATTACATTAACAGGACCATTTGGAGATTTCTACCTTCAAGAATCTTCCGAAAGAGACATGATTTGTATAGCGGGTGGGTCTGGTAAAGCTCCGATTCGTAGTATCCTTTATTACTTAAAAGACCGTGGTATGAATCGAAAAGTAAAATACTTCTTTGGAGCTAAGTCCAAACGAGATCTCTATATGACTGAAGAGTTTGAACAACTTCAAAAAGAATTTCCTAATTTCGAATACATTCCTGCTTTATCTGAACCACTTCCAGAAGACAATTGGACCGGACAAACTGGCCTCATTACCGATGTTGTAGACCGAAATGTTGGTGATTTATCCGAATCCGAAGCGTACCTTTGTGGGTCACCAGGGATGATTAATGCCTGCATCAAAGTCCTTAATAAACACGACATTAAACAACATAATGTCTTCTACGACAAATTTTCGTAATCGACTAACGCCAATTTCACATTGGCGTTTTTTCATGAGAAAAGCCATCAAAAAGACGGCTTTCAATTTATTTGATTTGGGAACGATAAATATTGGCATAAACGCCATTTTTCTTGAGTAAAGCACTGTGTGTGCCTTCTTCGACTTTAATCCCTTTTTCCAATACGACAATCTTATCTGCATTCTTGATTGTAGACAAGCGGTGTGCAATGACAATCGTTGTTCTACCTTCTTTGACTTTATTTAATGCATGTTGAATCATACCTTCTGTTTCCGTATCGATATTGGCGGTTGCTTCATCCATGATTAAGATAGAAGGATTGTGGACAACAGCTCTTGCAAAAGAAATGATTTGTTTTTCACCAACTGAAAAGTTACTACCTTGTCGTGTGACTTTAGCGTGGATTCCATCCTCAAGTTTATCTAAGAGTTTATCGCCACCAATTTCGCGTAAAATACGTTCAATTTCAGCATCAGAAATATCAACACCAAATCGAATATTATCCGCAATCGTACCTTTGAAAAGGACAGGGTCCTGTAGAATGATCCCGATGTGTTGACGATAGGTTCGTTTACTATAGGTTCGAATGTCTTGATCATCGATATAAATATTACCCATATCATCGGGTTTAATGTCGTAAAAACGCAGTAATAAGCTCATTAATGACGTTTTTCCAGAACCAGTATGACCGACTAATCCAACCATTTGACCAGGTAGTACAGTTAAATCGATGCCTTTTAAGACCGGGTTATTCTTTTCATAGGAAAACCAAACATTATCGAATACGATTTTGCCTTCATAACGATCGATTACATGGAAATCACTATCTTCTTGCTCACCATCGACAATAACGAATAAACGTTCAGTTCTGACAATTGCATGCTGTAAGTTACCAATTTCTCTAAAGAGTGTCCCCACAGGTTCAATGAGTCGTGATAAATAATCATTGTAGGCATAGATAATCCCAGCAGATACTACAAATCCTGCAATATTTAGATAAGATACGCCGAAATAGAGAATGACAAATGCTGTAACCAATTGACCAATTAAGCGAATCATGTTCCAACCGATGGATAGATGAAGCTTAGTTTCCTTTAATTTTTCTTTTAAGAAATCTTCTGATAATTGATTAAACTTATCTGAAGTTTGTTCTTCAAAGTTGAAAATTTGAAGTACTGAAATACCATTGATGATTTCATTAAGGTTTGCTGTAATCATCGAATTTTGTTCGTTGACCTTCACCGCAATCTTATTTAATTTCTTGATAAAATAACGCAGCCAAATATAAACAAATGGGAAGATTATAAATGTGAATAGTGCGAGTTTCGCATCCAAGTAGAACATCCCAATATACGCGAATACAATTGCCATTGTCGCATTCACTAATAAATTCATGATTGTTGAGAATAGGTTCATCATCCCACCAACGTCATTGATGATACGGTTAGCAATTTTCCCTGCAGGTTCCTTTTCAAAATACTGCATTGGCATCTTCTGCAAGGATTTAATGGCGTCCATACGCGCATCTCTAACAATGTTCACGTTGATCATCATGGTTGAAATACGCTGGATATACGTGAATAAAATTTGTAAAAAGAATCTTAAAATCAATAAAACGAGTAATACAATAATCGGATTCACGAAAGGTTGATAGAATGCGAGTACTTCATTTTTCGACAGCTGAGTTACCGCATAGGTAAAAGTTTGACCTTGATTATTATGAACGGTTAAGGTATTACCAGTAATGGTTTTATTTCCAAGCTCAACGATATCCATGACCGCGTAATACTTACCGCGGTAAATGATGATGGATAAGACATCGCCTTCTGTATTATCTTGAACATAATTAGACCCTTGATAAGAAACACCTTCAGATGAACTACTTTCATACCACGGTCTTTCAATTCCGACTAAGTAATCATCGAGAATCGACTTGACAATGAGTGGTGCGAACAAACCTAAAACTTGAACAATAACCATCGCTGTGAAACTAATGACTAAGTATTTTTTATATTTGGCGATATAGCGCCAGACTTTTTTCATGGTTTTCATGGGATTACCTCATCGTCATCTGCTCAATAAACTGGGTTTTATACCAACCCTCTTGTCTAATGAGCTCTTGGTGTGTACCACGTTGGGTAATTCGACCAGATTCTAAAACCAAAATGATATCTGCATCGTGAATCGCAGAGAATCGATGTGCGATGATAATATTGGTTTTACCTTTACGGAATTCTTTTAAGTGGTTAATGATGTTGTCTTCAGTTTTCGCATCTACTGCCGATAACGAATCGTCTAAAATGAGAATAGCGGGTTCTTTGATTAAAGCTCTCGCAATTGAAAGACGTTGTTTTTGCCCCCCAGACAAACTGACACCGGATTCACCTACCATGGTATGTAAACCATCGTGTAAAAACATCAAATCTTTTTCAAAGTCGGCAAGTTTGACAGCCTTATCTAACATTTGTGAAGAGGCATTTGGTTTACCAATTAAGATATTTTCATCGAAACTACGCCTAAACAGTATGTGGGATTGTGGTACATACCCCACTAGGTTTCGAAT
The DNA here is from genome assembly GCF_025446935.1 of Paracholeplasma vituli. Lineage (GTDB taxonomy): Bacteria > Bacillota_I > Bacilli_A > Acholeplasmatales > UBA5453 > Paracholeplasma > Paracholeplasma vituli. Next base: position 22,450 of record NZ_JAOEGN010000006.1, on the reverse strand, counting down.
ATCTTCTATTTTATAGGATTGAATTGGTTGATTATCTACAAGAATCGTTCCCTCTGAAACGTTAAATTCTCGTAATAGCTGCCTGATTAAGGTAGACTTACCCGCACCTGTTGGACCAACAATACCAATGGTTTGGCCTTTTTTAATGGTAATGTCGATATTCTTAATGACCGGTTGTTTATCAAATGGATATTTAAATGTAACATCTTTAAATTCAATCACATTAAAATCGATAATAGCTTTAGAGTCGATTTCATCATGGACTTCAGGTTTTTCATTCATGACTTGTTCGAAACGGTCAATTGAAATATGCGCATTGTTGATTTGTGTAAAAATCCCTGAAATCGAGGTGATTGGTCCATACAATTGGCCGATATAAGCCACAAATGTGATCAATCCACCTAAGGTCATTTCTTGTTGCATAATATAAAATGTCCCAAATGAGAATGCAAGAATATATGCAATACCATAAATGACTTCAAACATGGGTGTAAACCAGTTTTCATATTTAACAATGTAGCGCCAGGATTCGATGTCCTTATTGATGGCGTCATATTGACGTTTAAGATCATTTTCCTCTTGAACATAAGCACGTATTGTCTTTTGGCCTTCGACGTTTTCTAAGACCTTTTCAGTCATATCTGCGTAGATTTCACGGTGAATCTTTATGTATTTACGTTTTTTATTACGGATGATGTTTAAAATCGTAATCCCGATCGGCATGATTGTGATGGATATAATGGTTAATTTCCAACTGATCGTCATACCCATGACCGCGATTGCGAATATAATCAGCCCCACGTTGAAGATGATACCTTCTAACAATGACGTAGCTGCCTGTGTAATCGAATCTAGATCGCTCGTCACACGGGAAATGAGGTCCCCTTTTTCATACATTTCATAAAATTTGGAGTCCATTTTAAAAAGGTGTTTTAAATAATTACTTCTCAGTTGATAAGCCAGTTTTTGTGCTTCCTTGGTTACCATAAAGTTATAAAGGAATGACATTAAATAACGCAAGACTGGAATGAGTAATAGAAGACCAAAAAGCCAAATAAAGTTTTGTCGAGTTAATTGCGAAGAAACGATAATGTCAATGGCTTCACCAAGCACTTTTGCAGGTGCTAAAGAAATAATGGATATCCCGATTAATAGGATAAACATGATGGTGTATTGCTTCCATTCAACTTTGATGAACCAACCGATGTGAGAGATGATTTTTTTCATAGTATAATGTCCTTAAGAGTGTGTCCTGTCTATATATGATTATACAGCCATCGAGTTTAATTTCATAGCCCATAATCTTGAAAACGTTTCAATCTATATATGAAAAAAATCAGTCGTGATTGACTGATATTCTAACTATTTTATTCTTTAAATTGATATCCAATTCCCCATACAGTTTGGATGATATCCGGGTTGGTTGAGTCCTTTTCGATCTTGTTTCGAATAAACCTTTTTCGACCTTAGGATATGAGGATACGACTATCTTCATTTTATCTTAAACCTAAGTATAGGAGACCTCCCGGGGTAATTCATATAACTTTCCTCTTTTTCGTGCTTGGTTCACATCCCTAAATTACGCTCACTTTTTGGACTTCAAGATGTTCTGTTCTCTTATCCTTTAAAAATACCTTACACCAAGTTCTCGTTCACCAAGCCAAGATTTTACTACGCACTTCCTCCAGTTCACACCTCACGATGGATACCTTGTGCTTCGTTAGTGGTGGTCAGTGAGTACCTCCACAGTGGACTTTCACCACTTAGTTATATGCGATGCCCGATACACAGAAAAAACAGAAATCCTTGTAGATTTCTGTTTATTTACCATTGTGCACTTTTATGGTTTGATTTACCAGTTGCATCACGTGATCTGCGAGTTCTGTGGAGGATAAGTCTTGATAGGTTTCTTTATAAATCGGTTCATGAATGATGACTTTTATCTTAGTAGGTCTCCAAGGTGCTCTATGTTTAACCTCAGTGGTTCCGATTAGAGTTATGGGAACAATCGGAGCTTCTGCTTTAGTTGCGAGTTTGTATGCACCTGCACGCATCGCGACCATTTGTTCATCGTTGCGATCTTTAATGCCACCCTCAGGGAATATGGCCATAATCATACCTTGTTTAATTTGATCAATACCTTTAAGTATGGATTTTGCAGCTTCACGGTTGTTTTCACGATCAATTTGGATACAACCAAACCAAGGCATATAACGTCTTACGACTGGTAACTTATAGATGCCTTTTTTAGCTGCCATGCCCGCAGGTCTATCAATCAGTTGATAAAGAATAAACGGATCTGCGTAGGATTTGTGGTTTGCATACATCACGAAACTACCGTCTGCTGGCAACAAATGTTTCCCTTCTACCTTTAATCTTAGTCTTAAAGCAAATATCGAGATGAATTTGGCGATACTACGAATGTAATAATGCTTGAATCGATTATCAACTTTGGTGTACTTCATATAAGGCATCATGACAATGAGGGTAAGTACCATAGAAATCCATGCGAGTGCGTAGCCTACGATGAGCCAAACTGGAATGAGCCATAGTTCAGAGGACGTGAGGCCAAAAAAGAACCCTGCTGATCCAAACCAAATGATAATAAATAGTGCTGAAATCATGATTTCACCTTTTCGTATACACAAAATCTTAATACATCGACTTTTTCTTCTTGAATCAGGTGGTATGCGTTTAAATCAAACTTCGGAAAATAAACGTTCCCTTCATGAGATTTGTCGATGAAAGTGATGTAAAGTTGGTCGGCATAAGGTAAACTTAAACGGTAGATAGTCTTACCACCAATGACGAATAAATCGTCTTTATAGGTGCTTAAGAACTGATCGATGTCCGTTACCTTAATTGCGTCGTGAAACACCCTATCCGTAATAGAAGCAACATACAGTTGTCCAAACGGTAATGGTTTGTCTTTATAGTATGATTTTAATGAATCATAAGTCATATCTCCCATTAAAACGGGTTGACCTTTGGTTTTTTCTTTAAAATAGGCCAAATCTTTCTTGTAATGCCAAGGCAATACATTGTCTTTACCGATTAGCCAATCTTGATCCATTGCCCAAATGAGTTTAATCATACCGCTACGACACCTTTGATTGTAGGGTATGGATTATAATCCACCAATTCAAAATCATCAAATTTGAACCCTGTAATCTCTTTAACGTCGGGATTTATTTTCATCTTAGGCAGTGTTCTAGGGGTTCGACTGAGTTGTAGATTCACTTGATCAAAATGATTACTATAAATATGTGCATCCCCAATGGTATGAACGAATGTTTTTGGTTTTAAACCCGTAACTTGAGCTACCATCATTAAAAATAGGCTGTAGGATGCGATATTAAATGGAATACCTAAGAAAATGTCACCACTTCGTTGATAAAGTTGAAGGGATAACTCACCATTCACCACATAAAACTGCATGAATGTATGACAAGGTGGTAACGCCATTTCAGGTAAGTCTTTCGGATTCCAAGCGGATAGAATTATGCGTCTTGAATCGGGATTGTGTTTAATTTGCTTGATGACATCCATCAACTGATCAACCCCGTTAAAATTACGCCACTGAGCACCATAGACTGGCCCAAGTTCGCCATGTTTCTTTGCGAACTCAGCATCATTTTTGATTTTTTGAACGAATTCTTCCATCGTTTCTTGTCGATAGTCATCCGATTTTTTAAATTTTTCATAAGGCCATTCATTCCAAATTCGGACATCGTTGTCAACTAAATATTTAATATTAGTGTCCCCACTGATGAACCAAAGTAATTCATGAATGATGGCTTTTAAGAATACTTTTTTGGTCGTTAACAGAGGAAATCCCTCAGATAAATCAAATCGCATTTGATAGCCAAACACACTTTTGGTTCCGGTGTTGGTTCTATCCGTTTTTTCGGTGCCATGTGTCATTACATGACGACATAGATCGAGATACTGTTTCATTATTTTGCCAATTGATACAATGCATCTGCATAGATAGCAATGCTCATGAAGAAATCATCTAAAATGATGTATTCGTCTTTTTGATGAATATAGCTTGGTTTATTAGGGAAATGTGGTCCAAATGCTACCGAGTTTTTCATCGCTCTTGCGAAAGTACCACCACCGGTAGTCAGTGGTTTAGCCTCATAGTCTTTGGAATACTTCTTATAGGCTTCCATAAGGGTTTGAATCATAGCTGATTTTGGGTCCACATAAAGCAGGCGTTGGTGTTTGCCGAGTTCAACTTTTAATCCAAGTGAAGAGAATGCTGTTTCAAAACGTTTGATAAAACTTTCTGGGTCAACACCATTTGGATAACGTGGGTTTAAAATGATTTCGAATTGGTTATTTTCGAGTTTAAATACACCAGCATTAACTGTCACAGGTCCCATTTCTTTATCTAAATAGTCGACACCAATTTTGACGCCTTTAGTATCGTCTAATAGGTAGGTATTGATGGCGTCAATAAATGCATTTGTGATACCTACTTCATTAAAGAAATGAACCATGAGATAGGCTGCGTTCACACCTTCGTCTGGTGTAGAACCGTGTGCACTCTTACCATCGATTTCAAGGACTAAATTAGCACCTTCTTCGGATACCTTACCTGAATATTTATGTTTAGAAAGGAATGCTTCAAATTTTTCTTTCAAGTCTTTGTCTGAAACAATTGCGAGGGCGTGATCAGGCACCATATTATCGCGTAAACCCGAGTCAAAACGAACCAATTTAGATGGCTCATTCTTACCTTTAACGACGACTTTTAAAATGCCTTTTTCACCATAGGTTAGAGGGAACTCTGAGTCTGGAATGAATCCGGCTACTGGTTGTTCTGGATAATGTTTAAAATAGTAATTTACACAGCGCCAAGCGGTTTCTTCATCGGTACCAAGAACCAATTTGATACGCTTAGAGAGTGGAACTTGGAGGTCCTTCAATATTTTCATAGCATAATAAGCAGCGAGGGTTGGACCTTTGTCATCTTCTGTTCCACGGCCATACATTTTACCGTCTGCAACGACTGCACCGTATGGTGGATAAGACCATCCAGAACCTGCAGGTACGACATCTAAGTGACCCACCATACCGACGTATTCGTCTTGTTGACCATATTCAATGTGACCAGCATAATGATCTGCATTTAACGTGCTAAAACCATCTCTTTTGCCAATATTCAACATATAAGTTAATGCTTCATCGATACCTTCGCCAAATGGTGCATGTTTACGGTTCGGATCGAAAGTGGTTAATTCTGAATTGATTTGAATGAGGCCGACTAGGTCTTTCATAATCGCTTCTTTGCGTTTTGTGACTTCTTCTACAAAATTAATGTTCATAATATCAACTCCTTGTTTCATTATACCAACATTTAGGTTCATTCACAATCCATTTTAGTGCTGTATGTATCAAAATTCAAAAACGTTTATATGATATATAAAAATGAAAAAGCGCCTGCTTAGGCGTCTTCTTCCGGACATGATGGACTTGTTTTAAATGTACTAGAAAGGTGTATAACCCTTTCGCCGACGAGTTCAATGACTGAAATGATTTTGTTATTTGCAAGTTCGAGTTTTCTGGTTTGAAGCCTGCCGCGGATTGCTACCATAGACCCTTTCTTACAATAGTTTTCAATAATTTCAGCCGAACCTTGCCATAGACTACAACTGATGAAATCTGTTTCGTAAAGACCATCCATATTCTTGAATGCACGCTGAACTGCAATCTGAATATCGGATACTTTTTTGCCATCCTCCATGGTCTTCACAACAGGATCGTGAGTGAGTCTACCAATCAGTGTTACTTGATTTAACATTGTGTACCTCCTTGATGCCTATTATAAAGTAGTATATTGAAATCACCTAATTGCAGAAATTCAGGATGTAAAGTTTAAATTGACGTATTTTGATACAAAAAAAGGAATTTCGATGTGAAATTCCCCTTGAATGGTTTTTATATTAATTTTTGATAAAAACTAGGCTTTTTGAGCTTTCGCTGGTAAGACAACAAATGAAGAAATACGTTTAGGTTGAATATCTTGCGCGATCACTTGAATATCATCTAATGTAATGGATTCAATGATTTCAGGTACTTCAAACATAGAAATACCATTCGCTAAATAATTGGTGAATCCCATTGAAATCGATTCAAGGCTATTTAAACTCATAAAGAACGAGCCCAATGTACTCTTCTTTTGACGTTCAAATAAAGCAACATCGTGATTTTTACGTTTTAACGCTAAAATCATTTTGGTTAGTTTTTCCTTAAGTGCAGTTGGATCGACGGTATCACCAAAGAATGCTAGGCTGAACGCGCCGTCTTCTTCAATACTGGTATATTCGAAAGATTCATTAATTAAACGCGATTGTAATAAGGTTTGATAGTTCCTTGTGGAGTTCGCAAAATACATATCTAGCAATATTGCAAGTGCAATGTCTTTCTTTAGGGCTTCTTTTCCCGATGAAGGTGTTAATTTAACCCCAAGTCCTAGTTTAGGCATGACTACAGGCATTTCCACTTCTGCATGAGATCTTACAATCCCTTTAGGTTCTTTTGGCATAAAGCGTTTGATTGGTTCTTGATAGGTATATGCTTTTTTAGCTTGGTTATCTTCAATCAATTTAGCCATCGCTTCGGGATCAAAATTACCGACTAAGACGACTTCCATGTTGGAAGGGTGGTAGAATGTTTCATACGCATCATAAAGCTTTTTGGCGGTAATCCGGTAGATGGATTCTACTGTCCCCCCAATTTCAACATGGATTGGGTGTTTTTCATATAGATTTTGTAATAATCCATAAAACAAACGTTGATTAGGGTAATCGGCATACATTCTAAGTTCTTCAGCAATGATACCTTGTTCTTTACGAACCGATTTCACTGTGAAGTACGGGGTTTGCACGAAATCTAGTAAATAATTCAGCGCACCTTCAATGTTTTTAGTGCCTGAGAATAAATAACTAGTACGATCAAAATTCGTATAGGCGTTCGCATTGACACCAAATTTTGACAAGGTTTCAAATGCATCAGTCTTGTCTGGCATTGAAAACATCTTATGTTCTAAGAAGTGCGCAATACCTTCTGGTTGATTCATCTTTTTACCTGTTTTTGGGAAAATAAAACTTTGATCAAATGAACCATAGTTTGTAGTAAATGTAGCGAAGACTTTATGAAAATCAGTTTTTGGAATCATATAAATCTTTAAACCATTGGCTAGAGTCTTTTGATAGACGGTTTCATTGAGTTGAGGATAGTATAGTTTTTCCATAGTTTAACGCTCCACATCCAATAGATAAACCGTATCTTTTACGAGTAATTTACCTACTTCTAATAAATCATTTGGGGTCACAGCTTCAATTTTAGCGATACGTTCTTCTAAAGAAGGTGTTTTACCTAATAACGCTTGAATATACATCAAGTTTTGTCTCGCACCTTGAGAGTCTTCTGATTCCTTTAGGTCATTGATCATCGCTTGTTTGGATAAGGCAAGTTCTTTTTCACTAATGCGTTCTGTGCACATACGTCTGACTTCTTCATCGATCACTTTCTTAGCTAAATCTAAGCGTTTCGCATCGACACCGGAATAGATGAATAAAATCCCTTTGTAGGCGTCATAGACAGATGATACATAATAACATAATGAGTGTTTTTCGCGTACATTTAAAAATAAACGAGAGTGTACATATCCACCTAGTGCTGCATTAAATAATACGGCAGCGACATGATTGGTATCTCCTTGACGAATTGGTAAACGATAACCAATATTCAATTTCGTTTGGTTGATTTGATCGTGTTCAACGATTTCTTTAACCGATTCAATAGTCTTGGTTTCATAGTCTAAGAAATCGATTGGGCTGAAGGAAGCGTTTGGGAATATCGTTTCAGTTAAAGAGATGTCTTGACGCTTAATATCTCCAGAAAGGATAATTTGAAGTTCATCGTTATTCACGAAGTCTTTATATAATTTCTTAAATTGTTTGAATGTCAGTGCTTCTAATTGTTCTTTGGTTCCGGATACACGAGCACCGTAGAGTTCATTTGGACACATTTCTTCAAATAGACGGGTTAAAGCATAACGGGTTTTATCGTTTTCTTTCGCAACCACTTCTTCAATCAGCATTTGTTTTTCAAGTTCAAAGTCTTTTTCATTGAAAGTATCATGTCCATAGACATATTCCTTCAAGAAGTTTAACCCTTCAGCAAACAATGTTTCATCGAGTGCTAGGGAAGGATTGATCAATTTGAGTTGAATATGAATGATACTTAAAGTACCAATTTTATTGGTATTCGAACTTAAACTTGCACCATAAAGATTTTCAAGTTTTTCATTGAATTGTTGGCGATTTTTGTATAAGTTAGTTTTAGTGCGTAGTACACTTGGCAGTAAGGTTCTAAAGGCGAATTCATCTACTCTCGCCGGCCTTTTAAACTTTAATGTGATGAGTACCGTTTTGAATTTTTTTGTAGTGTCGACTAAAATCATGATTTAATCGCTACTTCTAGCGCAATTTCCATCATTTTTGTGAAAGATTTTTGTCTTTCTTCAGCAGTGGTTGCTTCATGAGTGACTAGGGAGTCAGACACAGTTAAGAGGCAGGTTGCTTTCTTATTCAATGCTTTAGCATTTGCGAATAAAGCGAAAGATTCCATTTCTACTGCGATACAACCTTGTTCATTGAAACGGGCTTCATGGACAGAACCTTTTAAGTTATAGAACACGTCAGAAGAGTGAATTCGTCCGACTGTAAGCGGAATATTTAACTTTTCTGCAGCTTTCACGGCACGATTATTAAGTGTCTTATTCGCTTTTAGTACTTTAGATCCAGTTAATCCCATAGTTTTAGCATAGGAAGATTCACTGTATGCTTCATTGACTAAAATGACATCGTATAGGTTTAAATCCTTCGTATAAGCTCCACAAGACCCTACGCGAATGATGTTTTCGACGCCATAGAAAGCGAAAAGTTCATAGGAGTAAATACCAATGGAAGGCATTCCCATACCTGAACCAAATACAGTGACTGGTTTGCCTTTATATTTACCGGTATAGCCAAACATATTACGTACTGCGTTGATTTGAACAACATCGGTTAAGAAGGTTTCTGCAATCATTTTCGCACGTAGTGGGTCACCCGGCATTAATACTGTTTTAGCTATTAAATTTTTATCTGTAAGACTAATATGAGGTGTTGGAATCATCTTTCTTATCTCCTTGTTGATGGGTTACGATTTTAATACCTGAGGATGCACCAATACGGCTAGCCCCTGCTTCAATCATGAGTTTTGCATCTTCATAGCTACGAATACCGCCAGAAGCTTTTACACCATAATTAGGACCGACAACTTTACGCATCAATGCGATATCGGCTGCAGTCGCACCACCGGTTGAGAAACCTGTGGATGTTTTGACAAAGTCTGCTTTTGCTAAAACCGCAAGTTCGCACGCTTTGATTTTTTCTTCATCGGTTAATAAACAGGTTTCGATGATGACTTTAACCAGTTTACCACTCGCTGCTGCGACAACAGCTTTGATGTCTTGCAAGACTGCGTCATAACGTTTGTCTTTAAGGTTACCAACAGAAATGACCATATCGATTTCATCTGCACCATCTATAACCGCTTGACGAGTTTCAAACGCTTTAGCCTCAGTGGCATGCGCACCGGAAGGGAATCCAACGACTGTACAAACGAGTACGGACGAACCTTGTAGCAATGATTTTGCTAGTTTAACATAATTTGGGTTGACACATACACTCATGAAGTCATACTGTTTAGCTTCTTCGCAGAGTTTAATGATGTCTGCCTCTACCACACTAGGTCCTAACTTGGTGTGGTCAATCATTTTACTTAATGACATGATTATTCTTGCTCCTTTTCTTTCTTACGACTTAATTTTACAATATGAACGAGTGTCAAGCCAACGTTTAATACAACGACTGACACTGAGCTGATCATGATGTCATAAACTACAAAAATCACGCAGCCGATGATATTGATGAAACGAATTTGTCTTTCACTCTTCATTAAAAATGAGATTAGGACCAAGGTCCCTGCTAAAATGCCAAATAGCTCCACAATTGCAGGATCTAGGTTTGAAAACATGTAATTCCTCCTTTTTTTGGATTTAAAAGGGCCATCATTGACCCTTAGATATCGATAACATGTTCGAGTTCAATGTGAACGAGTGTACCATTCACAGGTGTAAACTTGGTTTTCTTGATGATTTTCATCACTTTTTTTAAGTGTTTTGGTTCGATGACTTTGGTGTTTTGAAGAAAACCAGGTACACCGGTTGTCATCTTATCGATTTTAGCCATCAACTCATGAAAAGGAATGATTTTTTGATCAAAACCGATTCGTAAATAGACATAATCGATGTGGGGTGGAAATAACGTAACTGTATTTTCACGCCATTCAATGGAAAAATGTACTTTTTGATCTTCATCTAAAACAACGAAGTAGTTGGGCACATAAATATCTAACTCTTTATAATAACGATGTAAGTCATATTGTTCATCGACGTATTTTAAACAATCATTGAGTTTTTGATCATTGAATGTGTGGTAATCCTTTAATTGATAACCATACTTCTCTTTATAAGCTTTACGAACGATATCGAATACTTTTTCGACGACTTCCATTTTAAATGGTAACACATCTTCAAACATATCGTGGTAAATTGCAAAATTGAACTCCTTACAAAGACGTTCAACGATATTAAAGACTTTCTTCGCACCATAAAAAGGCGTCATTAGAGGCATTTCTAGCCTGAAATTGACGTCTAAGAATTGTGGATCTAACTTATAAATGTCAGTGACAGTAGATTTCCTAGAAATCACAAAATCCGCTTTGGTCTTTAAGATGGGGTGACGATACTCCATGCGAACTTCGCTAGAGGATTCTGAAACTTCTCCCAACTGTGCTTCTTGGACATCATCGAAAAAGGATAAAATGCGTTCATAGTCAAAAGCTCTACTTTTTTCTTTAAAAAAATGAAGCACAAATACGTTCATATAAACACATCCTTACTCAATTATATTATCATAAATAGCGGTTACATTCAATTGCTTTTGGTTTTCTAAGATTTGAAGTAAATCATTGTGTGTTCGATTTTCAAATAATGGGGTTATGGATAGATATCCTGTTCTAAATGCGGTTACGTCGCTGTTATCATCCTCATTGGTGTCAATCAATTCATATACGGTTTCATATAAATTTTCACCAACTTGGTTAAACCTCGCAGCGTGATGGTGCTTACCTTGAGTGGTCCACTTAACCCCCAAGAACATTTCAAATTTTGAACTTGGATAATTGATGTTTAGAATATACTCTTTTCCGAGTACGTTGTTTTCTAATAAGTATTTAACCAGTTTATATATTGATTTTTCAGCCATGTGTAAACTCTTTTTGGGACCAGATACAGCAATGGCTGGAATTCCCAAAATTAAGGCTTCTGTTGCAGCGGCAACTGTACCAGAATAAAGCACATCAGATCCGACGTTTAAACCACTATTCACACCACTGACACATAGGTCAAAATCAACACCTAATAAACCCACTGCAATTCGTGTACAATCTGCTGGCTTACCCAAGACGGATAAAGCCTTAGTAGCGCCATAAAGATTCCCATAGTCTTTGACTTTTAAAGGTTCATTAATGGTAATGCCGTGGCCCTGACCGCTTTGATGCGTTTCAGGAGCCACAACATAAATATTACCAAGAGGTGCGAGTTGCTTCGCTAAGACTTCGATACCTGGTTCTAAGATACCGTCGTCATTCACAATTAAGATATTCATATTATTCGCCTTTCAATACAGCTGCACAGCGTGGACAAACGTGTTGTTCATCGACCTTAGCGACGATATTCCAGCAGCGTTCACACTTATGACCTTCTGCAACAAAGGTTTCGACATTGAGGCTTTCGCCGAGGTGTAGTTCAATGGATGAAACCATCAATACTTGAGTGAGTGACACATTTAAGGATTCAATGTGATTACGCATGTCTTTAGGTAAGGTTACTTTAACACCAGCTTCTAATGATTTACCGATGACTTTGTTCTTACGCATGTCTTCTAATTGTTTTAGGAGTTCATCACGGAGCCTCATGAAATCTTCAAAGGCTGCATCTAAATGACGATCTGAATAAGTGTTAACTTCAGGCATTTTTTCTAGATATACATCATCTAGGTGTTCAAACGGTAAAGCCCAATAAGCTTCTGAAGTTGTATGAGGTAAAATTGGATTTAATACTTTAAGTAGTGTCATCAATTGTTCATATAAAACAGTTTGGACACTTCTTCTTAGCAACCCTTTTTGGGATTCAACATATAAAATGTCTTTGGTGTAGTCTAAGTAGAATGCAGATAAGTCATTGATCATATAGTTATTGACTTGTCTGTAAACCACATCAAAACGGAATTGATCAAAGGATTCATAGACACCTTGTTTTAAATCTTCAAGTTTATGTAACATGACCTTATCGAGTGAACCTAATTGATTGTATGGCACTAAATCCGTAGATGGATTGAAGTCGAAAAGATTGGATAATAAGAATTTGAATGTGTTACGAATCTTACGGTAGGATTCACTGACTTGTTTCATCAATTGATCGCCGATACGGACGTCGGAAGCATATTCAACAGAGGATACCCATAATCTTAGGATATCTGCACCCATTTCAGATGTTATTTTTAGTGGGTCGGTAGTATTACCTAACGACTTACTCATAGCACGGCCATCTTTATCTAGTACGAAACCGTGCGATACAACTGCTTTATATGGTGCTTTACCATAAAGTGCTACACCTGTGATGAGTGAGGAGTTGAACCAACCACGGTATTGGTCAGAACCTTCTAGATAAAGGTCTGCCGGGTAAGATAAGCCTCTACGTGCTAATAGTTTATGGGAAGACCCAGAGTCAAACCAAACATCCATGATGTCAGTTTCTTTTTTAAAGATACCATTTGGTGAACCTGGATGCGTAAAGCCTTTTGGCAATAAGTCCTTGACATCTAAATCTAACCAAGCATTGGTACCTTTTTCTTCAACGATGGTTGCGACATGATTGATGACCGCTTGGTCAAGAATCGCTTCACCATTTTCAGCATAGAATACTGGAATTGGTACACCCCAAGCACGTTGACGAGAGATACACCAGTCATTGCGGTCTTTAATCATATTATGAATACGAAGTTCGCCCCATTTTTGGATCCAATTGGTATGTTTGATTTCTTCTAAGAGGGGTTGTTTTAATAAATCAATCGAAGCAAACCATTGTGGGGTTGCTCTAAAAATGATTGGCTTCTTTGTACGCCAGTCATGTGGATAGCTGTGTTTAAAGTAAGAAACATGGAGCAAGTTCCCCATATTTTGGAGTTTTTCAATGATGAGTGGATTGGCTTTTTCATAATAGATCCCTTCAAATTCAAGGGCTTCTTTAGTAAACATCCCACGGTCATCCACAGGTACTAAGATATCTAGATTGTATTTTTTACCAACGTTATAGTCGTCTTCACCATGACCTGGTGCGGTATGAACTAATCCAGTACCATCGGTATCGGTGACGTGTTCACCTAAGATAACTGGGCAAATACGGCCATTTAATGGGTGGGTATACTTAACAAACTCAAGGTCAGTACCTGGGAAAGTATCTACTACAATAGGGTTTTCGAACTTAAGTACGGAACTTACTTTTTCGAGTAATGATTTCGCAACAATATATTGAGTCCCCTGGTTTTGTACAACAACATAAGTTAAAGTTGGGTTCGCAGAAATCGCTAGGTTTGCAGGTAAAGTCCAAGGAGTTGTTGTCCAAATAATCAATTTTTGGCCTTTACGTGGGCCTTCTACGACTTCAAAAGCCACATAAATCGATGGACTGGTGACTTCTTCGTATTCAATTTCTGCTTCTGCTAGTGCAGATTCTGAACTTGGTGACCAGTAGACTGGTTTTAATCCTTTATAAATGAGACCTTTAGCTGCCATCGCTCCAAAAACACGAAGTTGATCCGCTTCAAAGGATGGGTTTAAAGTGATATATGGATTGTCCCATTCGCCTAAGATGCCTAAACGTTTGAATTGAACTTTCTGCATTTTGACTTGTTCTAATGCGTAATCATGACAGAGTCTTCTAAAATCAGATACCGTCATTTCTTTACGATTAACACCTTTTTTGGTGAGTGCTTGTTCAATTGGCAAACCGTGTGTATCCCAACCTGGAATATAAGGTGCATAAAAACCCTTCATGGTTTTATAACGAAGGACAAAGTCTTTTAAGATTTTGTTTAAGGCATGCCCAATATGGATTGCACCATTGGCATAAGGTGGCCCATCGTGTAATACGAATGGGGTATTGCCTTCATTTTGTTTTAATACGCGGTTGTATAAATCCATAGATTCCCATTTAGATTGGAATTCTACTTCTCTAACCCCTAAGTTCCCACGCATTTCAAAACTGGTTTGGGGTAGTAATAGTGTATCTTTAAGTTCCACGGTCAATCCTCCTATAAAAATAAAAAAGTCCCTAGATGAAATCTAAGGACGACAGTGTCGCGGTACCACCTTAGTTCTAACTTAAAAACAGTTAGCCCTCTTACACTTTAACGCAGTGTCTACAGTTGCTCTATGGTGATCCTATGGAGTGATTTGCTTAGGCTTTCACCAATCCCTAAGTCGCTTCTTACATCTCTAGTTCCATATGCTGTCCATTGTTATCGCAACAATTCACATTTGATTCTAATTTTTTGACTTTTGGACGTGCCCATGTCATCTGTAAGGATGATACGACCAAATCCTCTAACCGATATTATATCATAAGGTTTTACTAAAACAGTATATTTTTGTACTGGAAAGTAGTTAATTTTGACTTTTTCTTGATCAATCATCGTTTTAACGTCCTCACGATGGATGTTAAATGCTTTACTCACAAGATTATCAATCCTTAGACTATCTAAAAACAAGGTTATGGCTTCATTTTTCTGTTTACTGTCAGTTGGAATACCACTAACCTCTTCAAAGTAAATGAAGTCTTGTTTGATTTGATGTAAGTCTGTAAAAATCTGTTTAAGTTCAGCAACTACTTGAATGTATATATCCTTTTCAGTAATGTGAATATCACCAAAGGTATCTCGTTCTAATCCTAGATGCATGAGTGCACCTAAGACATCACGATGTGATATTAGAGGGTCTACATAAGTTGATTTTAAAGTGATGATCTTAAAATCGACCTCTTTTGGTTCTTCTGTAACATAAACCCTTGCATATTCGTGGTTAGAATCGGATTCATAAATATGAAAACCTTTAAACATCGATTTGACCAAATCACGCTCAGGCGGGTTTAAAAACCGATACAAAAGGTCTTGATAATAGGCGTCACGTTGACTTTTTAAACGCCTGTAAAAATCAGTCTTTATATTCATCGATAAATTGTTTTAATGTCCCATCTTTAAACTCTTGTTGACGTGCAAATAAGAACACCTTCTTGTTAATTTGAATGATGTCGCCTTCTAGTGCAAACACCACGCCAGAAAGAAAGGCCATAATTTTATTCGCTGGGTCTGGTTGTAACTCCTCAAAATTGAGTACGAGTGGGTGACCATCCATGAGTTCGGTGGCTAATGAGGTGATATACGCATCTTCATCTGTGGACAAAGATTCAAAAATAACACGGTCGAACGCTGTAGAAAGCGATTCGCCTTGATAGTTTGGTAGGACACTTTCAGATTTCTTGGTTTTACTAAATAGGGCCATAAATTACCTCACAAAATGAATTTGCGGCCAATTCGTACGAAATTGGTACCGACAGCAAGGGCGATTGGATAATCGTCTGTCATGCCCATCGAAACGTACGGTAAATTGGTTTGTTCTTTCAAAGCTTTGAGTGTCTCAAAGACTGATTGAGTCTTTGTTAAATCCTGATCTACACCCATCGCCATGAAACCGACTATCTTTATTTTATCATATTTTTGGATTTCTAAAAGAAATTCTGGCAAATCCGGTATGGATAATCCAGTCTTATTTGGATCATTGACTACATTGAGTTCGATAAAACAAGAAAGCGGGGTATCTCGATACTTTTGGATTTCTTTAGCAAGTTTAAGTGAATCTAAACTATGTAAAAAATCAATTTCAGGCACGAGTTTTTTTACCTTGTTGGTTTGAAGGTGTCCGATGAAGTGCCAAGTGATTGGCAAATCTCTCAATAAAGCCTTTTTTTCTAATAAAACTTGAGCATGATTTTCACCAAAATGGTGTACACCAGCTTGAAATATTTCTCTCATCTCGAGCGCATTGACGTATTTAGAAGCACAAACCACCGTAACATCCGGATAGTTCATAACGGATTTTAAGATGGATTGTGTATTAAAAGTCAATTTAGACATTAAATTTGAATAACATGACATCCCCATCTTTGACGAGGTAGTCTTTGCCTTCTTGACGAACGCGTCCGGCTTCTTTAGCACCTGAGTATGAACCATACTTGACTAAGTCATCGAAAGCCACAGTTTCAGCTCGAATGAAACCACGTTCAAAATCGCTGTGAATAATACCGGCACATTGTGGTGCGGTCATGCCTTTTCTAAATGTCCAAGCTCTAGCTTCCATCGGACCAGCCGTGAAGTAGGTTTCTAAACCTAAGCGATGGTAAGTGGTACGGATTAACTGATCGAGTCCAGCTTCATGAAGGCCAAGTTCAGCCATAAACATTTCTTTTTCTTCATCGTCTAGTTGAGCGAGTTCGGATTCGATTTGTGCGGAGATGTAAACGACATCCGCCGATTCGTGGTTACCTTTTTCAACCAAACGTTGATAGACTGGATTAGTTTCAATAGTACGAATTTCGGTTTCTGAGACGTTCGCGATGTATATCATCGCTTTAGCAGAAAGGAAGTTATAGCTTTTAATAATTGCAAGTTCGCTATCGGACAAATCCATTAAACGAATCGGAATGTTATCTTCTAAGCTTTGCTTAATCTTACTTAATACTTCAAATTCTTCTTTCTCTTCTGGATTACCAGCTGTTTTCGCTTTTTTCTCAATTTTAGGGATACGTTTCATAACCGTATCATAGTCTGCAATATTGAGTTCAAGCTGAATAATATCAATGTCACGTAAAGGATCTACAGAACCTTCAACGTGGATGATATTATCGTCTTTAAACAAACGCACAACTTGACAAATCGTATCGACATCACGAATGTGACTTAAAAATTGGTTTCCAAGACCTTCACCTTTAGAAGCCCCTTTAACCAAACCAGCAATATCGATGAATTCGACTGTAGTTGGGACAATGCGTCCTGATTTATACATACCTGCAAGGACATCTAATCGTTTATCCTTTAAAGTAACAACCCCAATATTTGGGTCTATGGTCGCAAATGGATAGTTTGCAGCGAGGGCTGCACTTTTCGTGATTGCATTGAATAATGTGGATTTACCCACGTTGGGTAACCCAACAATACCTGCTCTTAACATAAATAATACTCCTTCATCAAAAAAGGCGCCAGGGCCCCTTTTCTGTTATTTTTTACTTTGTAGCCATGATGGCAATTTATTTGATTTCTTGACTTCTGCTTGAGGTTCGACCATCTGACTTTGTTTTTCAAATCCGGATGGTGTCAACTTCACTTGATCATTTGTAGTCTTTTTGAAGATTTGAGTTGCAAAATCATCAATAGTAGATTCCTTCGCTTTGAGCTCATATCCTGTCGCGATTACAGTGACAATCATTTCATCCTTTAAATCCTCATTTAAGGCAGTACCATAAATGACGTTTAACTCAAAATCAGTCGCATTACGAATTTCATCTAAGGCCTGTGAAACTTCGAATAGCGTGATGTTTGTACCAGAAGTGATATTGACAATTGCATCGGTTGCACCATCAATTGAGACTTCTAAAAGTTTCGAGTGAATGGCTTTACGAGCTGCTTCAATGGCCCTATTCTCACCAGAGGCGATCCCAATCCCCATTAATGCGGTACCTTTGTTTTCCATAACTGTACGTACGTCAGCAAAGTCAACGTTAATCAGACCAGGAACTGCAATGATTTCAGCAATCCCTTGAACCCCTTGTCTTAAGACATTATCGGCTTCACGGAACGCATCTAGCATTTGTGTATTCGGTTCAATAATGGATAATAAGCGTTCATTTGGAATGACGATCAACGTATCGACAAATTGCTTCAATTCTTCAAGACCGGATATTGCGGCTTGAGTACGTGCTGGGCCTTCAAATGCAAATGGTTTTGTAACAATACCAATCGTTAGACAACCCATTTCTTTCGCAAGTCTCGCGATGATTGGAGCTGCACCTGTCCCAGTTCCACCACCCATACCGGCAGTAATAAACACCATATCAGCATCGCTCAATACGGCTCTTATTTCATCCTCAGATTCCAACGCTGCACGTTTACCAACTTCTGGTTTAGCACCGGCACCTAATCCACGGGTTAAATGTTTTCCAATTTGTAGACGTTTCTCAGCACGGGATACTCTTAATACTTGGGCATCGGTATTCACAGCTACGAATTCTACACCTTTTACATCGTTTTCAATCATGCGGTTGACGGCATTACCACCACCGCCACCAACACCAATTACTTTGATGACTGGCTTCTGGTTGAAGTTATCATTTTCGCCAAATACCATAATATCCCTCCTAAAATTTTGTTATAAACAACCTAAGTTAATTTTACACTAATTGACTTATAATTAAAAGATATATAAAGCGATTTTAGCAGAACTCACTTTAAATACCCATATCGAGTAAAAAACTCTTTTTTGAAATCCAATAAACGGTCTTGTTTAATGGCTTCACGGATTTCTTTCATCAAATGCTTTAAAAATGCTAAATTTTGATAAGTCATGATACGCATGCCTAAGATTTCTTCAGCCTTAAATAAATGACGGATATAGCTTTTTGTATATTTTGAAAATGGGGTTATAAGGTTTGGATCTAAAGGTGTCATGTCCATCTCAAATTGCTTATTGCGAATTTGAATTTTGCCTTCAGTGGTAAATTTCGAGTCGGTAATACGCAGTCAAACATATCAACACCCCGAATAACTCCTTCAACGAGATCGTCAGGTGATCCTACACCCATTAAATAGCGTGGTTTATCCTTTGGCATAACTGGATTTAACAAATCAAGTATGCGATACATTTCTGATTTGGATTCACCAACTGATAGACCCCCAATGGAGTAGCCTGGAAAATCCATTTCAATGAGTTTTTGAGCGCTATGGAGCCTTAAATCATCGTAAAGTCCACCTTGAACAATACCGAACAGAGCTTGATCAGTGGTAAGGGCTTTTTTGCCTCTTTCTGCCCATCTAAGTGTTCTTTCAAGAGAATCCTTTGTATATTCATAACTTGCGTCGTGTGGTGGACATTCATCAAAACTCATGATAATGTCAGCTCCTAGTTTTTCTTGTATTTCAATCGCTTTTTCAGGAGATAAAAAGAGCGATTCACCACTTTTATGGTGTTTAAAATAAACACCTTCTTCTTTAATTTTACGCATATCAGTTAGTGAGAATACTTGGAATCCCCCACTGTCGGTCAATAACGCACCATCCCAGTTCATGAACCCACGGATGCCACCGTGTGCCTTGACGATGTCTTCACCAGGTTGTAGCCATAAGTGATAGGTATTCCCTAAGATTAACCCTTCTGAGACTTCTTTAATTTCCTCAGGTGTTAAGGTTTTAACGGTCGCGAGTGTGCCTACTGGCATAAAAAATGGGGTTTCAAATGTCCCATGAGGTGTATGCAATAAGCCATATCGTGCACCGGATTGTTTACATGTGTGTAATAATTCAAATCTAATTGCCATTTTGATTCCTCTTTCCATTGAAATTATACCACAGAAGTGTTATATTTGTTTATGGCTTCTGCCCGCAGTACTAGTTACCTGCGAAAACAAAACAAGGAGATAATTTCATATGTTTCATTTTACCTTAAAAGATTGGATTAGACAATCTTTGGTTGCGGCACTTTATGTCGTCCTCGTGTTACTATTCATCCCGATTAGCTTCGGTGAAATTCAGTTTCGCGTTGCTGAACTACTCTTGATTCTGGTATTCTTTGACAAAAAAGCGGTGGTCGGTCTTACCGTCGGAACTTTTGTTGCCAATTTGTACAGCCCAGGCGCACAATTACCATTTGATTTAACCCTAGGAGTACTCGCTACGTTCTTGAGCGTCTATTCGATGGTTCGCATCAAGAACAAGTACCTATCACTTTTAGCACCTACCTTATTTAACGGTGTCATTGTTGGTTTCATTTTATATCTCGTTTGGGATTTACCCTTATTTCTAACCATGGGTTATGTCGCAATCGGTGAGTTTGCAGTGACTTATATCGTGGGGATGCCCTTGTATCAGTTACTCGATAAACACACTGGATTCAAGTCATTATTTGAAGATTAAAGCGCTCATTTGAGCGCTTTTTTGTTATCTAAAACTCATATTTTGAGTATTTTTTCAACGATACCAGAAAAATTATCTTCAGCACCCCAGGCAAATCTAACCAACATACCCTGTGCAGCCCCAGTACTGATGCCATTAACTCTAATTTGATTACCTTTTTGGCTAATCATGATGGATAAACTTGCACGATTACTAGTGCGATAATAGAACTTTTCAAAAACCATCATCCGGACAGAGCCATCTTCGAAATCCGACTTAACATCGAGTCGACATTCACCAGTAATCGAACCATGAACTACAGCATTATAAATGACTTGACCTACGTTTTGAATATCACCAGTTCCGCTTAAACTAATCGTTGCCATAATGTTTCTCCTTATGAATTATTTGTTTATGCGCCGTCGCCATTGGAATATGATTAAAATGATCTATCTTTGTCAATGAATCGCTGTTCTTGCACTTACCGAAATAAACATCCATAGACCAAACAAGATGTGTAAACACATGCTTATAAGACTTTAAAGGTTCAGTATAATAGATTTCTATCCCTTGGTCCATCAAAGACTCGATGGCATAGGATAACCCATCTGATTCCACCTGTGGTAATAAATAGAGGCCTTTTAGTAAATTGTCCTCGACTTTTTGAACTAGATATTGATTGTTTTCGTCTTGAAGAATAAATGTAATGAAGTGTTTTTCTGTTTTTGCTTTCGCTTTTGCTTTGACAGGTAATACACTTTGAAGATTTTCTTTCTTGGCTACACACATTGCTGATACAGGACATAGATCGCATTTTGGATTATGCTTGGTACATAAAGTAGCACCTAATTCAATCATGGCTTGCGTGTACAAATGTGGTCGTTCATCTTCTAATAATGTATGATTCAAATCCGTTAACATTTTTTTAGAGGTGTTTAGCGTTATATCTTTTTTAAAGCCGAAATAGCGAGCCAAAACTCTGGATACATTCCCGTCAATTGCACTCCATTTTTGATGATATGCAATCGAAAGAATCGCACCGGCAGTGTATTCACCAATACCCGTTAGTTTGATTAAATCCTCATAACGATTTGGAAAAATGCCGTTGTAGTTTTCCAAGATATATTGAGCTGTTTTCTTCATATTACGAACTCGAGAATAATAACCTAAACCTTCCCATAGTTTCAATATGAGATCTTCTTCAGCGAAAGCTAGGTCCTTTAAAGTAGGTAAGGTTTCAATAAAACGATTGTAATACGGAATGACTGTTTGAGCCTGAGTCTGCTGTAACATGATTTCAGAGACCCAAATATAATAAGGGTTTTCAGTATGGCGCCAAGGTAAATCGCGTTTGTGGATTTCATACCACGCAATTAAACTATTTGAAAAATGACTCATCGATGTTTACTACCCGAATACCACAATGTGGAATCATATCTTCTATATTCGTAAATGTCCCCATTACAATACCATGACAGACCACTATCACTTTTTTATATTTTAAATACGGTTTTATGGCGTTATGTGTACGTTTTGATAATGTTTCATAGGATTCCCAAGGAAACTTCGTATTCGGGTTACGAATACCTTTATTTTGCATGAACTCAGGATAAGCTTCGTCTAAGTCGTTACGATCTGAAAAAGTAACATCAGGCATCCACTCGTGTAAGTCGTTTTCAACAGTGAGTGGAATCTGTGTGATTCTAGAAATGATTGCTGCGGTTTGAAGTGCGCGTGTATAAGGCGATGAAATGATATAGTCAGCATCCTTTAATATCGCTTCTTTTGCAACCGTTTCAGCTTGTAAAACACCTCGATCGGTTAGTTTTCCAAGGTCATAACCTTGGTTTTTGTAACCACGTTCGATAACCTCATCGTAACGAGGTTCTCCATGTCTAATAAAAATAAAAGTTGTCATATTAATCATGTAAGATTTAAATTGTATTAAGTTAGCACTTAAGATGAATTCAAACCTTTCCTCTTTCTTTCTAATTTAATATACTAATAATGTACTGTGGATTTGTTTCATACTAATACAGCTAGACTGTTTT
>NZ_JAOEGN010000005.1 GCF_025446935.1 Paracholeplasma vituli | reverse complement strand
ATATCAACAAAGAAGGATTAAGACAGTACAAATTAGCTTTAGAGATATAAAAGAACTAAGAACCGTAGGGACTACGGGGATAGCCTATTGAGTCACTGGTGGGTACACTGGTTTGGATAGGAAGCCCCCACTTCTATTAAGTGGTGGGTAGTTCACGTAAACAGAAAAACGCTTAGGCGTTTTTTTTATGTTAAAAGATGGGGTTTTGTTGTAATCAAGTCCCATTTATAGTAATATACTATAGAGATATATTCCAAAGAAAGTGTGATTTAATGTTTAAGAAATGGTTTGACGCAGGCATTAAAGAATTAAAAAAAGCCAGACCCATCGCAGATAAAATAGAAAAATTAGCCGACTCTATGGCGGCTTTAAGTGACGAAGCATTAAAAAATAAAACAGCAGAATTTAAACAACGATTCCAAAATGGCGAAACCTTGGACGACTTACTTGTAGAAGCCTACGCAGTCGTTAGAGAAGCATCTCGTCGTGTGACTGGAATGTACCCATACTATGTCCAATTGTTGGGTGCGATTGCGATTCATGGTGGGAACATCGCTGAAATGAAAACCGGTGAAGGTAAAACCCTCACTGCAGTCATGCCAGCATATTTGAACGCACTTAACGGCTTAGGCACTCACATTGTCACTGTGAATGAATACTTAGCTAAACGTGAAGCTGAAGGTGAAATTGGCGAAATCTATCGCTTTTTAGGTTTGACGGTTGGATTAAACATCCGTGAACTCACACCAGACCAGAAGAAAGCCGCCTATGATTGCGATATTTTATATTCGACAAACTCCGAATTGGGCTTTGACTACTTAAGAGACCACATGGCGCTTTATGCGAAAGATATGGTTCAAAAACGTGGTTTAAACTACGCAATCATCGACGAAGTTGACTCCATCTTAATTGATGAAGCCCGTACACCGCTCATCATTTCCGGTGGTGCGAAACAAAATCAAAACTTATATACCGGTGCGGATCGTTTTGCGAAACACTTAAGCGATGAAGACTATTTCATTGACATTGAATCTAAAACCATCGAGCTTTCTGAATCGGGTATTCAAAAAGCGGAACAGATGTTTAGAATCGAAAACCTCTATGACATCAATAACGTAACCTTACTACACCACATCAATAATGCACTCCGTGCGAACTATATTATGTTTAGAGATAAAGATTATATGGTCGTCGATAACGCAGTTCTCATTATTGACCAATTTACAGGTCGTGTATTACCAGGTAGACAGTTTTCTGAAGGGTTACACCAAGCCTTAGAAGCTAAAGAAAACGTAGAAATAAAAAAAGAAACCGTAACGGTTGCGACCATTACTTACCAAAATTTCTTCAGAATGTATAAGAAACTGTCCGGGATGACTGGTACAGCGAAGACCGAGGAAGAAGAGTTCAGAGAAATTTATAACATGTATGTCGTCGAAGTACCTACGAACGAACCCGTTATTCGTGTGGATGCACCAGACTATTTATTTGTTACCTTAGAAGATAAATACAACGCATTGATTGATGATATTGAGGAAAGACACAAAAAAGGTCAACCGATCTTATTAGGTACGGTTGCAGTTGAAACCTCTGAAATCTTATCTAAATTACTGAATCATCGTGGGATTAGACACGACGTATTAAACGCCAAACAACACGAACGCGAAGCTGATATTATCGCAAAAGCGGGTCAAAAATTCGCTGTAACGATTGCTACCAATATGGCTGGTCGTGGTACCGATATTAAACTTGGCGAAGGTGTCGTTGAACTTGGTGGTCTCGCAGTCATCGGTTCTGAACGTCACGAATCTAGACGTATCGATAATCAGTTAAGAGGTCGTTCAGGACGTCAAGGAGACCCAGGTTACTCGAGATTCTATCTATCCGCTGAAGATGAACTCTTAATGCGATTTGGTGGGGAATCCTTTAAACAACGTATTGCGATGATATCCAAACTCAATACCGATAAAGATGCGACAAAACCTCAACCACTTGAATCCAAGATATTCTCACGTTTTGTATCTTCTGCGCAAAAACGTATTGAAGGTCAAAACTACGATACTCGTAAAACTGTATTGAAATATGACGATGTACTTCGTAAACAAAGAGAAATCATGTATGCAGAACGTACATTCGTTCTCACGGAAGCGAACATTGAACCATTTGTCATCAAAGCCATTGAATCCTATATTGAGAGTGCTGTCGCACCACTCATGGTTCAAGTTGGTAAGAATAAGTTCGATATTAACGATGAAGCCATTCACGCAACTTTCGATGGTGTTTTATTCGCAAGAGGTACTGTCGATAAAGAAAAACTCGCTGAACTGGATGAAAAAGGTATTCCTGCTTACTTAAAATCCCTAGCGATCCATGAAATCGAAGCGAAGAAGAATATGTTCCCTGAAGAAGTCTTTAATGAATTCTTAAAAGTCATTTCACTTCGTGTCATTGATACGTTCTGGATGCGACATATAGATCAAATGAGCGAACTTAGACAAGCTGTTACACTACAACAATACGGTCAAAGTAACCCGCTTCAAATCTATCAAAAAGAAGGCTTCGCTAAGTTTAGAGATATGACGCTTAATATTTCTAAAGATATCGCAACCTATGTGTTGCGTGCCCAAATCCGTGTAAATTCTGAACGCGAAGAAGTCGTGAAGAATACAAAAACCAATGAGGGTGGCGAACTTAGAAGTAAAAAGCCAGGAAAAATCAAACAGAACCACAATCAAAGAAACATGCCAAATTGGCGTCGATAAGCAAAACCCTAGTACGAAGATGACTCCTGTACTAGGTTTTTTTCGATATAATAGTATCAAGGGGAATAAATACGATGAACATAACAAACGTAGATGTAAGAAACTATATAGATTCACTCGACCCAAAACGAAAACCTGATGTACTTTATTTGATTGATTTGATGAGTGAAATCACAGGACTCAAACCAAAACTTTGGGGTACTATTGTTGGGTTTGGTAAGCTTCACTATCAGTATAAAACCGGACATAGCGGAGATATGCCAATCATTGGATTGGCGAGCCGAAAACAAGCCATTACCCTCTATTTAAGTTTTGAAATTAATCAGTATGAAGAGCTTTCACATCTTGGTAAAGTGACCTACGGAAAAAGCTGTTTATACATTAAGACTTTAAAGGATGTCGATTTAGATGTTCTTAGAAGCCTCATCATAAAAACCACAGAAGATGCCTTAAAAATGGATTTTATCACAAGAATCGAATGAACCATACCCGTTTATTCTAGTAGATTGCTTATAACTTTGTTATAATACTTGTGAGGTTATATTATGGAACGTTATGAATTAAATAAATACTTAGAGTCCTTTGAAATTCGTTTAGCGGATTTAGAAAGAGCACTCAATTTAGAAACATTAAAAAAAGAATTTGAACAAAACAGCCAAATGATGACTGCGGCTGATTTTTGGGATGACGTCAAAGCAGCCCAAAAAATAATTGAAAAGACAAATAATCAAAAAGAACAGATTGAAACCTATGAAAGCTTACTTAAAGAATCAGAGAGTTTATCCGAACTTGCGAGTGTCACAGATGATCAATCTGAAGATTTTCTATTGATTACTGATGAAGTCCTAGCTTTAGATAAATCTTTAAAAGTATTTGAAACCTTAATTCTTTTGAATGAGCCGTATGATGATTTACCGGCTATATTAGAACTACACCCTGGTGCTGGTGGGACCGAATCTCAAGACTGGTGTGAAATGCTTTACCGGATGTACCAACGCTACGCAGTAAGAAAAAACTATAAGATAGATGTCCTTGATTACCAAGCTGGTGAAGAAGCGGGCATCAAAAGCGTAACGATTAGAATTAAAGGCAAATATGCCTATGGGTATTTAAAAAGTGAACACGGTGTGCACCGTTTGGTTCGAATCTCTCCTTTTGATTCGAATGCGCGTCGCCATACCTCTTTCGTCTCTGTGGAAGTAATGCCTGAAATCGATCAACGCATCGAGATCAACATTAAGGATGAAGATATCAAAGTGGATGTTTATCGAAGCAGCGGAGCGGGTGGGCAAAGCGTTAATACGACGGACAGTGCAGTTCGAGTGACGCATTTACCGACCAACATCGTGGTGACCTGTCAAAACGAACGTAGTCAAATTAAGAACAAAGAGGTCGCTATGGACATCTTAAGATCGAAGTTAGCGGTTTTAGAAATTGAAAAACAAAGAAAATTATTAAATGATATTAAAGGTGAACAAAAAGAGATTGGATGGGGTTCTCAAATCCGCTCCTATGTATTCCACCCGTATCAAATGGTGAAAGACCACAGAACCGATTATGAAACCAGTCAAACGGTATCAGTGATGGATGGTGACATCGACGGTTTTATCAATGCTTATTTAAAGTCAGGTGATTAGATGATCAAAAAAATAGTATCAGAGTATTCACGAATTGCATTCGGGGTTACGATAATGACCCTGGGGTTTTATTATTTCTTATTACCAGAAAACTTAGTTATTGGTGGAACAATGGGATTAGCTGTCTTATTCAAAGACCATATTAACCCATCCATCTTTCTATATATCGTAAACTCTTTTTTATTAATCTTAGGTTTATTAGTTTTAGGTAAAGATTTCTTCTTAAAAACTGTTTTTGGTACATTAGCTTCACCAACCATATTATTCATTCTTGAACTAATTGGTTCAGATGAGGCGTGGATCATGAATCAAATTACAGATTCGAAATTACTGATTGCAGCTGTATCGGGTTCACTTCTCGTTGGGGTTGGACTTGGGATTGTTTTCCGCTTTGGTGGGACCACTGGCGGTATGGATGTCATTCAAAGTATCATTCATAAGAAGCTCCATATACCGTATCAAGTCATCTTTTTCTTCACAGATGGATTAGTCGTCATTCTCTCCTTAATATTCTTTAGAGACATTGAACTATTTATCTACGCCGTAGCGAGCGTCTTCTTAATCTCGATTATTGTTGATAACGTATCGATTAAGGGACGTGCAGGACAGACCATTTTCGTCATAACGAAAAAACCAGAACTCATTAAGCAAGCTATTTACGATACGATTGATCGTGGCTGTACCTTGATTGATGCTGAAGGTGGATTCAGTGGTATTGCGAGTAAAATGGTCATTTGTACAATGCGTAATCGAGAAGTCAATATGATGCGTTCTGTTATCGAACGCATAGATCCAGAAGCTTTTACCTTCATGACAGATACGAAAGAGGCGGTTGGACGTGGATTTAGTAAAGAGTAAACGCGTATTTTTAACTTTAATCCTTAGCCTTTTATTAGGTTTTTTAAGTGGGTGCGATATTGAGCTACCCACTTTTTTAACTAAACCAGACGTCTATGAAGTCTATACTTTATTGGATAAATACTACTATAAGGATCTCGATTTTAAGATTAATGAAGTCAATACCGTCGATGAGATTATTGAACGTTTGAATGATCCCTATACTTATTTATATGTACCGAATACACGCACAATTGAACTCGATGAATCCTACTATGGGATTGGGATTTCAATCATGGATTTACCAGAAGGGTTACTCATATCCGATACAAATCCATTAGCCCGCTTGGAAAAATCCATCTATATTGGGGATATCATCCAAGAAATCGATGGAACAGCACTAACAGATTTAACTTATGATGAACGTATCGCGTTGTTATATGGAGATTTAGGCACCACATTTAATCTCAAGGTTAAACGGGGTGATCAAACCGTTGAAACAACTGTCAGTATCAAAGAAATCCCACTGAACTCTGTAACTTCAACAATGTTTGAAGATAGAATAGCTTATATCGATATCAACCGATTTGCCGGAAAAACCGGTATGGCATTTAGGACTGAACTCGCGAAACTAGAAGCCGAAAATCCAGCAGGGTTAATCATTGATGTCCGAAACAATGGCGGTGGGTATTTAACTGCTGTGGTCGATATCATCTCCAATTTCGCTACTGGTTCAGACCCAGTTGTAACGATGCATCGAATTTATGATGATTTGAAAACACCTTATTATGGTGTAGCAGAGAATGTCAAAAAAACGTATCCAATTGTCGTGTTAATGAACGAACATAGTGCCTCCGCGAGTGAAGTGCTTGCGATAGCGATGCGTGAAAATGGAAATTACCCACTTGTAGGGATGAAAACATATGGGAAGTTTGTCTATCAAACAACATTTGTACTTCAAAGACAATCGAAAGAACTCTATCTCAATATGACTGAAGGTTATTGGTATTCCCCAAATAACAACACCGTTGAGGGTGGAATTATCCCTGATGTAAACATTATTCAATCGGGTATCGTTGCTTACCCTTATCCAATCTACAAATCAGAAATCACATTAAACCAGTCTGTAGAAACTGAACAAACCATCATCGAACTACTCAATCTTTTAGAAGATACGTTACCAGACCGCGGTAATTTGTCTGTATTAGATTCCGATTTAGAAGCGAAAATTAGAGCCTTCCAATCCGCAAACAATCTTTCGGTGACGGGGTCGTTCAATTATGAAACGATTATGTTCTTAATTGATTATTATAGAAGTATTGTCGTATTGCCATCCTATGATAACCAACTCCAACAAACCATTACTTACTTGGTGAATTATGAAAGTTGAGAAATTAGAACGTGTCCGCTTTGGATACAAAGTCACACTCGGGGATGAAGTCATCCAATTAGAAGAAGAAACCATTGTTGTTTTTCGTATTAAGAAAGATTTAGAAATCGATTCAAAATTACTTAAAGCTATTTTAGATGCCGATAAAGTTCACGTTCAAAAGCGTAAGGCAATTGTGCATTTGGAAAAACCACAATCCGTTCATGAGTTTAAAACCTATCTAAGAAGCCTGAATGTCAAGGAATCAAACATTGAAGAATGGACTAACACCTATAAAAAACTCGGCTATTTAGATGATTTAGAGTATGGTAAACTACTTGTAGAGGGGTATAAAAACAAGTACGGTGCGAAGAAAATCGAATCGATCCTGTCTACGAAAGGGTTACACCCAGAAACCATTTCAAGAGTTTTACCGAAAAACGATGACGCACTTAAAAAATTAGTGATGAAAGCTTGTAAATCGATTCAAAAACCAACGTTTTTACAAGCCAAAAACACCGTCATTCGTCAAGTTATAGCCAAGGGTTTTGACTATGAAACCACCCTAAAATATGTTGAACAATATTTAGATCCCAAACGTTTTGATGAATCGAATGCCATTTTAAAAGAATACCAAAAAATTCGTAGCAAATACGAAAAGACCTATCAAGGATACGCTCTCAAACAAAAAATCCATCAAGCTTTAAGACAAAAAGGATTTAGCGGTCAACAGATCGAACAAATAGGGGTAGAAATGGAGAATAATTATGTATAAAATTTCGAATGAAGATGCTTATTTCTTTAATGAAGGCAAGCTCTATGATGCCTATCGCATATTTGGTGCACACCTAATCAAAGATGAAGAAGGCTTAATACAGGGTACTCGTTTTACCGTATACGCACCAAACGCATTAATGGTCTCTGTGGTCGGTGAATTTAATAACTGGTTAGAACACGCACACACCCTAACAAAGATTCACGATATGGGGGTTTGGTCCATTGAGATTCCTTGGAATTTAGAATGGGCGAAATACAAATACGTGATTTTTACCAATCAGGGTAAACTCTATAAAGCCGATCCTTATGCTAAATTCTCAGAAAATAGACCCAATACGGCCTCTAAAGTATACGATATCGATGGGTATGAGTGGCATGACCAAGATTGGATGTTTTCCAAAACCAAACTCTACGATAAACCCGTTATGATTTATGAACTACACTTAGGATCTTGGCGGACAAAATATGGACAATTTTTCAAGTTCAATGAAATTGTCGAACAACTTATCCAATATTTAAAAGAACAGAATTTTACTCACATCGAATTGATGCCAATCTATGAACACCCACTCGATGATTCTTGGGGGTATCAAGGGACCGGTTATTATTCTGCAACCGCTCGTTATGGTGTTCCAAAAGATTTAATGTATATGATTGACCGTCTACATCAAGAAGGCTTCGGTGTCATTATGGACTGGGTTCCTGGCCATATTTGTAAAGATGCACATGGTCTGTATTTCTTTGATGGGTCTCCACTATACGAACACGACGAAACTTGGAAACGTGAGAATGAAGTATGGGGGACAGCAAATTTAGATTTATCGAAACCCCAAACTAAAAGTTTCTTAATTTCCAACGCTTGTTTTTGGATGGATTATTTCCACGTCGATGGTTTTAGAGTGGATGCAGTTTCTAACCTCTTATACTATTTAGGAGATTCAAGAAACGGTACCAATTTAGGCGCGATTGATTTTTTGAGACAGTTATCCTATGTCATTTTTGGTAAAGATGACCGCATCCTACTCATGGCAGAAGACTCAACAGCGCATGAAGGGGTTACCAAACCTGTAGACGCGGGTGGTATTGGATTTAACTATAAATGGAATATGGGTTTCATGAACGATGTCCTAAGATACTTCAAGCGTGACCCAATTCACCGTAAGTGGCATCATCACGACATTACATTCGGCTTAACCTATGCATTTTCAGAACAGTTTGTACTCCCATTTTCACATGATGAAGTGGTTCATGGTAAAGGCACACTCTTAACGAGAATGCCTGGGGATTACTGGCAAAAATTCGCGAACTATCGCTTATTGATGGGTCTATATATGACCCATCCAGGTAAAAAATTATTATTTATGGGTCAAGAATTCGCTCATTTCCAAGAATGGAGTGTCCATCGTCAGTTAGATTGGAATCTTTATGAGTTTAAATCTCACCATTCAGCCAATGAGTTTGTGAGAGACTTACTCTATCTATATAAATCAGAGCCTGCGTTACACGAATTAGATCACGATCCAAAAGGTTTTCAATGGATTGACTCTACCAATGCAGACCAATCGATTTATAGTTTTATTCGATACGGAAAAGACCCTGAAGATCATGTTTTGGTGGTTTTAAATATGACACCTACGGTATATCACCAATATGAAATGGGTGTGCCTTTTAGCGGTGTTTATGACGAAATCATCAACAGTGACCTCCTCAAATATGGGGGTTCTGATCAGTACAATGGATTACCTTTAGAGACGTTTGAAGGGCAATGTCACAATCAAAATCAATATGTGAAATTAACGATTGGACCCCTTACAGCGCTCATTTTAAAGTACCGAAAGTAAAAATGTAATCGTTTGCAAGACAGAAGGCACCTTAAGCAGAGGTGCCTTTATGGTATAATCACACTGGATTATTACTGTAAGGAGAAAACACATGTCAACTGTATTTAAAGATGCGATTACATTTAAGAAGGCATTCATTGAACAAGTAGAAAAGACATACGCGATCGACTTCAAAGATTCTAGCAGTTATCAACAATATGTTGCTTTAGGAACCCTTCTTAAAGAACACATCGCAGATGATTGGAAGGAAACGAAGAAAATCGAATCGGACAAGCGTCAAGTCTATTATTTTTCAATGGAATTCCTCATGGGTCGTATGATTACGAATAACTTAATGAATGCGGGTGTCTACGACGTTGTTAAACAAGCGTTTAATGAACTCAACTTAGACATCAATGAAATTGAACATAAAGAAACCGATGCTGGATTAGGTAATGGCGGTTTAGGCCGATTAGCGGCTTGTTTCATGGATAGTGTAGCTGCTTTAGCGCTACCGGTTCATGGTAACTGCATCCGTTATCGCTATGGGTTCTTTAAACAAAAAATTGAAAATGGTTATCAAGTTGAATACCCAGACCGCTGGTTAAAAGATATACACGTTTGGGAAGTCAGACGTGATGAAGAAGCCATCGATGTCCCATTCTATGGACACATTGAACTTTCAGTCATCGACGGAAAACTCAACGTATTCCATCGTAATGCGGAATATGTCAAAGCAGTTCCTTATGATGTCCCAATTGTCGGATACAACAACCAAGTGATCAACACACTCAGACTTTGGAGTGCTGAACCGAGCGATTTATACCAAAATCAAGGTGGAACATTTGATTATCATAAGAAATTACGCCAAATCTCAGAAATGCTTTACCCAAATGACGATACCGATGAAGGTAAGATCTTACGTTTGAAACAACAATACTTATTCTCAAGTGCGGGTGTGAACGCGGTATTAAAGAAACATAAAAAACAATTTGGTACGCTGGATAACCTAGCTGAAAAAGCCGTTTTCCACATTAACGATACCCATCCAACACTAATCATTCCTGAACTCATGCGCATTTTAGTGGATGAAGAAGGTATGGAATGGGATCACGCTTGGGATATTACACGTCGCTGTGTCGCTTATACGAACCACACCATTTTGGCTGAAGCGCTAGAAAAATGGCCAATTCGTTTATTCCAACCTTTACTACCTCGAATATATACCATCACTGAAGAAATCAACCGTCGTTTTGAAATTGAATTGAAACAACGCTTTGGCGATTATGCAAAAGAAGTTGAGTCGATGCAAATCCTTAAAAACGGTATGGTTCACATGGCGAACTTAGCGATTGTCGGTTCATTCTCGGTCAATGGGGTTGCACAACTTCACACTGATATTCTTAAAGAAATTGAAATGCGCGATTTCGCGGATTATTATCCAAATAAGTTTAATAACAAAACAAACGGTATCACCCATAGAAGATGGGTTTTACAATCTAATCCAGAAATCGTTGAAATCCTTAAGGATACAGTCGGTAATGAATGGATTAAAGATACTTCTAAATTAGAAGGTCTCGCAAAATTCGCGAATGATCCTGTAATACAAAAACGTTACGAAGCGATGAAACTTGCACGTAAACAAGCCCTCACCGACAAGATTTTCAAAGAACAAGGTGTGAAACTCAATCCACACGCAATCTTTGATATTCAAGTCAAACGTCTTCATGAATACAAACGTCAATTGATGAATGCTTTACACATTATGCATTTATACAATGAACTAAAATCAAACCCTGAAATACGTAAGCAGTTCTACCCACAGAACTTTATTTTCGGTGCTAAAGCAGCACCTACTTACTGGTTTGCGAAGAAAGTAATTAAATTAATCAATACGATTGCTGAAAAAGTGAACAATGACCCTGAAACCAATGAGTTGCTCAAAGTGGTATTCGTTGAGGATTACAATGTCACCTACGCAGAAACCATTATGCCAGCTGCCGATTTGTCGGAACAAATTTCAACCGCTTCTAAGGAAGCCTCTGGTACAGGCAACATGAAGTTCATGATGAATGGTGCAATCACGATTGGTACACTCGATGGTGCAAACGTTGAAATCGCAGAATTGGTCGGTGAAGATAACATCATTATCTTCGGATTAACCGCTAAAGAAGTGACTGATCTCTACCAAAAAGGATCTTATCAACCTTATGAGATGTATGAAAAAGACCCAAGAATCAAACGTGTCTTGGATCAACTCACCAATGGATTCTTCACCAATGTGCCACGAAATGAATTTGAAGAAATTCGTAGAAACTTACTCGACCGTGACGTTTATTTAGTCCTCAAAGACTTTGATAGTTATGTTGCGGCTCAAGCGAAAGCAAATAAACTCTATCAAAACCGTCCTACATGGCTCAAGATGTCGATTATGAATACAGCGAAATCTGGATTCTTCTCTACCGATAGAACCATGGAAGAATACAACAAAGATATTTGGCACTTAACCAAAATCAAATAAGAAATAACCCGATTTAGCACCAGCTAAATCGGGTATTTGTTTATTTATTAAACATTACTTTTTCAGAATCAAACATACGGGTAAGTAATACCGTACCTAATCCGACAACCAGTAGGTTCGTTAGTATGGTGACGGTTAAGAACAAGTAGTTCACTTCTAGAGATAAGATGAACGTAATCGACTGAACCGAGTTATATACTGGGATGAAGTACATGATTAAATTCGATGAACTGGTTCCAAACATGGAAGAAATTCCGATAAGCATGATAATAATCATCAAAGGCATCGCTAAGGAGGAAGCCTCTTTGATGGACTTCGCGTAAGCACTGATAATTGAAATTAGTACAATGAAGATCAAAATCGTAGAAATCAATACTGTAAATAACAAGACATACGTGCCAAAATCATACATCGCCATGGTGAAATCTTCACCAATTAGTTTTGGTAGTGAAAGCATTAAACCGAAGAAGCTAGAGGCTGCACTGGCTAATGCTGTGATGCTTAACGCAATCACTTTTCCTAATGCAATCTCACTGCGTTTCGTAGGTGTGGTTAATAGGGTTGCAATCGTTCCACGGTCTTTTTCTCCTGCAATCGATTCAGAAGCAATACTTAAAGATGCTGTGAATAAGAAGGTAATGAGTAAGAATGGGACTAACATGGTAACGAACTGTATCGACATATCTTTTGAACTTGCTAAGTTATAGGATGTATCTCCACGATTGATATCAAACTTATTAGAAATATTCGATTCATAGGCTAATAACATCGAGGTATAGTAACTGTAAATTGAACTAGATTCATTCGAAGAAGCATTATAGAAGATTTCTACTTGTGGCGCAGGTAAACCAGAATCGATACTATATGCGAGCATTTTAGAGTAGAAATCGGCTTCATAAATAATGAGTAAATCTACAGTCTTTTCTGTAATTGCGAGTTTAACATCATCGATCCATAGAGTTCCATCGATGACGGTGAGTTCTACAGGGTAAGCAGGGTTTTGGTTAAACGCATCAAATTCGGATGGGTGATTCACAATTGATACTTTATAAGTATAATCTTCTGGAATCGATACCGTTTCTGAAAGCACACTACCCATTAAGGAATAAAGAACAAAAATCATTAGTCCTGGTAGGATGAGTGTAACGAGCATGCGTCTATCGGTAAAGAAGCGTTTGAGTTCTTTTTTGACGATGGTCCAAATGTTTTGCATTATAATACTCCCCCTTTCGATTCATATAATTGGAAGAATAAGGTTTCTAAGTCCGTGGTTTTCATGATTTCTGCAACGGTATTCTCATAGACCATTTCACCTTCAATGATAATACCCACACGGTCACATAACTTTTCGACTAAGCTGAAGATATGGGTAGAAAGAATAATGGTTTTACCTGTTTGTTTTAAATGGATTAAAAAATCTGTGACGGTTTTCGCTGTAATGATGTCTAAACCGTTAGTCGGTTCATCAAAAATGATGATGCTCGGGTCGTGAGCAATCGAAATTGCTAATGAGACCTTTTGTTTCATACCCGTCGATAAATCAGATACCTTTACCTCGCAAAATGGCTGGATCCCAAATTGGTCAAACAACATTTTCTTACGAGCTTGAATGGTTTCTTCTTCGATGTTGTGCAAACGTGAGAAGTAATCAAACAAGTAGTTCGGTGTGAAAAAGTCTTCTAATTTCAACTCACTGGTTAAAAATCCAATCTTACGACGAACATTACTAGGATCATTGACAACCGAGATACCATCGATGAATACATCACCAGAATCGGGTTTAATCAATGAACTTGCGATGCGTAGCGTGGTCGTTTTACCCGCTCCGTTAGGCCCAAGCAAACCGTAGATTTCACCTTCGTAAGCGTCAAATGATAAAGATTTAACAGCGACCTTTTTAGAATCGTTGGTTTTTAAAATTTTACGCTGTTTTTTCGAAAGCGTAAATGTCTTTGTGACATCCTTAACTGAAAACAATACTTTCATATATACATTCTCCTTTAGTATTTTCTTTTGTAGTAAATATCGAGTCCAAGCATTACCAAGGATTCAAATACGAATATGCCAGCCATGATGATGGAAATGAGGTTGGTTTCTTCAAAAAAACCGAAAATCACGATGAGTAAGAACTGAATCCAATAATGAACGAAATAGGTTTGTGAGACAACTTTGTTTCTAATCATTATTAGACGTTCATCATTCTCAGCAATCTTTTGTTCCTTCATGTAAGATTTACTAAATAACAAGATGGTAGATAATAATATAATTGTGACTCCAAATCCTAGTGAAAACCCACTCAAATAATCGTTTAAGAATTGAAATCGAACATTGAGTATAAACAAAATGATGAAAATCATACCTAATAAACGGATGGCTTGTAAGTACTGTCTTGTGATAAATGGTTTCTTCATTGTGTTGTCTCCTCCTCGTAAACGAAAATCTCTTCGACAGTACAATTGAAAAATCTTGCAAGTTTAATCGCTAAGATAATAGAAGGGTTGTATTTTCCGGTTTCAATTGAACTGATGGTTTGGCGCGATACCCCCATGGCATCTGCAAGCGTCTCTTGTTTAATGTTTTGCTGTTTCCGCAGCAATTCGAGATGATTATTCATAGTTTCTCCTTTGTCAAGTTTGCTTTACATCATTACTATAACACCACTGTTTTTGAATGTCAAGCATACTTTACAAAAAAAACTAAGCCTGCGCTTAGTCTTTTGTGATATATTGTTTTAAATACTCAATGACTCCATTTTCGGTATTGGGTTTAAAGCTGATTGCTTTCGCAACTGCTTTGACTTCATCGACACCATTTTTCATCGCAAC
Source organism: Paracholeplasma vituli (assembly GCF_025446935.1). GTDB lineage: Bacteria > Bacillota_I > Bacilli_A > Acholeplasmatales > UBA5453 > Paracholeplasma > Paracholeplasma vituli. Next base: position 109,461 of record NZ_JAOEGN010000005.1, on the reverse strand, counting down.
CCCATGATGGACAACTTGAAGCATGTCTAAATCGTTGAGCCCATCGCCAAATGCGATAACTTGTTCAGGTTCAAAACCATAATACTGTCTTACAAATTCAATCGCTTCCCCTTTAGAAGTACGTTTTTGATAAATTTCAAATATGGCGTTCTTGTGATCACTACCCCAGTCGCGGTATAAAAGTAAACCATCACATTCGTTCATAATAAAGGATTCAAATGTTTCTTTATAAGCAACATCAATGATGTACATTAACCCAGAAGGTTCCGGATGATTAGGATTTGTGAAGGGTCCTTCGACAAAGAAGGTATCCTCTGTTTCATGGTATAACCAGTTTAAGCGATCTGTTGGTTTATACACGTAAAGCCCATTATCCACACTATAAAATGCTGTTCTTGTGAAAGGTTCAGCAAAATTGAACAATTTATCGATGATTCGTTTAGGGATTTTTAAGGTCATTTTTTGAAAGTGATTATCTCTAGGATTTTCGATCGACCCGCCATTATCCGTAATAATCGGTGTATCGAGATCTAACGCTTGATAATAATGGTAACAACCTCTAAAAGGGCGGCCTGTCGCAATCACGATTTTATGGCCTAAACTAGCGAGTTCCTTTAAATAACTTATCGTTTCTGTTGTGAGTTCAGAGTTACCATCCAATAAAGTACCATCTAAATCACATGCAATCATATATTTTTTCATTTCATCACCTTCTATATTATCGCACAAAAAGGTTAAAAAACCTAGTCTGAAAGTGATGGCCTTCAAAAGATAATTCTTTATCTTTTAGGACGCTTAAGGTATAATTATACGCATAAGGATGTGAAAAAATGAACTGGCAAGAATTCTTTTCATTTAAACTAGAACTGGGATACCTCGGCATTTTTTTTGCGGGAGTAACCTTTGGCTTTATGTTCTTGTTGATGTTCTATTTCTATACCATATTACAAGCACAACGGAATAAGAACTTTTACAAAAAAGCAATTGAACCGGATATTGACGCAGAAGAAATCAAATTGTTGATTAAAGATGCACAAAGTCAATTTAAGAATAAAAAAGATCGTGAATCGATTGGGTTGGTTAACCACCTCAAAGCAGTATCTTTAGAATTATCAAAAGATATCGCAACGAAGTTTTACCCATCTTCGAAATACCCTCTATTAGAACTAACCATTCAAGAAACACTTTTATTAGGGCACTATATCACTGATCGTGTGGATCGTTTGTTCGATGCGAAACTATTAAGAATCTTTAGAGGCAAAACGTTAGCATCTATCATGTCTCTTTATGAAGTCAAAGAAAAAGTCGATGATTCAACTGTGATGAAAGTTGAGAAGAAGCTTAAAGTGCGTAAACGGATTGGCGATTTCTTTACAGCGATGAATATTGCGAACCCAGCCTTTTGGATCAAAAAGGTCACCGTCGACAAACTGACTGAAACCATAACTATCAAGATTTGTTTAGCCATTATTGGTATTGTTGGAGAAGAAACCTATAAGATTTACAGTAAAAATGTATTTCAAGTCGAAAAATCCATTGATACAGGTGTCGACAGTATATATGATGAAATTAAAAGAGAAACCGAAGAGGAGGACCTTGATGATGAGCCTATTCAACCGTAAACCTTATGCCGAGTTTATTCGTAAAGATTTTCAAGGGTTTAAAATCCATCAGTTTGTAAAAATTGAAGGCCTAAAACAACAAGGCCATAAAAAGTTCAAATCGTCTGAATTCATTTCTCCGATTTTTGGTTTGTCTGTAAAAGACGAAACCGTAGCACCATTCATTATTAGAAATACAGGGGATGTTAAAAAACGCTATGATGCTTTTAGAACAAAGCCAATGACAGATTTATCCGAATATGCTGAATTTAAATCGACCATTTTAAATAACCAAGCTAGAAAAGATATTTTTGGTGAGGATGTTGTGGTGGATCAAAAACGTAAGTATGAGGATGAACGCAAGAAACCAGTTCCACTTGAAGTCCCATTCATACAAAAGAAAGAAGCCCCAACGTTTACCAATCCAAAACCTGAACGTGTCGTATTTGAGGACAAAGTATCCTCAAGTGATTTCGAGTATATCGAAACCAAACCGACCCCTCAAACGGTGGATACGATTAAAAAAACCGATGTATTATTCGAACGTTTCAACCCTTCAACAACAGATAATCCAGTAGTAAATGATGACTTTAAGTATACTAAACCAGAACCAGTGACAGTTGAGAAAACCTTTAAAAAACCTGTAGAGGAGACACCTAAACCAAGTTTTGTTAGACCAAGTCGACCATACAAATTTCCAACTGTCGATATGTTCTCGAAGGTTCTTCGTGACCAAGACGCGAGACCCGCTTGGTTGGTTGCTCAAGAATCTACCGTGAATGAGACACTCTTACAGTTCTCAGTGCCAGGACATGTCCATAACATTACCAAAGGGCCAACCGTTACACGTCATGAAATTGAACTAGAACCAGGTGTAAACGTTAAAGAAGTGAATCGCATCAAAGATAACTTAATGATGAACTTAGCAGCGAAATCATTGCGTATTGAAGCACCAATCCCAGGAAAAGCCTATGTCGGTCTAGAAATTCCGAATGCAGTCCCAGAAATTGTTGCATACGGTAACGTTGTTGATCACCCAGATTTTATCGATGATAATTCACACCCATTAAAGATTGCTTTAGGGGTCGATATTGATGGCAGAAATATATACGCTGACATCGCGAAGATGCCTCACTGCTTAATCGCTGGGGCTACTAACTCCGGTAAATCCGTTTGTGTCAATACCATCATCGTATCGTTATTGATGAAAAACCATCCAGATGATTTGAAATTCATTTTAATTGACCCGAAAATGGTCGAATTAGCGGTTTATAATGATTTACCACACCTAGTGACACCTGTGATCACAGAACCCAAAATGGCAGCAACAGCGCTCTCTTGGGCAGTAGGTGAAATGGATAAACGTTTCTTACAGTTCGCTACGAATAGAGCCAAAGATATCAAAGGTTATAATGAGCGAGTGAAAGAAGATCCATCCTTAGAAAAGATGCCATATATCGTCATTGTTATTGATGAATTGGCAGACCTAATGATGGTTTCAGCAAATGATGTTGAAGAAGCCATCCAAAGACTCACTCAAAAAGCCCGTGCTGCAGGTATTCACCTGTTAGTTGCAACCCAACGTCCGACCACAGACGTTGTCAAAGGTACCATCAAGGCCAACATTCCTTCACGTATCGCATTTAAGGTTGCTTCTTATGTCGACTCCACCACCATTTTAGATGGTGCAGGGGCAGAATCCTTATTGGGTAAAGGTGATATGCTTTTTAAAGAAGCTGAACGTCCAATTCGTTTACAAGGCGCTTTCTTAAAAGATGCGGAAATTGAACGCGTAACAGACTTTATTCGTGATCAAATGCCACCAAATTATCTATTCGACCACGATTCCTTAAGAACCTTTACCATTAAAAAGGATACGGCAGCTTCAGATGACTTACTCTATCCGGTTGCTCAATTTGTTGTTAGAGAAAATAACGCCTCCATCAATGCCATTCAAAAAGAATTTGGCGTTGGTTTTAACCGTGCCCAACGCATAGTTGAACTGTTAGAAGAACAAGGTATCGTCTCTAAGAATGAAGGTACAAAAGCACGCCAGGTATTGGTAACTATGGCAGAATTGGAAAATATGCTATGACACTGAAAGAACTCAATAAACGCATTCAAAACGATCCAGATTCAATTGATATTAAAACTGAGCTCAACCGCCGTATGACGCTTAAAGGAGCCACACTCAATGTGGTTTCTTTATTGATATTTGGTGTTAGTTTAATCTATACTATAAAAGCGTATCCAACCTTTACCGAATTTTTTCAAAAAGTATTATTACTAGTTCTAAGTGGACTCCTTGTTGTTGTATCAGCCTTATTTTTATTCTTTCTTAAAAAAGGGCTCAAAGGTGACAATAAAGTGCTTTATAAACAGTTTAAATTGATCGATACCATCCAGTTTTTCTCTATCAGTTTGATGATCGTTTTACACATCATTACGTTTTATGTATTTACCGCTGAAGTATTTCAAAGTTCGATGCAACCCACACTTCAAGAACACGACCGTCTCATTGTATATCAATTTGATTACACACCAAGACGTAATGATATTGTGGTGATATATATTGATGAAACCTACTATGAAAACCTAGATGAAGCCCACTATGTTAAAAGAGTGATTGGTCTTCCAGGGGATACATTAGTGCTAAATGCTTCAAATCAACTGATAGTTAATGGTAAAATTGTACAAGAAGTACCCTCGACTTATAGAACTTTTGTGAATGAATTAATTGACAGTTTAGAGGGTGGCGTGATCCCTGAAGGTTTTTACTTTGTATTAGGTGATAACGTTCAAAATTCTCAAGACTCTAGAACGCTCGGATTAATTCGCGTACAAGACATCAAAGCGAAAGTCATTTTTAGATTTTTCCCGAAAGTAGGTATTATCGATTGAAACAAGTACAATGGTATCCTGGACACATGTCCAAAGCCTTAAGAGAAATCAAAGAATCGTTAAAACTCGTCGATATCGTGTTTGTATTACTCGATGCGAGATTACCCGAATCTTCGATGAATCCAAGACTCCAAGAAATAATTGAAAATAAACCAGCCCTAATTCTATATACCAAGTCTAGCTTAGCAGACCAAAAAGAATTGAATAAATGGCTGGCACATTATAACAATCTAGGTTTAAAAGGGCTCAAAATCGACGCAATTACAGGCTTAAATATCAATAAGATTAAAGATGCGACCCTAGAGATTTTAACTGATAAACTCGAACGTGAAAAACGTAGAGGCATTCAACCACGAGCGATTCGTACAATGATTATTGGGATTCCGAACGTTGGTAAATCGACTTTAATCAATACATTATCTAAGAAAAAAGCAGCTAAAACTGGGAACACACCCGGTATTACTAAAGCACAACAATGGATTAAGATTTCTGAAGACTTTGAACTCTTAGATACACCCGGTGTATTATGGCCTAAATTCGATGACCCAACAACTGGGTATCACCTCGCACTTAGTGGCGCGATTAAGGATACGATTTTACCGAGTGAAGAAGTGGCTGTTTATGCCCATCGATTCTTAACTCAATACTACCCTGAACGATATAAAAAACGCTATGATTTGACTGAGTTATCGGATGTAGCCAACACATTCGAAATGATTGGTAGAAAACGTGGTGCTTTAATAAAAGGTAACCAAGTAAACTACGATATGGTTTACGATATTATATTAAGAGACCTTCGTGATGGAGCTTTTGGAGGGATTACCTTTGACCGATTTAAATCTATTTGAATATGAGGATGCGCTTTATGAAAAAGGCATCCTATACATAGCAGGCACCGATGAAGCTGGCCGTGGACCTCTCGCAGGCCCTGTGGTCGCTGCAGCAGTGATTTTAAAAAAAGGTGCTAAAATTGAAGGTGTGGATGATTCAAAAAAATTATCCGACAAGAAACGTAGAGCCTTAATCGATACCATCAAAAAGGAATCACTTGCGATTGGTATTGGTATCGTTTCGCCTCAAGAAATTGACCAAATCAACATTTATCGGTCCGCTAAAACGGCGATGGTATCTGCAATTAAAGCCTTAAAGATTAAACCTGAATACATCTTAGCGGACGCGATGATGTTAGAAGATGAACTTGGTATACCCACTGAATCGATCATCAAAGGCGATCAAAAATCGGCGAGTATTGCCGCAGCGAGTATCGTTGCTAAAGTTACTCGTGATGAATACATGATTGAAATGGATAAACTATTTCCGATGTATGGATTTAAAAAGCACATGGGTTATCCAACGAAAGCGCATATCGAAGCCATCGAACAGTATGGTATCTGTCCGATTCATCGTAAAACATTTGAACCCATCAAATCGATTATAAGGGAGAAACTATTATGACTTTTTTAAGAATACTTAAACGCATAGCCATCGTGATTCTCTTTGTTATTGGCTTTTTTGTAATCCTTGAATCGAGCCCTAAAGCACTATCGTATCAAACAGAAAATCCATGGATCAATCACACAAATCGTCCTTGGATCATTCCTCATGGTGGTGCTAAAGCACTCTATCCTGAAAACACAATTTATGCTTTTAATCAAACTTCACAATACGATGTATTTGAAGTTGATTTAACTTTAACCAAAGACAATATATTAATCTCACACCATGATTTAGACTTACGTCATGATTTGTTACTAGAAGACTTAACAGAGGATTTAGTCATCCGAAATTTAACCTATCAAGAAATCATCGATCGTATCGTTGCTAACGATTACCCTTATGTGAGAGCCTTCAAAGATATTGAGGGTCAAACACCATACGCAACCCTAACCGATCAAACTATCCTAGATCAGATGTTGCCGATGAAGTTAGTGGACTTATTCAATACTTATCCGACTAAACGTTACATCCTTGAAATCAAAGACGTACGTACCGATGAAGAAGACACCTTCACCATCGCAGCGAACGCACTCTTAGAATTGATTGAAGTTTATAACATGAAAGACCGCGTCATGGTTTCCTCGTTTTCTGATGAAGTAATCGAACACTTCATGGCACTATCGAATCATGAAATTCATACATCCACCGCAACCAGTGAAACGCTCAAAATGGTCTTATTGTCAGCTTTTTCTGTAGATTTCTTATATCGACCAAAATACGCTGCAATGGCTATACCAATCGACTCATCCTTATCTGATGGTCAAGGCAAACTCATTGCAAGTCTACCTTCATTCATACGTAGTCGAATTGCGAGAGAAATCAATGGACAATGGAGTACGAACCTCGCTCAGGCTTCGCTCGTTAATGACGCCCATCGTCACAACATGTCTGTCATTTTTTGGACAGTAGATGATGAGGCAGATATGCGTAAATTAATCAAACTCGGTGTCGATGGCATCATTACTGACCGCCCGGATCGATTAGAAGCGCTTTATTTGGAATTGGGTATATAACTTAAAATGTGAGGATTCCACGAATTCTCACATTTTCATTAATGATAACAGTTTATAAATAAGGTATATGGTAAAATTATAATAAGGAACTTGTTATAAAGGTGATTATATGGAACAAACACGCCTACAAGACTCAATTAAACTTCATCAAATTGGACCGATTAAAACCGATGAACAGCTGTTATTCAACGGTTATTTATACGTGTCCGAAAAGTCATCTATTTTAGTTGATTTACCATCTTCGGAATGGGTAGTTGCTTATAAAGAACGGATTGAAAAAATCAAACCTTTACAAGAAATTCAGTATTTGATCCTAGCACACCCTCATTTCGCCATGGTATCTGCTGTTCGCACAGTCATTACTTTGGGGTTTACTGGAACTCTCATAACGAACCGATCACTTTCTAAGCAATTAACTCAAAATGGTATTAAATTGCCAATCCAAACCATTGAAAAAAATGGACAATCAACTGTATGTAGAAGATTTTAAAATCAATTTTATACCCATTCATTTTTTACCTTTTCCACAGGCTTTTGTCGTTTATGAATCAGAAACCAAATCACTTATATCGAATACACTATTTTCGAGTATTGCAGTCGATAAGCCTTTAGACCCAATTCAACTAAAACAGGGCATATTTGCCTATCATAAAATGAACCTACCGTCCTCTGAATATATTAAAGACCCGATTAGACGCATACGTCAACACGAGATTGATGCGATCTGTCCAACGTATGGATACATCATCGAATCGAATATCGACAACTGGATTGAGTATGAATATAAGCTGGATTTTTATAACACAGGTCAAGTCTTCAAGTACAACGAAGAATTCGTTAAAGAATTTAATTATATCGAAATCATTAACCACATGATTAATCAATTGAATAAATCTGTGGATACCGAAGAAATCATTGAAACCTTTTCAAAATCTGAATTCATATTGAGTGAAAAACCACTCGAAATGGTCGATTCAACACATGTTGGCTATAAGTTATGGCACGCATTTTTTGAATATGTGTATGCGAAAAAAGGAACCGTGTGGTTAACCATCTTAGAACCTCTTATTTTACGCTATCACAACATTTTCGGTCTCAGTTTACCAGCAATTTATGTATCTCAAATGCGTGAAGTTACCGAACAAAAAGAAGTTCTTGAACGCGATAAAAAAACATTAGAACAAAACCTCGAAAAACTCGAAGCTCAAATCGAAGAGACGAAAGATGCATTACTTCGATGCCCAATTACTAAACTTTATATTGAGGAGGTCTTTAGAGGATTACTCAAAAAAGAAATGGAACATGCTGCTTTTAGAGAAACAGAACAAGGTTTTATCTTAATTCAGTTAGACCAATTATTTGATATTAATAAGCGTTATGGTAAAGAAACTGGGGATGAGGCCATCCGTAATTTAGCCTACATTATTGGTCAAGTTGTCCCTGAAGGTACACGTATTTTTAAACAAAATGGGCCTGGGATTTTGGTGCATACAACCACGGATAAGAAGTCACATATTATTGATTTAGCAGTAAGAATTCGAAACGCCGTGAAAGACGCGACGTTCTTCATTGAAAAAGTGACAGTATGTGCTTCAATTGTTTATTTTTCAGAACTAAATCCTGTCTTAACCGATGACAATAGGATTAAAGAAATCTTCATCTTCTTAGACCAACGCATGAGATTGGCCCGTCAAACTGGGTTTGGTGAAGTCATTGATAACAGTACAGCCTTACCTACATTAAGAGAGGGGATTATTTTGCTAGTTGATGAAGACGAAATGAATCGTAATATGCTCGTTCGCGTCTTTAATCGTCTCAATTTTGATGTCAAAGCAGTTACCAATGTAACCGATGCTTTAGCCGTCTTAAGAGAATATCCAATTGACATTGTCATTTCAGAAATCAACTTATCCAAGATGGATGGGTTCAGTTTAAAGCGTGAACTCAATGAATCTAAAACCTACGCTAATATTCCATTTATCATGGTATCTCACAATAAAACAGTGGAAAATATCCGCCGTGGAAACATGCTAAATGTCGATTTGATTATCGAAAAACCCATCATCCCTGAAGAACTGATTGGGCATGTGAAGCGTTTTAGAGAAAGAAGGTAATTCAGATGTTCGATCCCATTACCCTCTCATTTTTAGTTTTTTTTGGATTGGTGTTTGGTCTAGTTTTTATGATTATGATCCAAAAGGTCCGATACAGTCACCTCAAACAAAAACACGCGGATGCGAGAAACTACCTATTTAAGAAATACTTTGACCAAGAAGATGTCCGTTTGAAAACCTCAACGCGGTTCTTTTTTGATGCGTTTATTGATATTGAAACACAAATCACGATTGAGGATTCGATTCGTAGTCGAATCATTCTAGACCTTGAAGCACTGAAATTTACCCAAAAGCAATATAAACGATTAAACCGTTTATCACCTTATAAAAGAAGGGTTGCGGTTGCATACCTTCAAACGCTGAGAACCCAAAAAGCAAGAAATGCCCTTCAAAAAAGACTTTATATTGAAAAGGATGATTCAGTCCGCTTTTATATTATTTATGCCTTAAAAGAACAACTAAACAGTGAAGACTTTGAATTCATCATGAAGACGCTATCAAAGTCCAAAGCTTCATACCCGCATTGGATTTATGCAATCCTTAAAAATCAAGTTGAAGTGATTAAACCCTTTCTTGACGCTTATGAATTCGATAATCGAATCCCAGTTAAGCAGTTCATGTTATATTTAGCCAACCACATTTATAATGACCGCTTAAAAAACTATGCAATCGAACGATTCATGGACCCAAGTGAAATTGGTAGTATACGTAAAGAAGCCCTTAAGGCATTGGCGAACATGTATCCTGAAGAGTTAGTCTCTGATATCTATCTTGAGCATACGGATGAAACCATCCGCAAAATGGCAATCCGAGCTTGTTCAACTGTAGTGACCTACGAAATGGTAGAGAACTTACTCAACCATATGGATGGATCACTCATGGATTTAGAACGGGCGAATGCGTTATCGAGAATTGTATTTGACTCAAAAAAACTCCTTCTAGATGTGCTTGAGTATTATCCTAGAGCAAAGAATGATTTTCAACGCATGGCGATTTCAAGGGTATTGTCACATCATTTTGACTACATTATGCTTAAACTGAAGTCCTCACAGTACCCCCAAGTTAAAGATATTCTAAAAGATATTTTAAAGATGCATATTGTAGAAGATTTGATCGATTTTGTAAACTACAATAAAGACCTAGAAGTCGAAAAAGTATTGATTGAATTAATTAAAACGTATGCTACTCAGGACAAGTATCTATTAGATGAGTTCTCGATCTACTTGAATCAAAAGATATTGAATAAGATGGGATTAATCAAAAAACCACTTCCAACATCAATTCGTGAGAAGTCTCCATTTGAACTTGATAAAGTCCTCTGGATCAGTTTTTGGATTACGTTATCAATCGCAATTTTCCCAATTTTGTTTTTCGCACTCAATTTCAATCTTATTTTGAGTGGCGCACCTCTACTTGATATTTTCATGGTTGAAATGAACCGATACTTATCGTTTTACTTTATAACTATTAATAGTATTTATTTAATCTTGATGCTGGTATCGATCAAAGGCTCAAATGAACGGCTATCGATGTGGCAAATTAAGAAGCAAACTTTGTTGTTTGAACACGATTTGTTACCTTCAATTTCAATTATCGCACCAGCCTATAATGAAGAGAAAAGTATCATTGAAAGTGTCACTTCCTTACTCAATCTAAAATACCCTAAATATGAAGTTATTGTTGTGAATGACGGTTCTAAAGACGATACGATTGGGACGTTGGTTCGTCACTTCGAACTCGAACGTAAACACCCGTTTTTCCCAATCAAACTACGTACCAAACCGCTGCGAAGTGTTTATGTGTCTAAACAAATCCCGAATTTGATTGTCATCGACAAACAAAACGGGGGTAAAGCGGATGCGCTCAACATGGGCATTAATGCAGCCAAAAACGATTATGTTTGCGGGATTGATGCGGATTCATTATTAGAAGAAGATGCACTCTTAAAACTCATGAGTATTACCTTAGATGATGCGACAAACCATATTGCGATTGGTGGAAACATTGTACCTGTGAATGGTTCGGATGTGGATAGAGGCAAAATCGAACGTAGTGGACTGGCTAAAAACCCTTTGGTTCGACTTCAAACTTTAGAATACCTCAGAGCGTTTACCACAGGACGTGTCGGGTGGTCTAAACTCAATAGCTTATTGATCATTTCAGGTGCTTTTGGACTATTCAATCGCCATGCCTTATTAGATACGGGTGGTTATTTAACCATCAGTGGAGACTTAAAGAAGGATACTGTGGGTGAAGATATGGAATTGGTTGTGAGATTAACCCATAAAGCCATCCAAAATAAAGAATCCTACCGTGTTGCTTATGTCCACAATGCGAATTGCTATACCGAGTTACCCTCTGATTTAAAGTCTTTACTCAAACAGCGCAATCGTTGGCAGAGAGGTTTATTAGATATCTTAAGTTACCACCGTCGAATGCTGTTCAATCCAAAATACCGTCAGCCAGGTTTATTGGGATTCCCTTATTTCTTTATCTTCGAAATGATGGGCCCATTTATTGAACTTGTCGGGTATGCGGCATTACTATCTAGCTTACTTTTAGGGTTACTCAATGTGAATTTAGTGTTATTACTATTTTATGCAACCATCGGGTATGGTATAATCATATCCTTAATTAGCTTATGGATTTCTGAACGTCAAAGTGACTTTTATCGATTTAAAGACATTTTTATTTTAATTATACTTGCGATATTTGAGAACTTTGGTTACAGACAATTGATGAGTTTACACCGAATTCGTGCAACCTTTGCGGCCCTTAAAGAGAACGGGTCTTGGGGAAGTCAAGCGCGAACAGGATTCAATAAGAAGTAGTCCTGCTTTGGATTGCTTCTTTTATTTTTGGATTACGTTTGACCTAGGGTGATGATGTGAATTTTCATATATATTTTTAAATAATATATATCAAAAAATAGGGGGTGTTTTCTTCTTGACAGTGTTATACCCCGTATATATAATTATAGAAAGTGAAAGAAGTGGATTAAATGAAAACAGTGATCATTGTAGAATCCCCAGCCAAATCCAAAACAATACAACACTATTTAGGTAGCGAATATATTGTAGAAGCGTCGGTAGGGCACATCCGGGAACTCGCTAAAAACGGACCTGGTGGTTTGGGTGTGGATGTAGAAAATAAGTTTAAAGCAACCTATAAGGTCGATAAGAAACATGCTCAAATTGTCAAGGATTTGATTAAAGTAACGAAGAACAACCGTGTCCTTCTCGCAACCGACCCGGACCGTGAAGGGGAAGCGATTGCTTGGCATATCGCCGATGTTTTAAACCTAGATTTAAATGAACCCAATCGTATTACTTTTAATGAAGTAACTAAACCTGCGATCATCAAAGCGATTGAACAACCGCGGAAAATCGATATGAATTTGGTTAAATCTCAAGAAACAAGACGTATTTTAGACCGTATCATCGGCTTTAAATTATCACCATTGCTTCAAAAGAAAATTAAGTCCGAATCAGCAGGTCGTGTTCAAAGTGTCGCTTTGAAATTGATTGTCGATTTAGAAAAAGAAATTGAAGCGTTTGTGCCACAAACGTATTTTACGATTAAAGCGAAGTTCTCCAAATTTGAGGCTGACTACACCAAGAATAAAGATAAAACACTTGGGTCAGTAGAAGAGTTAAATGCGATAATTGAAAAGCTCAATGGTCCATTTAATGTAACAAAAGTCAATTTACGTAAACGAAGCCGTCAAGCTCAACCCCCGTATACTACCTCAACTTTTCAACAAGATGCGGTATCTAAATTGAATTATACGCCTTCAAAAGCGATGGGGATTGCTCAAGAACTCTACCAAGGGATCAAAATTGGTGGTAGTGAAATCGGTTTGATTACTTACATGCGTACAGACTCTGTTCGATTAAACGATGATTTCATCAAAGAAGCCCAATCGATGATTGAAACTGTGTATGGCCCCAATTATGTAGGGAAGATTAAAACCAAGAATACGGAAAATATACAAGACGCCCATGAAGCGATTAGACCGTCCGTATTAGAAATGACACCTGAATCACTCAAAGGTGTTTTAACCGATGAACAATATAAGATTTATGAACTCATCTACCGTCGTGCTGTGATGAGCTTAATGGCAGATGCACAGTATGAAGAACAATCGGTTGAACTCGAAAACCAAGGTGAAGTGTTTGAATATGGTGGATCTAGGCTCTTATTCTTAGGTTTCCATAAAGGTAACCCAGAATATAAGGAAAAGTCTTCAACCATTCTAGATTTAGAAGTTGGGAAAAGGCTTGAAGCCAAAGAAATCATTCATGAAGAGAATCAAACCAAACCGAAGTCGCGTTATACTGAAGCGAGTCTTATTAAGGATATGGAAGAGTTTGGCATCGGTCGTCCATCGACTTACGCGGAAACAACGCGAACTTTACTCGCAAGAAAATACATTGAGAAGAAACAAAAAGCACTGGTTCCTACTGAACAAGGTAAGCTCACTATATTAGAACTGGACAACTATTTTTCAAACATCATCAATACACAATATACAAAAAAGATGGAAACTGTCCTTGATAACATCTCTAACGGAGAGCACGATAGTGCAGAAATCTTAGATGGTTTCTACCACAAGTTTATCGCTTTAGTGAAGCATGCGGATGAGCATATGGAAAAACGCAAACCAACCGAAGTTGGACGTGATTGTCCGCTTTGTGGAGCCCCTTTAGTCATTCGTAAATGGCGAAAAGGTGAATTTATTGGGTGTTCAAACTTCCCACGTTGTAAGCATACTGAAAATCTTACTTAATTCTTAAGTTTCATTTCTTTACAATATGTAGATAGCATGATAATATAAAAATAGATAGCAATATCGAAATGGTGTGTACCCCGACACACCTTCCCCTAACCCCCCTTCGACAACAAGGGGGTTTTTTTCGTTTCGTTTGATATCCGAATTTAAACCGCATATAATGTAGTTAAATCGTAGGAGGATTAAAGATGAAAACATTTAAACAAAAACCCATTACTGTTTTAGGACAACCCCTTAAAGTTGGCGACCTCGCACCTGAGTTCAATGTCGTGGATAATAATTTAGAGGCTAAACACCTTTCTGATTTTAAGACTGAAACCATCGTATTAAACGTAGTACCATCTCTAGATACTGGTGTTTGTTCATTACAAACACGTAAAATCAATGAACAATTAGCGAGTTATAAAGACATTACCGTACTTACCATCTCGAATGACTTACCCTTTGCACAACGCCGTTGGTGTGGAGCAGAAGGTTTGGATAACATCATTACCCTATCAGACTACCAACAACTTGATTTCGCTTGGAAATATGGCGTTCATATTGAAGAATTGAGATTACTTGCGAGATCCGTATTTGTCTTAAATGAAAACCGCGAAGTAGTCTATGTTGAATACTTAGACGAAATGTCGCAACACCCGAATTACGATCAACTATTCGCATTTCTTAATGGATTTCTGAATCAATAATGGCTCTAAAAAAGCCATTTTTTTTCACCTTTACGTATGTAGATATTTAGAACTATGTTATAATAACATCTAGGAGTTGAACCTATGGGCTTTTTTAAAAATTTATTCAAAAAAAATACAAAGAAAAATGAAAAGTATGCACTTGGATTACACAAATCGAAAGAGGTTTTGGGTAATTTAAAGCGATTAATTGAACAAAACCAATCCTTAGGGGAAGATTTCTTTCTAGAACTTGAAGATATCTTTATCCAAGCAGACCTTGGGGTCGACACGGTTTTGTATTTTATTGATACCTTAAGACGTAAGATGAAATTAAACAACGTGACTGACCCGAAAGAGATTGAAGAGATGATCGTGGATGAAATGTTCAAAATCTACCTTCAAGATGAGATCGTCATCGCTGACTTGGATTATGTCGATCATGAAACCAATATTTACCTCATCGTGGGTGTTAACGGCGTTGGGAAAACCACTTCGATTGGAAAACTTGCACACCAACTAAGATTAGATAAGAAGAAGGTCTTGGTTGTAGCTGGGGATACCTTCAG
Organism: Paracholeplasma vituli; assembly: GCF_025446935.1. Taxonomy (GTDB): domain Bacteria; phylum Bacillota_I; class Bacilli_A; order Acholeplasmatales; family UBA5453; genus Paracholeplasma; species Paracholeplasma vituli. The sequence goes on along the minus strand of NZ_JAOEGN010000005.1, from coordinate 94,306 downwards.
AGCCGGAGCCATTGAACAATTACGCGTTTGGGCAGAACGGGCTAAAGTGGATTTTTTTGCGAAAGAACCAGGTTCTGACCCGTCATCAGTCATTTATGATGCGTTGCAGAAAGCCAAGAAAGAACATTATGATGTCATCTTATGTGATACCGCAGGTCGTCTTCAAAATAAAGTGAATCTTATGAATGAACTCGATAAAATGCGTCGAGTCATTGAAAAAGAAATGCCAAATGGTTTACGTGAAACCCTCTTGGTCATTGACGCGACCACAGGTCAAAATGGCTTAAAACAAGCTGAAATTTTTAAAGAAGTGACCAAAGTAACAGGCATCATCCTGACTAAAATGGATGGATCTGCGAAAGGTGGTATCGTCTTAGCGATTAGGCATCTTTATAAATTACCGATTAAATACATCGGTTTAGGTGAAAAAATCGATGATTTAGTCCTGTTTGACATTGAAGAATACATCTACGGTTTATTCGCAGACTTCTTCGGAGCAGAATAATGGACCAATTAGCCAAAACAGAACGACTCAACCAACTCTATGAACTTTATGGCGTATTGTTGACCGATAAACAACAAGCGTATTTTGTTGCGTATTATCAAAATGATTTCTCATTAGCAGAGATTGCGAGCGAATTTGGAGTCTCCCGTAATGCTGTGTTTGATCAGTTAAATACTGCGATTCAACACTTAGAAAACTATGAAGAAAAACTGAAACTCTTGATTCGTAAAAATAACCGCTTAGATTTACTTAAACAATATGAACAAACTGGTGATGTTCAATATTTAGAAAAACTAGCAGAAATGGATGACGTATAATGGCATTTGATAGTTTAAGTAGCCGTCTACAGATGGCAATGCGCCGTATAACCGGCAAGGGAAAATTAAATGAAACCGATATTGATGAAATGATGCGTGAAGTCCGCTTATCCTTATTAGAAGCGGACGTTAACTTAAAAGTCATTCGTCAATTTACCAATAATGTCAAAGAGAAAGCTTTAGGACAAAAGATTTTATCGGGATTAAATCCGGGACAACAAGTTGTCAAAATCGTTTTCGATGAACTCAAACGTGTCATGGGTGATGAAACGGTTGGTATCAGTTATAAAGCCTCAGGGTTAACCACCATCATGACGGTGGGTCTGCAAGGTACAGGTAAGACAACTGCAATCGGTAAATTGGGTGCTTTTATCCGTAAAACAGAGAAGAAGAAAGTCATGTTTATTGCAGCCGATATTTATCGTCCGGCTGCGATTGACCAGTTGATGACCTTAGGGAAACAACTCGATATTTTTGTCTATCAAGAAGGTTTGATTAAAGCCCAAACCATTGTCAAAAATGGATTGAAGTATGCGAAAGATAATTTATATGACGTTGTAATCATCGATACCGCTGGACGTTTAAATATTGACGCTGAGATGATGCAAGAACTCATTGACGTAAAAGAAATTGCGAAACCAGATGAAATACTACTTACCGTTGACGCGATGACTGGTCAAGTAGCAGCAACCGTTGCACAAAGTTTCCACGAACAGTTAAACACTACGGGTGCAATCATTACTAAACTCGATGGGGATACACGTGGTGGTGCCGCTTTATCGATTCGAGAAATCTCACAAATTCCAATTAAATTCGCATCCAATGGCGAAAAAATGGATGCATTTGAAGTATTCCACCCTGAACGTATGGCCTCCCGTATTCTAGGGATGGGAGACGTTTTAACCTTAATTGAATCCGCTACCCAAAACATCGATGAAGATGAAGCCATGGACATGATGGAAAAGATGATGTCAGGGACTTACAACTACAATGACTTACTCAAGCAGTTTAAGATGATTAAACGCATGGGTTCTATTTCCAAAATCTTAGGCTTTATACCTGGGGTTGGAAAATATAAAGATGCTTTGAATAATGTCGATGACAAACAGTTTGAAAAAATGTCTGTCATCATCCATTCCATGACTGAAGCAGAACGTAAAAATCCAAAATTAATTGAGGATTCCTCACGAAGAAGAACCCGTATTGCCAATGGTGCAGGGGTTCAAGTTGCCGATGTTAACCGTTTAAGACAAGCGTTAGACCAACAAAAACAAATGGCGAAACAAATGTCAAAAATGTCTGAATCTGACATGAAAAACGTTCAAAAAGACCCGTCTAAGTTGATGCCTCAACCCAAGATGAAAAAAGGAAAAGGCAAAAATAAAGGCCAATTTAGATTCTAACTAACTTGGCTTTTTTTCTCTTAAAAGGGGATTTACCCACAATATTGGTGGAAAAGTATTCGAAATGTATATGTTAAAATACATATAAGGGAGACAATTATGCAAAAACTAATTTTGATTGATGGGAACTCTCTATTCTTTAGAGCCTACTACGCTACAGCCTATACTGGCGGCGAATTAATGAAAAATAAACAAGGGGTATATACCAATGCCCTTTTTGGCTTTATCAACATGGTCGATAAGATTTTACAACAGCCTTATTCTCATGTGTTGGTTGCCTTTGATACCAAAGAAAAAACCAAACGTCATGAAGCGTTTGATGACTATAAGGCGGGAAGACCACCAATGCCACAAGAAATGGCACAACAAATCCCTTTGATTCATCAATATTTAAAAGAACTCAACATCAAGGATGAATCCTTAGCGGGTTATGAAGCCGATGATATCATTGGTACTTTATCCAAAGAAGCTGCTGATTTAGGCTATGAAGTAGCGGTCTATTCCTCTGACCGTGACTTGTTACAGCTCATCAATGACAAAGTAACCATTCATTTACTTAAAAAGGGTGTCACAGATATTGAGGATTTAACCCCAAAAACCTTCTTTGAAAAATATGGTCTACACCACAGCCAAATGATTGATTTAAAAGCACTCATGGGTGACCCATCCGATAACATTCCAGGGGTTCCTGGTGTCGGTGAAAAAACGGCAGTTAAACTTTTACAACAATATGAAACCTTAGAAAATATACTTCAAAATAAAGATCAAATTTCAGGTAAACTAGGTGAACGTATTCGTGAAAACGAAGATAAAGCCATTTTATCCAAGATGCTCGCTACCATCGATTTGAATGTACCGCTCGATTTTAACTTTCATGACTTGGAACGCAAACAGATGAACTATGAAGGTTTAGTCAATTTCTATAACGAAATGGATCTGCATGTATTCATCAAAAAACTCAATAAACCAGTTGAAACCAAAGATGATTTCATCACCAAAATCATTACCGACCACGATCAGTTTAGTACCATATTAAAACCAAATATGGCCATTCATATTGAATTGGCTGATTTTAACTACCATACCTCAGACATCATTGGGTTTGGTCTATCGGACGGCGAAACCAATTACTTTATTCCAAAAGACATAGGGCTCGCATCGATAGACTTTCAACTCTACTTGAGTGACCCCTCAATACCTAAACTTACCTACGACCAAAAAGCATTTAGGACTGCTTTAAAGTGGCTTGGATATGACCTGCAAGGGGTCACATTTGACCTTTTATTATCGAGTTATCTCATTCATCAAAAGATTGCGAAAGAAGATTTTAAAGTCATTTGTATGGCCTTTGACTATGAAGACATTGAATACGATGAACTGATCTATGGTAAAGGCGCGAAAAAAGGTTTGCCAGAACTTTCGATATATAGCCGTCATGTAGCGAAAAAGGCGAAAGCAATTTTCTCCTTACAACCGTTACTGATTGAAAAACTCAAAACCCTAGAACTCTATGATTTATTTACAAACATTGAAATGCCACTCGCGATTGTGTTAAGTGATATGGAGTATAGCGGTATTTCCGTTGATCAAAATGAACTTAAACAACAAAAGACTAATTTAAAGAACCGTATCGATACCTTAGAACACCAAATTTACGAATCGGTGGGTAAGAAGTTTAATATTGGTTCTCCAAAGCAATTAGCAGAAATCCTGTTTGTAGATTTGGGTTTAGATCCTTCAAAGAAAACCAAGACTAAGAATCTTTCAACTAACGTGGATGTTTTAAACACCTTAATCGATAAGCATCCGGTCATTCCGATGATTTTGGATTACCGTCAGTTAACGAAACTGTATTCAACCTACATTGAAGGGATTGAACAAAGTATATTCGCAGACGGTAAAGTTCATACCATCTTCGCACAAGCTTTAACCGCGACTGGGCGATTATCTTCTCTTGAACCGAATTTACAAAATATCCCAATTAGAACGGAAGAAGGCAGACAAATTCGAAAACTGTTTGTTCCTTCAAAACCAAATCATTATTTCGTATCTGCCGACTACTCTCAAATTGAACTTAGAGTCTTAGCCGATATGGCGAATGTTGCTGGATTGATTGACGCCTTTAATAAAAAAGAAGATATTCATACCAGAACAGCTAAAGAAGTATTTGGATCTGAGACTGTAACGCCTGAAGAACGTCGCAAGGCCAAAGCCGTTAACTTCGGAATCATTTACGGGATTGGCGCGTGGAGTTTAGCCGAAGATATTCATACCACTCCAAGAGATGCTCAAGCCTTTATCGATAAGTATTTAAGCATCTACCCAGAGATTAAAACATATATGGAACAAACGGTGGATAACGCAGTCAAACAAGGCTATGTGAAAACCATCTTAAATCGTCGTCGTTACATTGGTGAGTTAGAAAGTCCAATTTACGCTGTCCGTGAATTTGGTAAACGTACCGCAATGAACGCACCAATCCAAGGTTCTGCGGCAGACATCATCAAAAAAGCTATGATCGATTTACATGCTTATATTTATAAAAATAAGAAGAAATCTAGAATTCTATTACAGGTTCATGACGAACTGGTCTTAGAAGTCCCTGAGAGTGAGCTGGTAGAGATGCAAAAAGTCGTCCCTGAGATTATGTCAAAGGCAATCCACTTAAAGGTTGCATTAGAGTCGTCTTGTGATACCGGTAAGAACTGGTACGAGTTGAAGTAATATGCCAGAACTACCTGAGGTTGAAACCGTTAAAACGGTATTAAAAAACAGAATCCAAGGTTTAATGATTCGTGATATCGACGTTCATTATGAAAGAATGATGGATGAAGACACGAGAAGTGCACTCATTGGACAAACCATTTTGGATATCACTAGATTTGGCAAATACATTTGTTTTATGCTGACAGATGTAATCTTAATCAGCCATCTTAGAATGGAAGGGCGCTATTTCTTTAAGACCGAAGATGAACCTCTTTTAAAACACGAACATATTGTTTTTCATCTATCGGATGGATTATCCTTGAGATACCATGACACAAGGAAATTCGGCACCTTCGATTTGAGAACGTATCAAAACTATTTATCCACTAAACCTTTAAATCAATTGGGGAAAGAACCCTTTGATATTGACCCAAAAGCCTTTTATGAAGCCTTAAAGAAAAAGCATATTTCAATTAAAACAGCCTTACTTGATCAAACCTTGATTGCAGGGATTGGTAACATCTATGCGGATGAAATCCTCGCTCGTGTCTCGATAATTCCACATCGATATACGGATGAAATCACGCTAAAAGAAGCTAAGGAAATCGTCTTTGCAGGGATTGATATCCTAAACGCTGCTATCGCATCAGGTGGGACTACCATTCGAACATATGTTTCGCAACTGGGTGTATCTGGAAGATTCCAATTAAAACTTAAAGTCCACCAACGCGAAGCAGAACCGTGTGATACATGCGGTAGACCTATTGTGAGAACCGTCATCAACGGCCGTTCTAGTTTCTATTGTACAAAGTGTCAAAAGAGGTGACCTTATGAAAGTCTTAGGCATCACTGGTGGTATCGCCTCCGGTAAGTCATTAGTAACTAAACAATTTCAAGATAAGGGATTCCCTGTATATGATTCGGATCAAATCGTTCACAGTCTATACCAAGACCGAGCGGTAATCGATTTGATTACAGCGCGTTTCCCATCCGTCAATGAACAAGGTGTCATCAATCGTAAAAAACTAGGCGATCTCATCTTTAATGATCCAATAGCAAAGCGAGATCTCGAAAACATCTTTCACCCTAAAGTGTATGAAACCTTGAAGGCACATATCGCAAATCATGGGAATGATGCCTGGGTGGTTTTAGACATTCCATTGCTCTATGAAACTGGTGGTGAAGCTCTTTGTGATATGGTTTTGGTGGTCTATGTGGACCCAGTTACGCAACTCAATCGTTTGATGGCTCGAAACCATTTAAGTGAATCTGAAGCCAAATCGCGCATCGAAGCGCAAATGCCATTACATGAAAAAATGCAACGTGCTGACATTGTTATTAACAATTCAGGCACGATCCCAAAGACGCTCGAACGCGTCAACGAAATCATTGATAAAGTATTAATTTAGGAGGACCACTATGCCAATTTACCGTACTACCGATTCCAACAAAGACCCACGTCTTCAAACCCGTTGGTATCAAAATGACTACAAAGAATGTCAACAAGCTGTACTTTCTGTCTTGAAAGCTTTTGGGTATCAACTCAAGTATCAAGACGACACCTATGGCGAACTCATTTTTAACCGTAAGAATGAGACTTTAGATGTGAAAATTGTCTCTTTACAACGCAAACAAACGGCGATTGACTTCGTTTTAAATGTCGAAAACATCTTCGACTTTGGTCGCCGTAAAGCGGTTATCGCAGAAATTTATGCACGACTACAAAAGATGTTAAACGAAAAGAAATTTAGCTAAAGAAATTAGGTGTCACATGAAAAATGAATCGTTTTGGGTCATCGGCAGTGGCACATTGTCTCTAGATGACTCATCTACCCTAGCGTTATTGTATCAACCATTGATTGGCACAGACAGTCATGGATTATACTTGTTTTTAAGTGCCCTCGTAAACGCAGATACGTATCAATCTGAACTCTTTCCAAAAGGGTTTTTAATGGATGCTTTAAATATCAAAGAAAAAAATTTGAATGAGGCTTTTGGAAAACTAGAAGCTGTGGGGTTATTGTCAACTTATCAAAAAGATATGATTTATATGTACCGTTTGACGATGCCATTAACGCCAAAGCAATTCTTCTTAGATGGCATATTAGGCAGTTTCTTAAAGAGTGAAATTGGAGAATCCAATTTTAACCTCTTGTTTAAACGTTTCTCCATCCCAGAAGTTAGCCGCGAAGGATATGAAAATATCACGAAGTCGTTTGACCAAGTCTATCAAGTGAAAACCTTAGATAGTGTATCGACTTCGATGCACATTGTTTCCCGTAAACCTGGTGCAGGGGTAGTCATCAATCAAGATTTTAAACTCGATCAACTCTTTGAAATCTTACCGGTTAGACTGCAAAAGAAACGTATTTTTACAAAAAAAATTCAAACTCAAATCGCCTCGATTATGTATGTTTATGGCTTTACTCTTGAAGACATGAAACAAGTTTTAGTCGAAGCTTACGACGAAGACCACAGTGCACTATTTTATGAACGCATCAATTTGGTTTCGAGTCGATACCATGAAAAACACAATGGTAATGAATCCATTGAAATCGACTTAAAGGGGCAATCGGAAGACCGTCCGAAGTTATCTGATTTTTCACCACAAGATTTAATCAGTCACTACGCACCGAAGATGACAAATAGCGCGTTCGCACTGCAAACGATACGCCAGTTCGTTGAACGTAACGCTGTCGATGTGGGGGTAATCAACGCCGTCATCATCATTTGTTTACGAATTAAAACGGACCTGCCTAACTTAAACTACTTAGAAAAAGTCTTGCATTCACTGGTGGAAAAAGGAATTACAACGGAAGCGGATGCTTATGAATATATCATGAAAGAACCCGAATATAAGAAAGACAAGAATCCACAATACACCAAAGAAAAACGTGTTGCACCTGTTCCTGAATGGATGGATGAATTTAAAGCGCTCCTAGAAAGTGGGGATTAGATGAGTAAACTGGATTTTCTCAGACAAGAAATTGAATCGTTCCCTGAAACGCAAAACCTACAAGTCGCTGATGCGGATGTTATTACCGTTGTTCAATACATCGATTTGAAAAAGGCATTTGATCCCAATGACCCCAATCAAAAATTTGAACCGGTTTTAGTGTTAGAGCCTTTTGTTCGAATTGAATATAAAGTATCTGAAGCATTTAAAACTAATGAAGCAGAACTCGATAAAAAGAAGAAACTCGATACGACTTACCACAATGACTATTTAATGCACGCAAAACTCGCAGACTTTAGACTCTTTAACGACGAACGTAAGGAAGCTTTGGTTGCTGCGAATGCATTTGTAGATCAAATCCAACCGAATCAATTCATCAGAGGTCTTTATCTATATGGTAAATACCGTACAGGTAAAACGTACTTATTATCTGCGATTGCAAATGCGATGGTTGAAAAAAATATCTCAGTGGTATTCGCATATTTTCCAGATTTGGTTCGTAACTTCAAAAACTCATTTAACGACCATTCTTTAGAACCTAAAGTCAAACAATTGAAGACCTGTGGTCTATTGATTTTAGATGATGTGGGCGGTGAATACATGACTGCTTGGTTTAGAGATGAGATATTTGGCCCCATCCTACAATATCGTTTAACGGTTGGATTACCGATTTTAATTTCATCAAATTATAAGATGACGGAACTCCATGCTGTCTTAGCAGAAGCGAAGGATGGCATTGATGAAGTGAAGGCGATGCGGATTATTACGCGTATTCGTGAACTCACAAAAGAGATTAAGTTATCGGAAAAGAGATATGATGCGATTTAACTTGACAGTATGGTTTAAAGTAGTATAATTTATATGAAAAGCGATGATTAGGCCATGATTTTTATACTTTAAGCGATGTAGGACGGTGAAAGCTACAACCATAAAAATTACTCCCTATGAGCTGACTGCGAAAGCAGAATCCGTTAGACCGCGTTAAGGTTTTGAGTGCTAGAGTAATCTAGAACTAAGGTGGTACCACGATGATTCGTCCTTAACTTATGTTAGGGACTTTTTTATTTTAAGGAGGAAACAACTATGAAATTATTTTTACCAGATGGAAAGCATTTAGAAGTCGCAGTTGGGTCAACCCCACTACAAGTTGCGCAATCGATTTCCATGTCACTTGCCAAAAAGTCGATTGCTGCTTTATATGATGGAGCTGCTATTGAATTAGATAAACCGATGGTTAAAGACGGTTCTTTTAAATTGCTATCAGCGAATGACCCTGAAGCATTCGCGATTTTGAATCACTCTGCAGCACACTTACTCGCACAAGCAGTAAGAAGCTTATACCCACACGCATGTTTTGGTGTTGGACCAGCTATTGAAGAAGGTTTCTACTACGATATTGATTTAGGCGATGTTAAATTTACCGATGAAATGTTACCAGCGATTGAACAAAAGATGCAAGAACTTGCTAAACAAGGTTTTGCGGTTCAAGGTCGACAAGTGTCTTATGAAGAAGCGAAACAAATTTTCAAACAAGACCCATATAAACTAGAACTCATCGAAGGTTTGAAAGATGAAGTCATCAGTGTTTATCAACAAGGTGATTTTATCGATTTATGTCGTGGTGGACATATATCCAATACAAAAGAAATCAAATACTTTAAAATACTCAGCTTAGCAGGTGCTTATTGGCGCGGTAATAGCGACAATAAGATGTTGTCTCGTGTCTATGGGGTTGCTTTCTTCACAAAAGATGCTCTTGATGCGCACTTAAAGATGTTAGAAGAACGTAAACAACGTGATCACCGTAAAATTGGTAAAGAATTGGATCTATTCCTAATTTCTAAAGAAGTAGGATCAGGTTTAGGCTTCTGGCTTAAAAATGGTGCGACGATCCGCCGTATCATTGAAAGATACATTACCGATAAAGAAATCAGCTTAGGCTATGAACACGTCTATACCCCAATTATGGCAAATGTGGAATTATATAAGACAAGCGGACACTGGTCACATTACCAAGACTCCATGTTCCCTCCTATGGATTTGGGTGATGGTGAAATGTTGGTATTAAGACCGATGAACTGTCCACACCATATGATTGTCTATAAGAATGAAGTTCACTCCTATAAAGAACTCCCGATCAGAATCGCTGAACTTGGAATGATGCATCGATATGAAAAATCAGGTGCTTTATCCGGACTTCAACGCGTTAGAGAAATGACCTTAAATGACGCGCACATTTTCGTTAGACCTGACCAAATTAAAGACGAATTCAAACGTACTGTCGATTTATTACTCAATGTCTATAAGGATTTCAATATTACCGATTACAAATTCCGTTTAAGCTACCGCGACCCAGAAAACAAAGAAAAATACTTTGATGATAATGAGATGTGGGAAAATGCTCAAGCTGAACTGAAGTCTGTTATGGATGAACTTAATATGCCTTATTATGAAGCCATTGGTGAAGCAGCGTTCTATGGTCCTAAATTAGACGTTCAAGTGAAAACCGCGCTAGGAAACGATGAAACCCTATCGACGATTCAAATTGACTTCTTATTACCAAGACGTTTTGACTTAACCTACGTGGGTGAAGATGGTAAAAATGACCAAATCCCAGTGGTTATTCACCGCGGAATTGTCTCCACAATGGAACGCTTTGTTGCCTTCTTAATCGAAGAATACAAAGGTGCCTTCCCACTTTGGTTATCTCCTGTTCAAGCAAAACTATTACCAGTTAACTTAAATTTCCATCAAGATTATGCCATTGAGGTTCAAAGACAACTTCAAGCCCTTGGATTTAGAGTCGAAGTGGATTTAAGAAATGAAAAACTAGGCTATAAGATTCGTGAAGCTCAAACTAAGAAGATTCCTTTACAACTCGTGATCGGTGATAAAGAAGTTGAACAAAAAGGTGTTACTTACCGTCTATATGGTAAAGAAGAACAAACTTTCATGCCACTAGATGAATTTATCACTTGGTTTATAGCGTATAACGATTCCAAAAAATAATTCATCAGATTAATCAATCCCCTTTACTAAAAGCCTAATTGGACATCCAAAAAAGGACTTTCAGAAAGGGGATTTTATTTCTCTTTAATATTAAATCCAAATAAATTCAAAAAAATTCATAATAATATATTGCCTATTCGAAAAAAAGTGTATAATAAAGATGAAGATGCGATTCTGACTTTCGATTTGGACACAACGAATGTGCGAATTTTTGAAATCTGAATGGCTCAAGATAAGGAGTGATTGTATGTTAGAAGTCAGCCACGTTAAAAAGAACTATGGGTCTTTAACCGCTGTCAATGATTTATCTTTTTCAATCCAACCAGGTGAGATTTTTGGACTTTTAGGTACCAATGGTGCGGGGAAAACGACAATATTTAAAATGATTTTAGGTTTATTAGAACCTACTGCAGGACAGATTTTATTCAATGGGAAAAAAATCAGTTATGAAGACGTTGATCATATCGGGTACATGATTGAAGAACGCTCATTGCTGGTTAAACTGAGTGTGATGGAACTTGTTTTACACTATGGGGCACTAAAAGGTTTAGATAAAGAGACCATTTTAGAACGTTTGAATTATTGGCTCAAACGCTTCAATATGGAATCTTATCTTGATAAGAAAATCAAAGAACTTTCAAAAGGTAACCAACAAAAGATTCAGTTCATTACTTCAATCATTAACAATCCAAAACTGTTGGTTTTAGATGAACCATTCTCAGGGTTAGACCCAATCAATACTCAAAAGTTTGTAGAAGTGATTCGTGACTTTCAAAAACAAGGTACGATGATTATATTCTCAACCCATCAAATTGACCATGTTGAATCCTTTTGTGAACAGTTGATTGTTTTAGAAAAAGGTATTCCTGTTCTGCAAGGTAAGATTAGTGACATCAAGAAAGACTTTAAGCGTCATAACATCCGTTTAATTGGTGATGTTGAAGAAAATATGCTTCGTGCAATCCAGGGTGTAAGAGATGTCATCATCCAACCGAATGAATGGATTGTAAAAATCGAAGATGAAGGGGTTTCAGAAGCGGTATTCAATTACGTTAAGACTTGTATGAATGTCCGTAAGTTTGATGTTGAACAAGCAACCTTATCTGAAATCTTTATTGAAAAGGTAGGTGAAACCTATGAGCAAGTTTAGATATCTTTTATCCTACGGTATTCGTCGTCGTATCGGGACAAAGTCATTTTATATCGCGAATATCATCATTTTCTTAGCCACTTTAGTCATTATGAATATTCCAAACATTGTCGCGTTCTTTGACGATGGTGAAGCATCTAAAGAAATTGTGTATGTCGTTGATGATACGGAAAAGGGATTGGATACACTTTTGATACTAGAATCGAGTACTGAAACTTTTACTGCTATGATTCCTGGTGCGAATGTCACCTATGAACTCATCACAGAGTTTGATTCGAATCAGATAGAATACGGTACATCTAAAGCGATTATTCACCTTACAGCAGTAGGAGATGTCTTACATGTGAATCTCTATAAAAATGGGTTAGAACCCTTAAATGAGACGTTATTGGTTCAAAGTTTAACAGTATTAAAGACTCAAATTTGGGCAGTTGGTAAAACCGAAGCAGAACTTGAACTCATTTCAGACTTCAATGCCCCACTACAATATGAAGTCTTTACCCAAGATGAAGATACCACTACGCGCGATTTGATTCTATCGGTCGTTAGTATGTTCATATCAATTCCAATCTTTATTATGCTCATTATGAGTGTGCAGTTTGTCGGAATTGATATCATTGAAGAAAAATCGACCAAGGCAATTGAATTTGTCATGTCCACAGTTCCACCGCAAACCCACTTCATGACAAAGATTCTAGCCTCATTTATCTTCTTAGTCGTTCAAGCTGTATTGATCTTCGCCTATGGTATAATCGCCGGATTCATCTCTACGAAAATTCTTGGCGCAACCAATAGTCAAATGTCGATATCTCAATTGATTGGCATGTTAACCGATACAGACTCTCAGATTATTTCATCCGTATTACAAGCATTACCATTTGCTTTATTCATTACACTGTTGTTCATGATTTTAGGTGGATTGTTCTTCATGATTTTTATGGCGACACTCGCTTCGATGTCGACAACGATGGAAGATTTCCAATCCTTCCAATCCCCTTTCATGTTAACCATGGTCATTGGCTTTTATGCCTCGATTTTCTCTATTTATATGGGCGATTCGATCGTACTCAAAGTGATTGCATATATACCTTTATTTTCACCAATGGTCGTACCTACCCTTTACATGAGCGGTACATTAGGGTTGATTGATGTCATCATCACACTGGTTTTATTACTGGGTTCTACAATCGGTATTTACTACTTACTCACACCTGTGTATAAGGCTTCAATTCTAAGTTATGATCAATCTCCATTCCTCAAACGTATCAAGAAGATGTTCATGAGAAGTAAAGAAATCTAAACCTGCTGAAGCAGGTTTTAATTTTAAATTAGATAAACGTCTAATAAAATAAGAAACTTCTGAGGTTTTATAACAATAAAATAGATAAATATCAAAAAAATATGTTGACAATATTAGATGAACGTCTTATAATGTAATCATCTTAGGAGGTTCATCATGAAACCTAATCTCATCAAAAATGTCCATTTTAGACGTTTAATATTTGGTAAACTCATATCGATGTTGGGCTCTAACATCATGCAGTTTGCATTATCTTTATATGTACTTAGCCAAACCGGCTCAGCCGCATTATTCGCGAGTATGTTATCCATATCAATCATTCCTCGCTTACTCTTTTCACCTTTCGCAGGTGTAGTATCTGACCGCTTCAATCGTAAGACTATGATTGTGTCATTAGATATCATGAGCGGATTGGTGATGTTCTTAGCGGGTTTGTTCTTTATTTCACAAGGTCAAGCACTAACGGTTTTATCCATCTATGTGATTATCATCGCCTTGGAAATCATCGAAATTTTCTTCCACGCAGCGATGTCTGCTGTATTACCTAGTATCGTAAAAAAAGAAGAGCTACTACAAGCAAACTCTTACCAAACGGTTGTTTTGAACGTCGGGCAACTTTTAGCACCGGTTATCGCTGCACTTTTATATACGTATACCGATATGCTTTGGATTTTATGGATCAATGCAGGGTGTTTTCTTCTATCGAGTTTTTCTGAAATGACAATAGCGATACCCAAAACACAAAAGAGTGATGAAAAGTTAAGTCTTAAAGTGTTCTATCAAGATACCAAAGAAGGCCTCGCATTAATTAAAAAGGAAAAAGCCATATCTTCGATGATATCGCTAGCTACCATCATCAACTTCTGTATCGCACCATTATTCTCGGTAGGGTTAATTTTCATCATAAAAACGGTGTTAAAAGTCAGTAATTTCGAATTTGGCTTTTATCAAATGGCCATTTCATTATCGATGATTATTACTCCGATGTTCGCGGTGGGAATAATCAAAAAATATCCAATTTCAACGGTTTTCTATCGTTCGTTCATGGCATTGGGGTTAATTATCTTAGTACTGTCTAGTGTTTTAATTCCAAGTTTTAGAACATGGGTCAATAACTCGAATTACACATTTTATATGATTCTCGTCTTGAGCTTCTTAACAGGTGTGACCGTATCCATTGCAAACCTCGCCAACGCAACCATTTTTCAAAAGGTTGTACCACTATCGATGATGGGTAGAACCAGTGCGGTTTTAACACTTCTTGTCACCATTTTCGTTCCAGTTGGACAAATGATTTTCGGCTTCTTGTATGATATAATGGATGCGAGCGTAGTGATGATGATCGCAGGCATTATCTTAATCATCGCTGTAAGGTTACATAAAAAGCAACTCACCCATTTGAACATCGCTGAATAACATACAAAGAAGGGAATATCCGATATGAAAACAACATTTTACTTAGAAGAATCTAGATTACTCGATTTACTCAGATTTCCAAAAATCTTGTTGTCGAAAGAACCAGACGAACTCTACGATGATGCCTATATACAGTTTCTATCCGATGTTTCTAAACAATTGGAACCTAACAAAGAAGAAATCTCATTTTTCTATCTAGCGGATGATTACACGAGTCACGACTTCAACCAAATTTTATACGCGACCTTCTCGGTGGTTGAAGGGGAAGAAGACCTTTACTTTAAGAACATCCTCAAGTTGGATAAAGAAAGTTTGAAATCTAGAATCTACGATACTTTATTGAGAATATCTGAAGAGACAAAAGAATCGATGCCGAATCCAGTAACACTCATCGAATCTTTAGATATCGAACTAAAACACAAATGGCATTTAATGTTAATCCTCGAAAATCCGGTTAAGTATATCCAACAGTATGCGAAATTAATCGAAACGATTGAACCGATCTTTGATGTGTTCTATAATCCATTGAAAGAGGAAGTAAGAAAACTCGGAGTTTCAATCTCGAATACACTCAACACAGAGGGTATTCAAGCCATCGAACGCTTGAGCTATAATCGAATCAAGGCCTCCATCTTTAACTTAAGTGATATGCGTTTGTTGGTATCAGGGATTTATCCCTACAGTGTGATGATCAACCCAAGACCTGATTATATCAACTTGATTTGGGGTTTGAGTATCGAATACGCCTTCCAAAAGATGTTATTAGCAAATGAGAATAAGCTTCAAGAACGCGTATCTGTATTTAAAAATATGGGAGATAAGACTCGTTATGAAGTCATCAGATGCATTGCGAGTGGACTCACCTCTATCAAAGAGATTGCCACAAAAGTAGGTGTATCCTCAGCAACGATTTCCTATCATTTAAATGAGTTGATCAATGCTAAAATTGTAACGCTAGAAAATCAAAATAAGAAGTATTCTTATATTATTGATTATGCCTATTTGACACAACTTATCGAAGACTTTAAAATCGATTTGGGTTTTCCAATATCTGAAGTTTAAGCCACCTTGTAAAGGTGGTTTTTTTGCATTTTCAATGTGTCCTAGACTAACCATATGTTATAATCTATGTCGAGGTGTTAATTATGGCTACGTATGAAGAATTAAAAAAACGTATTGAAGAACTTGTCGACCCAGGTTATGAAAAACCTTTAAAAGAAGTGAACGGTATTAAGAAATTAACGGTTGGTCCAACTGGGGTTGTCGATGTAGAACTCTATTTTTCTAAACCAGGGACACCAGAAGAAACAAAATTCAAAATTAACCTAATCAAATTGGTTAAAGTAGAATTAGGCTTTCCTGGAATCAAAGTGACCTTCGAACAAAATGAAGTTGTGAATGAAGGCGAAAAGAAAATCATATATCTAGGTATTGCATCAGGTAAGGGTGGCGTGGGTAAATCCACTGTGACTGCGAACCTCGCAGCAGCCTTAACCCGTTTGGGTAAAACAGTGGGTATTATTGATGCAGACATTTATGGCGCATCGATCCCACAGATCTTAAAAATTGATATCAAACCATTATCGGGTACCGATGATGATATGATGATTCCACTACAAAACGAAGGCATTGAAGTCATTTCTACAGAATTCTTTATGCCTGCTGATAAACCCATCATGTGGCGCGGTCCGATGTTAGGCAAAATGCTTTCTCACTATTTTGGTGGGGTTGCATGGAGAGATAACACAGACTTCGTTTTAATCGATTTGCCACCTGGAACAGGGGATGTCGCACTCGATATTCAAAAATTTGCTCAACATACTAAGATGTTAATCGTTACAACCCCACACGTCAATGCGGCGCATGTCGCTGTAAAAGCCGGTTTAGGGGCTCAACAAATCGGTCATTCTGTAATTGGTGTTGTTGAAAATATGAGTTATTTCTTAAACCCTGCCAATAAGAAACGTGAGTTCATTTTTGGACAAGGTGGCGGTGAAAAAGTCGCTAAGCAACTGGGTGTTGATTTACTCACTCAAGTGCCAATTGGACAACCTGTGGATGGTTATATTTTCACGAGTGCTGAACCTGCTGGACAGGCTTACGATCTACTCGCATCAAAAGTCATCGATTTATTAACAGAGTAATATGCTTTCTTATCAATTATATGAACATACCAAAGGCTCGCCTTTGGTTTTATTCAGTCATGGACTGGGTGAATATGGCACTTTATACGAACCTCTTGCTAAACAGTTGAATGCGGCTGGATACAGCGTCATTCTATACGATGTGAGAGGTCATGGAGTGCTAGAACCTAAAGGGACTTTAAAAGATTATCAAGATTTAATCATGGACATCGATGAAATCTTGAATCAAAACCGAAGAGATCGTAAAGTATTCTTAATGGGACATTCGATGGGTGCGATGATATCCAATTTATATGCAGTGACCAATCGGGAGATTGATGGTGTCATTTCCATAGGTTATCAGTATCATCCCATTAAAGCAGTGAAATGGATGGGGTTATTATTCCCTAAAAAACGACTTTATTTAAACTGGTCTGACCCTCGTAGTCGTCATGAAAAAACGAATGCGGAAATCGAAGACCTAAACCTATTAAAGTCAGTATCCTTCAAGTTTCTCTATGAAACTATCCATAAAGCGAATAAAGTCGTTAGACAGGGGTTAAAACAATACCCATGTCCAATCCTTGTTATGCATGGTGGCGCAGATAAGATTGTGCCATTACACAATGCACACGCGCTATATGATCACCTACCACAACCTAAAGAAATGATTGTTTATCCGGATAGTTATCACGATGTATTACTAGATATCGATCAAACCTTAGTGGTAGAAGACATCATTAACTGGTTAAATCAATACAAATAGGACTTTACCAATTCTTTACAAACTGCTTACAAGAGTGTGATATATTCACATTCTTTTTTTTTATAAAATGGTGGTGAAATCTAATAAAAGGAGACTTTATGAAAAAAATAGTTGCATTAATGACATTGGTATTAGCCTTCACACTAGCTGCATGTCAACCATCATCATCATTCGATGAAACCAAGAACATCACAGTTTATACCCGTGATACCACTTCCGGTACCCGCGCAGGGTTTATGGAAGGGATTGGATTTGCTACAGCATCCACTTCAGATGATGTCTTAGTTGACGGGTTTGTGATTAAGGATAATACAGGCATTCTCACCTCAATCGGCACCGATGAATACGGGATTGGTTACGTATCCTTATCCTCTTTAAACGCTACAATCAAGGGTTTAAACTTTGAAGGTGTCGCTCCGACGGTTGCGAATGTATTGAATAACACCTATGGATTAAAACGTCCATTCATGTGGATGGTTCGTGACGCTGGGGATTATGAATCCACAGAAATCGAACAATTGGTCGAAGCTTTCATTGCTTTCTTAGGCACTACCGATGCAGCCGATATCATCAATAACGAAGGGGCGATCGCGTTATCAACCACAATCACTTGGGATTCAATTAAAGCAGATTACCCAATTACAGCACGTAATAACGCCAATGTTACACTTCGATTTGGTGGATCAGACTCGATCCAAAAAGTAGCTCAAGCTTTAACTAGAGCGTTCTCAGCTAAGGCTGGAAACTTCGTTGCTGAACACGACCACACCGGATCAGGTGATGCATTTAAGCGTACACAAACGATTGGATTAACCGACCCAGTATCCAAGCATGTCGGATTCGCTTCACGCTACTTCAAAGACACAGAAAAAGTTGGTGTTGATGTGACCGATATGGGTCAACTAGCTTGGGATGCCATCGTTGCGATTGTCCATAAGAATAATCCTGTAACCAATGTTACTGCAGCACAATTAAAAGCAATCTATGATGGTTCAACAACCAAGTGGTCTACCCTCATTACAGAATAATATAGATTTGACCCTAAGGGGTCTTTTCTCGTGAAAAGGAGTCACCCATGCAATCGAAAGTATTACTCAAACAAACTCAAGAACGACACAATCAGTGGTTGGATAAAACCATTAAATACATCCTTTTGGGTTTTGCAATCCTCTCTTCATCCTTCATTTTTATTATTGCTGGTGTCATTATGGTTAAAGGGGTAACCCCTTTCGTAACCAACAATAACGGGCTAGGTTCAGTCAATCTTTTGCAGTTTATTAAAGGAACTACCTGGTTGATTGGTGAATCGTTTAATTCGAATCTTTATGGGGTTGGATTTTTAATCATATCAACCCTATTTATCGCATTCTTATCACTTGTGATATCATTTCCAATCGGGGTCTTGACCGCCTTATTTATTGCGAAAATTGCACCCAAACGTTTGGCTGATTTATTACGAACAGTGATTGAAATGCTTGCCTCTATTCCATCCATCATTTACGGGTTATTTGGTGCCGGTGTCATATTGAAACTGGTGTATGATTTTAGTGCTTTAATGGGTTATCAGTCAAAAGGCGGAAACTCGATATTAGCCTCTGTACTTGTACTAGCGATTATGACCATTCCAACCATCGCTTCCATCAGTGAAGTAGCGATTCGTAGTGTGAATAAAGCCATTGAGCATGGGTCTTTAGCCTTAGGGGCTTCGGTCACCCAAACCCATTTTAAAGTAGTATTAACCTCAGCAAAAAGTGGCATATTCACCTCAGCTATCCTAGGTATTGGACGAGTTTTAGGTGAAGCTACCGCAGTATCGTTGGTTGCTGGTGGTAGACGCAGTGGGATCCATTTTAATATATTGGATACCACATCGACACTAACAACCATGATGTTAGAGGGCATGAAAGAAACAACAGGTCTAGATTACGATATCCGATTTTCTGTAGGTATCGTCTTGATGGCCGTTATTTTAATTACGAACTTTACCCTAAACTTCATCAAGAAAAAGGTGGGTAATGTTGATGTTAAATAGAAGATATTCTGACAAAATCCTTCAAGGGATTACCTATCTGGCCTCGTTTACCTCACTCTTTGTCTTATTATCAATCGTCATGTTTGTTATCCTAAATGGTGTAAAACTTATTAATATTGATCTCATCACCAATAACTATGAATCGAAGAGTTACATTGCCGATTTAAAAGATTTTAGCAGTCCGGGTGATTTCACCATCGATAAAACGTTTGGTGAGGATACCTTTTATTCATCCAAGTGGGGAATTGCACTGAAAGACGATCAAAACCTCATGGGACACAATGTTATAAAGGTCAGTTATGTACACCCCGATTCGCCTTTTAAAGAACTTAGAAATAAAGGTGTATCTGTCTTGGAACTCAGTTTAAGCAAAAACTATGAAATCGTTCGTATCGCTTTTGAGGATGCCCCATCTGCCTTAGCTGTTCAAGGTGCTTTCAACATGATTTCTATACTCGATACTAAAGATACATTCAGAGAAATTGAGTATTCTACCACCGGTGGTGGGATTCGAGGCTCAATTGTGACTACACTCTATTTAATTGGACTGACGCTTTTAATCGCATTACCGATTGGGATAGGGGCGGCACTCTATCTGAATGAATACGCACCTAAAAATGGATTAACTAAAACATTAAGGAATCTCATAGAAACCTTAACCGGTGTACCTTCAATCATATATGGACTCATGGGATTAGCGCTATTCGTACCGATTACGATTCAATTAACGAAAGCAACCGGACCGAACTTAATTTCAGGCGCTTTGACGCTTTCAGTCATTTTACTACCAGTCATAATTAGAACCACAGAAGAATCCTTAAAAGTCGTTCCAGATGAATACCGTCAAGCTGCCCTTGCATTAGGTAGCAACAAAACTCAAACGACCTTTAAAGTGGTCTTACCCAGTGCTTTTTCAGGCATCCTCACTGCGACTTTACTTGCGATAGGCCGAATCATTGGCGAAAGTGCAGCTTTAGTGTTCGCAGTTGGAACCGCGATTAAAGACCAAGTCAGTATTTTTGATAAGTCAACTTCTTTATCGGTTCATATCTTCGCGATGATGACCGATGAACCTGCGAACATTGAACTTTCAACCACCATTTCGATCATCATTTTAGTCATCGTGTTATCGATGAACTTAACCATTAAGTTTTTATCTAAACGCTTATTAAGGAAGGTAGGTATCACAAATGAATAAAGTATTTGATGTGTCTGGTCTCAATCTCTTTTATGGTGAAAAACAAGCTTTAAGAAATATTGAACTCAGCATTTATGATAAGAAAGTTACAGCTCTAATTGGACCGTCCGGATGCGGAAAATCCACATTTTTAAGAACGTTGAATCGAATGAATGACTTAATCGATCACTGTAAAGTGGATGGTCATATTGACTATCAGGGGTTACCAATATACGATAAGCAAACCGATGTCATCAGTTTAAGAATTAAAGTCGGAATGGTATTTCAAAAACCCAATCCATTTCCGATGAGTATTTATGATAACATCGCTTATGGCCCGAGATGTCAAGGTATTAAATCGAAACATGCCTTAGATGATATCGTTAAAACGGCCCTAGAACAAGCTGCGTTATGGGAAGAAGTGAAAGACCGCTTGAAGGATTCAGCCCTTGCATTATCAGGAGGACAACAACAACGATTGTGTATTGCGAGAGCCCTCGCTATGAAACCAGAAGTGCTTTTGATGGACGAACCCACTTCAGCCCTTGACCCTATTGCAACATCGAAAATTGAGGACCTCATTTTACAACTAAAAAATCAATATACCATCGTGATTGTTACGCACAATATGCAACAAGCAGCGAGAATTTCAGATTATACTGCATTTTTCTTACTTGGCGAAATGGTAGAATACGAGACCACTGAAATACTGTTTTCACACCCTAGAGATGAACGCACCGAAGATTACATCACCGGTCGTTTCGGATAATGCTATAATGAAATAGAAGGGAACCTATTATGAACCGACGAACCTATCAAACTGCGTTAAATGAACTAAAAAAATCGGTCATTGAAATGGCCGATCAAGTGTTAAAAAATGTCAGACAAGGCCTTCAAAGTTTTGAAAAAAACGATCTTGATTTAGCACGTGAAATCATTAAAGCGGACGACCAAATCGACATGTATGAAGAAGAAATTTCCAAGCAAGCCTTAAGAATTATTTGGAAAGAACAACCCATCGCTCAAGATTTAAGATTGGTTACCACCATTCTCAAAATCTTAACCGATATCGAACGTATTGGTGACCATGCATCTGATATTTCAGAAATTGCGTTACATCTCGAGGGACATCAATTTTCTCGTGACTTAACCCTTGTTTTATCGATGGCGAAACATGCTGAACACATGGTCCAAAATGCTATTGAAGCTTTGGTCAGTGAAGATGCTGTACTAGCGAAACTCATCATTGCTCAAGATGATATGGTTGATGACCTTTACAAGCAAATGATCGAACGCTCTGCAGAGTGGATCAAAGACGATGTGGATGACACGCCTTATGTTATCTCCATTATACTCATATCCAAATATTTAGAACGTGTCGCTGACCATGCGGTCAATATCGCCGAATGGGTTATTTTCTTAGTGACAGGTTCACACAAGAATACCCCACTATATTAAGGAGGAACTATGCCTAAAATTTATTTCATTGAGGATGACCGTTCAATTGCTTATGTGATTGAAAAAACCCTCAATAATGCGAAATTTGAATATCAATGGTTCCAAGATTGTAAGCATCTATTTGAAGCGATTGATGCGTCCTTACCAGACCTCATTTTATTAGACCTCATGTTACCTAATGAATCTGGGTTAGACCATCTTAAACGATTGCGAAGTAACCCAAAAACAGAATCGATACCGGTCATTATCCTCTCGGCTTTATCCAGTGAGCTCGATAAGGTAACTGGGCTAGATTTAGGTGCCGACGACTATGTCACAAAACCTTTTGGTGTTTTAGAGTTATTAGCGAGAATTCAAAATAAACTACGCCATTTGAAAGACAATAAAACCTTGAGTTTAGGCAATATCGAAATGGACTTACAGCGCCATGAAGTCACAATCGATGGTACCATCATTAATCTTACATACAAAGAGTTTGAACTGTTAAAACTCTTGTTAGAAAAACCCGATGAAGTAGTGAATCGTGATCACATTTTTCAGGTCGTATGGGGCTCGGATTTAATCTTAGAATCGAGAACCATTGATATGCACATCAAGTCTATTCGTAAAAAACTAGCAGAGGCAAAATCGACGATTGAAATCCTAACTGTACGTGCAGTTGGATACCGTTTGGTGAAACTATGAAAAAGACATTTGTCTTATACCATTTAATCGTCACCTCTTTGGTAGTGGTTCTTTACTTAGGTATTTCATTGACACTCACTAACTATGTCAATCGACGACAGTCTGCTTACATGCTCGATGTGGTATTAGAAGATACTGTGATTGCGTATAACTTAAAAACTGTCAGTGATACTGAGTTTGTAACCCTATATAAAAATTCAAACAAGCGAATTTCAATCATTTCACCTAGCGGTATTACAATCGCCGATTCAATGAAATTGTCGACATCAGGAAATCAAAGTATCTACCCTGAAATCAAACAATTAGGTAAAGCATTTACCAGGTATTCAGACACACTTAATCTCAACTTAATGTACATTGCAGATGAAGCGGTTAATGGGAACTACGTTCGAGTTGCCATCGTTATGGATGAGCAAATCGCCTTGAATACACAAACGATTCTGATCTTAATTTTGATATCCCTTGGAATTCTAGGTCTTTCAGTCAGTAGCTATCAAAAGATATCTGATACATTTATGAGACCAATCCACGATATAGTGGTGTCTGTTAAAAGCATTAAAGAAGGTAATTATCAGTGGGTGATGCCAGCGACACAATACGATGAAATCAACGAACTACTAAGGGAGATAAATGGTGTGAATGAATCGATTGTGAATACGATTCAGAATTTAAACGAAAAAGAAGAGCTACTGTCGATTTTAGTTAGAAATATGGATCAAGGGATTTTGTTAATTGGTTCAGACCAATCGATTGTGTTTTACAATGATTTAGCCAAACGCTGGTTTAATATTAAAGAAAAAGATCTCTTATTGTCTGTTCGAAATAAGGATGTTTATGAAGCGATAAAACTCGCTACTGAAGAATCCATTTCCATGACATTCACAGTACCATATCATGATCGTTTTATTTCCGTAACAGTGACTTCTGTACACAATAAACTGTTATTGAAACCCACAGGTAAACAAGGGGTTTTGGTTACACTGGTTGATGATACCGATCGAATCCGACTAGAAAACAATAAACGCGACTTTTTCGCGAATGCTTCACATGAACTGAGAACGCCGCTCACCGCGATTAAAGGTTCAGCTGAATTGATGTATTATGATATGGCAACTATTGAGGAAAAGAAAAAACTCTCTGAAGAAATCATCAGACAGGTTGTTATCATGGATAATTTAATCAAAGACATGCTTGAACTATCCAGATTAGAAAATAGGCCTAAAACAGAACAAATATCATTTAACTTAAAGAAAGTATTGGATGGGGTTCTAGAGGATTTAAATCCACTTATTATAGATAAATCCATTCAAGTTTCACTTTCGACCCAAAACGTCTTATTTAAAGGTATTGAAACTGACTTTAAATCGTTATTTAAAAATCTCATTGAAAATGCCATAAAGTATAATAAAGTAAATGGAACGATTGAGATTATACTTACTCAGACAGAAGAGGCTATTGAATTTGTCATTAAGGATTCAGGCATCGGTATTCCGAAAGCCCATCAAGAACGGATTTTTGAACGTTTCTACCAAGTTAATAAGGCTAAAAGCCTCTATCAAAACGGAACGGGTCTTGGGCTTGCAATCGTCAAACACGTTGTTTCCCTTTATAAGGGGTCGATTACAGTAGAAAGCGAACTCAATGAAGGTACAACCTTCAAAGTGGTTTTTCATAAGGAATAAATCTCACTGCAGTGAGATTTTTCATTTTTATAATGGAATTTTCTTAAAGAAAAAAGAGATGCTTAATTTGTAAACATCCCTTGTTTTAAAACGTACATAACTTGGTCGACAATTTTGTCTAAATCCATATCGGTTAACGTTTCTCTAAATAATACTTGTAACCCAACGAAGTTTGAAATACCCATCAAGATATACGATAAGGTTTCTAAGTCAATTTGACCATCAACTTCACCTTGTGCCACACTTACAGACAGTTTATCTACATAGGCTTTAGAGAAGTTTTGATAATAATCTTTAAAGATCTCTTTGTCGACAAACATCGATTCCCAAATAATGCGGTAGGAAAGCGGTTCTTGCCATGCAAACTTTAAGAATGCCTTGATTCCAAGACGCTCTTGTTCGTAGCGTGTTGGGGCATCCTTTATTGCATCATTGATGGCTTCACCTATCTTCAAACGGTACTGATGTAAGAGATAAACATAAAGAGCGAGTTTGTCATCAAAGTAAATGTAAAAAGTTCCAGTTGCGATTTTTGCCTTGTCGATAATCTCATTGATTGAGGTAGCTTGATACCCTTGTTTCGAAAATAATTTCTTACCACTATTTATAATTTTATTGAATGTTTTAAGTCCATCTTTTCTTTTTGGTAAGCGATAGTTCATTTTTTCCATAGTTATCACCTAACATTAGTGTAAACGATTTCTTTTAAAAATTCAAGTAATATCTTTTTTAACCTATTGACATCTATGAATAAGAAGTCTATTATAAAGGTAAGATGAACGTTTATTGATGATATATAATGAGGAAAGGAATATTATGACAAGCAAAACAATTAAAGACATCAAGGTTGGGGATATCGCTTTTTTCGAGAAGACCATCACTGAGGAGGACGTACAACGCTTCGCGATGGTATCAGGAGATTTTAATCCTGTCCACTTAGACGAATCGTTCGCCAAGCAATCCATTTTTCACAACAGGATTGCGCATGGCGGTTTAATTAACGCCCTATTTTCAACCGTTTTAGGGACTGAACTACCCGGATTAGGTACCATTTATTTACAACAAGATTCGAAGTTCATAAAACCGGTATATTTAAATGACCACATCAAAGCGACTGTGGAAGCAGAAGAAATCAATGAGGAGAAAAACCGCGTATTATTCAAGACCGTGGCTTACAATCAAAATAATGAAGCCGTTGTCGTTGGTCATGCGCTGGTTATGCCAAGAAAATGAAGAGAGACTTATTAATTAAAATGCTAGAAGAGTTCGCTATTAAAGAAGTAAAACCGATGGCGAAACTGACCGATGAGGAAGAACGCTTCCCAATCGAGATTGTAAAACAAATGGCGGATTTAGGCATTCTTGGATTGCCTTATGAAGCGACTTATGGTGGTGTAGGTGCAGCGTATACCGATTATGTAGATGCAGTGAGAATATTATCCAAATACTGTGCAACTACAGGTGTGATTTTATCTGCCCATACATCCTTATGTGCTTCTCCGATTCACGCTTTTGGTAATGAGGCTCAAAAACAATACTATCTACCTAAATTAAATCGTGGGGAGTGGTT
The DNA here is from genome assembly GCF_025446935.1 of Paracholeplasma vituli. Taxonomy (GTDB): domain Bacteria; phylum Bacillota_I; class Bacilli_A; order Acholeplasmatales; family UBA5453; genus Paracholeplasma; species Paracholeplasma vituli. The sequence goes on along the minus strand of NZ_JAOEGN010000005.1, from coordinate 68,052 downwards.
AGGTGCATTTGGATTAACGGAACCAAGTGCTGGGACTGACGCTTCTAAACAACAATCCAAAGCGATAGATAAAGGCGATTATTATGAAATCACCGGTTCGAAAATTTTTATTACCAATGCAGGTTATGCCGATGTATACATCATCTTCGCAATGACAAATCCAGAACTAGGCTTAAAAGGTATCAGTGCGTTCATCTTAGAAAAAGATACCGAAGGTTTCAGTGTTGGACCTAAAGAACGTAAGATGGGTATTCGTGGATCATCGACTTGTGAATTGATATTTGATAAAGTTAAACTCCCTAAAACCCAATTGCTAGGCAAACTAGGTGAAGGGTTCAAAATCGCGATGGCAACACTTGATGGTGGGCGTATCGGGATTGCTGCTCAAGCAGTCGGCATTGCAGAAGGCGCCTTTGAACGGGCTGTCGATTACGTTAAAACACGTAAGCAATTTGATAAACCGATTGCATCCTTCCAAAACACACAATTTAAAATTGCCGACATGAAAACACAAATTGAAGCAGCTAAAGCATTATTATACCAAGCAGCGGCAGCTAAAGAACGTGGTGAATCCTATTCTGATAAAGCAGCGATGGCAAAATTATTTGCTTCTCGTGTGGCCTTTGAAGTCGCAGATCAAGCTATTCAATTAATGGGTGGTTATGGTTACATTCGTGATTTTGAAATTGAACGTTATTTAAGAGATGCTAAAATTACGGAAATCTATGAAGGGACCTCTGAAGTTCAACGCATGGTCATTGCCGGAAAGGTGTTGAGATAATATGGATATCATTGTACTCGTAAAACAAGTTCCAGATACTACAGAAATCAAAATCGACAAAGAAACTAACACTTTAATCCGTGCGGGTGTACAAAGTATTGTTAATCCAAACGACCTCGCAGGGGTCGAAGAAGCTTTAAAACTGAAAGCCCGTTATGGCGGGTCTGTCAGTGTGGTTACTATGGGACCGATGCAAGCAGAATCGATGCTCACAGAACTTTATGCCCGCGGGGTGGATGCGTGTTACTTACTTTCTGACCGTGCATTCGCTGGGTCCGATACCTGGGCTACTTCAACCATTTTATCGAGTTTCTTAAAAACATTAAAATATGATTTAATCATTGCAGGATATCAAGCTATTGACGGCGATACGGCTCAAGTAGGACCACAGGTTGCAGAATTTTTAGACATCCCTCAAGTGACCTATTTATCTGAAATTGTTTCAGTTTCTGATAAAGATTTAATTGTCAAAAAGAGAACTGATTCTGAAATTATAACATTAGCCGTAGAAATGCCAGTTTTAGTGACGACATTGGCCGACATGAATAAACCTAGATACATGGATGCTTGGAACATCTATAACAATACCGACCGTAAGGTTCACATTGTTACATTCAATGACTTTCATATCGACCCAGCTCATATCGGATTAAAAGGGTCTCCTACGAAGGTTAAGAAAACCTATGTTAAACCAGTTCAAGCGAAATCTGATAAAGTCGTTATGACACCTGAAGATGCCGCAAAATTGATCACTAAATTGCTTTATCCATATATGGAGGAACAAAACCATGAATAATGTTTGGGTATTTATTGAACAAAAACATGGGAAACTTCAAGCTGTAGGGTTGGAGTTATTATCAGAGTGCCGCCGAAAACTGGACAAAGAAGTAAAAATCAGTGCTGTGTACTTCGGTAGTCAGCTATCTGATGAAGACATCCAAGCGGTGACTTCTTGTGGGGCTGATGAAATCATTTATACACTCAGTCCATTACTAAAAGAATACGACACACACTATTATTCAGAAGCAATATTTAATTTAATGAAAGAGAGTCGTCCGAGTGTATTCTTAATTGGTTCCACATTAGAAGGACGCGATCTCGCACCAAGAGTTTCTGCAAGATTACATACCGGTTTAACAGCGGATGCGACCATCCTTGACTTTGAAATGAATGAAAAGTTAACCTTACTCGCAACTAGACCTGCGCTTGGAGGGAACTTGTTTGCTACCATTGTATGTGAACAAACCATTCCTCAAATGGCGACTATCCGTCCGTCTATCTTTAAGATCGAACAGAATCTACATAGAAAGAGTCAACTTATTGAAATCCCATTTGTTTGTGAAAAACCGTCTAAGATAAAAGTACTTGAAGTAGAAAAGTTAACCCACAAAAAAGTGGATTTAAACAAAGCCCAAGTCATCGTAGCTGGTGGACGTGGGGTGGCTAATATGTTCCCGACATTAAAAGAAATTGCGGGGTTAGTCGGTGGGGAAGTTGCGGCATCGAGAGCTGTTATTGACGTAAACATCGAACAAAAAGACCGTTTAGTGGGGCAAACAGGTACAACAGTCCATCCGAAAGTCTATTTCGCCTCTGGAATCAGTGGGGCTATTCAACACATCAGTGGCATGGACAAATCGGAACTCATCATCGCAGTTAATACAGACCCCAACGCATTAATTTTTGATGTAGCTGACGTTTCCATCATTGCAGATGCAAAACAAGTATTGCCTTTAGTAAAAGAAGAACTTAAAGCCATCCGTGCTTTTAAATAAATCCTTTAAATTAAAAAGACTTCAATAAGATGGAGTCTTTTTGTTTTTCATCATAAAATATGCAAAAAATCTATAAAAACATTCAAAAAAAATGTGATAAGTATTGATTAAAACTGCATTTTTAAATATAATGGCTATGGTGATAATATGCTTAAAAGAAAAATAAATCAATCTCTTACACAGTGGTTAGAAAACCCAGTTCGAGGTGCACTATTAATTAAAGGGCCACGTGGTGTTGGCAAATCAACCAGTATAGATCGTTTCGCAAAAGAAAACTATAAATACTATGTTAAAGTCGATTTTGAGAAAAATCCTGAGTTGATTCCAATTTTTAATGACAATTTAGATTTAACCACACTCATTAAAAAAGTGAGCCTCTTTTTACAAGTTGAAAAAATCATTTCCGGACAAACCCTCTTTTTCTTTGATGAAATCCATTTGTGTCCAAATGTTAGAGTAGCAGTTAAAAACTTTGTTCACAATCAAAAATACGATGTGATTATGGCAACCTCCTATTTTGGTATCAACCCAGATGCTTTTCCGACCACACCCTATCCATATGAACAAGTGTTAGATATGAATGGATTGGATTTTGAAGAGTATTTGTGGGCAAGTGGTGTGTCAAGTAACATCATGAACGACTTAAGAATGCACTTCAATCATAAAACCCCAGTGCCTGATGCACTCCATGAAATGATGCTCAATGCTTTTTACGAATACATGACAGTAGGTGGAATGCCCGAAGTCGTTAATTCCTTCTTAAATACACATAACTTCAGTTTGGTTATTAAAAAGCACATTAAGATTTTACAAATGTATAACAAAGACATGAAGCAGTACTTATCAAAACCAGATTATACAAAGTCAGTGAAATGTTTTTTGTCTGTCCCTTTTCAATTAGATAAAGAGAACAAGAAATTTCAATATGGTTATGTTGAACCCAAAACTGCAGCTCGTAAATATGAGAAAAATTTACTATGGTTATATTACGCAGATATGGTCGATATTTGTTTCAATCTTTCTGAACCCAAAATGCCATACCCACAACACGCCAAATTTGATGTATTCAAAGTGTATTATAAAGACATCGGCCTCCTTACTTCAAGCTATGGCGGCGATGCTCAGATTGCTATTCACTCGGGAAAAACCAAAGCATATCATGGGGCTTTACTAGAGGCTGCAGTTGCAGACATTTTAATGAAAAATGGTAAGAAACTTTATTACTTTGATCGAAATACAACCTTAGAAGCAGATTTCTTCATTAAGTTTAATGATAAGAATACGGTTTTAGAGGTTAAAGAAGCCGATAACACAAAATCGAAAATGATTGAAAGTCTATTTGAAAATTTCGGATTAACCCAGGCGATAAAGTTATCTTTAAATAACGTTTCAGAAGAAAAAAATATCATAACCTATCCGATTTACATGACCATGTTCTTATAAGAAAAATAAGTAAGCATTTTCTTTCTTAAACTCAGTTTTGAAATAGATATGAATGCTATAATATGTATGTAGTAGAAGGTGATATTATGATGAATTTTCTATTGTCATTAGACAATTGGCAATTGGCGTTACTTGGTGGTATATTAACTTGGAGCTTAACCGCTATCGGAGCTTCTTTAGTATTCTTTTTTAAAGAGATTCAAAAGAATGTTTATAACATGATGTTAGGATTCGCAGCAGGTGTAATGATTGCAGCTTCAGTATGGAGTTTAATCATTCCGGCTGTTGAAAGAGCTGAAATTCAAGGAGCGATTCCGTGGTTAGTAGCTGCGATTGGTATTTTAGCTGGATCTGGCTTTTTATATGCATTTGATAAAATCATGCCACACATTCATTTTGGTAAAGATAACTTACAAGAAGGGATTCCTACAAAACTTTCAAGAAATATTCTTTTGGTATTTTCAATAACCCTTCATAATATCCCAGAAGGACTTGCGGTTGGGGTGGCGTTCGGTGCCGTTGGTTTAGCTACAAATCCAGATACTGCATTACTGGCTGCTTTGGCTGTTGCAATTGGGATTGGTATCCAAAACTTTCCCGAAGGGGCTGCGGTATCTATTCCACTTCGCCAAGAAGGTAACTCAAGAAGAAAATCATTTTTCTATGGACAAGCCTCTGCGTTAGTAGAACCTGTATTCGCTGTAATCGGTGCAATATTGGTTAACACAGTGAGTGTCATTTTGCCTTATGCTCTAACATTTGCTGCTGGTGCGATGATATATGTTGTTATTGAAGAATTAATACCGGAATCCAAGGATATAGCAGAAGACAAAGCAGAACATTTAGCAACCTTTGGATTTGTACTAGGCTTCATCATCATGATGGTGCTTGACATCGCTTTAGGATAAAAAAAACCACACACGTGTGGCTTTTATTTAGCGTAAATAGTCGCGAGTTCGAAATAGGTTTCTTTAGTAGCTTCAATCAAACCAGTCATTTCACCATGGCCTTTACCATTTTGATGTAAGGCTTTGTGTTCAGCAGAACCTTCCCATGCGTAAAATGCTTCGCGTGAATCCCAGTAAACTGCGATTCGATATACGTCATAAGCTGGATTTTTTTCATCAATCAAAACTTCCCTTTTGATAAAACCATCCACGGTTTGTAAACGAAAAGGCTGGCTGAAGCGTTCTTGTAGAATCGCTTTTTGACCTTTTTCGACTTTTAAAATACGTGTCATTACATACATGTTTGAATCACCCTTTCGTAGGTATTCTAACAAATATCAATATTCGAGTTAAAGAATTTGATAAACATTCTATTTTAGTAAAAAATCACTATAAATAATAAGACTTTAAAGGAGTTTGTATGAAATCTATTTTTTATAAAGCCATTTATGCTGGGCTTTTAATTGGTATTGCAGCAGTAGCGTATTTGTCTGTGGACAATGCGTATTTAGGCTCACTCCTATTCGGATTTGGCCTTTTAATGATTGTATCATCAGGGTATTATCTTTATACGGGCAAAGTCGGCTATTGGGTTAAAGAGAAGAATTACATCAAAGTACTGATAACTACTCTTGGCGGAAATCTAATTGGTACATTTATTATCGGTATTATGGTTCGTTTGATGCAGCTCCCAATCATCACTAAAACTGAAGCCATCGTTGAGCTTAAGATGGAAAATGGATTGGTAAAAGTCCTAATCCTTTCGATACTATGTGGGATGATGATGTATTTAGGTGTAGATGGTTTTAGAAAAGCTAAAAATGATGTTGTGAAAGTCGTTTTAGTCTTATTCGCAGTGATGATTTTTATACTTTCTAAATTTGAACACAGTGTCGCCAACATGGCTTATTTTGTCATCAGTGCAAACTATTCTTTAAAATCATTGGTGTATTTGGTTGTAATGATCATTGGCAATGGGCTAGGTGCAATAGGGCTATGCTTCATGGACAAATCGATCGAACGCTTGGATCAACCCAAAACAGAAAATACCTAATTAATGGATCGATTTTCCCCTAATTTAATACCCTCAAAATCAGGGTCTAAATAAGCAGTAAATAACATATAATTCCATTATCTTGATGAATCCTATTTAGTAATATTATTCCCCTAAATAAAACACAACAAAATAGCCTTATTTCTTGCAATTGACGCGATAATTGTTTAAACTATTCTTACTGAGATTTCGTATCAAATATACGATTATAATTCGAATTTTGATTTATCTCGAAAGTTTTATTTTGAAATTGAGTACATAGTTTACTTAATATATTTAAATATGTTAAAGAGGAGGAATCAAATGAAAAATTCGATTTTAGTCGAAAAAATTATCGAATCTACAAAAGCCATCCTGCCTGTAGGTCTTTTAGGATTTATAATCAGTATCATCATCCGCGTAGATGGTGCCGATTTGATTAATTTTGGAATCGGTACAGCTATGTTGATATTAGGCTTAGCTCTATTCCAAATCGGTTCACTTTCGTCTACGGTTGCTTTAGCTGAAGACATTGGCATTTTCATTACTAGAAAGAAGAAACTACCCCTTTTCATTGGCGTAGCACTCGTTCTAGGTTTGATGATAACCGTAGCTGAACCCCAATTATGGGTATTGAGCGACCAATTGAAAGAGGTCATCCCACCGATTGTTTTAATTCTAACGGTTTCAATCGGAGTAGCCATCCTAATTGTGCTTGCTCTTTTGCGCATTTTATTCCAGTTCAGTTTGCAAAAAATGTTTATGTTTTTATATATCACACTATTTGTTTTGGCTGGAATTGTTTCATTCAGTAGCCCAGATTTCATTCCGGTGGCTTTTGACTCTGGTGGTGTTACTACCGGACCAATGGTATTTTCCTTTATCATGGCGTTTGGTTATGGTATTTCCCATGCTCGTGGTGATAAATCCTCCGAACTTGATGCATTCGGATTGATTGGTATCGTATCAGTAGGGCCAATATTAAGCGTATTATTATTGGGTATATTTTATAATCCTACTGCACCGGTTATCGATACGAGCTCGACATTAATGGATTATTTACTTATTAACATCGTTCAAATGGGTATTGCAATATTGCCCTTTGTATTATTCTTTTTCGTATTTCAAATTTTTGCATTCAAGTTTCCAAAAATTCGAGTATATAAAATTCTAGTGTCCTTTTTCTACACGTATTTAGGTCTAGTTTTATTCTTAACAGGCGCAAATGGTGGATTGGTGAACATTGGTACTTATATTGGGGAGTACTTTGGTGGTAATATGAAGTGGTTATTAATTCCACTGGGTATGGTATTTGGTTTATCCGTTGTTGCTGCAGAACCAGCAGTTATCGCATTAAATCGACAAGTCGAAGAAGTATCTGCAGGTGCTATTAGCCGTCGAATCATGATGATCGCATTATCGATAGGGGTATCGGTTGCGGTTGGATTATCGATGCTTCGTGTCGTTACAGGTATCAGTATCTGGTGGATTTTACTACCTGGCTATGGTATAACAATACTATTGACATTCATATCCCCAAAAATCTTCTCATCCATTGCGTTTGACTCCGGTGCAGCGGTTACCGGTGTACTAGCAACTGGATTCCTAATGCCACTTGCATTAGGTGCAGCTGCGGCAATTCCAGGCGCAAACCCATTGACCGATGCATTTGGCCTAATAGCATTGGTTGCAATGACGCCACTTATCACGATTCAATTAGTTGGGATGATGGCTCAACGTCGACAACACAAATCAAAATCAGTTGTAGTTGAAGACGAAATTATTGACTTAAAAGGAGAAAAATCATGAGATTGATGATTACAATTGTACCGAAAGGTAAAGCCGATGCAGTTGCAAAAGTCATCGGTGAAGGATTAATTCATCATCAAGAAACGATGCTTGGTCGGGGCACAGCACCAACCGATATTATGGAAATGTTGGCGATGAGTGAACGTGACAAGGAAGTTATCTTCTCGATTGTAGATGACAACGATGTTAATATGATTTATCAGGATTTAGACGAAACATTTGACTTTAAAAATTCCCATTTTGGGGTTTCCTTTACGATTGAAATCGATTCAATCGGTAAAATGGGCTTTAACTATTTATACGAAATTACGGAGGAAGAATAGTATGGAAAATCAATCATTGATATTATTCGTTTGTAATCATGGCTATGCCTATGACGCAATGGCTGAGGCTCGCAAAGCTGGAGCTCGTGGTGGAACCATTATTCATGGTAGAAGTAGTATTTCTACTGAGAAGCAAAAGTTCTTTGGGATAACAGTACATCCTGAAAAAGACATTTTAATGGTTGTGTGTACCGATGAACAAAAACAAGCATTAATGAAGGCGATGAGTTCTAAATATGGTGTGACTTCAGATGCAAAAGGCCTTTGCTTTTCACTCAAAGTTGAGGATTCTATTGGTATCAGTTTTGACCCTCTAGACTAACACTTTGAATTAACATAGAAAGAAGGCTTACCTTGGATACTTTGGTATTTGCAATCAACGCCATCGCGCCGATTGTCCTCTTGATTGTTTTAGGTTATGTTTTGATGCGAATTCGTTTCTTGGATGAGAAATTCCTTAAGATCGGTAATCGATTTGTATTTTTTGTAGCACTTCCTGTATTGCTTGCGAAAAATATTTACGACGTTAGTTCCATTAAGAACATCGAATTTGGGATTGTCATCATAGCCTTGTTAGGAATATTCATATTATTTCTAATCGGTTGGATTATAGTTTTGGCGATGGTACCCAAAGATACCCAAAAAGGGGTCGTCTTACAGTGTTTATTTAGATCAAATTTTGCAATTATTGGTGTGCCATTAGCAACCAGTTTAGGTGGAGAGGCTTCTGCTGCACTTGTCTCCATTCTAGCAGCTTTTACAATCCCTTTATTTAACATCTTAGCTGTAGTTTCACTTACCATGTTCAATAAAGAAGAAGGTTGTTTATCCTTTAAAAAAGTACTTCTAGATATCATCAAAAACCCGTTAATTATCGGGGTTTTAATTGGTACCTTGGTGTTAATTATTCGCGAGTTCATACCTATGGATGGTGATGACCTATCGTTTAGTATTAAAAATGACATACCGTTTTTATACGAAGCTATTAAAAGTGTCGCGGTGATTGCTTCACCACTGGCACTCATTATTCTAGGTGGACAGTTTAAATTTAAAGCCTTATCGAGTATGATCAAAGAAGTCAGTATAGGTGTTGTTGGTAGACTCATTTTAGCTCCAGTTGTTGGTTTTGGATTGATATATATTGCTGACGCACTCATTCCAAGTTTTGAAATGAAATCAGCTTATTTCGCTGCGATTATTGCACTTTTTGCCTCACCAGTGGCGGTATCCTCAGCAGTTATGGCTGCTGAAATGAAATCCGACGAGTCACTAGCAGCTCAATTGGTTGTCTGGACTTCCTTATTCTCAGTCTTTAGTATCTTTGGGATCATCGTTCTATTGAGAACATTTAACTTCCTTTAATAACACCCACGATGAATTCACACGATTCATCGTGTTTTATTTTGGATGTTCTTTCGTGTTTGTTGTGTGCTACAATGGATACATAACGTCGGTTTTGAGGTAACTGTATGAGCGCTGGACAATCGTTCAATCGATTTGAAAAAAAGTATCTTGTAACAAAAAAAGAAAAAGACGAACTCGTCGACTTTTTGACGTTACACTTAAAATGGGATGAATTTTCAATAGATTCCGCCTACACCATATATAATGTCTACTATGATACCCTTGATCATAACATCATTAGGCAGTCATTAGATAAACCGCCTTATAAAGCGAAATTACGCGTGAGAAGTTATCGTTGCCCGATTGGACCAGAAGATGCTGTTTATCTAGAGATTAAGAAAAAGATTCAAGGTAAAGTGACAAAACGCCGTCTAACGATGAGGTATCAAGATGTTGAAGGGTTTGTATTTAATGGCTTAAAACCAGACCCTAACGATTTTGTTTCGATTCAGGTTTTAAATGAAATCAGCTATTATTTACAGTGTAATCAGATTATCCCAAAGTACTATATCGCCTATGAACGCCGAGCTTTGACTGATGATACAGGCTTACTTCGGGTTACGATTGACGAAAGTATCCAGTATCGTGAAGATTCAGTCAGTCTTTATCAAGCCGGAGGGAAATCGTTATTGCCTAAAGACCATTACCTAATTGAAATTAAATCTGAACACAATTTTCCATTGTGGCTAGCACACAAACTATCAACAATGGGATTATTCTCAAGAAGCTTTTCTAAATATGGAGAAGCCTATCGTTTGACAATTCAAGGAGATAAATAAACATGGAAGCATTCTTAAAACTACCAATGACCAACATCACGTATACGACCGTCATCATTATTTTAATCAGTACGACTTTGCTAGGGATGTTATTATCCTTAGCGCTCGCATTTATTAGACGAAAAGAAGGGTATGATCGCTCTTTTGTTGTTACGTTGATGTTATTACCTTTAATCATATCGATCATTATTATGCTCGTATCAGATAATGTCGCAAGAGCCTTTAGTTTGGCAGGCGTATTCACCCTAGTTCGCTTTAGAACCACGGTCAGTGACACCAAAGATATTACTTTTGTCTTTTCTACGGTTGCGATTGGTTTATCCACGGGGATGGGGTATATCGGATACGCAATGATTATTACAGCCTTTATCATTGCAGTATTATTAGTCATTCATGCATTGAAACTCGATGAGATTAAAGATAACCATGCGAAACTAAAAATCGTTGTTCCAGAAAGCCTCAATTATGTCGGTGCGTTTGAACCGGTATTAACATCGTATTGTACTTTTTCAAAGCTTAAGAAAGTTAAAACAACAGACTTTGGTACTACATTTGAATTAACCTATTTAGTCAATATGAAATCGGGTATCAGCCAAAAGGCATTCATTGATGATTTACGTGTAATCAATGGCAACCTAAATATCATTCTTACACAGGAATATATTGAAAGAAGTCTCGATTAAAGATGAAGGCATTTCAATATCGAATCTCAGTAGAAATTGAGGTCCCTCGTCAAAAAGTAATAGAAACATTGTTTGATTATGAACAGTTTAAGAATTATCAAGAACCACCTCTAAAACGCTATGAACTCAAGCAGGGAGAATGGCTGAAAAAAGGCGCGGTTGTCGATTTGGTATATGCTTATAAGAAAACAGAATTACACATGGCAGAAATAACAGTCGAAGTCGATTTGCCTGATTCGATTCACCAATTATATATTTTAGGTGAAGTAAAGAATAAGTGCATATCGACATTTACAGATACCAAAAAAGGCACACTTTGGAGTATGGATGTCACTTTTCAGTTTGAAACAGATAGTAATCAAAATAAACTAGAGTATATGAAAAAAACCGAAGAAGATATGGTCACTTTTAAACATTATGCGGAGCACTTATGATTCGATTAGCAACTAATAATGATATAAAATTCATTCAAGAAGTATATAAAGACGGTCGTGAACTGATTGCTTCCTATGGGTCACCTCAGTGGCAAAACAATTACCCATCGATTGAAGTTACACAGTCAGATATTGATAATAAGGCTTTGTACGTATATGAAGATTTAGAAATATTGGGTGTGATGACTGTATTTGATTATGAACCTACATATGAGTTTAGTGAAGGTGCTTGGATATCATCAAAACCCTACAAAGTGATTCACCGGATTGCGACTAGAAAAGGGCATTATGGAAAAGGTATATCTGCTAAAATGATTGATTTTGTTTTTAGAGACTTACATGCAAAAAGTATTCGAATTGATACCCATGAACTCAATCTACCTATGCAAAATCTATTAAAAAAACTAGGATTTACGTATTGTGGAAAGATATATTTGAATCAAGCAACTGATCGCATGCGCTTGGCTTATCAAAAAGATACTTTTTGAAAAAAGTCTTTGACAAATGAATGTTATTCATTATAATAGAATATGGCTGGAGGCTTAGCTCAGCGGGAGAGCACTTGCTTGACGTGCAAGGGGTCATGGGTTCAATCCCCTTAGCCTCCACCATTCATAATTTAAGCATCATTTTCTTGACTTTATAATATCTCTGCAAAGATATTTTTTACCACATAGAGTGGTTAATCCTTAATTACAATTTACTTCATATCGTGGTAAAAGTCAAGGAGGAAATTAAGAAATGAATAGATTAAAAGAAATTCGCATCGGAAAAGGTATTACTCAGGCTGAACTTGCTAGAGCATTAAAAGTAAGCCAACAGGCCATTTCATCCTATGAAAGTGGCACAAGGGCGATGGATTATAACTTCATTATTCGAGCATCTCTTTATCTCGAAGTTACTCCTAATGATCTTCTCGATTTCAAAGAAGAGTATAAAAATTATACAGAATATCTCATATCATTAAAGAATGAGAAGTCTATTTCTTGAATTTTATGAAAGGTTGATAGCAAAATGAACAATCAAAATCCTACTGATAAAAATACAGTTATATCTGAAACTAAAATTGATATTCGGGATAGCGCTAAAAATTTAATCGAGGCTATAAAAGAGGCTGAAAAAAACACTCCAAAAGCACCGGTGAAGAAATGAATACCCCAACAGAGTGGATTTCAGCTTTGGCTGCGTTATTATCTGTATTTACAGCTTTAGTATCTTTTTTTAGTTTCATTAGATTTTCTAAATCGCATAATGAAATTGAAATTATGAAAATTTTACTGGAACAAAGAAATAATTATTTTGATGTTGTTAAAGATAAAAGCATTGATAAAAAATCAAATATATATAATGCAGCAGTTGAAAATTTTCTTAATGCTTTTGAATATGCTGTAAGATTTTATGATTTAAAAAAAATCAATCAAAAATGGTTCATCTTAACATTTAAAGATGATATTAAATTGTATCTTACAGAAAATATAGATGTCAAGAAGATTTTCGAAGATAATAAGACTGATTTTAAAGCCCTAAATAAGTTCTTAAATACGGTCATATTAAATCCTAATAAGTAGAAAGTTGGTAGATAAATGGATAATTTTGGTTTTTTAACTCTTGGATTCATAATTCTTCTTTTAGTAATAGCACTTGTTTTTACAAAATATCCAATAGAAGAAATCAAGGATGGAAACGGCAAGATTATCATCCTAATTTATCAAACTAGAATAACCCAATTCTTAGTTATAGATAAGTTAATTAATAGAAAAATAAATTTTTCAACTTTTAGAGATGCTGAAGCTTATATTTATCGTAGATTAAATAGGTGGGAAATGCATCCTGTTTTAAGTGGTGAAGATAATAATTTAGATTAGAGAGAGCCTTTTTTGGCTCTCTTTTTTATGCTATTTTCCAATTATTGTAATTTTGATATTCTTCAAATGCTTTATCTTTATCATGTTCGATGTAAATCATGGTTGTCGTTACTCTTGAATGGTCTAACATCTTTTGAATATGTTGAATGGCCATACCGTTTTCAGCCAATAACGAGCCAAATGTTTTTCTGAATCTATGGGAATGTAAGCGATCCATTTGAGTCCATCTTTTCAATCTTCTATAAAAATTCTTCATATCTGATTTTGTCAAGGGTCTATTTTGTAAAAAGTTCCAAAAAAGAAATGGACTATGATTATTCATTCTAATTATTTCTATAATGGATTCACGACTAAATTCAGAGAACGGAGCATACCGAACCTTGCCATTTTTTGTTGTTTCAAGATAAATTCTCATCAAATCAAAATCAATGTTTCTTATCTTGATATCAAGAAGTTCACTGATTCTAACCCCAGAATCGAGTAAGAGCAGTATAGCTGTTCTGTATACGATACTATTTTTGCTATATTCCATTTGAAGTAAGTACTGGATGATTAGTTTTAAGTCTTCATGGAAAAGTCTTTTAAATGGTTTTGTATCGCTTGGTAACAGTTTGAACTTCTGAAAGGAAGTATTAACCTCATAATGTTTCATAACACTTTTAAGAAAACGAATATTCTTGTTAATGCTATTGTTGTGGTTCTTGGTGTTTTTCCTATACCAATCGACTATATGATATCCAGTGTTAATTGTAATTTGATTTAACTTCTTGATTTTTAAGTCTTTTAAACAGTGTGTTAAATGCTTAACGTAGTATTCTTGAATGAAAATACTACTAGGTTTTAATGTAGCTGAAGTAAGTAAATGGTACTCTAATAATGCCTTTGATACATTCATGTTAATCTCCCTTGTAATTGTCCCAAGTAGCGTATTCCTAACGAATAGAATAACATAATTACGAAAGAATTAAACTATAGGCATGAAGCATTAATGTGAGTAAAACTATACCATTAACAAAAGTTGAATGCACTTTAATAATTTTTTATTTGACAAATGTAACAATATGGAATAATATTAAGTTGCCTTAGGTAAGTGAGATATCACTAGGCCTAGTACCTAATTTATCAATGTTATGGCACCTAATCGGTGTTAAAAGTCACTATTCCATGGTGGCTTTTTATTTTGTTTGACATTCTAAATTGGTTATTATATAATCACGTTGTAAGCGGATTAACTGCTACAATCCAACTTAGTGTTAAGCAATTAGCACTATACTGAAAGCCACGGAACGTGGCTTTTGTTTATTTATAGCGTTTCTTTCGAGATAATTCATATTCGGCTATATCCCTATTATCAACTTTTATTTTACTTTTATTGACTAATGGGGGTTCACCGACTTTAAAGTGTTTTCTAGTCAACTCACTTTTTGATTTTGTTGAACTATCCACATAACTTTTTTGTTTTAATTTTGTGTTTTTCAACGGAACCATCATTTTTTTGTTAATTTCAGCTTTTGTTGCTTTTGTAGAAATGTCTGAGATTTGAACTTTCTTACTAGACTTTTCTATGCCAACCATTACTGGTCTTTTATTAGATGACTTTGATCCTTTAATCTCTGTATATTTTTGTAATCTATTCTTCTCGATCACATGTGATGGATCAATAAAATAGATATCCCCAACATAACCCTTTTTTTTCTTCAAATCAGATTACACTCCTTTTAAAAATATATCTACATAAATAGGATATATATTCTATATATCCTATTATGTCATATCAAATATGACATCCTATTTTTCCTTATCGGCTTTCTTAGCTTTCTTTTCAAGCTCTTTAGTTTGTTCAAGAAGCTCTTTTTCTTTCTTCTTCAATTGAAGTTCTTGATATAGTAACTTGTCTTCGGCCATAGACTGCTGAAGCTTTTTATTTTCCATTTCAAGTTTCTTATTCTCAAGCGATATTTCTTTAAACTTTTCCTCATAATCGGAATTGATTTCAATAAGACTAGCTTTCTTGATTTCAATAGCGTAGAGTTCTCTTTCAGCTTGAGCCTTTTCAATGTTGAATCTATATCGTTTGTAGACTGGAATAAAAATAATATTCCATATTTGCCACATGATATAAAGACCAATTGTAATCGTTAAAGCTAAGATTACAAAGCTTAACAATACCCATAGAAGAATCACGACAATATTGGGCATGTTATCCCACCTTTCTAATATTCATTTTGTCTTTTGGAAGATTTGCAAATATATGTGCTTGGTTAAGTGAGTTGAATCTATCGAACTCCATGGAGAACTTAGGCTTAAACCATTCTTTAACCAAGGTTTTTTCAATACCTTTTTTACCTCGTTTGAACGCATATGTGTAGACATTCCACCCGATAATATCTTTTTCAAATAACCCGTCTTTTATCCATTTTCTAACTGGGATATCCCGGACGATTTCCACTTCATGAATGAACTTAAAGAATGACATAACTTGTGTATCTGTAGTATCAATTTGTGAAGCGATATAAACGTATGGGATAGAAGCGTGTCGCATTCTAGCAAAGAATGTAATCATTGGGATTACTTTATTGTTGTAGTCATTGGTTTTATTTTGTCTGTGATTATTGTTGGCCAACCACTCATCCATGACAATCGTGTTAAAGTGTTCTGTGTCAAATGATTTTAACTGTGTGGCCAAGTACTTATCCTTTTGAGAATCGTATTCAATACCGAAAAACTCCTCGACTTCAAATAGCCTGCGATTCACTGTATAAGCTAAGCGTTGTTGATCCAAATAGGGTATTTCCATTTCTACGTTTACATAGGCAGATTTACCCGTTTTAAATCGTATTTCATCAGTGATATCATAGATGATTGAAGATTTACCACCACCCGGTAAAGCTACAATATAATGAATACCTGGTATTAAGAATAAGTTATCCTCAAAGGAGTTCATTCGTTTGTAATACCATAACCAAAGACGTGTGAATGGCGTTGATTTTCTAGCTAGTCCATATAATGGCATTGCTAAATCAACCGCTTTGTTTATGATGAATTGATTAATGTTTGCTAAAAAGTCTATGGAGTAAACTAACAATGAAGTCGATTTTAGAACACCTTGGTTGCTAATCGCTATCAGATGGTCATTAAATCTTTCAATCTTGGTGAAAAATGACTCGTATTTGATGATTACTGAAGATACCTTATTGTCATATGAATCGAAGTCAAATGTTAAACCAAGGTCAACGGAATTAATCGGATTACTATGAATATTTTCATTTTTATGGAGTTCAATCATATGTTAGAACCTTAATACAAAACGTAAGTAAAACCATGAACCAAGGAGTATCAATACTAACAACAACCAAAATAACACCCCACCAATTGTACCAGTTATCATTTTTGTATCTTCAATTACCCTTTTATACGTTTTGATTCCAAGAGCCGCACCGAATATTGAAATGATGATTAACGCACTGGGTACTATCCAGTCCAGTGCGTTTTTAAGTTCATCACCAAGTTTTAATAAATCTAGCATACTCATATGCTACTCACTCCCATAAGTATTAACACGATTAATATAATCGTTCCGGTTATCACAATCCCCATGGGCGTGAATACTGTTTTAGTTGCCGTAGTTACAAGCGCTACCGCTTTAATCACATACGATAAGACAACAAGAAGAACTGAAGCGATAATAATGATGACAACCCATGTAACCCAAGAGTTCCAGTCAATGTTTTTGAAATCGATAAGTTTAAAGAAATCAAATGGGTTATCAATCGGCGTATCAAACTCGATTCCACCCTCAAACTTTGGCATATCTGGTATAACAATTTTCGGATAAGGCTTACTGAACTCAACACCATTCTCAATGTACCGAATGTTAACGATAACCACATCTTTAGCTCTTACGTTTACCGCCGGGAATTCACTGTAACTTCCCATGAAAATTTCATAGACGTTATACCCACCAATGAAAATATCTGTAGACTTATAAAGCTTTAAATCAGAAGCCGGTTTATTTTGGTTGATGTAGTTCACGAATGTGGATTTGTAAGAATCCGTTGGATTACTTATTGGACTAATGACGTCTTCTAAAAATAGGTTTGGTTCACTGTTTTTGATTAAACCGTTATAAATACCAAATCCACTGCCCCACCATGGTAAGGTTTGAATCACTTCATCCCCCTTGGTAAAAGTTTTGTTTTTAACTTCACGCCACGAAGATGTACCAACTGGCCATTGGTATTGATACTTATAGCTCATGATGACAGATACTAAATCATCCACACCATAAGGTATAACCAAGTCAACGTACATGTTATAGTTCGATTTGACGTGTGGCATTCCAAAAATGGAAACATCAGAGGTTCTAATCCACTCACCAGTATTAACGTTATAGATTACCCACGCATTAGCTGCGATATGATAGCTAGTTGGTTTTAATGCTGAAGTAAGAATAAACCATATAAACTTATCTTCGCCCTGGGTGTAATAATAAGCCTTGGCTGGGTCTTCACCTAGGAATGAGAATGAAATATCTTGAGCGAGGTAGTTCACCCCTTGGTAGAGAATATTTGTGTTATAGTTACCGTTGCTGAGTTTGGTAAAAGTAACATGTCCAACTCGACTATTAAAATCACTCTTATCGATATCAGCTACAGTTCCAATGGTCTTAGGTAAATCGTTCCATCCCTCAATAATATTTCCATCAAAAATGTACTTGACTTTATAGACTGTATCGACATAAATTTTGTTGATCGATTTATCCCAAACATTCTGGTCTAAAGTATAACCGTTGGGTGGATTAGGGATTGTAGTTGGAGCGACCGGAGTACCCCCAATATTGACATAATGAACCTTTAGAACTTTATCATCAGAACCCACGAAGTAAGCTATGACGGTATTACTTGGTTTATAGAATCGATCGATTTCCATATCAGAAATAGCTCGAACTGTTGTATTTTCGGTATTGGTTGTTAAGAAACCATTGATTGCAGTCTTGGAATATGAATACGTTGAAGTATCGTACCCAGGGAACACAATTGGATCATTGTAGTTCATGGTCAAAGTAGATGAATCATTAATGGTGTTACTGTAATACAACCTCGTTGTTACATTAACCGAATTTTTGTAGAAATATAGTGATGTTGAGGAGTTATAAGTAAAGCGATAAATGGCCACATTTTGAGTTTGGCCAACTTTTTTTAACATGACATAAAAACCCTCACCGTAGTTCTCAAAATGAATATAATCGAACGCTGTAGTTTGGATTTCATGTTTTCTAGTGATCGTACCAGTCGGTGATTTAGAGTCAATTATGAAAGATGTATACTCCATGGATGGAATACCAATATCATAATTAAAATATGGGTCATTACCCACGTCTGGCATATTGAAGTAATAATTATTATCGGTATGTACGATTGTCTTGTAGTTACCATGACCCTCTTCAGATACCCAATCAAACATAGGTACTGACATTTTGATGAATACCTTGTTATCTTTCATCTCATGGTAAAGATTAGCTTGGTAGTTTGAAGCGTCCGGGTTGGATGTTTTAAACCCAACCCAAACACTCGCTTGTAATGAGATTGTGGATAGAAGAATACCGGTAAGTAGTAAAACGAATGTTGTGATTAACTTTTTCATTTGCTACCCCTTTCTTGAAGACTATCTGTAACGTCTTCTATTTCGCTTTGAAGCTTTTACTTGTGCTTTGTAAAAGGCTACTAATCCGAAGATTGAAATCATAAGGACTAATGCGCCACCAACGTAATAAATTTCAGTTTGGTACTTCTCGAAGAAACTACCATTTGGATCTTCAATAACGATTGTATCTTCGCCCTCATCTGCTTCTAAAACAACTAAAGCAAATGAATGAACGTCCTCATTACCGGCCGTATCACGAAGCATTAATGACATGGCGTAAACACCCGGTGTTTCTTCATTGCCCGTGTACTCGTCATGAACGAAGTTAAATGACGTTTGAGATGTAATATTGATTTGGCCAGTTGCGATTAACAAATCGATCATTTGTTGTCTTGTTAATGTTGCTGGTGGCACAAGCTTAATCGATACACCATCTTGGATATACCAGACTGCGCCAAGTTTATCGGATACATTAACGGTTACTGTGTGTGTCGCTGTGTTGCCTTTGGAATCGGCTACTTCAAAAATAATAGTATATGAACCGACCTTGTGACCATTACCAGTGAAGTTATCTTGCTTAACTACAATTTGTGGAGTTTTATTACCCTCTTTAGCGTCCGTAGCTGTTAGTTGAGCTTTAATCTCTGATACAGATAAATTGGCGTTATTATTCTTTATTAATGTTGCTGGACCACTAAAAACAGGTGCTATATCATCAATGACTTCAATTTGCTTGGTGAACGTTCCTTTATTGCTTGAACCATCTGTTACAGCAAAGACGATATTGTATGTTCCGAGATTTGTTTTATTTGATGTGTAAGCGTCTGATTCAATGACGATATTCGAGTTGTTTAAAGTATAGTAGTTGTCACTTACTGTTAAAGTCGATTTAAACGAAGAGATATTATAAGTTTGGGTATAACTGATTTGAACTTTCGACGAGTTCCCATTAATGACTGGTTGAGTAAAATCACCAACTGTAACCCAAACTTCAAGTGTGGATTCATTTTGAGCGGCGTCTTTTACGCCAAACACGATATTATAGCGACCTAAAACGGTTTTGTTAGTCGTATAGTTATCGGTTTTCACATAAATATTTGCGGTAATGTCACCATCTGTTTCGTCAATTGCTTTTAATGTCGATTTAAAATAATTAACATCTTTTGGAGCGTCTACTGAAGTAACGAATTCTTCTTGACCACTAATCGCAGGGCGGTAGTTATCGATATTTGGGGCTTCAACCTCTAATTTATAACTTGCGTTCTTAGAGTATTCATAGCTACTAGAAACGTTGTAGTCAAAATAGAGTAAGAAGTTTGACCCTACAAAATCGATTTGAACATAAGTGTCACCACCCGGAACAGCGACATAATCGGCTACTAAATCTTGTAACAATGTACCATTGGATTGATAAAGTTTCATTGAAGTCCAACCCTGAGGTAACTGAACAATCGTACCAGAATACTCTGGTGGCAGTAGATTAGGGTTAAAAGTACCATTAGCCGAGCTACTAATATCTAGATAGTATTTATTATTCATGAAATACCATCCCGGAACATTAGCCGCATTAATTCTTGGTGTGATAGCAAGAATTGATAAGACTGAAACAAAAATGGTTAAGACTAAAGTTAATAATTTTTTCATTGTGTCCTCGCTTTCTAAAGACTATTTTTTCTTTGGATACTTCGAACCATTTCGTGTATCTTTTTTATAACCAATTTTTTTCGGCACTAAGTTCGTAACTGCAATTCCAATGATTACGAATAATAGAACAAGAAGAACCAGTAAAAATTCGAAGTTTGAAGTGATGAACTCATATTGATCTAAAAAGAACTTATGACCATCCACTAAAAGCTTTGGTTCTACGGGTGCTGACAATTGGCCAACCACGAAAATGGTTAATACGTAAGCGAATAAAATGGTTGCTAGTGTTAGCAATACTGCGATGAGTGTTTTCTTTTTCATTTGATAATCCTTTCTGCCACCATGGCTATGAAATAAACACTTGTAGCACATACTTTTGATTGGTGGAGCGATAACCACTTGCTACAGTTCCTTTTTATCATTTGTCAATGATATTTGATTTTTAGACCGACAGTAAAAATGATTTTGAACCTCGATATTAGCCAGAATACCAAATTAAAAAAGTACCCTATCAAAAATCCGTTTTAAGCGGTTTTTAGTCTATGACGATAAAATACTCAATCCACATAAACGAATTGAATCTAGCCTATAAACCATATCGAATTAAATCGGACTGCAAGGGGCGTAAGCGACCTTGCTCCTTTTAACCTCCGACCCCGAAAGGGGGCGACCATATAACGCTAATTATCTAGTGATTGATTTAATCCATACCCAATCGACCCTTTAGCTTTTTTAAAGGGGCGTTTTTCTATTGGCTAGGATACATTTAATTGCCGTGGCACGTTGTTAGGCCTATCTCATAGTTGCAATGCGGCCATTTATTAGTCCGCTGTAGAAGTCAATCTTTATAAAATAAAGATTTCTTCATTCTAAAGAGGACTATAGTTTGTATGTCGACTTTTGTTTTTAGGTATGTCGACTTTCATGACTAGGATTAAAGGGGTATGTCTACTTATCTATTTTTAAAGCAAAAAAAATGACTACTGGAGTCGAGTAGTCATGTGGATGTGAGTTAAAACGTTGATTTTATTGTTTTGAGCTATATATATAAAAGCCAAAATAACGACAATGTCGTTTACTTTAGTATTTATGAAGCAAGAGTCATTAACTCTGGTGGAATCAAATCGCCTTGAACAAGCTTGTATAAAGCTCCCAAGAGGTTTCCAGAGTCATCATATGAACTAACAATTTCCTCAACATCTGAAACAACGAAATAGTTGTAAACGTCGAGTTGCTTCTCTAAATATTGGTTAAACATGTTTCTATTCTTTTTAGCGTTTATATCGTTGACTTGAGTAGAAGTAGCTTGATTGCTTAAG
This sequence comes from Paracholeplasma vituli, assembly GCF_025446935.1. GTDB lineage: Bacteria > Bacillota_I > Bacilli_A > Acholeplasmatales > UBA5453 > Paracholeplasma > Paracholeplasma vituli. The sequence goes on along the minus strand of NZ_JAOEGN010000005.1, from coordinate 46,170 downwards.
TGGTCAACCAAGGATAAAGGACGTCTATAAATGAGACGTCTTTCTCGGCTTCTATCATCTTGTTGGTTAAAAAACTCATCCCCTGGTATAGCTCTTAAGAACTCTTTAGAACGTTTAAGGTTTAGAATTATTCTTCTATTTGTTAAGCCTTGTACGCCATCTTTAAGAGAATAACGATCACCTTTAGCAAGGTAGATTCGATCTTCAATAACACCCATTTTTGTTAGGTATCTTAATGCTTTTTGAACTGTAGATGGTGATTTTTTATTGCCTTTTTTTGGATTAGATATAACGTTGCATAGTTCCATTAATTTAGTGTTTTGGATATTAATACGTTCTTCCGGTGAAATATCACGGTTGGATTCTAAAGTGAATAGATTTAATAAAACAAAGAAAACCTTTTGAGTAACGTCCACTTTTGGGTTACTGAACCAAGATTGAATAGCGATATCCCCATGAAAGAAAACCGATTGGCCATCGATTTGCATTTTCTTAAACTCTCTTAGCTTAACTCTAAGTTCATTTGACTTTCTAGCTGTTCTAGCTTTTTTCATAATTTCTTTTTTGTAGTCGCTCATGGGGATCTCCTTTCATGGATTATTATTGTTTGGATTGTCTTAATTGTTCCAACTTATTCCGGGTGTCTTGAACGATATCTTTAGTAACATCAAACACTTCAGATACATCGGGATTGATAACATTATCGTAGTACGATTTACGTTTTTCTTGTTTCTCATTTTTCTTCTTCAATAAGTACTCTTTGCGCTTGATTATGAAGTCTAGTATATCTTCAGCATTATCAAGCCTATGTTCTTCTTGAAACGATTTAAGCGTCATTTTCAAGTATCTATCATTCGGTAATTTACCCTTGTGTGTCATGAGTAGAAACACAATAATGCCGTTGATAACGACTTTACTTGTCTTCGGGTGCATTAATCGGAATCTCATCACCCTATCGACTTGTGAGTCAAGTTGATCGTCATTATAGGATGATATATTTGTAATTATTAATTCCGGTGTTAACTGTTCTAAAGCTTTGATATAATCGCTACGTTGCATTTCGTTACCGCCTTATTTTTGATTGATGGATGTTCATGGATTTGCACCATGATAAACTATTACATCCAAATGCCAGGGCATTCCCCATTGCCCTGGGAGGGAGATTAACTCTGATTCAATGGCATAGATTCAAAGGTTCATAGGCCTATCTCATCAGTACCAGGGGGCTAATCACTGGTATACCGGGAGTGGAGTTCCCGGTTTCGATTTTGACCTAAGGAGTAAAGGTCATTAGATGTATTTTTAAGTTTAAGGTAATTGTTCTAAGTTTTTTCTTTAGATAATTGTTCCAACTTTTATTCGAATATTTGTTCTAACATTTACCACGTTTGATTGTTCTAACTTTTAAAGCTTAAGTTGGCCGTTCTCATCCAACGGAATCTTAACAAACACATGTGTGAAGTTCGAGTAATTATTATGTGGATCATAATCATTGTTAGGTTTAAATCTTAATGCGGCTCTATGCTTATCTGTGTATCCACAATAAGCACTAGCTTTGTAATCCCACGCCTTGATTTTAAGTTCATGAGCGAGTGCAAATTCTAACCCTCTATCTAAAGAACTGAAGAAGCCGATATGTATTTTCTTTTGTAAGTCATAGACGCTATAGATATATTTTGTTCTAACCATTTTTTGATACCTCTTTATTATGGATTCTTTTCAGTATCAGCTTGACTTCATTATCATTTTTGTAGTTATGAAGTTCATGGATGACATCCAGCAAATAAATGATGAATAGCAATGAGATAAGCAAAGATATTATCAATCCAGAGATTATGAATATCATTAGCAATCACCAATCAAATCGTTCATTATTTACACGTTCACTGATATATTCGATAAACTCCGATATATCATATTCACCCAGTTCATTTGCCTTAATCACTATTTCTTTAGTATCGCCATTTGTACGGTCGTGTATCAACCAGTAATCAAAAGCTCTATCTTCGTTAGGTTCAATACTTACCAATCGTGGCATTTCATCACCTTGGTTTAAGTCATCTAGTCGCCATTGAATATGTAAATCCGGATAAGTACTTCCATTTACTTTGGGTTTATTACTGTCTTTAGTTTGTTCTTGATAAAATGCCACTATTGTTTTAATAAAATTGAAGTGAGTCAAATTTTCTCTGTTGTGAGCTATGGTAATTTCGAGTGTATCGTTTTGTAATCTCTCTTGGAAGATTCTAATAAAATCATCAAGTCTTTTTTGTAAGTAATTAAAATCAACTTTTTCATGTGTCCAAGGATTGATTCCAATCTGCATTATTTCTACATCAGTCATTTCGGTTACATCTTCATTCTCGATAGAATCAGCTTGTAACTCAATTTCTTTTAAATCGATTTCTAGTTCATCATCGTTATCTGTGGGTGTGAAAATGACTTCTTCATAATGTAGACCATTAATAATCGCGAAATTATGTTCTATAGTCCTTTCGCTAACACATGCTGATCCAGTATCTAAGAGTTCTTGATAAAACTCGAATTTGTCATCATCTGACATATGTGATGTAACCATTTGTAAAACTTTTTTAAATTCATCATAACTCATCTTGTTCATGTTCGCCGTTCCCTTTCACGCCTTAGTAGGCTAGGTGAGATACTAATGACAACGGCGATGGAATCATTAGTACCCCACCTAGAATACTAAAACTATTTAGATACAGTTTAGTTTTCTTTGGTATCTCTTTCTTTCATATTGAATAAAGGTTTTAATTCTGCGTATTTCTGAATCAGTGTATCCACCAGATGAACTTAGCATAAACATATCAGCTAATAACTCATCACCATTACAGTGCTTTAGAACCCGTTTGTATAACCTAACATCACCAACGGGTTTATCGTACATTTGTATTGAAGTTACTATCTTCTGGTATACTTGCATATTAATGTACCTCAATTAATAAAAAAATCGCCAATGCGATCAACTTGAATATTTCAATGGATGTGAAAGTTATCGCCGTTCTCTCATACCCAAGGACGCTTTAATTGACGTGCAAGGGGTCATGGGTTCAATCCCCTTAGCCTCCACCATTCATTAATTAATGGCTTTGTTAAGCCATCACAGAATAATAAAGACTAGTTTAGGACTAGATTTATCTTAAAGTAGTAAAAAATACTCAATTTAATTACACTGCCACCGGGTAGAACAAAACATCGTTAGGTCTTTGAAGATGATTTTGTACCGGTGGCTTTTATTTTGGAGGAATTATGACATTTTTATTCGCACACTTTAATAAAAAAGAGATCACTGCTTGGGTATCATCATTAAGCCTTATCGTGCTCAGTCAAATGCTTTTAGGTAGTAAAGAGTGGGTCTTTATGGTTGTTTCTATGATAGGCATATCGGCTTTGATTTACACAGCTAAAGGACACTTGATGGGGCCTGTGATTATGGTCGTATTCAGTATCACTTATAGCTTGATATCGCTATCTTTTGATTACTACGGTGAAGCGATTACCTATGGTGGAATGACTTTACCAATGTCCGTTTTGGCGATAATCGCTTGGATTAAGCATCCATCTAGTCAAAAGAACCAGGTTGAAACTGCCGAGTTATCTATTAAGGAATGGGTGATTGGTGCCACTTATGCGATTTTAGTGACAATAGCTCTAGGGGTCATTCTATATCTATTTGATACCCCTAACTTAGTCTTGAGTACAATTTCTGTAACGACGAGTTTTGTCGCTGTGTATTTGACTTACAAGCGTAGTCAGTATTACGCACTCGCCTATGCATTTAATGACATTATCTTGATTGGATTGTGGATTTATGCAAGTCTAGCACATCGTGAATACTTACCATTGGTGGTTTGTTTTAGTCTATTCCTGATTTATGATATTTACGGTTTTATCGCATGGAATAAGATGTCAAGAAAACAAAAAATGATTGTTATGATTGAAGAATAAATACAAATATGTGCATCTACCGCATGTTCATAGATGCAAACCTTTTGATATATAAGGTTATATCTACTAAACTTACCTGTATAGTGGTGGTATTGTGAAACGAATTATCGTTCTACTAGGTTTATTATTCACGATTATAGGTTTAGTTGGATGTAGTGAATCTACACCGGATAACGACATCGTATTTACGCTTGAACAACTAGCAAATTACGATGGTCAAGGTGGACGTCAAGCTTATGTGGCTGTTGATGGTATAGTATACGATGTTACGAACGCTGAAAACTGGAATAATGGCGAGCATAATGGTCAAAGACTTGCTGGAACCGATGCTTCAGCTGTTATCTTGAGTAGTCCACATGGGAAATCCGTATTATCTGGGCTTCCGATTGTAGGGCGTTTGGAAAAAGAGTAAACTAATTTAGGTTGTCCTGAGGCTAGGCTCATATTAGACTTATTTGAAATAAATCTATTTAATTACATATTCAACGGTTTTTCGCACCTGTATGCAATTATACGGTGCTTTTTTTTGTCTTTTTTTGTAATATACTTTGAAATTCAAGATATTTAAAACGCTTACAAAGTATAGGGGGTTTACAAGGGTATGTCTTGGTGCTAAAATAGGTGCATGCACGTATATTTTGAACATCAAAACAAATTATGCGTTAACGAGGGAGATGGTAACCATTCTACCGCGGATCATTTTAAACCTTCAAACACTAAACACCTATCCCGCTAGAATACCAGACTGAAATTGCTTCACCACAGCCTCGACCACTTATCTTGGGCAAGTCTCATTTTAATGTTGGATCGCGTCTGTGTAAATCACTACAGAAAGAGAAGAGAACGATGACAATAAAAGAATTACAAGCTATCATCAAAGATATTGAGAATTCACCTTTGATGACTTTAGAACTTGAAATGGATGATTTCAAACTCAAATTATCTAAAAACAAATTTGAACCAGCTCCGGTTCCACTTCAAAACACACCGGTTGCACAACCGAAAGTAGAAATTCCAGTTACCGAAGTAAAACCTGTTCATTCCGCACCTAAAAATCTAATAAAATCCCCGCTCGTTGGGACTTTTTACGCATCCGCAACCATTAATGGCAACCCTTATGTTGAAGTCGGACAACCTGTAAAAAAAGGCCAAGTTGTCTGCATCATCGAAGCGATGAAAATCATGAATGAAATCACCTCACCTTATGATGGTGTGATCAAAGAGATTTTTGTCAGAAACGGTGAGGTTGTGGGCTATGACCACGACTTGATGGTTGTTTCTGAACATGAAAAATAAAATTTTAATTGCGAACCGTGGCGAGATTGCTGTCAGAATCATCAGAGCAGCTAAAGAACTCGGCATCGAAACGGTCGCTGTATACTCTTTAGCAGACAAAGATGCTTTACATGTTAAACTTGCTGATGAAGCGGTTTGTATCGGTAAAGAAAAGTCTAAGGAGTCATACCTAAATATGAATGCGGTCTTATCCGCAGCTGTAGCCACTGGATGTAATGCCATTCATCCGGGTTATGGTTTTTTATCCGAAAATGCAAAGTTTGTGGAAATGGTGGAATCCATCCAAATTAAATTCATTGGTCCAAACTCGAAAACCATCGAAATGATTGGCGACAAAGCAAGCGCTCGTACGATTGCGAAAGCCAATGGTGTTCCGGTAGTAGAGGGGTCAGATGGGATTATTGAAGATGTTCATGAAGCTATAAAGATAGCGAAAAAAATTGGATACCCAGTGATGATCAAAGCGACCTCTGGTGGTGGTGGTAAAGGGATTAGTATTGCACGCTCAGACGACGAACTGATGAGTGCTTTTGAACGTACGCAATTGGAGGCTTTATCCTCTTTTGGTGATAAGTCACTGTATATTGAAAAGTTCATTGAATCTCCAAAACACATCGAAATCCAAGTTATGGGGGATGCGTTTGGTAATGTGGTACATCTATTTGAACGTGACTGTTCTACCCAAAGACGTAATCAAAAAATGATAGAAGAAGCGCCATCACCTGTATTAAATGACATATTAAGAAAGAAAATAGGACAATCGGCTGTTAAGTTAGCTAAAGCCATTAATTATGAAAATGCCGGAACGATGGAGTTCTTAGTGGATCCTAAAGGTAACTATTATTTCATTGAAATGAATACCAGAATTCAAGTTGAACACCCAGTAACTGAGTGGATTACGGGGATCGATTTAGTTAAAGAACAAATCAAAGTAGCCTATGGTAAAGAATTATCATTTAAACAAAAAGATATTCAAATCTTAGGTCACGCGATTGAATGTCGTATCAATGCCGAAGACCCAAGCAAGGGGTTTATTCCAACTCCGGGTAAAATTCAGAATGTCTTATTCCCTGGTGGCAACGGTGTAAGAGTGGATACACACATCTACCCTGGTTATTCTGTACCACCTTTCTACGATTCGATGCTAGCGAAACTCATTGTCTTCGCACCGAATCGCAAAGAGGCGATCAAGAAGATGCGTGTTGCCTTAGAACAGTTTGTTGTCGAAGGCATTCAAACGAATATCGAATACCAATACTTAATTATGCATGACCTTGAATTCATTAAAGGTCAATACGATACCGGCTTTATTGCGAAATTCAATGCGAGATACGAGGCGAAACGCAATGAGTGACTTCATCAACGAACGCAAAAAGCGTATACAAGAGTTTAAAGCTCGTTTTTTTAGTAAAGGTAAAAATAAACCCATCGATATTCCCGATGGGCTCTTCGTTAAATGTGACGAGTGTGGTACTGCTCTTTATGAGAAAGAACTGGAACAAAAACTTTCGGTTTGTCCAAATTGTGGTCACCACTTTCGCATTGGTGCTCGTAAACGCATCACAATCACCGTCGATCCAAACTCTTTTTGCGAGATGGATTCAGATTTATCGTCCTTAAACCCTCTTGAAATGCCGGATTATGAGGTCAAACTTGAAAGTGCCAAAAAACTCACCCATCAATCCGATGCGTTTGTCTGTGGTAAAGCAACCATCCAAGGGTATCCATGCTTTATTGGCGTTTTGGATAGTTACTTCATGATGGGTTCAATGGGTAGTGTCGTTGGTGAAAAAGTCACTCGCTTGATAGAGGCAGCAACCGAAGCACGTACCCCTTTAATTATCTTTTCAGCCTCTGGTGGAGCTCGTATGCAAGAAGGTATCTTATCCCTCATGCAAATGGCGAAAACCGCTGGCGCTTTATATTATCTTAATGAAGCAGGTGTTCTGTTCATCAGTATCTTAACCAATCCAACCACTGGAGGGGTCGCAGCGAGTTTTGCTTCTCTAGGTGACATCAACATTGCTGAAAAATCATCAACGATTGGATTCGCCGGAGCGCGTGTCATTAAGCAAACCATTAAACAAGACTTACCCCCTCATTTTCAAACCGCTCAATTTCAATTAGAACACGGTCAAGTTGATTTGGTATTATCTCGTCATGAGATAAAAGCGACTTTGGCTAAATTGTTGTTATTCCATGGAGGTGAACATGTCTAACACCGCCTGGCAACACGTCTTGCTAGCAAGACACCCAAAACGGCCTACAAGTCGAGTCTTAATCGAAACCCTATTTGATGATTTCATCGAATTACACGGAGACCGTGCATTCAGTGATGATAAATCCATCATTGGTGGATTAGCCACACTCAATGGGGTGACAGTCACGATTATTGCTGAAGAAAAAGGCACTTCAACACAGGATAAAATTGCTCATAATTTTGGGATGCCGCATCCAGAAGGCTATCGGAAAGCGCTCCGATTGATGAAACAAGCCGAAAAGTTCAAAAGACCAATTGTAACGATCATCGATACCCCCGGTGCATATCCAGGATTAGGCGCAGAAGAACGGGGACAAGCACAAGCCATTGCTTTTAACCTACAAGAGATGATGGGACTCAAAGTACCCGTATTGGTCATCGTATTATCCGAAGGTGGTTCGGGTGGTGCGCTTGCAATAGGTGTAGGTGATCATGTCATGATGTTCGAACATGCCATCTACTCGATTTTATCACCTGAAGGGTTCGCATCGATTTTATTCAAAGATGCTAAGCAAGCTGAGCATGCCGCCTCCTTAATGAAACTAACCGCTACCGATTTATATAACTTTAAGATTATTGATGAAATCATACCTGAAGGGCCTGGTCTTCATGAATCTAAAGAAGGTTTATTTAACTTAAAGAGTGCTTTAAGTCGTAACCTTACCCAATTATTAACCGAAAAAATTGGTATTATTACCCAAAAAAGATATCAAAAGTACCGTCAAATGGGGGTATTTTTAGAAGGAGCAAATGTTGAACACACACAAGATTAAAGTGGCGACTTCCGGTAAATATACCCCAAGCACCATTGTTACCAATTCAGATTTAGAAAAAATAGTAGAGACTACAGACGATTGGATTACCAGTCGAACAGGGATCAAAGAACGCCGTAAAGCAGATACAGAAACTGCAACCGATATGGCTTATTATGCAGCCCTAGACGCGATTGAAAAAGCCAATTACGATCGATCCAAAATCGATTTAGTCATTGTCGCTACAATTACTTCTGAGCGTCAAACACCCTCGGTTGCAAACCTCGTTATGGGCAGATTAGGCCTTAAAGAAGGCATTATGAGCTTTGATGTTAATGCAGCTTGTACAGGCTTTGTGTATGCTTTAGAGATTGCTTCTGCACTGATATCAAGTAATCACTATCAAAGTGCACTGGTGATTGGGTCTGAACGGTTATCAAATGTCATTGACTACACCGATAGAAATACCTGTATTCTCTTTGGAGATGGTGCAGGGGCTGTAGTGATTGAATCAGATCCAAATGCAAAAGCATCGTTCTATAATGCTTCAAAGGCAGATTTAGCCGATGTGCTTACAGTTGAAAAAACCATTCGTATGGATGGAAAAAGAGTGTATCAGTTCGCAACCGATGTTGTAGAAAAAAGTATTCGTCACATTTTAGAGGTCAATCAATTAACAATAGACGACATTGATGCGATATTACCGCATCAAGCAAATGAACGTATTATTTTATCGGTTTCCAAATCCATGGGCATTCCGATGTCTAAATTTGAACTGAATATATCAACCTATGGGAATACCTCCGCAGCGAGCATTCCAATCCTCATTTCAGAATATCAAGCAAACAACAAAAATAAACGTGTCCTATTGGTAGGATTTGGTGGAGGATTCACTTGGGGATCCGCCATCGTGGAGGTCTAATATGAAAAACATTACAGAAATTTTAGGAACTAAATACCCCATCATTCAAGGGGGGATGGCGAATATCGCAACCGCAGTACTCGCAAGTGCTGTATCCAATGCGGGTGGCTTAGGTTTAATCGGAGCTGGTGGCTACGATGCAGAATGGGTTCGAAATGAAATTAGAAAATGCAAAACCTTAACGGATAAACCGTTTGGTGTGAATATCATGTTGATGAGTCCACATGCGAAAGACATTGCTCAAGTGGTTATCGAAGAAGGTGTTAAAGTCGTTACAACTGGGGCTGGTTCTCCAGGTGTGTATATTCCAGCTTGGAAAGCAGCAGGCATTAAGATTATTCCAGTTGTCCCATCGGTGGCCTTAGCCGTTCGTATGGAACGTGCGGGGGTAGATGCAGTGGTAGCAGAAGGTACGGAATCTGGTGGTCATATTGGTGAACTGACTACAATGGCACTCATTCCACAAGTTGCTGATGCAGTTAGCATTCCGGTAATCGCTGCAGGGGGCATCGCCGATCAACGCGGTGTATTAGCAGCCTTCGCCTTGGGTGCAAAAGGGGTTCAAGTAGGAACTGTCCTTTTGGCAACCAAAGAATGCCCAGTGCATGATAACTATAAACAAATCATTTTAGATGCGAAAGATACCGATACGGTTGTTACCGGTCGTGGAACAGGTGCACCTGTACGTGTTTTAAAGAACAAAATGGCTGTCGAATACTTACGCATCGCCGACCAAGGTGTGCCTCTCGCTGAACTTGAAAAACTTACACTGGGGTCCTTACGTCGTGCGGTCTTTGATGGCGATATTGACCGTGGGTCATTCATGGCTGGACAAATTTCAGGGTTGATCAAAGAAGTTCGCACCGTTCAACAAGTTTTAAGCGATCTGTTCGATGGTGTGGATCAATATCGTAGTCAGTTGGTTGTTTTATAATGAGCAAATTGGCCATATTGTTTCCTGGTCAAGGAGCTCAATATGTCGGTATGGGTTTGGATTTTCCTAATCATAAAGATGTATTGAATCACGTTAAAGTATTAACCAATCTAGACATTGAAGCGGTTATCACAACTGGTGAAAATCTCAATGAAACACGCTTTACTCAACTATCCGTTTTGACTGCTTCACGTTTGGCATTCGATGCGTTATTGTCTCTTAAACCTAAGTTTGAAGGGATGACCGGATTCAGTTTAGGTGAATACTCGGGACTCTATGCTTCAAACGTACTTTCGTTTGACAAAGCAATCAAACTCGTCTATCAACGTGCACTTGCAATGCATGAAGCGACACTCGAAACCAAAGGGTTTATGGCAGCTGTATTGGGTCTCGATGCGCAAACCATCGAAAATGGTTTGAAGCAAGTTCAATCGGGAGTGGTCGTTTGTGCAAATTACAATAGCCCAGTTCAAACGGTTATTAGTGGTGAACTAACTGCATTCAGTGAAACCGAAATGACCCTTAAGAATTTAGGGGCAAAAAGAGTGATTCAACTAGCAGTGTCAGGGGCTTTTCACTCGCCGCTTATGAAACAAGCAGCATTAAAGTTTGAACAAGCATTGAGTGAGGTCGACTTAGCTTCACCTAGTTACCCACTATATTTAAATACTACCGCTCAAGTAGCAAACATAAATACCTTAAAATCCGAAATGGTCAAACAAATCTATCAATCGGTTCGATTTCAACAAACAATTGAACAGATGATCAAAGATGGATTTACACATTTTCTCGAAATAGGACCCGGACAAGTTTTAGGGCCACTGGTTAAGAAAATCAATCCCAACGTAGAATCGTTCAGTTTTGGGAAATACGTAGAATTAGACAATTTGAAAGGATGGTTAACAATCCATGGATTTATCCAATAAAGTAGCAATCATCACCGGTGGCGCAGCCGGCATCGGTCGTGCCATTACCAAAACATTGGCAACCTATGGCGCGAAAGTCGTCATTAATTACAACAGATCGAGTGAAGCAGCTCAAAGCTTAAAAGCGGAAATCGAAGCGAATGGTGGCGAAGCACACATCGTTCAAGCGGATATCTCAAAATACGAAGAAGCCGAAAAACTCGTGAACGAAACCATCAATCGTTTCGGTGGATTAAATATCTTAGTTAATAACGCTGGGATTACCGATGATGCTTTGATTCTACGAATGAGTGAAACCCAATTTGACCGTGTCCTAGATACGAACTTAAAAGGGGTATGGAATATGTGCAAACACGCATCCAAAACACTTTTAAAATCCGGTTATGGTCGTGTGATCAATATCTCCTCGGTATCGGGTGTACTTGGTAATGCTGGGCAAACCAATTACAGCGCAGCGAAAGCAGGTGTGATTGGGTTAACGAAATCCTTAGCACGTGAATTCGCAAGTCGTGGCGTGACTGTAAATGCAGTCGCACCTGGGTTTATTGAAACCGATATGACGCGTAAACTCTCCGATGACATTCGTAATCAATGGCAAGCTCAAATCCCTTTGAAACGCTTTGGACAAGATGTTGAGGTTGCAGAAGTTGTTGCTTTCTTAGCTAGCCCAAATGGCGCCTATATTACCGGTCATACCTTAGAAGTTGACGGCGGGTTGGTGATGTAGATGAAAAGACGCGTTGTTGTTACCGGTATGGGACTCGTAAGTCCCATAGGCAATACCGTAGAATCCAGCTTTCAAGCAATGATTGAAGGCAAAAACGGTATCGATTTGATTACATTAGAAGACACTACAAACTGGAAAGTTAAACTGGCTGGTGAAGTGAAAAACTTAGATTTTGAAGCCTTCATTGACCGCAAGGAAGTCAAGCGTTCAGACCGTTCGGTCTTACTCGCTTTGATTGCAGCAGATGAAGCGTATAAACAAGCGAAACTAGAAAATGCTGAAATTGACCGTACCCGATTTGGATTGTTTATCGGAAGTGGCATCGGTGGACTAAACACCATTCAAGAAGAGGTATCCACTTATGCAAATCGTGGTCAAGACCGTATGTCGCCATTTTTTATCCCAAACTCCATCATCAATTTAATCGGGGCCAAGATAGGTATTAAATATCAAATCTATGGTCCTAACTTACCTCAGGTTACAGCATGCTCAGCCGCAACCAACTCGATTGGTGAAGCCTTCCGCTACATTCGAGATGGCTACTTAGAAATCGCGATGGCAGGGGGTGCTGAAGCACCCGTAAACGCAATCGGTGTAGGTGGGTTTGCTGCGATGAAAGCACTAAACACCTCCAATAATAAAGACCGTGCCTCGATTCCATTTGACCACGACAGAAGTGGTTTTGTAATTGCAGAAGGGGCTGGGATTCTTATTTTGGAAGAATACGAACATGCTAAAAAACGTGGAGCTCACATTCTAGCAGAACTGGTAGGCTATGGCACCACAACCGATGCGTTCCATATGACCTCTCCCGATGAAGAAGCGAAAGGGATTACTAACTGTTTAACACAAGCCCTAAAAGACGCAAATATTGAACCGAGCGATATTGGCTACATCAATGCGCATGGAACCTCAACCGTGCTCAACGATAAATACGAAACTATGGGCATTAAAAAAGCCTTTAAAGAAGCCGCTTATGGCATCAATATCTCCTCAACAAAATCCATGACCGGCCACGCTTTAGGCGCTGCAGGTGCCATTGAAACCATTGCTGTGATCAAAGCTTTACAAACAGGGATGATTCCACCAACCATTAACTATCAAAATCCGGATCCAGACTGTGATTTAAACTACACACCGAATGTGGCTGTGAAAAGAGATCACATATACGGTATGAATATCAACATTGGGTTTGGTGGACAAAATGCAGCCATCATTTTCAAAAAGGTGACTGAGAATGCTTAATCAAGAACAAATCAAAGCGATACTACCCCATCGTGATCCTTTCTTAATGATTGATGAGATAAAGTCTTTAGAACCACTAAAAAAAGCTCTGGGAGTGAAGTATGTTAAGCTAACAGAGGATTACTTCAAAGGACATTTCCCTTCTAAACCGGTCATGCCAGGTGTGTTAATCATTGAATCTCTTGCACAAGTAGGGGCAGTAGCACTCTTATCTGGAGAAGCTTATCAAGGCAAGATTGCGTTTTTTACAGGTATTGAATCGGCGAAATTTCGTAAGAGTGTTTTACCTGGAGATACACTCATCTTAGAATGTGAAATCACCAAGATTCGTGGACCTTTTGGATTTGGATATGGTAGAGCCTATGTGAATGATGAACTGGTTTGCGAAGCGAATATTTCGTTTGCAGTAGGTAATTGATGAGTTACACCATTTTAGAATTCAAAACCTTAGACTCCACCAACACCTTTCTAAAAACCTACCAAGAAGCTTTAAACCACCTTACGTTCGTAAGAACAAGACACCAGACCCAAGGCCGTGGTCAATTTGACCGTACTTGGGTGTCTAATCCGAATGAAAACATCCTGTGTTCTGTGTTATTAAAGGATATTCATGTTCAAAAAGTTAATGCTTATAAGGCTTGGATCGAACAAGGCTTAATGCAATTTCTAACTGAAAGAGGGTTAAAAGTGGTCTTTAAAGCACCCAATGATTTATACGTTGGAGAGCGTAAAATCTGCGGAATCTTGACGGAAACCCAAAGTGAAACCAACCAATTAACGTATGTCGTTATCGGATTTGGATTGAATGTAAATCAAACCCAATTTGAAGGCTTGAATGCGACATCTATGGCAATAGAAGCAAATCAAACCTGGGATGTGGATGCGCTATTTGAAGCCTTAATCCATCATTTGTTAAGTACTTACGGAGACATCTAATGAGTTCATTAAACCGTTTGATAAAAATAGCCGCCATGACGGCTGTTTTATGCATATCTGTCTACTTAATCCCACCGATTTTGCTTTTTGGTGGGGTCCCATTTACAATTCAAACCATGGTGATTTTTCTCATTGCGTACCTTTTCAATAAAACCGATGCGCTACTGATTGTGCTTTTATATTTAGTCATCGGTCTCTTTGGATTACCGGTCTTCTCAAATGGTCAAAGTGGGTTGTCAGCGATCCTCGGTCCATCCGGTGGGTTCTTAGTCGGGTTTCCTTTAATTACCTATGCGATAGCATCCTTAAAATCCAAAGATAAAAATGTCGTTCAAGACTGGATAGTAACCATTCTATTTGGTGTTATTATCCTATACGGTGGAGCGGCTTTATGGCTTGCTTACGTATTAGAAATGAATTATGTACAAGCGTTACTTTTATTACTTCCATTTGTGCCATTTGACCTCATCAAAATGGTCATTGCACACACTGTGTACAGAAAAATGCCATCTTTATACGAACTATCTACACATTAGGGCAACCCCCAATAAGGAACTGTAATGACATCTTCTTTACCTCGAATTATCCAAGGTGGTATGGGCGTAGGTGTGAGTTCAACTACTCTTGCCAATACGGTCTCTAAATCTGGCCAACTCGGTGTGGTCTCCGGTACCGCACTCGCAATAACCTTCGCTCGTAGACTCATGCAAAAAGGCAATGAAATCTACGAGGAAGCGATGAAACACTTCCCCTTTAAAAAAACGATCGAACGCATCCAAGCCCGTTTTCATCCAAAAGAAGCACACGAGCCGTTTAGGATGGTTGAGATGCCAAGCATTCACCCTTCAGAAGATTTGAATGAACTCATTGTTGTGGCCAATTTCGTAGAAGTACATTTAGCGAAGAAAGGGCATAAAGGTGTCGTTGGCATCAACTTCTTAGAGAAAATTCAGTTTCCCACTTTAGCCTCTATCTATGGGGCTATTTTGGCTGGGGTAGACTATATTTTGATGGGTGCAGGGATTCCTCACCGAATGCCCGAAATTATCCGAAAATTAACGAAACATGAGGATGTCATGCTCCCTATAAAGATTGCTCAAGAAACAGAACATACTATTGAGATGTCTTCATTTTCGCCGTTAAGTTTTTCTAAAGGAGAATCACTTCCAGAACTGAAAAGACCTCAATTTTTAGCCATTGTTGGCTCTCATACACTCGCAACCTACTTGACTAAAAGTGAGTTTGGCTCACCTGATGGCTTTGTGGTTGAGTTACCGATAGCCGGTGGACACAACGCACCGCCACGGGGAAAATACCCACTTACAGAAACCGGTGAACCGATTTACGGTGAACGTGACTTGGTCGATTTTGAAGCCTTAAGAGCTTTAAATCTCCCATTTTGGTTAGCCGGTGGATTTGGTGATCACACAGGGTTAAAGAAAGCTTTAGAACTCGGCGCTGTTGGAATCCAAGTCGGAACCGCGTTTGCTTTCTCCAATGAATCTGGATTCGAACCCGAACTGAAGAAACAAGTATTAGAACAAGTCTTAAACGGAAAAGTCCGTGTAAAGACAGACATCAAAGCCTCTCCAACAGGATTCCCATTCAAAGTAGCTGAAATTGAGGGGACTTTATCCGATGAAACCACATATCAAGCACGGAAGCGGATATGTGATCTTGGTTATTTAAGAGAAGCTTATCGAAAAGAAAATGGATCAATTGGTTACCGTTGTCCTTCAGAGCCTGTAGAGGATTACGTCAGAAAAGGTGGCAAGGTCGAAGATACGGTCGGTAGAAAGTGTCTTTGCAATGGTTTGGTAGCAGGTATTGGTTTAGGTCAGATTCGAAAAGATGGATCAACTGAAAAACACTTAGTTACTTCAGGTGATTACTTAAATGGCTTAAAACCTTTGATCGATCCGAAAACATACAGTTACTCAGCAACACAAGTACTCCACTATTTACTTAACTCATAAATCCATAAAAAGGGCTACTCATTTCGAAAGATTTGGATCCCTTTTTTTTAAAAAGGAAATATAGTGATTAAATAGTAACGCTTTCATGCTTATTCATATTTTTTAAGAAACTTGTCATGTAAGGCTTTACATAATGAAAATTCTCGGTTATAATGTGTTTGAAGTTTTTACGAAATCGGTTTCCTAAACTCGAAGGAGGCATCCATGTACAAGAAAATTTGGTCATTATTGATCCTATCCTTATGCTCTATAGTACTCATTGCCTGCAAGGATACTGAAGAAGGAGAAATACCTGTGAAGAAAATCTACAACGTTGAGTCCTATGTGACAACAGGGAATCAAACGAAGCTCTTAGAAAAAAATACAGATGCTGTTACAGAGTTTTACGAAACTTTAACTGGCATTGCGCTCACAATTGATCCTTCTAAACGATATCAAACCATGGATGGGTTTGGAGCTGCGATGACAGAATCCTCAGCAGTACTTATTCAAAACCTTTCTGCGGAAGCTAAAGAAGCCTTGATGAATGATTTGTTTTCTAACACAGGTATTGAAATGTCCTTTGTGAGAATTCCAATGGGGGCATCTGATTTCGCATTATCCAATTATTCTTATAATGACATTCCGGTTACTGAAACCGATTTGAATATGGAGCAATTCTCATTATCTAGAGATTTAGACTCTGTCGTACCCGTTTTACAACTAGCAAAATCTAAAAATCCTGATATTCAATTCATGGGTTCACCGTGGAGTGCCCCAGCTTGGATGAAAGATAATAAGTCCATGAATGGTGGCAAACTCTTGATGGGTTACAAAGAGGCGTATGCACTCTATTTCGCTAAGTTTATTGAAGCTTATGGTAACTTAGGCTTGCCAATTTACGCGATCACCCCACAAAATGAACCGTTACATCAAACCGGTGGGTATCCTTCGATGTACATGACAGCGAGTGAACAAGTTGAACTCGTCATTGCCTTAGGTAGACTCTTTGAAAACAGAAGTATTGACACTAAAATAATTGCTTATGATCACAACTGGGACAACACCCAATATCCGATGACCGTGTTAAATGACCGTGTCGCCCGTAATTATGTCGATGGCGCTGGTTTCCACTGTTATGCAGGTAGCGTTGAAGATACAGAGAAGATGCAACGCCTATTCCCTAATATGGAATTCTGGTTCACAGAATGTTCAGGTGGTGCTTGGGCTACTAGCTTCGCCGATAATATGACTTGGAATATGGAAAACGTCTTCATGGGTTCCATGCGTTATGGTGCGAAGGGTGTCTTACTTTGGAACATTGCATTAAATCCAAACCATGGGCCACAAAACGGAGGTTGTACAAACTGCCGCGGTGTCGTTACCATTGATCCTGTAACAGAAACCTACACTAAAAATGTAGAATACTATTTAATTGGACATTTTTCGAAATTTGTTTCGAAAGGGGCTACCCGTGTGGATGCTCTATCCAGTAACCCAAATGTGATTACAGTTGCGTTTGAAAACCCAGATGGCTCTATTGTTGTGGTTGCACATAACAAAGCGAATGTAAATGCAATCTTTGACCTGAATATTCATGGGTCTAAATTGTCTCAAACACTCGCAGGGAAAAGCACAGTAACATACGTTTTAACTGAAATGAAGCAGCTACTAGTATGAAACTTTTGATACAAAATCTCCATCAAATCTACTAAAAGATGTAAAAATCGTATCATCTTTTAGTAAGCGTTAACATTTTTACGAAAACGTTTGAAATTTTTTGGAAAATGAGTTGAAATCGTTTACATACAATGATATAATGTGGCATGGGAAACAAACAGTACCCAAAAATAGGAGGAAAATATGAAGAAGTATCTTGCTTTAGTAGTTCTACTTGTAGCAGTATTCGTCTTAGCTGGTTGTAAAGAAAAATACAAAGGCCTAGACAAAGACGTTGCAGGTGAAGTAACGATCTTACTATGGAGTGGCGATGGCGTATTCCACGAAGACATCGGTAATAAGAATCTTACCCGTGACGACCTAGTAAGCCAAAATACAGCAACGATTTATGCTGTAGCAAAAGAATTCAACAAAGTTTATCCAAACGTTAAAGTTAACGTATTGGCTAAAGTTGGTGGCCCAGCAGATGGTGGCACTACTTGGGATCAATATAAAGAAAACTTTACACTTGAAACTGGTAAAACAGTCGATATTTGGGCATCTACTAACTTAGTTGATGACGTAACTAGAGGTCTAGTAGCTGACCTTTCCGTATTCAAAGATGACCCTATGTACAAGTCATTTAACCCTGGTGTCATGCAAATGATGAACTATTATGGTATCCAAGCTGGATTACCACAATACCTATTACCATGGGGCGTATACGTTAACAAATCCTTAGCTGACCAAAAGAATATTGACGTACCAGAACCAAACTGGACAATCGAAGAATATACAGATTTCGTATCCAATAGCCAAGCTAACGTGTTCTACGGATCGATGGATACTCCTAAGAGTTTCATCTTCACAGGAACAAACACAATGGCTAAGCAATTATTACAACACAAAGCTGGCGAAGATTTCATCAACATGAACTCTTCTGAAGTTAGAGCATTAATTCCTTACATCGCAGAATGGTCTGAACACTCCGTTTGGCCACAATGGGATAAGGCTGGGGCTGTAGAAGTAGAAAACAACTCACCGATGAGACCATTTATGGACGCTAACGGTTGGTGGTCATTCAACTTCTTTAAGAATGGCGCATTATTAACTCTTGATGGCGACCCTTGGATGATGGGCGATGCTGCAAACCAAACTCCTGGACACTGGGGTTCTGTACAAGCTGAAGAATGGGATATCTATCCACGTCCTTCTACACCATACATGGGTAACAGTGTTGGTATCGTTCTTGACCCTCTAGCAGTTCATAACTATGCTCTAGAAGATAGCAACCCTGAACTTTCTGACGCAGAATATGCTAAACTTCAACTTTCTTACACATTCGCATCCTTCTGGATCGGCGATGACGCTTCATGGGAAGCTCGTAAGAACCAAGAATTTAATGACCAAGGTACTTATAAGACTGCAATCAATGACTCATTCCCAGCAGTAACTGGTAAAGCATTCGATAGACAAATGGAAATTTGGTTCGAAGCACCTACTCATACTTATTTTGCTGACAAATCTAAGACTCCTGGTTTCCATAAGTTAATGGAAGTCTTCGAAAAAGGTGAATTCTTCGACGTATCTGACAAGGCATACCCTTGGACATACGACAACAATGGTACAAAGAGTGAAATTCTACGCGAATGGAACAACTTTAACTTACCAGATGTCTTAACAGGTACTCCAGGCGCAACTTCTCCAAGAAGAACTGACGCTGGCTTCACTGACATGGTATTATCTAAGCTTGCTGGTTGGAACACAACTACAAACGAAAGATTCTTACTTGCTACAACTGCATTACAACAAGGCTTGATTACACACTATGGTATGAAAGCTGCAGATTTTGAATAACAATAATTAGTAACTATGTTCATATGGGGGGCACCAAATATAATGTTTGGTGCCTTTACCATAATATAGAAGGGAGTTTTACATATGGGCAAACTAAAAAGGACAGTCACGTCCATCCTTTTTGTCGTTGTTTTGATTTTTATCATTACCCTTTTCACTGACGCGCGCGCATCATACGTACCCAAGGGCGAATTAACGAACACCGAAATTAAGGATGCTTTTGAGATTTTAAATGACACAATTGATAACCCAAGATACACCTATGTTGATTATTTAAGCGATCGATCATCTCAGATTATCTATGGCTTAAATACTGTAGTTGCAGATGTTGAAAATAATGAAGCGGTACTCGACCCTGAACGAGGTGTACCGTCTTTAATCATGGATAAGGATGTTGTTGCGACATACGATGTTACCGTAGCGACCCCTGGGTATTACCACATCGGTGTTGACTATCTCATCTCCGAAATGACACTCAATGAAATCACAGTTTCTGTACAAGTCAATGGCGAAACTTTTTATAAGGAAATGGAAACGATTGATCTACCCATCATTTGGATGGATGAATCAAAAGACTACCAAACCGACCGTTATGGCGATCAGGTACTACCAAACTCCGTTTTAAAATCCGGTTGGAAACATTTCAGACTTTACAACAATACCTATATCAGTGTAGACCCACTGTTATTTTACTTTGAAGCTGGTCAAAACTTGGTTGAAATTAAAAATACAACATCTTCACGCTTTACCATCTCAACCCTTACGCTGACTGCACCAACCCTATACATGGATTATACTCAGTATGATCAACTCCATGGTGGGGATCCAGTGAAGCATTTTGATTCGGTAGATGCCATCAACTATATCGAGAAGAACTCCTCTTATGTTCAACCGTTTGCATTAGGGAATAATAGTGTTCGCCCATTCGATCCTGTATACAAAAAGTTAAACATCATCGATGGTCTTTCCTGGCGCCGTTCAGGGCAAGCCCTAATTTATGAGATTGATGTCCCTGAAACCGGTCGTTATAAAATTGCTTTACACTATGCAAACTATAAGAACGATTTCCAAGTTCTCCGTTCAATCGCGATCGATGGTAAGATTCCATTTGCAGAATTGAAGGCATATCGTTTTGATCCAACCATCAATTCCGCTTGGAAGAATGAAGTCTTACAAAGTGAAGATGGAGATCCATTCTATTTTTACTTAACAAAAGGGACCCATACTTTAACCGTAAGAGCAGAGAATGAACCGCTTCAAAATAGCCTTCGTAAAATTCAATTGGTCGTTGACCATATCAATACTTTTGCACTAGAAATTCGTAAGATTACCGGTAAAGAGATTGATAAAAACCGTACATGGAAGTTTACAGACTATATTCCTGAAACTCCACAATTCTTAGAATCTTATATCGTAATGATGAAAGCAGCAATTACTGATTTATCTCAATACGCACCAAATGGGGCACAATCTGCTACACTTTCCGAATTACAAAAAGCGCTTGCCCGTGCTGAAAACATCTACAAAGATTACGAACGTATTCCGTTATATTTAGATGACCTAACAGGTGGGACAAGTTCAATCGCTTTATTCTTAGGAAACGCACTCACAGTAATTGGCGAACAACCAATGTACTTTGATGAGATCTACCTTTATCATGGCGAGAAGCTCCCTAAAGCGAATGCGAATTTCTTCATTCGTACACTTTCAAGTATTGAATCCTTTATTTCCTCATTTACATCGAATAAGTACTCCTTAACCAAAGAGAAGAATGTAGTCGACATTTGGGTCAATAGACCAATTACCTACGTCGATATGATGCAAAAAATGGCAGACCAAACCTTTACACCAGATACGGGCATTAAGGTTAAAATTTCGGTTATGCCGGATGCGAACAAACTCATCATGGCATCTGCAGCCAATCAACAACCAGACGTCGCACTCGGTTTAGCCTCATACATGCCTTATGACTTAGCCATTCGTGGCGCTGCTTACGATTTATCATCATTCCCAGACTATTGGGAGTTCGCTTCACAGTTTGCACCAGGCGCATTTGTACCTTACATCTTAAATGACAAAGCATATGCAATGCCAGAAACACTCGACTTTAACGTTATTATTTATCGTACGGATATCTTCAACGCGCTCAATTTACCGGTTCCAGATACCTGGGATGAAGTCATTGAACTTTTACCTGAACTTCAACAATATGGTATGAATTTCTACCATCCAATTGCCGGGGGTACTGCAATTAAATGGTTCTATCAAACCAGTGGTTTCGTGTATCAATTTGGTGGTAATCTTTATCAACCAGATGGTTTAAGAGCAAACATCAATACCCCTGAAGCCGTTCAAGGGTTAACCTATTTAACTCAATTATTCACAAACTATTCGTTACCAGAACAAGTTCAATCGTTCTATAACTCCTTTAGATATGCCACATTGCCAATCGGAATTACCGATTTCGCTACTTATCAATTGATTAAGAATGCTGCACCTGAACTCGTTGGACAATGGGCGATTGCACCATACCCTAGCATTACTGTAGATGGTAAAGCAAACCGCTATTACATCGCCAATGGTACTGCAAGCATGATTATGCAAGAAACCGATCAACCAGACGAATCTTGGGCATTCTTAAAATGGTGGTTATCTACAGATACACAAAGTCAATTCGCATTTAAGTTACAGTCTACTTACGGTCCTACCTATGCGTGGATTTCCGGTAACATCAATGCCTTCATCAATTCACCGTTCCCTGAAAAGGATAAAGAAGTTATCCTAGAACAAATCAAGTGGTTGATTGACGTACCTAGAACACCAGGCCAATACATGCTTGAACGTTCCATTTCGGATATTTGGAATACCTCCGTATTTGACGCAACCCCAACAGGTGTTGCAATCGACTCGAAGACGATTCTAATCAACCGTGAAATTCGTAAAAAGATGATTGAATTCGGATTCTTAGACCGTGACGGTAATGTCATCAAACCGTATAGTATCCGCGATATTTCATGGGTACAACAGCAAATGTTAGCAGCATCCGGAGGTTATCATGGATCAAATGATTAATTCTGAAAAGAAAAAATTTAATCAGATGAAGTTTAAAGAAAACCTATCGTTGATGTTGATGTTAATGCCTTATGTGTTGTTATTCTCCATTTTTATCGCATTACCAGTAGCGGTTGCGATTACGCTATCGTTAACCTCATTTAACGTCATTCAAACACCAAATCCGATTGGATTACTCAACTTCATCAACATTTTTACTCAAGATGAAGTGTTCTTAAAGTATGTCTTACCCAATACCTTGATGTATGCCATCATTATTGGGCCGGGTGGTTATATTTTGGCATTCATCCTTGCTTGGATGATAGCACAAATCCAAAAAGGACCACGTACCATCATCGCCTTAGCCATTTATTCACCTTCGATGGTTGGGGGTGTATTCATCTCTGTTGTATGGAGAACGCTCTTCTCAGGAGATGAATCCGGGTATATCAATGCACTCTTGATGAGTTGGGACATGATTGATAGACCGATTCAGTTCTTACAATCACCAGAGTACTTGATGAATATCGTCATCATTGTTGCTTTATGGAGCAGCATGGGCGTTGGTTTCCTTGCGATGCTTGCTGGGATTTTAAATGGTAATGAAGAACTCTATGAAGCAGCCTATATTGAAGGCATCCGCAATAAGTTCCAAGAAGTTATGTACGTTACGGTTCCAATGATGAAACCTCAAATGTTGTTCGGGGCCGTTATGTCAATTGTTGGAACATTCACCAATGGGTATATTGGTGTCGCGCTATCCGGGTCAAACCCAACCCCTCAAAACGCGGCACAGTTAATTACAAACCACATCGATGATTTCGGTTTTATCCGATACGAAATGGGTTACGCAGCTGCGTTATCCGTCGTACTATTAATCATGATTTGGGTATTCTCGAAAGTAGCCTACAGGCTATTTGCGGAAAGAGATTAGGGGGCGATTTTTAATGAGTTTTCAAGGCACAAAAATCAATCCAACCAGCTTTAATCGACAACAAGTTTGGTACTATGTGGTTTTAATTCCACTCGCAGTATTCATGATGTTGCCGGTGGTGTTTATCATCAACCAAGCGTTTAAACCGCTCGATGAATTATTTTTATTCCCACCACGATTCTTTGTCCAAAATCCAACCTTTGATAACTTTACAACGCTTTTAAGAACAGCGACCTCTACGGGGGTACCACTTTCTCGTTATTTCTTTAATACCGTCATCATTACCGTGCTGATGTTATTCTTGACGATTTGGTTATCCGTAACCACGGGGTATGTATTCTCGAAAAAACGTTTTAAAGGTAAATCGGCTTTATTTGGAATTAACCAAACAGCATTAATGTTCGTAAGAACCGCTGTCGTTATTCCTACTTATTTCATCATTGTTCGAGTTGGTTTAAACAATAACCCACTCGTCCATATCTTGCCTTATCTAGCCGTGCCAGTTTCTGTATTCTTAATGAAACAGTTTATCGACCAAGTTCCAGATGTCATCATCGAAGCGGCACGTGTCGATGGCGCGAATGATTTCTATATCATTTGGAAAATCATTATGCCACTCACTAAGAACGCGATTGCAACCGTAGCAATCTTAACCTTCCAAGCAACTTGGGGCGCAGTAGAAGCCTCAAGCCTTTATATTCAAGACGAAACGATGAAATCCTTTGCGTTCTACTTAAATACCTTAGCGCTTGCGAATACCGGTTCAGCCCTTGCAGGGGTCGGTATGGCCGCTGCTGCCGGGTTAATCATGTTCTTACCAAATCTGATCATCTTTATCGTTATGCAGTCCCGTGTTATGAATACGATGGCGCATGCTGGTATTAAGTAGGAGGATCTGATGAGAAAACTAAAAGGTTTAATTTTGATCCTCATCGTCTCTATGACGTTGATGTTATTTAATCAAAAAACATTTGCATCCCCAGCGACATTTTATACAATGACACTGAATGCGAAAGGCCGTTACGTCCGCACTCAAGATGCGTATTTACCGGACAAGACCAACATGAGTTTAGGTTTAAAAGCACCTGAAGATATGATTTTCGATGAAGACAATCACCTTTGGATTGCGGACACAGGTAATGCGAGAATCGTGAAGTATGATACCTATACCAATTCGGTATTAGGTACTCTTACCTATCCAGAATTTGTGACACCAAAAGGTGTATTCGTTTCAAGTCGTGGTATTTATGTAGCAGACTCGACAGCCAAAGCGGTATTCCGTTTTGACTCAGGTATGAACTTTGTTGAAAAATATACACAACCTACCGCGATTTCATTTGGCGATACGCCATTCGCACCAAGTAAGATCGTGGTCGATAACCGCGGGAATATGTATATCTATGGCGAAGGCGTTAACAGTGGGATTATTCAACTATCTAATCGAGGTGAATTCCTAGGTTACTTTACCACCAATAAAATCCGTTTAAATCCGATTCAAAGATTCTATCAATTAATCTTCTCACAAGAACAATTCGACGATATCGCAAAACGTGATCCAGCGACATTCTCCAGTTTATTCATCGACAAAAACTCGATGATTTATACAACTACGATGTCGACACGTTTTAACGCAATCAAAAAGCACAATACCCAAGGTGGTAATATTTTCGATGAAAGTATATCCGGGGATGACGCGAGAGATATTTATGTTGATGCGCAAGGCATCATCTATGCCGGGATGCAATCTGGAACGATTTTCGTTTATGACCAACAAGGCCGATTCATTTTCAGCTTCGGGGCTGGATCAAGTTCAACGAATGAAGACGTTGCTGGGATCTTCTCGAAACTCGCTGCCATCGCGATTCGAAACGATGGTCGAATCTTCGCGCTAGACGATCAAAAGGCATTCTTACAATCATTCGAACCAACCGATTATGCCAACAAGATATATCAGGCTATCAATCTATACGAAACCCGTCAATACGAAGCAGCCATCGACGCTTGGAATGAAGTTCTAGAACTGAACCAAATGTCTGTCATCGCACACAATAAGATTGGTGAGTCTTACTTACAAATCGAAATGTACGATGAAGCGATGAAACACTTTAAACTAGCAGGTAATCGTGATGGGTACTCAGTCGCTTCGTGGGAAGTCAGAAACGTAAACATTCAAAATTCATTAGGCTTAGTCATCATTTTAGGTGTCAGCTTATTTGCAATCTACACAGTATTGAAATACGTCGATAAGAAAACAGGCACCTATGTGTTACCAAATGGTGAAACAGCACATGGACCAGGTAAGATATCTACTTATATGACGCCCATGAAGAATGTATTCAAGATGAAGTTCATCGCAGACTTATTGATGATCTTTAAGGTTATGAGACATCCAGTCGATTCTTATTACGATATCAAAGTCGGTAAGAAAGGCTCAATGATTGCAGCACTTACCATATATCTTGTCTTGTTCTTAGTATTTATCAATTACAGTGCGAATAAGGGTTTTATTTACCAATATGTTGCACCAGAAGACTTAGATATTACTGCACTCGTTTTAGGGTATTTCTCGTTAACCATTCTATTTGTGATTACAAACTACTTAGATACCTCCATTAACGATGGTATTGGTACACTTAAGAATATCTTCTTAATGTTTATTTATTCATTAGGACCTCTATTAATAGCATTCGCAGCAACTACTGCGTTATCGTTCGTGCTTACCCAAGATGAGGTATTCTTCTTGGATATCACAATGAATGTGGGTTGGGTGTGGACAGGTATTCTGATTTTTATAGGTATCAGTGAAACGCACCAATATACAGGTAAACAAACTTTAAGAAGTATCATTATGAGCATTTTATTCTTACTCATTCTAGCGATTGTATTGATCATCATCATTTCGATGTGGCAACAACTTTATCTATTCATTGAAGCCATTGTGAAGGAGGCGATTAGAAATGTTACAAACTAAAAAAATACTGATTCTCTTACTAACACTTTTAATCACCCACGTTTATGTCGTCAATGCAGCTTACATTGAAACCAATAAAGATACGAAGATGCCACCGGATGTCGCCGTGATTGTACCGCTTAACACAGAGGGGTATACTGAGCTTCACCGAAACGAAAATTTCATATTCAACTATAAACAACACAACGGTGTATTTGCGATTACAGACCGTCGAAACGGCTATACTTGGAAGACGGGGATTGACCATGACTACGATCAGTTCATTGAACGTACCGTAGAACTCTACATCGATCAAAATCCAGAAGCAACACCCGAACAAATTGAAGCCATTGCGAAACCGATTGAAGATCAAATGAACAATACCCGTGAAGGGATTGCGAACTCTTTAATCACCATTGAATACTTTAATCGTGAAAATGTCGCTAACCCAACCACCACAATTGGTAGTTCAGCGAAGACATTTATCATCGCAGAAGACCCAAATAATCCAGGAACCGAATCCGTTCAAGAACGTAAATCCGATTCCATGGATACCTCTAAAGTGAACAAAATCAACAACGATGATACCCACTATCGTGTCGATTTTAATTTCAAACGTATCGATATTGAAATCAAAGTCCACGTTTATTTCTCATTGGATGGGATTCGGTTTGAAATCCGTGATGAGGAACTTGGTGGCGAAGACATCGATATGCTGGGTGCAATCACCGTAGCCCCATTTATGGGTGCTTATGGTGGTAAGCAATTCGAATACAACAAAGTTACCGAAGATTGGGATATTCCAACGCTTAAACTCAGAAATCCTGGTTATATGCTGGTTCCAGATGGTAGTGGTGCCTTAATCCGTTTTGAAGATTATGCTTCTAAGCTTTCTGGGTATACTGGAAATGTGTACAGTGAAGATTTAGCACAGTTGAGACAACACTTCAATTCTGTGCCAAATTATGTACCATTTGAAAATCCAACCATGCCACTATTTGGTGTAGCAGTTGGAAATCAACAAGCTGCATTTCTAGCTTATGCAACCTCTGGTGAAGAATTCATGCAAGTCATTGCACGTCCAAACGACTCATCGGATTCGTATAACTTAACGAACTATAACATCATTCATAGCCGTTTTGTGTTCAATAAAGTCTATACACAGTACTATAACGAATTTGGTGGGAATTACCCATCTCTATTCGAAACACGTAACCGTTTCAACATTGATTTGAATTATGCATTCCTAAGTGGTGACGGATCAACAACAGGCTATTCGGCAGATTATGTCGGTATGGCGCTTAAATACCGTGATATTCTTCATGATCGTGGCATTCTCAATTACAAAGACCCTGTTACAGGCGATATTCCAACCCGTATTGACTTTGTCATGGCGGATGCGAAAAATGCCTTAGTCGGTACCCAAGACGTGGTTGTGACCACCATTAAACAAGTCGATAAGATTTTAAATCAACTTCAAGATGAGGGCATTACAAACATCAACAGTGGCCTTTATGGTTATCAAAAAGGTGGCATTACCCTTGGTCATAAATCGAAACCGAATTGGAGTAATTCAATTGGTAGTAAAGGTGAGTTCGATAAAGTCATCACGAATCTTGCTAAAGAAGGTATTGATGTTTCACTAGCACTCAACTATACACAAGTCACTGAAAAGCAAATGAGTCTAACTCGAAATGTATCAAAACACGTGAATGGCTGGTACATGGAAGAAATGGACCGCAGAAAAGTTGGTGTCACACAAGAATTCTACTTTGCTAGACCATCCAAAATTGTTTCTTGGATCAAATCCAATGAAAAAGCAACCCGCAGTCTTGGTATCCAAAGTATGACATTTGAAGGGTTTACCAATAAGCTTTATAGTGATTATTCGGGTACAGATACTTCTGTAAGCAAAGCGATTGAACTTTATCAAGGCGCATTAGAACAAATCGAAGCGAAACATAAAGTTAACGCAGTCAAACCGAATCAGTATCTATGGGCCTACACGGACCGCTACTTACAAACCCCAATGTTCTCAAGTCAATACTTAGTACAAACCGATACTGTACCATTCCTTCAACTGGTTTTAAACCAATCGATGGAACTCTACAGCACGTATGTTAACTTCTCATTCTATAACCAAAGAGATATCTTAAGAATGATTGACTACAATACGTATCCTGCCTTTGTATTAACCCATAATCCATCCTATGAACTCGCATCTACAAATGCGGCGGATTATTATTCCACACAGTATATTTATTACATGGATATGATTCGTGACGTTCAATCGCAAATGAATGCAGCGTTATCCAGTGTTCAAAATGCGAAATGGATCAACCGTACCGTTTTAGCGCCAGGCGTCATTTTAAATACTTACGACAATGGCATTAAGATTGTAATTAACTACACTGATACAGCCTATACGCATGCTGGCGTGACCGTTAACGCCGAAGCGTTCGGCCTCGTATTATAGGAGGACGACACCATGGCTAAATCACGTAAAAGAAAACCGATTAATCAAAACCTATCCGCCTATTTGTTCCTCCTACCTTGGATTATTGGATTTTTAGTATTCGTACTGTATCCATTATTCTATACCATCATCCTTTCCTTCAATAACGTCGTTAAGGATATCAATGGTTGGAACAATACGTTCACGGGGTTAGAAAACTACATTACCGCTTTTGTTAGAAATACCAATTTCACCCCGTTATTAATTGAATTCATCATTGTGGAACTATCTTATGTTCCAGCTATTCTCGTGTTGTCCCTCATCTTAGCGATTTTGTTAAATACCAAAATCAAGTTTAGATCGGGATTCCGATTGATCTTTTTCTTCCCAGTCGTTGTGATGTCTGGGCCAGTACTCAGTCAATTAGGGTCTTCACGAGCCACAGAACTCATTGATGTGTCGAGTATCTTAGTCTTTAGAATGATTGCGAACTACTCAGATACATTAGCGGGAGTGCTTGTTGGGATTTTCAACAACTTCTCAACCATCTTATGGTTCACTGGGATTCCAATTGTTCTATTCTTAAACGGGCTCCAAAAAATCAATTCACAGCTGTTTGAAGCGGCTCAAATTGACGGTGCGAACTCCTGGCAAATGCTTTGGAAGATAAGCTTACCGAATTTGAAGAGCACGGCTTTGGTTGTAGGGATCTTCACGGTTGTCCAGATTGCGATATTCGAAATCAATCCGATGTACGCATTCATTATTCGTACAATCAATGACAATTACACCAATGGTTTAGGCTTCGCTGCTGCAGTCGTATTGATCTACTCGTTCGTAGTCTTATTATTCATCGTCCTCATTTTCTTCTTATTAAGAGAACGTGATAAAGATGTCTATAAAGAAACCTTACAAGAAAAACAACAAAAATTTGTTAAACGTCTCCAAAGACAACAACACAGACACCGTTATCAAAATGAAACGGTTAAGGAATTTGTGAATCGTATGATTAAACGCAGAAAGGAGAAGAACCATGTCGAATGATACTTTTTTGACCAAAGCAAAACACGTTTTTAAACAAAGCGTCGCTTGGATTAAGAAAACCTACCAAACCATGGTCGATTTCCTGAAGAGTGACAAGCTCAAAAAAATGGTGTTTGGTCACTCCGCTGCGAACGGTCTCATTGGTAAATTGGCAGTTTATGCCTTATTGATTGGGATTAGCTATGTTTTCTTATTTCCGATTTTAAGAATGATTTCGATGTCATTCATGACACGTGCAGACCTATTAGACCCTGAAGTTAGTTGGATACCATCACGCTTATCATTCTCTAACTTCATCGTTTCGAACCGTGTTTTAGGGTTGTTACCACCATCCTTAATCGCTGAAGGCTTGTCCTTTGGTGAACGCATTGGTGGCATTTTCACCAACCCAGGGAACCTGTTCAAGAGTATTCGTAACGTCTTTATCCTCGCATCCATTCAAACGGTCATTACCGCATTTGCAGGATTCGCGTTCGCACGTTTTAACTTTAAGTTTAAAAACTTCTGGTTCACCATGGTATTACTTTCCTTTATTATCCCATTACCAATGGTGACGATTCCAAGAATCATGCTCTTTAGTAACTTACAGGATAAAGTTTGGATTCCAATTTTTGAAACGCTCTTTATGGATACCTTCTTAGATGGCATCATCAAACGTACACTTTTCCAAACCCTATACCCTCAAGTCATTTTAGCCCTCTTTGGACAAGGCATTAATTCAGCGATCTTAATTCTCATCTTCTATAACTTCTTTAAGATGATTCCGGTATCGCTTGATGAAGCTGCACGTGTGGACGGTGCGAAATCACTTCAAGTATTTTGGTACATCTATGTCAAACTGGTCGTACCAATCATCATCATCGTGTTCCTCTTCGCATTCATTTGGAACTGGAATGACATTTATACGGCTACTATTTTCTTTAATAGTGGAAATCCGCTCATCGTATCACGTCTCGCCTTGTTTGACTCGCAATTCGCTGGTCAAGCTGGTTCGAACCCTGATGATGCCGGAATTGCACTTATTAACGAAGGGTATAAGACCGCAGCAACGTTCTTATCGATTTTGCCTTTGTTGATTTTGTATCTATTGGCACAACGTAAGTTTATTGAAGGTATTGAACGTACCGGTATGACAGGTGAATAATATGAAAAAATGGCTTATTTTGGGGTTGCTGATTATCTCAGCACCCCTCCTTGCTTCATGTAAACAAGAAGAACCGAAACCAGAACCAACACCAACCCCTTATTGCAAAATTTGTGGGTATGAATACAATGCAGACGCCATTAACGATTACAATTTAGTGTGGTCGGATGAGTTTGATTATGAAGGTCTTCCAGAGTCCTCAAAATGGGATTACGATACCGGTGGAAGTGGTTTTGGTAATAATGAATTACAGTATTATACTAATAATGGTAACAACGCTTGGGTCGATGGTGAGAAACTCATCATTGAAGCCAAAAAAGAAGCGTATACTTCTGGCGATAGAACATGGAATTATACCTCAGCCCGTCTAGTGACCCGTAATAAAGCACAGTGGAAATATGGTAAGATTCAAGTCAATGCTAAAGTCCCTACAGGACGTGGTTCATGGCCAGCAATTTGGATGTTACCAACCAATTACATCTATGGTGCTTGGCCAAATAGTGGTGAAATCGACATCATGGAACATGTGGGTTACGACCCAAATCGTATCCATGGTAGTATCCATACACAAGCGTATAACCAGAAGATTAATACCCAAAAAGGTGGATCCAAAGTGGTTTCGGATGCAACCGCTGCATTCCACGTTTATGAAATCGAATGGTTCCCTGACCAAATCCTATTTAAGATTGATGGCGTAACTTATTACCGCTATCGTCCTTTGGCATTATTGGCTCAACCAAAAAATGCGCATTGGCCATTTGATAACCCATTCCATTTATTGCTTAATATCGCAGTAGGTGGGGATTGGGGTGCCGTACAAGGTATCGATAATGATAGTTTCCCTTGGCGCATGGAAGTTGATTACGTTCGCGTGTATCAATCACCGACCGTTCAATCATTAAGACGTAACCAATAACTGAAGGAGACTTATGAAAAAACTATTTTATATATTACTGATGTTAAGTATTGGTGTCTTTTTGGTTGCTTGTAAAGAGAAACCACCAGTGGTCATCGAAGAAGGACCAGACCAATACGATACGATAGAAGAAAAAGTGGCTTGGTGGATTGACAACCTCACATTAGATGAAAAAGTCGGCCAAATGATCCAAGCAGAACGCTCAAATAATGGCAATGGCATTACCCCTGCGAAAGCTAAAGCACTGAATATCGGATCGATTTTAAATGGTGGCGGTAACGCCCCAGCTATGAATGTTGTTAATAACTGGTATTCAATGTATGAAACGTTTTATAATGCATCGGTGGATAGCAGTTCTGGCATTCCCATCATTTATGGTGTGGATGCGGTACATGGCCACAATAACGTAAAAGACGCAACCATTTTCCCGCATAACATTGGATTGGCTGCTGCTAATAACCCAGAGCTCATGAGAGCGATTGGTGAAGCGACAGCCTATGAAATATCACAAACGGGGATCACGTATAATTTTTCCCCATCTTTAGGTTTAATTAAGGATAAACGTTGGGGTCGTACTTACGAGACACTCGGTGAAAATCCAGCCGTGGCAATGAATTTGATTAAACCCTATATTGAAGGTATTCAAACTCACGGTATTGCGGGATCCGCTAAACACTTTGTTGGCGATGGCTATACCACTTACGGTACCGGTCTATCTGGAAAACTCGACCGTGGTAATTCCATTATTTCACAAACTGAACTGGAAACCATCCACTTACCTTTATATGCAGAAGCGATAGAAGCAGGTGTGAAGACCATCATGGTCAGCTATAGCCTCTTAAATGGCGTACCCATGCATCAAAATAAACCTTTAATCACCGATACCCTCAAGGGTGAAATGGGCTTTAAAGGGATTGTTATCTCTGATTACAACGGGATTGATAACATTGAGAAAACTACCTTTCAAGGTAAAGTCATTGAAGCTGTGAATGCGGGTATCGATATGCTGATGCAACCACATAATTTTGAAGATGTGATTGCAGCCATCAAGTATGGTGTAAATAATAATCTGATTCAAATGTCACGAATTAATGATGCGGTTTCACGTATCTTAACAGTGAAGTATGAAATGGGTTTATTTGTTAAAAAAGCTCAAGTAAAGTCTGATCTTCGCAATGAAGCTTCTCTAGCTATTGCTAGACAAGCAGTACGTGAATCCCTTGTACTACTAAAAAATGAAAACCAAGCATTGCCACTTAAAAAGGATCAAGACATCTTAGTCGTCGGACCTGGTGCGAATAACATCGGGATCCAATCAGGCGGATGGACCATTTCGTGGCAAGGTGGAGACAATATTCAAACAGCAGGAACTACCATTCAACAAGCCTTTGAATCAGTTACAACAGGCACTATCTATACCTCGATTGAAGATATTAATAAAGTCGATGCAGTAGTCCTTGTGTTAGCGGAAAAACCACATGCTGAAATGATGGGGGATTCCGTTGCGCTGTCATTATCCAGTGATACTGGCTATGCTAGTAACCTGGAGTGGATTAATCAATTAGCGAACAGTCCAGTACCTGTTATTACAATCATGCTGAGTTCTAAACCACTACTCATTACCGATTACATCGATGGCTTTGATGCCTTTGTGATGGCATTCTTACCGGGGACTGAAGGTTTAGGCATAACAGATGTTCTTTATGGGGATTATGACTTTAAGGGTATCTTACCATACACATACCCACGCACCGTTGAACAAGCAATGCACACCATGTTAGACCCAGAGTATGACCCAAGTGAGTATCTCTTCGGGTATGGTTCGGGTTTAAAGTATAATTCTTAATATAAATTTACAAGTCAAAAATCGTTTTATCCGAGTATAATGGAAAGCAGTCTGAGGTGATTTGGATGGTAACCATAGCAAAAATAGCACAAGAATTAGGGGTTTCAACGTCTACTGTATCAAAAGCACTGAATGGATACAGTGAAATAAGTGAAAAAACGCGATCAAAAATAATGAATTTAGCGACTGAAATGGGCTATACACCCAATGCCACCGCACAAAGTTTGGTTCGTAAACGTGCCGATACAGTTGGTGTCGTATACGAAGTCGAATACGGTCTTAAAAACCTATTCTTTTCATCCGTTTTAGAAGCCTTTCGTCGTAATGTTCAAGGTAGAGGCTACGATATCCTATTCCTATCGGATAATGGTACTAGCCAGAACTATTTAAAACACTGTATCTCGAAGAATGTGGACGCAGTATTAGTGATTTCGACAGGTACGTCTGTTGAATCTGTACGAAAGCTGATCAATAGCGACCTCGCATTGATGATGTTTGACCCTTGGTATCAATCCAAAAACACCATTTACACCGATTCGTATAACGCGATCAAGAAGTCTTGTAAGTATTTATACGATTTGGGTCATCGAAAGATTGCATTTTTAAATGGTTCCTATTCGAATTTTATTGGACGGGAACGTCTTAAAGGCTATCTAGATTTCATCAAAGAGAAGAATTTAGAACCGTATTACATCAAGAACCATTCGAATGAATCCTATTCCTATGATGAAGGATACAAGACGATGAAAAATCTATTTGAAACTTATGGGTTGCCTGACGCAGTGTGTACAGTATCTGACCTAATGGCGATTGGAGCGTTGCACTACCTTCAAAACCATGGATACCATGTCCCAGATGACGTATCGATCATCGGATTCGATGACCTTTCCATCTGTGATATTAGTACGCCTAAATTGACAACGATGAAACAAGATATCGAAGCGATTGGGAAACAGGCGTGTGACGCGTTAATCGACATGTTAGTTCAAGGTCATAGAACCGTTAAACCCATCATTGTAGATGCGACCATAGTCGTTAGAGACTCGTGTAAAAAGAAAAGTAATCACTAATATGTGAACTAAATGGATACCCAGCTAAAAGGCTGGGTATTTTTTTTACAGATTAATTTCATTGAAAATTTACACCAATCCAATCGTTGTAACCGTTATCATTTAATTATATATAATTTATATAAAAAATCGTCTAGTAATTAAGATAGATTATGCTAAAATGAGGGTGTAAGAACCGATACATAACAGGAGAAAAATGAATATGAATGACCATCTTTGTCAAGAAAAGATTAACCTTTTTTATGCTAGAATGGCGGAAAACAAACAGAAACCAGGTCCACTCATGCCTACATTGCATGATGCTCAGACCATTTTTGGCTATATTCCTTTATCCATTCAAAAGATCATCTCAGAAGAACTTGGCGAAAGTATCGCTAAAATCAATGGCGTTGTCACTTTTTATGGCAACTTTTCAGTCACACCTAAAG
Source organism: Paracholeplasma vituli (assembly GCF_025446935.1). Taxonomy (GTDB): domain Bacteria; phylum Bacillota_I; class Bacilli_A; order Acholeplasmatales; family UBA5453; genus Paracholeplasma; species Paracholeplasma vituli. The sequence continues at coordinate 10,894 of NZ_JAOEGN010000005.1, read as the reverse complement.
GAGAACATACGGTTGCGGTTTGCTTAGGTACAGCATGCTATGTTCGTGGTTCTAAGAACCTGATGGAAACCTTGGAAAACGAACTTAAAATTAAAGAAAAAGAAACGACACCTGATGGCGAAATCACGTTGGTTTCCACCCGCTGTATTGGAGCTTGTGGCCTCGCTCCTGTTTTTTCTGTTGATGGTGCGATTCATGGAAATGCGAATGTTAGTAAGGTAAAAGAAACAATCAAAGAACTAAAGGAACTTCCACATGAAACTAATTGAGATCATGGATTTGATGGAAGCGAAAACATACACACCCTCACTGATGAAGGATAAAGACATAAACTTTGCTTTCTGTTCGGATTTAATGAGTGATGCTTTAGTCATTATGAATTCAGTCAAAGATCCAAAAATTCTTGAACACACCATCCTCATCACGGGTTTAGCCACACAACAATCCATCCGAACAGCGGAAATGCTCGATGTGGATGTCGTACTATTGGTCAGAGGTAAAATCCCTTCTGAGAAAGTCATTATGTTGGCACACGAAGCCAACGTCATGTTGTTAACCACAGAAACGACCATGTTCAATGCGAGTGGTGTTCTTTATGGTTTAGGCATACGTGGCGTAAAATACAACATTCAATGGTAAAAGAACATCAAATCATTGCGGGAAACTTTGATTTAGCTGGAAGAGCTTCCTCGGATTTAAAACGGTATCTTAAGGGGAATCTTTTATACCCTCGAACGTTTATCAGTCGCGTCTGTTCTGCCTCTTATGAAGCAGAAATCAATGTAGTTATCCATTCAGTGGGTGGGTACATGACCTACGAAATTTTGGATGATACTATCGAACTTAATTTTTACGATGATGGCCCTGGAATTTTGGATATCGAACTAGCTATGAAAAAGGGCTACTCTACGGCATCTGAAATTGCTCATATCAATGGGTTTGGAGCCGGTATGGGGCTAAATAATATGAAAGAACTCTCGGACAGACTCACCATTCATTCTAGTCCTAGAGGGACACATTTAAAGATGTTTTTTAAAGTGGGGGATCGAGATGGCTTACCTGTCCACATTACTACATAACGAACAGTACCAAAGATTAACTGGTACTGAAGATAGTTCATTCAAGGGCGTTTTCGCGACTGACTTACTTTCTACAGCCATTAAGCACATGCGTCCAGATCATATCCTCATCACACTTATTTGTAGTCAATCGACATTGAATGTGATGTCGATGTTAGACCTCCAAATCGTGATATTAACGCAGGATGCCTTGTTGACGGATGCCTTTATAGAAAAAGCGAAAGAAGCTCAAATAACCGTCATTAAGACAACCTATTTAACCCATGAAGTCATTCAGGATTTAGTTTTAAGAGGGTTACTATGAAATATGCCTATGACCTCCATATCCACAGTGTTTTATCCCCCTGCGGGGATGTGCTGATGACGCCAAATAATATTTTTAATATGGCGTCATTAAAACAGCTAAATATCATCAGTGTTACCGATCACAACAGTTTAAAACAAATTCCAGTCTGTTACGAATTATCGAAGAGTTATGACTTTTTATTCATACCTGGGGTTGAAATCACTGTTAAAGAGGGTTTCGATGTGTTATGTTACTTCAAACATATCGAGGAAGCTATGCAGTTTGATCACATCCTTGAAACCTACTTACCCAAACAAACCTACGATACGGACTATTATGGTGAACAGTGGATGTGTAACATCGACGATGAAGTCGTAGAAATGTATCCTTACTTGCTAGCGACCCCATTAGAACTTGGTATAGAGAATTTGATCGATGTTCTAAAACCATTTGATTACATTCTCATCTATGCCCATATGGATAAAAAAAGTAGAAGTGGGTTAGCCTATACTCAGTCCTATCCATTAGATGGCTTTGAATATCGTAACCCTGACCTTAAAAAGCATAATAACGATTTATATAATTCCGATGCACACCAGATCATCGATATTCTAGAAGTCGGACAACCTAATCAAATCGAGCTCGACACGTTGTCGATAGAAGCCTTCTTTAGGTATTTTGGACATGATTAGATTAACCGATTATATCTATGACCTCATTCAAAATTCAATACAAGCCAAATCAAAGCATATTGAACTCACGATTAGTGAAGGACCCCTATTAGAGGTCTTGATTAAAGATGATGGTATCGGTATGGATGAAGCTACCTTAAAACGAGTAGAATCTTTCACCTACACCTCTAGAACCACTCGAAAAGTGGGATTAGGCCTTTCCCTAATCCACGATTTAACGAAACAAACCGATGGCTATTTTAAAATCGAATCTAAACAAAATATCGGGACAACCCTCTTTTTAGGTTTTAACTCGAAACACATTGATTTCCCTGAAATGGGTGATTTAGCTGAATTGGTTTCAGATATCTACATGCATCAAGATATAAAGCATTTTACGTTTATCTTTAATACAATTTGTGTTGATTTGGATGAACTTGGTTTGGATTCACTACCCAAGACATTCAAGCGTCGCAACCAATTATACGAAATCGTTAAGAACAAATTAATAGAGGTGGCTAATGAAAACACTAGATGAATTAAAGAAACTCCGTGATGAATCCTTAAAAAAGATGACGATGCGTTATCAAAAAGATGGTTTTCGCGTGCAAGTAGGGATGGGGACCTGTGGGATTGCTTCAGGTGCTAGACCCATTCTCAACGCATTTTTGGAACAATGTGAGTTTCACGATTTAAAGAATGTCACTGTGACCCAAGTTGGGTGCATGGGTGAATGTGCGTATGAACCGATGGCAGAAATCATTGATGAATCCGGACAGTCCTATATTTACTGTGCTTTGACGATTCCGATGGTTAGACAAATTGTGGAACGTCATATCGTTAACCATCAACCCATAACGAAGTATTTACTCTCAGAGAGAAAGGACAAATAACCATGTTAGAACGTATTCAAGTCCTCATCTGTGGGGGTACAGGGTGCATGAGTTCACACTCAAAAGAGATTAAGAAAGCCTTTGAAAATGAACTCACATTGTTGGGCATTAAATCCGAAGTCGGGCTTGTTTTGACCGGTTGTTTTGGTCTATGCGAAAAAGGACCGGTCATTGTAGTCTATCCCGATGAAACATTCTATTCACACGTTACGGTATCCGATGTCAGAGCCATTTGTGAAGAACACCTCTTAAAAGGTCGTCCAATACAACGCCTCATGGTTAACGACCCGATTGCTAAAACCAAGATTAAACAAATGAGCCAACTCAAATTTTACGCGAAACAACGCCGCATCGCTCTTAGAAATTGTGGTCAAATCAATCCGCTGGATATCAATGAGTATATTGCGAAAGATGGCTATTTAGGTTTAGGTAAAGTGCTAACTGAAATGACTCCTGAAGGTGTCATTGATGAAGTCATCGCCTCAGGCTTAAAAGGTCGTGGCGGCGGTGGATTCCCAACGGGGATGAAATGGCAGTTTGCGAGAAGTTCTCAAAGCGACATCAAATACGTTATTTGTAACGCCGATGAGGGCGACCCCGGTGCCTTTATGGACCGTGCGATTCTCGAAGGTGACCCTCATTCCGTTTTGGAAGCGATGGCCATTTGTGGTTACGCGATTGGTTCAAAACAAGGTTATATCTATGTCAGAGCAGAATACCCAGTCGCGGTAGAAAGACTTCAAAACGCGATTGAACAAGCCCGTGAATATGGCTTGTTAGGTGAATATATATTAGGTACTGACTTCTGTTTTAATATTGACATTAGACTCGGGGCTGGTGCGTTTGTGTGCGGTGAAGAAACCGCACTCATTAAATCCATCGAAGGCTACCGCGGGATGCCGGTATTAAAACCGCCATTTCCTGCCGTTAAAGGTCTTTGGGGTAAACCAACCAACGTCAATAACGTCGAAACCTTAGCGAATATCCCGATTATTTTCTTACGGGGTTCGAATTACTTTAGATCGATTGGTACCGCGAAATCACCAGGGACGAAAGTATTCGCATTAGGTGGCAAAATCAATAATACCGGTTTAGTAGAAGTTCCAATGGGAACTACGCTACGTGAAGTTGTCTACGATATTGGTGGCGGTATTCCCGGTAAACGCAAATTTAAAGCGATTCAAACCGGAGGACCTTCCGGTGGTTGCATAACCGAAAAAGATTTAGATACCCCGATTGATTTTGATAACTTAACGGCCTTAGGTTCAATGATGGGGTCAGGTGGAATGATTATCATGGATGAAGACAACTGTATGGTCGACGTAGCCAGATTCTATTTAGACTTTACTGTGGATGAATCCTGTGGAAAATGTACGCCATGTCGTGAAGGTACTAAGCAAATGCTTGATATCCTCAATAAGATTTGTGAAGGAGAAGGTACACTCGAAGACATCGATGAACTCGAACGTCTGGGAGAAATGATTAAGAAAACCTCACTTTGTGGTCTTGGACAAACGGCTCCGAATCCAGTGTTATCTACGATCAAGCACTTTAGAGAAGAATACATTGCCCACGTGACCGATAAAACGTGTCCAGCTGGGGTGTGTCGAAACCTTACACACTTCGTCATCCACGATAACTGTATCGGATGTACAAAATGTGCGAAGAACTGTCCAGTGAACGCCATCTCAGGATGGCCAAAACAAGTTCACATTTTGGACCAAGAAATTTGTATTAAGTGTGGTGCTTGTAAGAAAGCTTGTCCTGTCGGTGCCATCACCTCTGAACCATTACACCAAGGAGTATCCCTATGAAACCTGTACATATCACCATCAATGGGCTACCATATACGGTCGATAGCGACCAAACCATCTTAGAAGCTGCAACCAAAAACAATGTCTTCATTCCACGTCTTTGCTTCTTAAAAGACGTTCACGAAGAAGCGAATTGTCGAGTATGTAGTGTTAAAATCGAAGGTCAAAAGAATTTAAAACCAGCGTGTAAGACTTTAGTCACAGAAGGAATGAACATCCTTACCGATGACCAAGACGTTTACGATACGGTGAGCATGAATCTAGAACTTTTGACCCACCGTCACCATTTTGAATGTTTCAAATGTTCACGAGAAGATAACTGTGAATTTCTAGACTTACTTCGAAAATACTCCATCGATAATGAGTTCTCACAACTTTACGGTATGTTTGATGAAGATAATTACTATTATCAAGATGACAACGGTGTCATGATTATCGATAGCAGTAAATGTATTCTATGTGGCCGTTGTGTCTCAGTTTGTGAAAAACAATCGGGATTATCGGTTTTAAACTTTAATAATCGTGGAAATAAAACCTATGTAGGTCCCGCATTATTTCATAGTTTAGACGATGCTGGTTGTATTTACTGTGGGAAATGTATTGGGGCCTGCCCAACAGGGGCTTTACGTGAAAAAGACGATATCAAAGCGGTTGAACGCGTTTTAAGAGACCCTAAGAAAAAAGTTGTTGTTCAAGTTGCACCTGCAGTCAGAGCGGCCTTAGGAGAAGCCTTTGGTTATCCGATTGGTACGGATGTTGAAGGTAAAATGTTCCATGCGCTTAAAGAACTGGGTGTCGATGAAATCATGGACACCAATTTCACAGCCGATTTAACGATATTAGAAGAAGGTACTGAATTTATTCATCGTTTAGAACACGATGGTCCATTTCCAATGTTTACATCCTGTTCACCCGGTTGGATTAACCTAGTTGAACTGTACTACCCAGAATTTATACCCAATTTATCGAGTTGTAAGAGCCCTCAACAAATGGCTGGTGCACTCATCAAAACGTATTATGCAGATAAAATGGGGTTTGACCCCAAAGATATCGTTTCAATATCGATTATGCCTTGTATCGCTAAAAAAGCAGAAGCACGTAGAGAGGGTATGGGTCGAGATGGAAATCTAGATGTCGATTACGTCTTAACGACTCGAGAATTCGCAAGACTCATTAAACGACGTGGGATTGATTTTAGGAATCTTGAAGATTCGAAACCATTTGGGATGTTGGCAACCTACACCGGAGCCGGTGCTATCTTTGGTGCGACTGGTGGGGTTATGGAAGCGGCGCTTCGAACAGTCTCAGAAATATTAGAGAATAAAGAAACTCCAATCGATTTCTTAGAAATGCGTGGGACCCAGGATGTTAAAGAGGCGACCTATACCCTTCAAGGTAAAGAAATTAATGTTGCTGTCGTCCATGGTGGAGCCGCATCGAAAGCATTCCTTGAACACTTAAAAACTACCGATAAACAATACCATTTCGTGGAATTTATGGGTTGTACAGGGGGTTGTATCAATGGTGGCGGACAACCTGTAGTGACCGCGAAAGACCAAGAAAAATACGATGTAAGATCGTTAAGAGCGAGTGTACTATATAAGATCGATGAAAAACAACACTTACGCAAGAGTCATCAAAATCCGTTCGTATTAGAACTCTATCAAAACTTCTTAGGTGAACCCCATTCGAAGAAGTCTCATGAGCTCTTACATACCACTTATAAAAAGAGAAGCCCATATGCTCAAATTGAGTAAAAAAGGCTTATTAGGCCTCTTAATTACCCTATTATTTAGCCTCAGTGGATGTCGTAAAGACACCCTTGAAATACTCATTCCAACGGGTGGACCTGCCTACGCAACCAGTTATCTTCAAACCAACTCAGAGTATAAAACGACAGTCGTGAGTGGATCAGAGGCATTAACTGCAGCGTTTAATGACATTGGATACGATGTCATCATCGCACCAGTCAATTTAGGTGCCAAACTCTATAATGCGAAACCTAATTATCCGTTAGTCGGGGTCATCACCTGGGGTAACTATTATTTAATCAGTGAGACATCTATCGATTTATCGACCATAAATCGTTTAGAAGTCACTGCGTTTGGGGAAAACCAAATTCCGGATTTCTTGATTCAATTTATCTTCAATCAGTATCAAATCGAGTACGATATTACGTATTTGGATTCTGTCGCCGCGATCACAAGCGCTTATTTATTAGATTCCTCCAAGGTTTATTTAATAGCAGAACCCAGTCTAAGTATCCTCGAGACGAAACAGGTTGTTCATAAAGTGGATTTACAAGTCCACTATCAAGAAATCACACAAATGGATGGTTTTCCTCAAGCCGGTGTATTTGTCCTCAAAAACGTATCGAGTGAAAAGAGATTAAAACTCATTCGTGATTTAACGTCCTCGATTCAACAAATTAAGACGAGTACTGATGCGTATACACAACTGAAAACGGTCGGTATCGAGTTACCGGAATCCATTTATCAACAAGCAATCACAAACTCACACATCGAATTTAAGGATGCGTACGCATCCAAAGCAGCACTTATTGACCTTTTTGAACGCATTTACGCTTTTAATCAAGCGTTTATAGGAAAACTTCCAGACGATTCATTTTATAGGTAATTTATGCGAAAATGGATGACTTACTCTTCAATTTTATCGATCCTCATGGTTTGGTATGTGGTCTATCTTGTGGTCGACCACCCACTTTTAATGCCAAGCATTGAAGATACTTTCCTAGCCCTAATGAGGCTTTTCGGCAGCAGGGATGCCCTACTCGCAATCGCGCACACTTTTGTGCGCCTTGGCATCAGTATCGGCATCTCGCTCCTATTAGCGTTTATTATGACCTATTTAAGTTATCAATATAAACACATTGAAGCGTTTATAGAGCCCTATATTGTTTTATTAAAAACCATTCCACTTGTATCTGTTATTCTAGTCATCTATGTATTGATTCATTTTAGTTTAGCAACCTACGCAATCACATTTTTAATGGTATTTCCGTTATTATATCAAGCGATTTTCAGTGGTTTACAAGCGATAGATTCTAGCTATATCGATGTCTATCGACTCGAAAAGGGGAGCTTTTATCAAGGGGTTAAATACCTATACTGGCCGATGATTCAACCTTATTTAATTCTTGGGTTATTACAATCACTTGGTTTAGGTCTAAAAGTCATTGTGATGGCAGAATTCATCACACAGTATCGTAACGGTATTGGACGGTTGCTCTATCAAGCAAGAACCAATCTGGCCTATGATCAAATCTTCGCGATTACCATTTTATTGGTTGTTTCAACTTTTTTGATAGAATCACAAATTAAGCGGTGGAACCACTCTATTCAAAATAAATAGCACAATTCGTTTGTGTTTTTTTCTTTTTTTGTCGTTCTTAATGTAAAATATAAGTGAGTATCAACCGAAAGGACTGATCTGTATGTTTCAAGTAAAAGACCTTGTATTCACGTATCCTAAAAACTCAGAACCCACCCTAAAGGGAATATCTTTTGAGATAAAAAAAGGGGAGATTTTTGGGTTTCTTGGTCCATCTGGTGCGGGTAAAAGTACGACACAGAAGATCCTGATTAAACTTTTAGACCGCTATCAAGGCCAAATCCTATATGATGGCAAATCGCTTTTAGATTGGGATCAACGCTTTTTTGAAGACATTGGGGTGTCTTTTGAAATGCCGATTCATTTTTCAAAATTAACAGCGATGGAAAACATCGAGTTCTTCAAGAAGTTATATAAGCGTAACACCGATATCGATACTTTACTCAAAAAGGTAGGTCTTTGGGAAGACCGAAACAAACGGGTTTCAGAATTCTCTAAGGGCATGAAAATCAGGTTAAATTTTGTCAGAGCGATGTTGAATGACCCAAAGATGCTCTTTCTAGATGAACCGACCAATGGGTTAGACCCACTGAACGCGAAGATTTTAAAGGATTTAATCAAAGTATTTAAAGATCAAGGTGGGACAGTCTTTATTACTTCACACATCATGGCCGATATTGATCAACTGTGCGACCGAGTTGCGTTCATCGTCGAAGGCGAAATCAAAGAGATCGATTCGCCAAGAAACTTGAAGATTAAGTATGGTAAACGCACCATTAAAGTAGAATACTTAGAAGACCACCAAACTAAGAACAAAGTGTTCCCTATGGATGAGATTGGTCAAAATAAAGATTTCTTAGAATTGATTCAAACTAAAACTGTTGAAACGATCCATAGTGGCGAAACAACCCTTGAAGATATCTTCATTCAAGTGACAGGGGTGGGGTTGAATCATGGGTCCTAAAATCCTTTATCTGATTCAAGGTGAATTGTTAAGACTGAATAAATACCGTGTGACATTGGTTTCTTTCTTAGTCGCACTGATTTGGGGATTAGCCTTATATTTCATTGATGATATGGATATATTAAGTCGGCTATTACCGCTCATTATTCAAATGGAAGTCACCATGATGAGTATCATTTTTATCGGTTCAATTTTGTTTTTTGAAAAATCGGAACAAACCATCTCAACATTATTAGTCACACCGATTTCTACCGGTGAACAAATCTGGTCCAAAGTGATTGCGAACACAATCCATCTGTTATTCTCTAGTGTACTGATTCTTTTGGTATTTTATTTTATTAAAGAAGTAGAAGTTCATTTTATTTGGATGCTTATTGGGATAATACTATCCCTTGTATTCCACAGTTTATTGGGTTATGTATTTTCATATCATTCTAAAGACTTTACCTCCATGTTACTTGGGGTAATGATGTTCATCATATTGTTATCTATACCTTCTTTATTGCATCAATTTGATTTGGCTTTTAAAGGCGAAGTGTGGCGTTATATCTTATTAATTACACCAGCACAAGCCTCTATTGAACTCATCACATTCGGTTTTACAGGTAAGTTCGTCCTAGCGACTCTAGTTAGTTATGTGGTACTTATTTCCCTTACGGTTGCGTTATACTTTGGTTATGTAAAAAGAGCTTATAAAACCTACGCAATCAAGCAAGGAGGAATTTAGTCATGTTTAAACGTGTATTGATGCATGAACTAAAGAATATATTTAGAGATAAGATGTATGCGTTCTTTATGGTTTATCCAATCATCATCGGGATTGTCGCCTATTTCTTAATCCCATACTTAAGAACTGAAGTGGGGGATTTAGTCGCAAATATCGTCGCTTTGATGTTCGTCATCATGACTTCATTCATGTTTGGAGCAATCACAGGCTTTACACTCCTTGATGATCAGGATGACCAAGTTTTGTATTCACTCCGGATTACACCAATTAAAGTATCTGACTATATTTGGATTATACTCATGATGAGTTATATACTCGGTGTGATTTCAACCTTTTTATTGGTTTTCATTACAAAGTTATTTGAATCCTCAGTTATGAACATGGTCGGTATTTCACTACTCGCTTCTCTACAAGCACCGATGCTTGCGTTATTCATCAATGCTTTCGTATCTAATAAAGTGGAAGGGTTTGTCTTTATGAAATCCACTGGAATCATCGTTATGATTCCGATGGCGGCGCTATTTTTGACTAATTGGACTGAGGTTTTCTTAGGGATGGTTCCAGGATTTTGGGTTGCGAGAATTGTATCGATGTCGATGATACCCGGAGATTATTTTTTGAATGAGATTTTGTATTATATACTAGGGTTTGTTGTTAATTTTGGATTCATCGGACTGTTATTTTGGAAGTATCGAAAACGTGTTCAAATCTAAAAAAAGAATCCACAATTTGGTGGATTCTTTTGATTATGAATTGAAATATAATGATTATATGCTATAATTAAAAATGCTGGAGAAATACCCAAGTCCGGCTGAAGGGTCTGGCCTCGAAAACCAGTAGGGCGAGAAGTCGCCGCGGGGGTTCAAATCCCCCTTTCTCCGCCATATTAGCACGACAGTGTTGATACAATAGTATCGACTTTAAAGAATATGAAAATAGGGAGATAATCCCTTTTTTCTTTAAATAAAACAAGTCTATAAGTGTAAACGTCAAATAACTACACCCTAAGATTAAAAGAACGCCCAGCAGTTTGCACTGTTGGGCGTTTTCGTCACTGTTAGTCCATTCCCGCCATGTCGGCGATTGGAGCGTTCTTAGTCATTTTGTAG
>NZ_JAOEGN010000004.1 GCF_025446935.1 Paracholeplasma vituli | reverse complement strand
TTGTATGACCATCATGATTCACAATCCTGTGTTTTACGACTATTATTTAAAGAAAAAACAGGAAGGTAAACATCATCGAGTAGCACTCGTTCATTTAGCTAAGAAGTTAGTTCGAATCATTCATCATTTAGAAACAAACCAACTCGATTACGATTCAACTAAACTACAATAGCTTATTATTAAATCTGTGGCGATTAAATAATCATCCATAATTGTAAGCATACCTCCAATTTTTTGTTGTTCGGGAGGTTTTTAGTATTTATCTGTAAATATCGCTTGACATTAGATAGTTAGTCACCTATATTCAGTATAACATATTTTGGTTTTGATTCAGGCAATTCCTTTAGAGGTTTTGAAAGCACTTTTATGGGCATATTTCGAAATTGAATTATTTTAGATGTGTTATACTATCGGTGAAAAGAGGGATCTTATGTTAGTACAAAATAATCAGTTCACCGATTTAATATTGAATCGTCGTTCAATTCGCAAATACAAGGCCTTTCAATTAGAATCAAAGACACTTGAATCCATTTTTGAAATGGCACTCCGTGCACCATCAGCCAACAATCTACAGCCTTGGACTTTCCGCGTTATTCAATCTGCTGAAGCCAAAGCGAAATACAGTCATTTATTCAATTGGAACCGTAGTCAATATGAAACCAGTTCTGCAATGATTTTGGTGTTCGTCGATACCCGCTTCGCATCGCGTGCTGAAGCGATTTATGACAAAGCTGTAAGTATGGGTAAAATGACGCCTGAAGTTAGAGAAAGACAACTCAACAACTTCAAAAGCCAAAACCCTAACCCATTGGATATCATAAAGATTGCTTATTTAGATGCAGGGTTAATCGCGATGAATTTGATGCTTGCAGCTCGCTATTATGGCCTTGATACCTGCCCAATTGGTGGTTTTGATAAACAAAACGCCCCACAAGCTTTCGGTTTAGAAAACCATGAGGCCGTGATGGCGTTATCGATTGGATTAGCGGATGATACAGGTTTTGAATCGGTTCGTCTTGGTTTTGATCAAGTCGTTAAAGTAGAATAAGGACGAAAGTCCTTTTTTATTTTGCAAGTGACCCCATAGGATCCCACGGTTTTAATACGATTGGCTCACTTTCATAAGCCTTTAGTTCGATATCGGTTAGGTATTTTTTATGGATTACGGCTTGATAGGTATTTTCATCAAACCATGTCCCACTCATCAAGTAATATCCTTTTTGACCTTTTTCACTGCCCCATGAGTTTTCAATCTTCCATTTATTTGCTTGACCATCGATTAAGTTTACACCGGTGATGACCATCGCATGGTTCATGGCACCTTGTAAATAATCGAGTTTTTGTGCCTTAGTCATGCTAAATGACATCTGGAAGGCTGTTTCATAGTCGTAAGCTTGATTGTCCCATATGCCTTTTTCACGGTCCCCATCTCGAGAGACGTCAGCACCAAACCACACAATCTCTTTATCTGATAATTGGTTGATGACAAGTGCTTTTAAACGTTCCATTGGCAAGTTTAAATGAATAATCGGTTTCCCATCGATAACATTACCTAAATAAGCAATGGTGTAGCTACGAAGGTACGGTTTATCTTCTGTAGGTGAGTGAATAATCGAAGCGTAATCGTGAAGATTAATCCCAATATGGTCAAAGAATGCTTTGGGTGAGTCAAATGTAGTTGACTGATATTGATTATCTTTGGTTACATATTCAAAACGTACATTTTTAGGTGGTAAACCAAAGTTAGTGCACAAGAATCCATAAAGTTCTTTAAGTACACGAGCTTTAAGTTCATCTTTTTCTTTTAATTGATGTTGCTTAGCCAACGCTCTAGCTTCTGCTGCGTATTTTCGCAACTTAATATTGATTAATCGATTCATAGCGCCAGTATTAGATGAAGCATAGGTTTCCGGCATTTGGTCTTTTGGTACGACACCATATTTATCTACTAGTGATACAAACATGTCCCATTGGCCGCCATCCTGAATTCCCATTTGAAGTAAATGTTTGAGCGTACGGTCATCTGAATCACAGGTTAAGAAATTATCCATAGATTCTAAGAAATAATTGATTTTTTCAAACTTGTCCCAAAATGCTTGGTAATTTTGTGAGAGTTCAAAATCTTTTAAGCCATACTTTTTCGCAACCAATTCTCTTACCACATTGAGCCCTGCAAATAACCAACAACGCCCAGAGGCTTTTTGATTCGTCACGGGTAGTGTGTCGATGTCAATTGAAAATCTAAATTGCGTATGTAATTCAGCTTCAGTTACATAAGCAATTTGGTCTATCGGTGTTTTTGCTAACGCACGACGAATCGCTTTTTGATGAACATCCTTTTGATAAGATTGTTCTAAATTCTCGAGCGTTTTTAAAGATATAGGTTTCATAGTAAATCACTCCTTTATACCCATTATACGCTTTATAAATCCTTTTTAGAATAAGAAAAGTGAACGCAGGAACGTTCACTTATCGAGCTAAGCATAATAGATGATGCTGACCAATTCAGGGTAATCAATGAATGGATTTCGGTTACCTTGATACCCAAACAAGACATCATTACGATTTCTTTCAAAATCATCAACTGGGTCTTGAATGTGCCATAACAATAAGGTTGCGAGGTCGCCCATTTGATAGGTGTTTGGTACTTGGTTACCAGTTAAGTTAACTAGACTTAAACCATCGTAACGGATATCCATATAGAACAAAATACGTGCAATGTCCCCATGAATCGCAGTGCGTTGTGGGAAGTAGGATACGGTGGTAGTCATCGGTCCGTACCATTTATTCGATCTTGAAGTATTAATTGAAGGATTCGATGGCTTTAAGTTATGAAGGTCAGATGCGACATTCACAACACCATTGGTGGCAGATGAACTTAGTAAGGATTGTGGCCAAACGTGCTCTTTATTCCATGTTTTACCACTATCCCAAGTTGCTGTATAAGCAGCTCCGGTATAAAATTCAATCAATTGGCTACTGTTTAATGGATTACGGTCTGTCACTTGAAGCGCCGTGTTACCAAATTCGTATGGTCTACCGGTCATTTGTTTAAGCAAGATGTTAAGAAAAGTAATCAGATTATTCCCTGTTAGACCTTCAATACCTCGATAGTACTCAGTATATTCTACTTTATCCCATTTTGCATAAAGGAGCAAATTGTCTTTAACCGGTTGATTGAAATCATACTCTTCAGTCCCTAAGTACCATCCCATGAATAAATGGTGGGCTTTGAATGGATCCGCAGGTCTTGCAAGCAATCTTCCACTATTCACTTGTTGATTGGTAATCACTGTTCCACCAGACGTTTCAAATGCTACAGTATAGACAACTGGTGTGTAAATCGCGTGTAGAACAAGGTCTGCCATCACAGGCGTCGAGAAATCGTATTCTTCGCCGTTCAGTTCCCAATGTGAAAACGCATGATTTTCTTTTACTGGGTCAGTGGGTTTAGTTGCGAGTTTTCCTTGTTCAACGACTTGAACTGGGTTCTCAAGACCATAAGTGATAAACGTTACTTCATAAGTAATGGCTGCCCATTTCGCAATAATAAGCGTATTCATGATTATTTTTTCGTTGAAATCCATTGGTGTATCTCCAATGAACCAACCCATGAAGGTATAGTTCTCCAGTTCTGGATTCACTGGTACATCAATATAACTTCCTTTTTTCACTTCAACAACTGTGGGTGCTGCACCATTCATCGGATCAAATGTGACCTTGATTGGTTTTTCAACACATGCAACGAGCATGAAAATGGATGTAAACATTAAAAACAAAATACTGATTTTCTTCATTATGTCCTCTTTTATATTTTTTAGTGGCGATCCGGAAAGGAGTCGAACCTTCAACCAATACCTTAGGACGGTACTGCTCTATCCATTGAGCTACCGGACCCACTTTTATATCTATTATACTATAAAAAATGAGAATGCCCATTGTTGATTGGCATTAATCTTAAAAAATTTAGCTTATCGATTAATCGCTAGAATTCTTGCCAAGATTATTATCTTCGTTATTAACAAAAAATCAACCTGTTGTTTAAATTAGGACATGGTGAAGACAAATATGAAACAAATCTTATTAATTACGATTTACTTTAATTTGAGTAAAAAATGGTACTAAAAAGAAAAAAGAAACGCTTAAAACGTTTCTGTAACTGGCTAAAATGGCGATGCAGGAGAGATTCGAACTCCCGACCGACGGCTTAGAAGGCCGTTGCTCTATCCAACTGAGCTACTGCACCAATTTTGACAGCAAAGTTATTATAACCCAAATCAATTTTAATGTAAAGACAAAACTTTCATGAAATACTGTTTTTTATGAAAAGAAAAAGGGATGTTGCCATCCCTCTTACACTAGAGTTTCCCTACTGCGTTGATTTTATTCAAGATACGGAATAATGTTTTTGTATCTTGTTCCCCAAGATGTTTCATCAACTTCTGAATGCGTGCATAATACACGTCTTGGACACTTTCAACAAAAGCTTGTCCTTTTTCAGTGAGCAGTACATAAGTAACACGATGGTCAGACTTAGAGTCTCTACGTGCTAGATAGCCATCATCCACAAGCTTGTTCATCTTGTGAGTAATCGCTGGTAATGTGACTTTCAAGCGTTTTGCTATAGCAGATGGCTTAATCCCTGTTGGATCACCAAATGCGACTGAGAATAGTAGCGTAATGTCTGCGTCACTTAAAGCATATTTTTTGTGACGGTAGATTCCACTCTTTCTAAGTCCTTGCAATGCTCTTTCAAAGTCTTGTGCAAAAACTAACTTTTCGTTCATAGTAATTCCCCCCTTACTAATACACTAACATTATATCGTTTTAATTAACAAAATGTAAAGCAAAAGTAATGAGATTCAATAGTTTTTTAAAAATTCACATACTTATAAAGTAAAAGCACCCGAATTAATTACTTTCGAGTGCTAATTTATTATTTTTGTAAATCCGAAATGACTTCACTTAGATAATCCAATTTAACCGCAATTTGACGCTTTTTTTCGCCAGTTGCGCGCATGTGATTAGAACTTAGGATACGTTGTAAATTTAGGTAATACTGTAGGGATTCTGGGTGATTTTTTAAAAATGGTCCAATATAACATTCTTTTTGGGATAGTTTCATGATTCCTGGTTCAACAACTAAAATCACATAATGGAACTTTTCAAAAATACTTACTTCATCCACAATTCTAAAGTCATTGTTCGTAATAAATTCACGCAATTGATCGATATGATTGTTCGCTTGTAAGATGTATTTTTTCGCTTTAGTATGGGGCTGTAATAAGATATCTTTTATCAGGTGCATGCCCATACCTGCAATTAAAACACCATCAAATGGTTTAATAACATTTAAAAATCCATTACTTAATACAAAATGAACACGATCTGACAATCCAGAGGCGGCAATATTTTGTCGGGCATTTTCTAAGGGCATAGGGTTAACTTCACAGGCAATTGCTTGTTTGATGTAACCTTTTTCTAGTGCATCGATGATGACGTAGCCATGATCTGTTCCGATATCTAAGAGTGTATCGATACCATTTGTCAGTTTGCTTAATGCTTCAATTCGAGTCATTATTTTCGAGTTAAGTTAAAGTCTTTTAATTTCTTTTGACGGCTTGGCTGTCTAAGTTTACGAAGGGCTTTAGATTCAATTTGACGGATACGTTCACGTGTGAC
This sequence comes from Paracholeplasma vituli, assembly GCF_025446935.1. Lineage (GTDB taxonomy): Bacteria > Bacillota_I > Bacilli_A > Acholeplasmatales > UBA5453 > Paracholeplasma > Paracholeplasma vituli. The sequence continues at coordinate 146,059 of NZ_JAOEGN010000004.1, read as the reverse complement.
GCCAAATTCCTTACCGACTTCTTCAAGGGTATGGGTTTTTCCATCCAATAGACCATAACGTAATCTTAGTACTTTTTCTTCACGGTCTGTAAGTGTTTCTAAGACTTCATCTAGTGTACGTTTGACCATTTCTTGAACAGTATATTCATATGGATTAAGTGCAGTTGGGTCTGAAATAAAGTCACCCAAGGATGAATCGTCTTCTTCACCTACTGGTGCTTCTAATGAGATGGGTTCTTGAGCAATCTTTTGAATGGCTTGAACGCGTTCAGCCGTAATTCCCATGCGTTCACCAATTTCTTCTGGTGATGGTTCACGAGATAACTCTTGTACGAGTTGACGTTGAATACGCACGAGCTTATTGATGGTTTCTACCATATGAACCGGAATACGAATGGTTCTCGCCTGGTCTGCTACAGCACGGGTGATGGCCTGACGAATCCACCAGGTTGCGTAGGTTGAGAATTTGAAGCCCTTTTCATGATCGAACTTATCCACAGCACGCATCAGTCCCATATTACCTTCTTGAATAAGGTCTAAAAATAGCATACCGCGACCGACATAACGTTTCGCAATCGAAACGACTAGACGGTAGTTGGCTTCAACTAATCGGTTTTTCGCATAGATTGCATCCTCAACCATATTTTCTAGTTGGAGTCGTTCATCTTCAGGAATATCGACATTATCATTTTTCATGTCATTGAGTTGTTCCTGAGCGAAACGACCATTGTTGACGCGGATGGCCAAATTGACTTCTTCGTCACTGCTTAAAAGTGGAATACGGCCAATTTCTTTTAAATACATTCTAACTGGGTCATCAACTTTAATCGAGGATGGTAAGGATTCAATATTTAAAAGTTCTTCTTCTTTGATATCTTCAATTTCTAATGAGGATAACGATAACTGATCGAAGTCAATATCCTCATCGAGGTCATCTTCAACATCATCTAAGTCATCCACAATGACAGGAGCAGGGGTTTCGACCTCTTCAATTAAGTCTTCTTCGACTTCAAGATTTATAATGTCAATATCCTCATCGAGTAGAGCAGCTTCAATCGCTAAATAATCGGGAGTCCCAAATGCAGCGTGTTTAATCACGTCGCTGTAGTTTACTTCGTTATTATTCTTCTTGCCAACTTTGATTAAATCGGCGATTACTTTATCTAAATTCATGTATTTACTCCTTATTATTTAAGCAATTTATGGGTTTGACGTAACGTCGCCAAACTTTTAGAAATGATTTGACGGATGCGTTCACGGGTTAATCCCATGATATTTCCGATTTCTTCTAGTGTATAATACTTACCATCATACAAACCAAAGCGATAACGCATCACTTGTTCGTCACGTGGTCCAAGTTGTTTTAACAACAAGGAAATGTGTTCTTTTTCCTTCATAGCCATATAGGACTCTTCGGGATTCATTACGTTTGAGGCGATAAAGTCCGCTAATGTAGCGTCTTCCTCCGTTCCAACCGATTTATCCAGAGAGACAACTTCTTGTGAAAGTTGTTCATACGAGGCTAGCTTTTCCAAACTAACACCGAGTGCTTCCGCAACTTCTTCATCCGAGGGGTGTCGATTCAATCTAGATCTCAATTCATTTTTTATACGAACCATTCGATTTAAATTTTCAACTAAATGAACAGGAATTCGAATCGTTTTAGACTGTTTCGCAATCGCACGAGATATGGATTGTTTAATCCACCAAGTAGCGTAAGTTGAGAATCGATTTCCCATCCGATAATCAAATTTATCGGCAGCTTTCATTAAGCCCATGGTTCCCTCTTGAATGAGGTCAAGCATGTCCATCTTACCATCAGATTTTTTAGCAATCGAAACAACCAATCTTAAATTCGACAGGATGAGACGGTTTTTCGCTTCAACAGCTATCCCAATGGTTTTTTGACGTTCTGCTTCTGCGGATGGGTCAGTTTGGATGCCAAGTGCCATGGCTTCATGGCCCATAAATACCTTTTTAGTAATATCTTTTTCTTCATCTAGAGTCAGAAGATTGATTTCACCCATTTCCTTTAAATAACGGTGATAATTATCTGTAGGCTTCTCAACAGTTGTATCAATTAATGGGGTGTTTTCATCATCATCGTAGGTAATCTCATAACCAGCTTGATCGAGTGCTTTTTTGATTTCATCGAATTCGTGGTCTTCAAGTTCGCTCATTTCAAGGATATCATTGAGCGGTACTTTTTTGGTTTCTTTGTAAGTCTCTAATACACTTTCAATCCAACTCGCATCTGAAGTCATGATTTCACCTTACCTTTTTCCATTTGATTTTTAATCTTCTTTTGTTCTTCTACATAAGCGGTTTGAGTATACGCTTCATTCTCATTCTTAATGGCTTCCATCACTTGGATATAGCGCTTTTCATTGATGATATTTTTCATCACAGAAAGCAAATCTGTAATGTTGGTTTCTTCAAATTTTGGTGTAATTTTCCAAACCAGTGTGTTTTCAACTTTGGATTCAAATACATCTAAAAGTTCAGGTGTTAGGGTGGACTTATATGTTTCTAAGTCAAATATCTCGTATGTCTTATAATAACCTAACATCAAATGGCCACGGAGTTTAAATAAATCTACATCCGCAACATATTGAGTCCCTAGAGCATCATCGATACGTCTAGCATCGTCATAATTTAAAGTCATCGCAATGAACAATTGAATTTCAGCGCTGTAATATTTTTTCAGTGACTTTACAGGGGCTGGTTTAGGTTTTGGCAAAAATGGTTTTTGATCGGGTGTCCCATAAGAATTATCTTTAGGCATCACCGAATCGTAACTTGAACCGATATCTTTGGCTAATTGTTTTAGGTAGATTTCCTGAATCGATTGGTCTTTTAGTCGCAACATCCGCTTAATTCTCGTTTTGAATTCTTGAATGTCGTTTGAGTTTTTAAGGTCTAAGCCTTTTTTATGAAATTCATAACTAAAGACAAGTGGGTCTACTGTTTTCGTGAAAGCAACTTGAAACGCTTCAGGACCATATTTCTTTAAGTAGTCATCAGGATCTAATCCGTCTTTCAACGATACAATGTCGATTCGAAGTCTAGCTTCTTCTAAGATTTGAATAGCCTTCATGGTCGCTTGTTGACCTGCATTGTCTCCATCATAAGCAATTAAAACATCTGAAGTTACTTGTTTTAATAAAAGGGCTTGTTGTTTAGTCAGTGCAGTACCCATGGTTGCGACCGCGTTACCTAGGCCACTCTTATAAGAAGCGATGACATCAAAAAAGCCTTCATATAGGATGACTTTTTTCTTCATCCGAATGTCTCTACTCGCTTGAAATAAATGATAAAGGACTTCACCCTTCTTAAATATCTTTGTTTCGGGTGTATTCAAATATTTAACTGGGTCATCTTCGAGTGTACGACCTGAAAACCCTACGACCCGTCCTTCTTTATCGTGAATCGGGAACGTAATGCGTTTAGTCATTAAATCATAATAAGAACCGTCTTCACGTTGTTTTACTAAGCCGAGATCCACCATCATGGTGGGATCGAAGCCTTTGTTCTTTAAGATTTGATACAAAGCATCTTTTTCTTTTGGAGCGAGTCCAATTTCGAAATGTGCAATATCTTCTTTCAAAATGCCACGTTTTTCTAGATAATTTAACGCGGTTTTACCATAGGTAGAATTACTTAAATAGAATGTATAGAAGGAAGAGGCTTCTTTCATCAACTCATGTTCTTTCAAGGTCGGATTCGAATTCACTTCAACATCCACCTCTATCCCTAGTGGTTGTGCTAACGCTTTGACCGCTTCGGGAAAAGATACATTTTTGATTTTTTGATAAAAGACAATCGGAGAACCGCCCTCTCCACACGCCATACATTTTGCTAAATGTTTTTCTGGAGATACTGAGAACGAAGGGCTTTTATCGTCGTGAAATGGGCATTGGCCCATATAGTTTTTCCCTTTTTTAACGAGATTAACATAAGGACTTACCAGTGCGACAATATCGGTCTTTTCATTGATTTGATCGATTATATGACGGTCTATCGGCATAAAAAGACCTCCTTTGTTGAATTATAATGTGGTTTTTTCTAACAAGAATGCTTTAAGTTCAGAAACTGGAATACGGGTCTGAGCCATCGAATCACGTTCACGAACAGTAACCGTTTGGTTTTCTAATGTTTCATCATCAATTGTGACACAAAATGGGGTACCAATTTGGTCTTGACGGCGGTAACGTTTACCAATATTTTGGGTTTCATCGTAGGTTACTTGAACATACTTCGCAACTTGATCGCGTAGTTCTAGAGCGTACTGATCATGTTTTTTCTTAATTAATGGGAGTATCGCAACTTGATAAGGTGCTAAAGCGGGATGGATATGTAAAACTTCACGGATTTGTCCATCTGCAAGAACTTCTTCTTCATAGCTTTCAGTAAGAATAGCCATTAGTAAGCGTTCTACCCCTAGGGATGGTTCAACGACGTATGGTAAATATTTTTCGTTTGTATCTGGGTCTAAGTATTCTAAGTTTTCCTTAGAATGGGTTTGGTGTGCATTTAAGTCAAAGTTCGTTCTGGATGCAATCCCCCAAAGTTCATCAAAGCCCCAAGGAAAACGATATAAAACGTCTGTAGTTGCATTTGAATAGTGAGATAGTTCTTCTTGGGCATGGTCGTGTAATTCAAGATTTTCACGTTTTAAGCCTAACGTTTGAAGGAATTCAATGGCGTACGTACGCCAATAGTTGAACCATTCGATTTCAGTACCAGGTTTGCAGAAGAATTCCAATTCCATTTGTTCGAATTCCCGTGTACGGAAAATGAAGTTACCTGGGGTAATTTCATTACGGAAAGATTTACCAACTTGGCAAACACCAAATGGGACCTTTCTGCGGGTCGTTCTTTGGATATTCTTGAAGTTGATGAAAATCCCTTGAGCGGTTTCTGGTCTTAGGTAAACGGTGTTCCCTGCACTTTCTGTGACACCTTGGGAAGTCTTAAACATAAGGTTAAATGACTTAATTTCAGTCCAATTAACTTTGCCACAGTTTGGACAAGCAACTTTCTCATTCATCATGTATTGATGGAGTTGTTCGTGTGACCAAGCACTCGGATTCACACTATTATGGGTATGTTCTTCAATGAGTTTGTCTGCGCGATGGCGGGTGTTACAGCTCTTGCACTCAGTTAGTGGATCAGAAAACCCACCCACGTGGCCGCTGGCTACCCAGACTTGAGAGTTCATGAGAATGGATGAATCCAATAAGACATTATATCTGTTTTCATCATGAAATTTCTTCAACCAAGCCTTTTTAATATTATTTTTGAGTAAACTACCGAGCGGACCGTAGTCCCATGTATTGGCTAATCCGCCATACAATTCTGAACCTTGGAAAATAAAACCGGTAGCTTTAGCATATGTTACTAATTTTTCTAAACTGATCATAGGACCCTCTCTATTCCTTTAAGCCTTTTAAGTCGTATTCCATATGATAACGATAAAAGGTCTTTATAAATTGTTCAATGTGTCGAATCTTTGGGGCATCTAATTGTATGGAGTCCCCAGTTTTGTAAAAATATAATGCAGCGATTTGAATGGTTGTTTCTAAATCAATATCGGAATGTTCACTTTGATTAAGCGTCGTCACAGAGGCATTCTTAATGGAAAAGCCTGTAGGCTCATCTCCGATAAAGTTTAAGCGATAACCAAAAGCAAATAATGACTTTAAAGCAAAAATCATATATCCAAACGGCTGTCTTAACATCTCGATGGCTAAACCATATATTTTTTCATGGTCAAGATCAACAGTGACTAAATGGTCGATTATCTCTAAAATTAAGGCTTGTTTAGATAGCATTGAATAGTCTTTTTTTAAGTCAGTAAATTCGTCGACTAGTTTTGCTTTCGATAAAGGATACATGTCTTTATCTTGATAAGCAAATTCGATTTCAGTCAAGTACTGAGACAATACTCTAAACTCATGCTTATAACTCTTCACACCACTGGCAACCAATGTGATTTTGCCAGATGGAGTATAAACAAACAAGAGTTTACTGGATTCTTTATAATCTTGGGTTTTGTAGATTAACCCTTTACTCGTTTTTGTCATAACCAAATGATTTTAAGTCAGAAGGACGATTACGCCAGTCCTTCTTGACTTTCACCCATAATATTAAGTGAATCTTGGTATCAAGGATTTTGTTGATTTCTTTTCGAGCTTCAGTGCCAATTTGTTTAAGCATGTCGCCGCCTTTACCAATCAAGATTTGCTTTTGGGTATTGCGTTCAACCACAATCGTGGCGTGAACTTCATAGACACCCGCATTCATTTCGGTATGTTCAATCACGACTGCAACAGCGTGAGGTACTTCCTCTTGCGTATGGTATAAAACTTTCTCTCGAATGATTTCGGACATCAATTGAAAATCACTTTGATCGGTGACTTCGGTTTCTCCAAAAAGTGGATATCCAACTGGTAAACACTTCACAAGTTCATCCATGACGTGATTTAAATTGGTGCCTTCAATTGCAGATATTGGGAAAAATCCAGCAAACGGGTAGGCATTCATATAACTGATGATGATTTTATCGATTTCAATCTTAGATTTTAAGGTATCGACTTTATTGATAATTAAATAGACTGGTGAAGAAACGCCTTGAAATAATCGAATAATATGATCTTCAGCCAAACCTTTTTCTTGATCAACCATGAATAATACAGCGTCCATGCCCTCAATTGCAGATTGTGCTGTTTGGTCTAATAGTCGTCCGAGTTCATGTTTTGGTTTATGAATCCCTGGTGTGTCTACGAATACCATTTGATAATCTTGTGTTGTTTTAATACCCAAAATTCGATTACGTGTAGTTTGAGGTTTGGGTGATGTAATTGCAATCTTTTGTCCGATGATGGCATTCAAAAAGGTGGATTTCCCAACATTTGGGCGTCCTACAATGCTGATAAAGCCACTTCTAAACTTAGTGTTCATGATTTTCTATCTCATCAAAGGAATATGGTAATAATTCACGAATGGTGGTCTCTTTGATCTTACCGGTCAAGTTGGATAACAAAATCGGTGTTTCTTTCGGTACCAATTCATTGATCACTTGACGGCATGCACCACACGGGCTAACTGGATTTAAAGTATCCGCGGTGATCGCCATCATGACGATGTCTTCTTTACGATATCCCAAGCTGTAAGCGTGGAACAATGCACTGCGTTCACCACAATTGGAGAGTGGGTACGAAGCATTTTCGATATTAGCTCCATGAATGACTTGGCCATCTTTCATGAGCAAGGCAGCCCCTACGCCAAACTTCGAATACGGTGAGTACGTGTTTTTTCGAGCTTTTATTGCTTCTTGGACCAATTGTTCTTTTGTCATGATGATTTCCTTTCAAGCGAAGCGCGTTTGAGAATTTCTTCTTGCTTCGCGAACATGATTTTTTCTTCGGCTTCTGTATGGTGGTCATAGCCGAGTAAATGTAAGTATCCGTGAACGGCGAGAAAACCAATTTCACGTTCGATGTTGTGACCGTAATCAACAGCTTGTTCTTGTGCTCTTTCAAGACAGATGAAGATATCACCTATATAGTTATCCTCTTGATCTGGAAAACTGATAACATCCGTTACTTTATCGATATTTCGGTAAGTACGATTCAACTCTTGAATTTGAGGTTTGTCCATAAAAATGATGTTCATTTCATGGTTTTCCTCAATGAAAGTAAAAATATGTTTAATGAGTGTTTCAGCTGATTCTGTATTTTCTGTGGTTTGATTAAAAAATTGAACTTCCATCAGTCGTCATACCTTTCTAGAATTTTTTGCACGAGTGGATTTCTAACGACATCCAAACGTTTGAAATGGATGACCTTGATTGCGTCAATGTTAGACAGTTTTTGAATTGCTTCATTTAAACCGGAGGAAACACCTTTGGGAAGGTCTGCCTGGGATGGGTCACCCGTGATGACCATCTTGGATGAAAACCCCAATCGAGTGAGGAACATTTTCATCTGGGTATGGGTTGTATTTTGAGCTTCATCTAGAATGATGAAAGCATTCTCCAGGGTGCGTCCACGCATGTAGGCAAGCGGTGCAATCTCAATGACACCCTTTTCTAATAGTGAGTTGGTCATTTCGACACCTAAAAATTCGTATAAGGCATCGTATAGTGGAATTAAATAGGGGTCGACTTTTTCTTTTAAATCGCCCGGTAAAAACCCGAGTGATTCACCAGCTTCAACGGCAGGTCTAGTTAGAATCAGTTTCTTGACTTTATTTTCTTTCAAGTAACTGACAGCCAGTGCGACGGCTAAATATGTTTTTCCTGTTCCAGCGGGGCCAACCCCAAACACCATATCGGATTGTCCAATCGCATCTGCATAGATGGCTTGGGTAAATGTTTTTGGATAAATTGGTTTGCCTTGTTGATTCAAAATGATTTGCTTTCTTCTCAAGAAAAGTTCACTTGCACGATCAATTTCATTCGCCTCAGCTAATTTAATCAAATAAATGACATCGCGTTCGGTAATATTGACCTTGGGTGCAATCTCAATCATAACTGATAATACCGACTCCATCATTGAAATCACTTTAGGATCGGTCGTATCCGTATGAAATTCTATCCCATTCAGCACCAATAAATGGTCAAAATAGGTCTTAAAGACCTCTAAGTTCTTGTCAAACGCGCCCACGATGTTGTAACTCTGCTGTGGGTCTTTCAATTGAATGCTTAATTTCATTTAACCACTCCTGGGTTTATTATAACATAATAAAGCTAAAAACTTAGCATTTTATCAAAGAAAAAAGCACAATTTGATGTGCTTATTTTTTATTGCTTCGAGCTGCTTGGCGCTTCATTTTACGATCCACACTTGGTTTCACATAAAATTCGCGTTTACGTGCTTCTGCGAGGGTACCGGATCTGGATACGTCACGTTTAAAACGACGCAATGCATCTTCAATTGATTCGGATTCACGTACTACGATTTTAGGCATGTCTGCCCTCCTTCCGCACTTTAAAATCTAAAGCCGTAATCATTATATCGAATTCATATAGATTTGTAAAGCCTTTTAATAGAAATCATGAACTTTTTCTTTCTATAACTGCGTCGATAACGGACAGTCCGTAAAGACACGCCACTTCGGTTTGCAAAATACGTGTTCCTAGTCCTATGGATATGAAGTTGTTTTCTTTTAGTAAAGCCATTTCCGACTCATCAATTCCACCTTCAGGACCAACCAAGAATGCAACTTTATCAGATGTTTCAACTAATTCAATTTTATCTAATAATGTCGTATTACGATCATTCTCATATGCGACAAACGCATGATCAAAAGTCCGTTTCAAGTACTTTAAGTTAGGTAAAAAGGTGATCTCTGGAACCGAATTTCGATGAGAAAGTCTAGCACTTTCCTCAGCAATTTTTAGGTAGCGTTCTCGTTTTTTTATAAAAGTTGTTTCATCCATTTTTGAAATCGAACGTTTCATTTCGACAAAAATAATTTCATCTACCCCAAATTCTGTGGCGTATTTGATTACAAATTCGTTTTTGTCTCCTTTGCCTAAACCTTGAATAAGCGTAATATAATGTCTTTTCTTAGGTTCAGGAAGAGATGCTATAGTTTCATAAGATACGGTATTTGAATCGATATTCAAACGGACTAAAAAACATTGTCCAACACTATCACAAATTTCTATTTGATCATCTGTTTTCATCCGCATCACTTTTATGATATGATGTAAATCTTCTTTTTGGATTTGATTTTCTTTATTTAAAAAATAGCGTTGCATATTTTCACCTTTATTTCGTATATATAGTAACACAAAAAGGATATTTTGACATCATTCAAACTACGGATTTGCAGAAGATAGGATATAATTTAATTCAAATAGAGGTGATTTAATTGATTAAAAACCATCTGCATACATACTTATATGGTATCGTTTTGCTAAGTACTTTAATATTATTCAGCATATCAGGGATTTATCTATTAGGCAATCCATTATGGGATGTAACCAATTGGTATGTCATCGCGTTTTCAAATAGTATTATCTCACTATTAATCATTCAAATCCCATGGTTAATACTACGTTTTACACCCTTAAAACTCACTCCTCGTCAGCAAATCGTGTACTATGTCTTTATTTTCCTAACCCTCATCCTTGGAGAAGGTGTTGGTATTTACCGAATGTATGAGTTTTATGATTCTATAATCCATGTAGCAGGTGGATTTGTACTTTCGATGATCGGATATGATTTTTATTCCAAATTCACTAAAGAAAAATCTATTTTAATAACAAGTTTATTCATACTAGGTTTTCAAGCCTTATTTGGAACATTATGGGAATTGTTTGAATTCGGATTAGACTTCTGGATTGGGTCAAACACTCAAAGTTATAAAGATGAAATATCACATGCTTTAAAAGTCGGACAAGCAGCACTTAGTGATACAATGATCGACTTTATGTGTAATACACTTGGTGCAATACTATTTGTTGGTATACTGGTTATAATTCAAAAGCGAAACCGTGAACTGAGTTCGTAGTTTCGCTTTTTTTGATTATTTATCTGTTTGTTTATTCGAGTTATGTTGGCCGCGAGAACCACGTACCGTATCTTTTTCACCTTTTGAATTGGTAATTAAGAATGCATAACCTAATTCGCCTGTGATTTCATTTTTAATAAGGGATAAAATAATCATTCCTTCTTCTTTGACTACTGGGCCTTTATATTCATATTGGATTCGAATTCGAGGACCCATTTTAGTATCTATTCGATTAGCTTTAAGTTCAACGTCAACATTCGAGAACAAATTCTCATACTCTAATTTAATTCGTAACAACCGATTAAATGTCTCTAATTGAACTTTCGTTTGTTCGATTTCATTACCTTCATGGTAGACTTTATAATTAAATTGTTGTTCATCCAGAGACTCGATAGATTTAAATTCTATGTAGTTAAGTTCTTTTTCAGCCACATTTACATAAGTAAAGGTTTGGATGGTTGTGACCCCATTAATTACTGCTTTAGACCCTTCAAGGTAGTAAGTGATTGTATCTAGTACAAGCACGCCTTCGGTATATTCGATCCCATCTTCGATATTGATTCGATAATGAAATTCATAGCTTTCAGTTTCTTGATTAAGATTCATCACCTGATAGGTGATTTGATACGAATAGCCCTCTAAATCAGATGGTTTAGGGTCAGAAAAACTCAATTCTTGATTAGAAATGAATATTTCTATCATATTAAAATAAGGATTTAAAAGCGTCATCCGATTTTTTATGTAAGTCCCTTGAGTTCGTGAATTTAACAATATCATTTGATTGCTTAAAGCCACTTGAGTTTCTACTGTATTTAACAAAACAGATGAAGAGATTGCACTAAATGAATATGTCTTTTCAGCAGTCAGACGCATCGGTATTGGTGTTTCAGAATTTGGGTTTCTCAGACTGATCAATACAAATAGAATGACCAAACTGGTTAATGCGAGTAGTGCAGTAGGCAGAACGCGACGTAAACGCCATTGAAATATAGGTTCCGGGGCAGCTAAAATCTCGATAGACTTAAGATCTATCTTCGATAAGACATTCGGTACTTGCGTATCGATTGTGGATTTAAGTAATTTTTGGATGTCTTTATCGTTCATTTTGTCGCCTCCATTCGCATTTTTTTGAGTGCATTTTGATAATGCCATAATACAGTACCTAAGGGTTTATCCACCATTTTTGAGATATCTTTAAATGTGTATTCATCGATCACGTGTAAAAGCACAATGCTTTGTTCAATTGGGGATAGGATTTTCAATAAAGCTTGTACTAAAGCCTGATTATCGTAGTTTTCTGGATTGGTTTTAAACTTTAAATTGATGGTTTCTTCAGGTTGTAAATCGACTTTGTCCTGGTTTCTGTAGTAATCCATTACCGTATTGTGTGCGATACTCCCAAGCCATTTAATAAATTTACCATTTTTTGTATAACTTCTTACATGTCTAATCGCTTTTTCATAAGTCTCCTGCATGAGATCTTCAATGGTGTTGGGGTCTTTTACTTTTTGACGAATGATTGCGTAAACAATGTGTTTAGAGGCCTCATAAACAGCCTCTAAAGCCGATTCATTTTTCTCTATAATAAGATCGACATAATCGTCGTAATTGAATGCCATATTCCCCCTCCAATCACGACGATTATATCACAATTACACATCGAATTCTATGATAGACAATTATCTAAAACCGAATTCTCCGCGTCCCCCGCGTGTTTTATCTGAATCATTACTTGGTTAAGAATAGTCGCCATGGTGGTTACGTCCAAATCCTTTTTCACCTTCAAATGTATGACCTTTTCTTTCTCCTACAACTTGATATGTGTAGTTGGTTTCACCCGTTTCTTCATCCACAGTAATCTTGATTTTAATCATTCCTCTTTCAACGATACTTCCAGCTTCTCGGATATCATATTTAATGAAAATATCGTAGTTTTCATTATCCACTTCTTTGAAGGAATAACGGGCAATTTGAGTGCCTGTTTGATAAGTTAGCATAACTTTAGATTCGCCATCTTCACTGTCCACTTTAATCGATGTTCTTTGAACAACTTGTCCATCTACTCTTTGGACTAAAACAAATTTTTGTTCGTTTTCTTCAGTCTTGTAAGAAATTCGAATAAAGTTATCCATGTCTGTGAAAGCAACAAACTTAATTTCTGTTTCATCATCTTCAATTTCTTTTCGACCAACAATGCGGTATTCAATGTCATCTACAATGAGTAGTCCTTCGAGTTCATAAACAATTTCGTCGTCCGATTCATCTTCAAACATACCATCGTGTTCGTGATTACGATCTCTTTGTTGAGCTCTTACGGATTGAATGGTCGCTTCATCAGATTGTAGAGGTGCTTCAGTTTCTGGTGTTTCGACCTCAGGTTCGTCTGTTTCAATAGGTTCATCTTCAACTACTTCTGGTAGGATTTCATTAAAATATATCGTATAGCTGACGATACCACCTAATAAATCTCTAACTTGATAAACTGTCATGAAAGCATAACCTTCACGATCCGAGACTGTAGTATTTGCTTGAATTGGTGCACCTGAATTTAAAAATGTTTCCATCATTGCTAAATACTTTTCCAAAACTGGATCCGTATCTGTAGTAATTGGTTCCTCTTCTAATGTGGATGCGGCCGTTAATTGTATCGTCGTTGAGGTTTGACTAGAACCCAACAATTCTCCCATAGAAAATACAGATAAAGCATAGACATCTTGTTCACTGATGTCTTTTGTGTTGGATGCTAAATTACAACCGGATAACGTAAGTACAGCAACCAATGTGAGTAAGAATAAAGCACTTATTTTTCTCATTTTTGTTCTCTCCTTTTTATGTTTCACCTAATATACGCCATTTGTTATTATTTTTATTGGTGAAAAAAAGAAAAACTGCACTTTGGCAGTTTTTCAAAATTAGTTTTTAAAGATATTCTTAAAACGTTCCCACGGAGTATCTTTTGGTTTTGGATTTGCTTTTTCGAACTGTCTAAGAATAGTTTCTTGTTCCTTCGATAAATTAGTAGGAACTTCGACTTGGACCACAACCAACTGATCACCTTTACGCCCGTTGTTGACGTTAACAACACCTTTTTCACGCATTCTAAGTGTGGTTCCGTTTTGAGTCCCTGGTGCAATTTTAAGGGTAACATCTCCATAAATTGTAGGTACATCAATCGAATCCCCTAGAGCGGCTTGAACAAAGGAAATCGGTACTTCAAGGATGATGTTATCTCCATCACGTTTGAAGAATTTGTGTGGTTTAACCGAGAATCTTAAGTATAAATCCCCAGCTGGGCCACCGTTAGAGCCACCTTCACCATAACCTTGCATACGTAGGGACATGTTGTTGTCAATACCTGCTGGAATCTTAACTTCAATGTCTTTTGCAACTATTTCGCGGCCTAAACCATTACATGTCTTACATTTGTTTTTGATGGTTTTACCACGACCACCACACTTAGGGCAGGCTGCTTGTGAGCGTATTGAACCTAAAATGGTACGTTGTTCAACTGTAACATACCCTGCACCATGACAGCGGTCACACGTTTCGACATCTTTAGAAGATTGTCCACCATGGCCACCACAAACATGACAAGCTTGTTCGGTTTCAACCTTAATGGTTTTTTTAGTACCAAGGACAGCTTCTTCGAACGTAATATTCATTCTCCGTTCTAAATCATCGCCCCTTGCAGGACCATTTGGGTCACGACGTTGTTGACCACCCCCACCAAAGAATGAACTGAAGATATCGGAGAATCCACCGAAACCTTCAAAGCCACCAAATCCAGAACCACCTTGGCCAAATGGACCATTATGGCCGTATTGGTCGTATTGTCTGCGTTTATCGGGTTCTCCTAGTGTGTCATAGGCTTCTTGAACTTCTTTGAATTTAGCCTCTGCATCGGGTTCACTAGAGACATCCGGATGGTATTTCTTTGCCAGCGATCGATAAGCCTTTTTAATTTCTTCTTCGGATGCTGTTTTGCTTACACCCAGTACGTCATAATAATCTCTTTTTTCTGCCATATGTTAACCTTTCATCAAAAGGGGCCGTAGCCCCTAATGTGGATATTATTTTTCTTCAAATTCAGCGTCTACAGTGTTAGAGTCGCTTGAGTGTTTAGTTTGTTCCCCAGTTGGGTCTTCTTTTTGAGCTTTTTCATAGGCTTTAACAGCAATCGCTTGAGCATCTTTTTCTAAAACTTCTTTCGCTTCACGGATACGGTTTAGATCAGAACCTTTAAGAGCTTCTTCTAAGTCTTTTATTGCTTTTTCAACTTTTGACTTTTCAGATTTATCGACTTGATCACCTAAATCCGTAATGGCTTTATTGGCTTGGAAAATTAAGGATGAGGAATCATTACGTAAGTCTGCTTCTTCACGTTTTTGCTTATCGGCTTCCGCATTTTCTTCAGCTTCTTTGATTAGACGTTTGATTTCTTCATCGCTCATCGCAGACCCACCAGAGATGACAATCTTTTGAGATTTGCCTGTGCCTAAATCTTTAGCACTAACGTTAACAATACCGTTGGCATCAATATCAAATTTAACTTCAATTTGAGGTACACCACGTGGTGCAGGTGGAATGTCATTTAATTGGAAGCGACCTAAAGTCTTATTGTCCGCTGCCATTTGACGTTCACCTTGTAATACGTGGATGTCTACGGCTGGTTGATTGTCCGCTGCAGTTGAGAAGACTTGTGATTTAGATGTTGGGATTGTTGTATTTCTTTCAATTAACTTCGTGAATACGCCACCAAGTGTTTCAATACCTAAGGATAATGGGGTAACGTCTAATAGTAAGACATCTTTCACATCCCCGGATAATACGGCGCCTTGAATGGCAGCACCCATCGCAACGACTTCATCTGGGTTCACACTCTTGTTAGGTTCTTTACCTAATTCACGTTTAACAGCTTCTTGAACTGCTGGAATACGTGTAGATCCACCAACCAATAGAACTTGGTGTAATTTCGCTGGGTCCATCTTCGCATCTTTTAATGCACGACGAACTGGAACTACAGTTCTTTCGACTAGATCAGCAGTTAATTCGTCAAATTTAGCACGTGTAATGGTCTTTTCTAAGTGTAGAGGTCCAGAAACACCCATGGTAATAAATGGTAAGGAGATTTGAGTGGTTGTAACACCAGAAAGTTCTTTTTTCGCTTTTTCAGCAGCGTCTTTCAAGCGTTGAACAGCCATTTTATCTTTGGATAAGTCAACACCATTTTCTTTCTTGAATTCAGCAACTAGATAATCCATGACTTTTTGGTCAAAATCGTCGCCACCAAGGTGATTATCGCCAGCTGTTGACAATACTTCAAATGTACCGTCAGCTAAGTGTAAGATGGATACGTCGAATGTACCCCCACCTAAGTCGAATACTAAGACAGTTTGTTCTTTTTCTAGTTTATCAATACCATACGCAAGCGCAGCTGCGGTAGGTTCATTGATGATACGCATAACTTCAAGACCGGCAATCTTACCTGCATCTTTAGTTGCTTGACGTTGAGCATCGTTGAAATAAGCTGGTACGGTAATAACGGCTTTCTTCACTTGTGCACCTAAATAGTCTTCAGCTGTTTTCTTCAAATTTTGAAGAATCATCGCTGAGATTTCTTGTGGGGTATATTGTTTACCATTAATATTCACACGGTAAGAGGATTCCCCCATATGACGTTTAATTGAGGATACGGTGTTTGGGTTGGTGATGGTTTGTCTCTTCGCAACTTCACCAACTGAGATTTCATCACCTTTAAAAGCGACTACAGATGGGGTTGTACGTGAACCATCTGCGTTTGGAATTACTTTAACGTCTCCACCTTCCATGATGGATACTACTGAGTTTGTTGTACCTAAGTCGATACCGATAATTTTATTAGTTGTTGCCATTTTCATCACTCCATTCGTTTACTTTGACCATGGCAGGTCTGACGACACGTTCTTTAAATAGATAGCCAGTTTGTTGGACACCTAGAATCATGCCTTTCGGTTTTTCTTCATCTTTAACTATATCAATTGCATGGTGAATGTTTGGATCAAACATTTCATTCATGGCTTTAATTTCTTTTAAACCCTCTTGTTCCAATATGTTGAAGATTTGATCATTGATCATCTTGAAACCAATTAAATAGTTCTTTAATAAGTCATTGTCCACAGTCATGTTCGTGACAATTTTTAATTGATCGAGTGGACCTAGTAGGGCTTCGACCACATTTTGTGAGGCATACTTGCGCTCTACGATACGTTCTTGTTGAATCCGCTTCTTATAGTTTTCCAGTTCAGCACGCTCTCTCAGATATTGATCTTTCAAGGACGCGATTTCACCTTTTAAACTCTCGATTTCATCTTTCAATTTGTCTTTCTCACTTTTCTTTTTTTCTTTTTCAGGTTTTTCGTGTTCTACCTGTTCTTTATTTACTGTGTCTTTTTTTTGTTCATCCACAGGGATTCACCTCATTTTTTATATAATTTCGCGATGTTTTTCGCGATGTATTCCATTAGTGGGATTACTTTTGAATAATCCATCCGAGTCGGTCCAATGATTGCAATCGTGCCTTGATCTTCATCCGTTACAGCATAAGGAACGGAAATGATCGTACACGTATCGGTTGGCATATAATCAGCTTCTTTACCAATTTTGATTGAGAGTTTATTGGTTCGCCCTACCAATCTAAGTAGTTCTTTTCTGTCTAACATATACATCAGGTCACGAATTTGATTGATGTCATTGAATTCTGGTTGGACAAGCATATTCCCCATCCCAGTCAAATAAACATTTTCTTCGCTCAGTTGACGGAAGGCATTGACAACCGTGTCGATGATGCGTTCTTGGTAGTCCATGTATTCCATGAGGTTTTCTTCCATAAATGCATTTTTTAAGATACGTTTCGCATCTTTCACAAATTGATTTTCAAGTAAATCATTTAAACTCGATATGATTTTCTTGAAATCCATGTAAGAGATGTGTTCTGGAATTTTTACGGTCTCACTTTGAACATGTCCTTTATCCGTAACAATCAGCACAACTGCGTCTTGATTGTATAGTGGAATAAAGTCAATCTTTTTGATACGTGCGAGCATTTCATTAGGTCCAAGTACCATTGAAGTATAATTGGTTAATTCAGATAATAGGTTAATGGCTTCTTTCACTGCAATTTCTTTATTGTTTTCAAATTCCATGAAAATTCGGTCAATGATCGGGAATACTTCCTTGACATTATCGTCTCTTGTAACGAGATTTTCAACATAATATCGATACCCTAGATTCGACGGAATTCGACCAGAACTGGTGTGTGTTTTTTCAAGAAAGCCAAGTTCTTCAAGTTTAGCCATGTCATAGCGTAGTGTCGCTGAGGAGAACCCCAAATACGGTTTATCAGTTAAGGCTTTTGACCCCACTGGGATCCCGTCATTCACATAAGCTTCAATGATGGCCTTCAAGATCAGTTTTTGTCGATTAGTTAACACAACTTCACCTCTCTAGCACTTGAAGTATCTCAGTGCCAACTCTATTGTATTATATGGATTTAGCACTGTCAAGAGAAAAGTGCTAAAAAATAAAATCCCACTCGTAATGTGGGATTATTTTGATAATATTTTTTGAATATACTCGTTGTTCTTCTTTTCGTCCTTAAGGGTTGTTGTTCCGTCATGTCCAGGAAATATTTTCACAGTTTGTGAGCATTCAGTAAATAAACGTTTAAGTGATTTATTCAATTGAGCAGTTGACCCACCGACCAAATCCGTTCGTCCGACACCACCTTTAAATAAAGTATCGCCTGTATATAATTCGTTTCGATATAAGTAACAAACACTGCCCTTAGTGTGACCAGGGGTGTGATACACCGTCAACGTTTCATCCATAAATGGAATTTTGTCCAAATCTTTAATGAACTGAATGTCAGAACCTTTAAACTTGGGCAAAGCCATTTTTAAGGATTTCGCACCACTTTGGTCTGCATCATACATCAATAAATAATCATCTTTGTGCATGTAAACTGGAACATTAAAGTGATCGATTAGAGCTGTATGGTCAATATGTCCATGGGTGAGCAAAATCGCTTTTAGGGTGTACCCCTTTAGAGCAGCCTCAATGAAAGCGAGGTCATGTGAAGGGTCAATTAGAATCGCTCCATCAAAACGATAGAGAATGTAAATGTGAGATAAATCGTCGTTTCCACGTAGTATCATAGGTTTCATTTAGAAAAAAAACTATTCGAAGAATAGCTTATTTCTTTTCTCTATGTAACGTATAAGTACGTGTTTTAGGACAATACTTCTTGATTTCAAGACGATTTGGTGTGGTTTTTTTATTTTTAGTTGTGTAGTAGTTTTCTTCGCCACATTCTGTACAAACTAATTTAACAAGTTCACGCATGTTTCTTCCCTCCAGACATTACATTAAAAGTATATCAAACAAGCAATTAAATATCAAGCACGAGTTTACCTCAAACCAGATGAATTGCTGTTCTAACCTATGACATTATAACAGTAAATATTTACCTTGTAAAGGATTTTATAATGAATCGACGAATAGCCCGATTAAAAACGAAATTGTTGCCACAACAAGCGCAATAGAAGCCATCGTAATGAAGTTCTTAAATAGAGGTTGTTTCTTCGCAATCGAAATATAATAATTAAAAGCGAAGATAATTAAGATCACAATCCCAATCATCACACCCATCGAAATTAGAGGTACAGAAATCAGAAAATAAGGTAAGATGAGCAGTGATACAACAATTACATACGCAACCCCTGTATAAAGAGCGTTAATAAGCGGTGTATCGTGATCATCCTGTGACCTAGACAAATATTCACTCGCAGCCATACTGAGTGCCGCGCTGATCCCCGTAATTAGGCCTAGAGTACCTACTTTTAAGGAATCGTTAATAGCGAGTGTGAACCCAGCCAAGGCCCCACTGATTTTGACTAATGCATCGTTCATTCCTAATACAACCGATGAAGCGAACAATAACTTTTCGTCATTTAAAATATTATGTAAAGCTTCTTCATGGGATTTTTCATCTTTAAGGATATCTTTGAGCTCATCAATTTCCTCGATGACATCGCGGTAGGATTGACGTGAGTGGGCTTCAAATCGTTCAAATACTCGGAGTGTGAATATGACACCAAGGGTATACATAACCATCGTGTAAAACATCAATCGAAACGATGGACGTTTATAGTCTAGAGTGACTGCTTTTTTACCTAAATAAGAATTAAAGATATCTAAATGTTTCTTTTCCTGTAGAGCAATACCTTCTAAGATGACTCTGTTCTCAGGCTTTTTTTGTCTTTTCGCAATTCGCATATAAAGATGGTAAGCCAAGGATTCTTCTCGTGCAAATTCACGATAAGTCCTTTTTTGTTTTTCTGATAACATTTGCATAGTGTGTTCCTCGTATGAGAATCATTATAACGATTATTAGGTAATGATTCAACACTTTAATATAAATAATGAGAAGATTTATTATAAATAAGCATCATGGTACAGACTCTTATCACTTGTGATATAATCGTTTTAGGTGATAATTATGCAAAGACTACAAACAAGACCCATTAAAGTGGGCAATTTAATCATGGGTGGTAACAACCATGTATATATTCAAAGTATGACAACAACATTCACAAAAGACATCGAATCGACCGTCAAACAAATCCATCAATTGGAAAAAGCGGGGTGTGAAATCGTTCGCGTCGCAGTCCTCGATAAAGTCGACGCTGCCGCATTAGGTGAAATCAAGCGCCAAATCCATATCCCTTTGGTCGCAGATATCCATTTTGATTACAAACTCGCTTTAGAAGCGATCAATCAAGGTGTCGATAAAATTCGATTAAACCCAGGCAACATTCAAGACCGTTCAAAAGTCGCCCTTGTGGTTGAAGCGTGCAAAGCGAAAAATATCCCAATTCGTATTGGTGTAAATAGTGGATCGCTACCTGATGGTTTAGAACCCACTGCAGAGAATATGATTAAAGTTGCGAAAGGCCATGTTGAAATCCTTGAGAGTTTAAATTTCTATGACATTGCGCTTTCATTAAAAGCGACAGATATGAATCTGATGATTGAAACCTATCGTCTAGCAGCTAAAACTTTCCCATACCCTCTTCATTTAGGGGTTACCGAGGCTGGTACTGCTTTCTCTGGTGCTATTAAAAGTGCCATGGGGATTGGTATTCTCCTTCACGAAGGTATTGGTAATACCATTCGTGTTTCCTTAACAGATAATCCAGAAATCGAAATTAGAGCCGCTAAGGAGATCTTAAAGAACCTCAATTTACGAAACGATATTCCGAATTTAATCAGCTGTCCTACGTGCGGGCGCATCCAATATGACATGATCGATATTGCGAAACGCATTGAAACCTATCTACAAGGTGTTAACAAACACATTAATGTTGCAATTATGGGCTGCAAAGTTAATGGCCCTGGCGAAGCCAAACATGCTGATATCGGCGTTGCCGGTGGTAAAGGTGAGGCAGTTATATTCAAACATGGTCAAATCGTAAAAAAAATTAAAGAATCCGAAGTCTACGATACACTCGTTAAAATGATTGATGAGTTCTAGACCTTCGGGTCTTTTTTTTGAAAAAAAGGAAGCGATTAACGCTTCCCTTGATCATATGGCTCACCGGCTGCTCTTGGACCTTGTGAATTTTTAGAGGTCAAGGCTAACAGGATTAGTGTTACCAAGAAAGGTGTCATTGAAATGATATCTTTCGGTAAATGTCTGAAGAACAAATACAAATTATTGTAAAGTCCTTGAAGTAAGGATTCATTGGCTCTTAAGCCATCAAATGCACTTTGAACTAAGGTAATCCCATTGGATAAGTTCATCAAGAATCCAAATAATAACGAGAACACCATAACTCTAGCAGGTTTCCATTGGCCGGAAATTAATACGGCAAGGGCTAAGAACCCATACCCATAAATGGATGCTTTAAAAGACGTAGAGGTTGGAACGATGAGAATAACACCGCCCATACCAGCTAAGAAGCCCGATACCGATACCGATGTGTAACGGATCTTATATACATTAATCCCTGCTGCATCGGCTGCATGTGGGTTTTCACCACAGGCACGCATTCTGAGACCATAGCGCGTTTTATAAGCGACCACTGCGGCTATGATAAACGCAACTAACCCCATCAAAGTGATTAAATAGACATTTTCAAAGAAAATATTACCGATGAATGGGATTTCTTTTAATACTGGAATACTGATTTTATAACGATCCGAAAACCCAATTTCTTCTGTACCAGATGATGAAAGTGCTCTACCTACGAAGATCGCAAGTGCCACAGCTAGCATGTTTAAAGCTGTACCAGAGATGACTTGATTCGATTTCATAGTGATGGAAGCGAATGAGTGTAACAATGAGAACAGTAAGCCTGCAATACCGCCAATAATGACGGTCATAATCAATACCATTTGTCCATCAATTCCGATATGTTGGAGATTGTTTAGGGTTAAAATCCCTACGAATGCCCCAAATAACATGATACCTTCAAGGGCAATGTTGACAACCCCTGAGCGCTCCGAATAGAGTCCAGCCATTGCCACCATCGCAAGAGGTATCGTAGAATACAACGTCCAACTTAATAGGTTATAAAAACTACTGTTATTCCAAATAGCAATCAATAGGTATGTAAGTATGCCAACCCCAATCCAAATATTTCGTCTTGAAAAATATTTACTCATGGGATTCACCACCCTTCTTTGTTAAGAGTTTCCCAATATACTTTCTCGCATATTTTTGGAAATAGAGTGTAAAGGCTGAGAAATAGATGATACTTGCTGAGATAATATCGATAATTTCACGTTTAAAATCCCAGGATTGTAATTCTTGGTTTGCGGATTCGATGTATCCAAGGAAGAATCCAGAGAATATGGTGCCGATTGGATTACTCATACCCAGTAATGCAACAGCAATCCCTTGGAAACCATAAGGTGATATCACATATTTAGTTTCTAGTTTAATGCCAGTACCTGGTACTAAGTATATGATTGCACCTGCTAAACCAGCAATAGCACCTGAAATCAGTAATGAGTATATAATATTTCGTTTGTCGTTGACACCGGCATATTTGGCCGCATCACGGTTAAACCCAACTGCTTTTAATTGGAATCCGAATATTGTTTTTTCTAATACGATGTAAATCAGTGCTCCAACTAAAACTGCGAAGATGATTCCGCCATTGAGTTTATTAAAATCAAAAATGCTATCCAGAAATAATTTAGGAATTCTACCAGAAGCGATGACTTCTCTCGCTTCTTGTCTGACGGTATCATAAATGGTTGCTTCAATCAACATTTTAGATACATACATTGCGATATAGTTCATCATGATAGTAGCAACGACTTCATGAACGTTTCGATACGCTTTTAACAGAGCCGGAATCAATGCCCATAACATACCACCTAAAACCCCACCAAGCATTGCTACAATCCAGTGGAATGGCCCTAAGAAGCCCCATTGAACACCGATAAAGACTGCTATGAAGGCCCCAATCATCAACTGTCCAGAAACCCCGATGTTGAAAAGACCCGTTTTAAATGCGAAGGCAACCGCCAATCCTGTTAGGATTAGGGGGGCTGAGTTAAATAATACGTTGCCAAATCCTGGCAAACCTTGTGAGACACCTGTGAGTAAAATCGCTGTTAATCCGCCAAATGCCATGGACGGACTAATCAACAACATAATGATTAAGCCAAACATCATACCTGCAAAAATCGATATTAAGGTGGCTATGATTTTTTCTGTTGCTTCAAGTTTCAAAATTTTCTTCATAGCTAATTACCCCTCTTAGAACCAGACATGTATAGGCCTAGTTCATTTTGATTTGTTTTTTTAGCGTCTAAGTTTGCAACGATTTCGCCTTCATACATGACCAAAATGCGGTCAGCAAGGCTGAAGACTTCATCAAGTTCCAGTGAAAATACCAAAATCGCTTTTTGTTGGTCTCTCATGTTTATGAGTTGGTGATGGACATATTCAATCGCCCCAACATCAAGACCTCTAGTTGGTTGAACCGCAACTACTAGGTCAGTATTGCGAGAAAGTTCTCTTGCAATAATGGCTTTTTGCTGGTTACCACCACTCATACTACGGGTTTTTGTTTTACGGCCATTTGCACTTCGTACGTCAAAACGTTCGATGAGTGTGTCCGCATTCTGTTTGATTTCATCAAATTTGAGGAAACCATAACGCTGGAATTGCTTATCAAAATAGGTTTGAAGGATGAGATTTTCTGCTAAATTAAAATCAAGGACCAAACCAAATTTGTGTCTGTCTTCTGGAATGTGAGCAATCCCGGATAATGTTTTTTCACGTATGCTCTTGTGGGTGATATCAATATTGTTTAAAATAATTGACCCTGATTTGGGTTCTTTTAAACCTGTAATGACTTCAGCCAATTGCGTTTGTCCATTGCCTTCAATTCCAGCAACTACGACAATTTCACCACCATAAACTTCAAAACAAACATCCCTTAAGTCTTCTTTATTTAAAGGAATGTTATGATGATGGATGTGTTCAACTTGAAGAATGGGTTTAGTTTTTTTTGGTTCAGCTTTATCAATCGTAAATGTGACTTTACGGCCTACCATCATTTCAGCCATTTGATCAATGGATGTGGTCTTAACATCTACTGTCCCGATACATTTACCTTTACGCAGTATGGTATAGTGGTCAGCAACCATCTTGATTTCATTGAGTTTATGGGTGATTAGAATAATGGATTTTCCTTCAGCCACCATTTCTTTCATAATACCCATCAATTCGTCGATTTCTTGTGGTGTTAAAACAGCTGTAGGTTCATCGAAAATTAAAATATCAGCATCCCGATAAAGCATTTTTAGAATCTCTACTCTTTGTTGCATCCCTACAGTAATATCTTGGATTTTTGCATTAGGATCAATCTTAAGCTTGTAGCGCTGTGAAAGTTCAACAATCTTTTTTCTCGCATCGGAAAGACTGATGAATCCATTTTTCGTCTCTTCACGACCCAAAATGATGTTTTCAACAACGGTATAGTTATGTACAAGCTTAAAATGCTGATGCACCATTCCAATTTTTAATGCATTTGCATCGTTGGGGTTTTTAATTTTTACTTCCTCTTCATTAACCTTAATAACGCCTTCTTCCGGTTGATATAAACCGAATAAAACGCTCATTAAAGTGGATTTCCCAGCACCATTTTCCCCAAGTAGTGCATGGATTTCGCCTTTTCTGACTTGCAATGTAATATTATCGTTGGCAACAATTCCAGGGAATCGTTTCGTAATATTAAGCATCTCAATCACATACGACATAAAAATTCACCTCATTTTATCTACCCTATTATATCATAAAAAAGCGCTTTCTCTAGTTTGAAATCACATTCTTATATAAAATATAACATCCTAGAATATTTCTATCGTGATTCATTTTTAGTTACAAAAAAGCACCCCAAATTGGAGTGCTTTCTGAAAACTTTTTTATTCAGTAACGTCTAGCGTAACTTTTGGAACTACTAATGAAGTCACAGGCAATTTGTGATCGTTAACAATTGTGATCGAACCAGCTGCAACTTCTGCAAATATGACATCATACATTGCTTTAGTAAATTTAGAGAATCTAGAGAAGTCTTGAGGTAGACCAATACCACCAACGGATGCATCTAGTGTTACAGATTTACCATTTGTAGTTATAACTTGATTATTGCTATTGTATTGTCTGTTGTTATAGATTTCATCAAGTGCGTTATATACGGATGACTTGAGTTCTTTCATCGCTGAAGTAATAACTCGATCAGATTCAGCTTTTTGGTCAACGTCAACACCAATTACATATTTACCAGCGATACCTTCAGCAGCCTTCATAACGGAGTTACCTGCTCCACCTGCAGCGACGAAGATAACTTCTGTGCCAGAAGTATACCATGAAGCAGCTTTAGTTTGGTGTGCGGCATCTGGTGCGAAGGAGTTTAGATATTCATATTTAATAGTGACTGTTACACCGGTCATTTGAGAAGCTGCATAGTTCGCACCTTGTACAAATCCATAACCGAATCTAACAACGGCTGGTACTGACATACCACCCATGAAACCTAATTTAGTGAAGCCTTCTTTAACAGCTGCATAGCCTGCTAAAAATCCAGATTGTTCTTCTGAGTAGAAAATGCTGTATACGTTTGCGCCTATTTCGAAGTTAGCGTTTTTACCTGTTGTATCGCCATCAATGGTGGTTTCATCCCCTGGAGCGATTGCACCAAAGTCTGTTACGTTATGAGGTGCACCGTCCAAAATAATAAATTTAACAGCTGGGTATTTGTCTTGAACTAACCAAATTGCGTTTTCAAATAAGAAACCAGGGGTAACAACAATCTTAGCACCATTTTTAATAGCAACTTCGATTGACTTCACATAATCTTCAGTAGATTTTGTATCTGGTTGATAGTACTTGTAGGAAATTTTATGTTCTTCGGCATATTGCTCTACACCTTCCCAAGCACCTTGGTTGAATGATTTATCATTGATCGTACCAACGTCAGTGACTAGACCAATTTCATAATCCTTCTTTTGTCCGCAAGCAGCTAAGCCTAAAGCCAGTACAGCGACAAATAATGCAACTACTACTTTTTTCATTTCTTCCTCCTATAGTGTTTAATCCATTATCATCTTAACACTCTTATGTAATTTTTTCAAGGTGGAAAAAGGCTATTTAAGCATTAAATAAAACATTTTTAGTTAGCGTTTTCATGATGTGCTAAATTTCTAGCCCATTTTCCCGCTTTGACATATTGAACACCTATTAAGCCTTTAATTAAACTGACCCCTTCGACAATAATGTATACCAACAAAATCGGTAAGGATGTGTAAATACTTAATATAACAGCCAGTGGCACAGCTACTAACCATGCGAATGTAGAGTCAAATAAGAAGGTGAGAACAACCATACCACCCGCTCTTAAAACAAAGAATATTCCAGCATTAAATGCGAAGATCCACATCAACGAAGCTACGACCCACATGAATTGTGTTGCCATGGTTCTAACTTGATCACTGACATTATATAAATAAGGTGCAAATGGCGCTATAATGGCTAAAAGTACTCCAAACACAATACAAACCATAATGGTTAGAGCCAGTAATTTTCTTGCATTTTCTTTAGCTAATTCAATCTGATTAGCCCCTAACTCGTTACCAACCATGACAGAAATACCGGTTGCTAGAGCCCCAAACACGATGAAGAACAAATTTGAGACCGCACTTGAAATTGCGAAAGCTGCGTACACAGAGGTACCTCTTTGTGCGTAAGCTAACATAATCACTAGTACAGATGAAGACCATAAAAGTTCATTGGCTAAGAGCGGTAAGGTTTTCTTCACCATCAGGATAAAACGTTTACGTTCAATGTGGAAATGAGAGAATATACCTTGAGCAAACACCATCTTATTTTTATAAGCAACAAACAATAGAATACTAGTTTCGACTACACGTGATATTACGGTTGCGATGGCCGCACCTTCTACTTCAAGTTTTGGAAATCCGAGATTACCAAAAATTAATAGATAGTTAAATACTAAATTAACTAGGACAGCTATAATACCGGCTATCATAGGTACTTTCGTTTCTCTGATTTCACGGAATGTCGAAGCATACAATTGAATCACTGCGAGGACTGGTAGCGAAAAGGCCATAATGGTCAAGTATTGAACACCATACGTGATAACGGCTTGGTTATAAACGCCTTCAGAGCCCGGATCATTCTTAGCGAATGCTTGAATCATCGGTTCTTTAAATATAAATAAGATTCCCATCGAAATAATGGTTACCAATGCTGCCAAAATGACTTTAGCTCGGAATGCTTGTTTCAGTGCATTCTCATCTTTAGCACCAAAATACTGTGCGATGAATATCCCAGGACCCGCAAGTCCCCCGATGAAACATATGGTAACAATGAACATGATTTGGTTCGCAGCAGCGACCCCACCGATTGCATTTTCATTTAAATTTCCAACCATGATGTTATCCAATAGACCGACAAAAGTCGTAATCCCTTGTTGTAGCATAATCGGTAATACAATGGCTAGAACCTCACGATAAAAGGCTTTAGACCCAATAAATTTTTTCATAGTTTATCCTTTCAACTCAAGCTGTGTAGCTTCAAAAGAATCGTGGAAAGACTTATCATGAGATACCACGATTGCTACGCCAGGAAACGCCATAATGGCTTGTTTAAGTGCTTCTTTTGCATTGTGATCCAAGTGATTCGTCGGTTCATCTAAGACGATGATGTTGGATTTCTTTTGACTCATTAAAGCGAGTCGTACTTTCGTTTTTTGTCCCCCTGACAAACTCTTTAGCGGACGGTCTGCCATATCACGAGATACCCCATAACGGGCAAGGAGTGTGTAAACTTGGAGTTTATCCATATTTTGGAGGATATCAAAACATAGATTTACCGCAGTCAAAGATTCATCGTAGGTAAATTCTTGTTCAAAATAAGATATTTGAGCAGTATCAATCCACTTAAATGACCCTGCAATTGGGTTATTAATCCCCATAATGGTTTTGATTAAAGTTGATTTCCCAATACCATTTTTACCCGTAATAATGACTTTTGTGTTTTTCATTATGGTCATATTGATTGGTTTTAATAGACTCTTGGTATATCCAACTTCTAAGTCTTTAAGAATTAGCACATCTCGTCCTGTATCCTTAGAAAACGGAAAGTGAAACTTAAGTTCTTTTTGCTTAGTAGGTTTATCGATACGATCTAGTTTTTCTAGTTTCGTTCGGACGCTTTGTGCTTGTTTAGTGGTTGAGGCTCTAACGATATTCTTTTGGATGAATTCTTCTTGTTTCTTGATGAACTTTTGTTGGGCATCGTATTGTTTAGATACCTGCTCAAATCGCAGTGCGCGTTCAGCTAAATAGTAATCAAAGTTCCCTTTATAGCGTGTTAACCCCTTATTTTCAAGTGCGATAACCGTATTTGCAATCGCTTTTAAAAAGGCTTCATCGTGAGAAACCACAAGGTATGCTTTTTCATACCCTTGAAGAAATTTAATCAGCCATTCGATGTGTCTAATATCTAGAAAGTTTGTAGGTTCATCCAATAAAAGAATGTCGGATTCATCTAATAATAGTTTTCCTAAGATGATTTTCGCACGCATCCCACCGGATAATTGCTTAATCGGCATATCAAGTACAGACATTTCCAACCCCAAACCGTGGATGATGTTCCCCAGCTTCGATTTCATTGCGTAGAAATCCTTCTCAATTAAGTAGTCACCAATGGAGGCAGCGATATTGAGCGCACGTTCCATTTCAACACCATCTAGAGTTCCGACTTTTTGATAGAGAGCTTCCATTTCCTTCTCTTTATCAAAAAGGGGTCTAAATACAGTTAATAAATAATCACTGACAATGAGGTTCGGATCGATTTTCGCATATTGATCCAAATACCCGACTTTAGTATGTTCCAACCAGGTGATGGTGCCTTTGTCCGGGGATAAGGATTTGTTTAATAAATTGAGTAAAGTGGTTTTACCAGCACCATTTGGACCGACCAAAACTGCATGGTCATTGATAAAAAGGCGAAGCGAGGCTTCCACCAGTAAATCATTATTATCGTATCTAAAAGATAAGTCATTCACTTCGAGCAAACTCATAATCGATGTCAATCTCCGTTACTGCATGCGTATCAGGAATAAACTGCCAGCCAGAAAGGCGGTGTTCACCAATAATGTCATGGATATTTTGTTTAAAATAAGTGCCTTCACAGGTCGCTAAAATGGTTTTTCGGTCTTTCGCGAGAATGACTCCTTCGCCTTTGAAAGTCATTCCCTTGGATTTCGTAATCCAGCCACATACGACGATCTCTTCATCGAGAGGGACAGGTTTACGGTAAGATACTTCTAGTTTGATGGTTACACCCCAAGTTTCGGGTTCTGATATATTAATGGCTCTACCAATCGTTTCATCTAAAAGAGCGCTGATAATTCCACCATGCATCCGATTAGGATAACTTTGATGGAAATTATCGCCTTTGGTAATGGTGACTACGACGCCGTTTTCGAGTTCATAAAAGGCTGTTTTCAAGCCAGCATGATTGTGGATGCCACAGACGAAACACTCATCCGAATTAAATTGCTTACGGGTTACTTTATATTTCATATAATCACCTATTCCTTTAAGATTATAACACAAGCGAATAAACTCTTTCTTATAAATTGAAAGACATTTTTACAACATAAAAGGGACATTTTAGAGTCCCTTTACTCAAAATAAGCATCTAATTGATTAATATGGACAACATTCATCCCAAATACATCCATCTTTAAGTTGACGAAGACCACTTCATTTTCATTGATGTATTTGACAATTTTACCCGGCTGAGGGTAGATTAAGAGGATCTTATTACCTTCTTTATCTTGAAATCCATGGGTCGGTAACATTAATTTTTTAGATCCAGAAAAGACTTGCCAATGGCGTTTTGAGTTGAATGAAACCTCACTTGCACCTGGTGCATAAATGAGTTTAATGTGATAAGTAGTTGTATTGGTCTTTAGAACATAACCATGATTAACGTTATTGGCTTTTTCAAGCGTACCATACTTCTTTAATTTTTCTTCAATGGATAGAATGAAGCGTTTACGATTGAATTCTAAAACGACCAATATCGCGACCAGTATTAAAACAATGACAATTAGTCCAATCCATAGTTCAGGCATGGGTATCCTCCAAAGGTGTAATTAAGACATCGATAAGACGATTACCATCAAAGATGCAATGATAGTGATGTCGATTAGGTTCTAACATTTTAGGTAAGAAATAAGGGATATTGTGAGCAACACCGAGATTATCAAAATCGATAATCCAACGATAAGGACGCCAATCTAGGATGCCTTCTTCGGTTTGAATCGGTGTTTGAATCTTGTTCTCAACATTGACTAAGTAGAGATGTAAATACGACCCATCGTTCGGTTCCCATGTCAATTTCCCTTTATATTGGATATCATACTTACATACGTTCATTCCCGTTTCTTCTAGGATTTCACGTTGAATTGAATCGATGAGTGTTTCATTGGGTTCCAATTTGCCGCCAACACCATTCCAACAACCTTTCCACGGTTGTTTTAGACGATTGAGCATCAAAAACTCATTTTGATGACGAATAAATGCAAGTGTATAGATCATAAAATACCTCAAACAAGCTTGAAAGTTTACGCTATATACATCATAACACAAAATGGGCTATTGGACTAGAAAAAATTCCCCCACCCAAGGGATGAGGGAATCTGAAACGATTGAATAATTAGATAGCACCTAACTTGAAGTCTTCTGCAAGTTTAGTTCTCTTAATACGGTTGGCAGGATTATCGCCTTCGTAATCGGTTGCTGCAAGAGACATAACGTAAATTGGATTGTTACGCATTTCAGCTTCAAGTTTGTAGTAAATGATGGTGTAATCTGGATCGAACATAATGTCGATAGTTGCATCATCTAATGTCGATACTGTCGATGAATCTAATGAGGTTAAATCAGCAACTGTCTTGGTTGGTCCCATTGCAGTTAATGCTGCAGCTAAACCTTCCATTTCAACCACTTTGACTTCGCCATTTCTTGGACCAACAGCTTGTTCAATCGCATCGGTATTACCATTGGTTAATCCAGCCCCGATGATTGCGGACGAGATTTGACGGTTAACAATTACTGAACCGGCATCTAGTAAGTTTGTAATCATCGAACCGGTGATGGTTGATGCGGTTAAGTTTGTGATACCATCGATACCGCCAGGGATATAGTTGAGTGCATCCGATAACGCTTCAAGTTCTCCCTTCGTGATATCTTCATGAGTAACATCAACATAGGCATCTGTTGGAATTGATAAACCTGTACCAATAATAACAGTTGAAATTTGTCTATTTACGATGATTGAATCGATTGTGATTAACGCACTGAGCTTAGCACTTGTTAAATCACCAGAATCGATAGACGTTACTTCGGTTACTGAACCTGTCATGCCAAGTTCGTTCATAGCAAGGACAAGTTTTTCAAGTTCTGTTACATAAATATCTTCTGGTGTTTCCTTAGCTGCTGCTGGTACTTCAATTGTAGAAGCTAGGATAGCCTTCGAGATTTGTCGGTTGACGATGAGTGAACCGGTATCTAATAATTGATCCAATGTAGTAGCAGTTATGCTATTAGCAGATAAACTGCTGATGGCATCTACAGATCCACCTAAAACGTTTAGAGCAATGACTAATTTACGAAGTTCTGTTTCATAAATATCCGTTGTTGTTTCTAATGCACCATCTGGAATATCTAAGGATGAACCAATGAGTGTTGTCGAAATTTGACGGTTAACAATGAGCGATTCAGCATCGAGTAAGTCTTCGAGTTTAGCTGCTGTGAAATCTGCTGTTGACATCGAACTGACGGAATCAACTGAACTACCTAGAACGGTTAATGCATCGATGAGGTTACGTAATTCAGTTTCCTTAATATCGGTTGGTGTTTCTAGTGCCGCACTTGGAATGTCTAAGGTTGAACCAATCAATGCTGTTGAGATTTGTCTGTTAACAATGAGCGATCCAGCATCAAGCAATTGGCCAAGTTTAGTAGCGGTAATATCACCAGTTGATAAACTGCTAACTGCATCTACAGACCCGCCTAAAACAGTAAGTGCTGCAACCAATGCACGTAACTCAGTTTCTTTAATGTCATCTTCACCATCTTTTGCTGTCGCTGGAACTGCAATTGATGAACCTAAGATGGCTTTCGAAATTTGACGGTTAACGATAATTGAACCTGCATCGAGGAGTGCTTCTAGTTTCGTAGCGTTGAAGTCTGTTGTATCAAGTGAATTGACTGAGTCTACAGAACCACCTAGAGCATCCAATGCTTCTACTAATGCATAAAGCTCGGTTTCTTTAATTTCAGTTGGGCTAGCTTTAGCTGCTTCAGGAATTTCAATTGTAGTACCTAAAATAGCTGTAGAAATTTGCATTCTGACAATTTCAGAATCGGTTTCTAGCAAGTCAAATAATAAGGTTGATGTAATCGAGTTTGCATCGACTGTACCCGAACCAATGACTTTAACAGCTCTTAATAATTTAATAAGTTCACCATCAACTGTTTCGGTACCTTCCCAATAATTTGGTTTGCTGCTGTTATCCAATGAAACATCGAATCCTGCTGAACTATTTAAAATGAATGTGAACATCTTATCCAACGAATTGACTAAGATACGGGAGGAAACCATGATGTTGTTTACATCTGTAACATCCTGTTCAGTTGCTAAAGCAGTATTGAACGCAGTGTAATCAAATGTCGTCAATGAGATGCCTTTCGCGTCCAAATCTTGAATGGCTTGTAATAACGGTTTGAGGTCACCATCTGGGTAGTTTACATCGGTATTTTGATACCAAACATACTCTACATCACCAGGTAACTTCGGTTCAATATAATCTTTGAGATCGCCAGTTTCAATCATTGGTTTGAGGGTTTCAACAGCTGTATGTTCAATGACTTTGGATGCAAGCAAGACATCTAAATCTGCACTGATGATCGCGTCAAAGCTGAAATCAGCACCGGTTAAAGATCCACCCGGAATCAATACTTTAAGGGCTAACAATAGGCTTTCTAGTTCGCCTTGTATGGTTTCTGTAGAATACCATACCAAGCCTGTAGGAATATAGATTTGACCTTCTAGATCCCCACCTGTATCAATCATCGATTGGAACACATTTCTAAATGTATTCGCTAAGACTTTTGATTTCGCAATCGTCTTCACTTGTTCTACTGTGAATGATAATAAAGCGTCTGGGTCACTGCCTGCACTTTGAAGAATAATGGCTGCTTTCAACAACGAATTGATTTCTGTTTCGGTCCATTCTTCATAGGTTTCAGGTAACGCAATTTCGAAATCGCTTAAACCTTCTTGGCTAGAAAGAACCTTTTCAAACACAGTATTTAAATTATAACGAATGACTAAGGAGTCTGCGATATAACCCGCAAGATTATCCGCCATTTCTTCAGTTAGTAAGGATAAATCACCAGAAATAATGTTGGATGCGAGAATTTCACGTGCCCCTTTAAGTAACGCAGTGAGTTCAATTTGTCCAGATTCTGCAGCCCAATTGATCGAAGGTGGAATTACAAGTGTAACCCCTAAGTTAAGCATCGATAATAATTGAGTAATGACATCATTCATCTTCGAAGTAATTAAGTTAGATGAACTGACGCGATTGACAATACTTTCGATATTTTCATCCGAAAGTGCAGTCGCGTAATCTGGATTTTCATCGTCCATTATCGTTAAGACGCCAGAACTTACGACTACTTTAGCTAATAATATCAAGTTTGTAAGTTCAGTTGCGTTAAAGTTTGATGAAATATCAGCTTGCGTAAGTAAACCTTGGAACTCAGCTGGTAAACTCTCAGAAATTAAATTATAAATGAGTTGAGAAGCAATATTGGTATTACTTGAGATGACCGTAAACCCAAAGATGGCATCAAACAAGTCTGCAATCGCTTGGTCAGGAATGGCTGCCATGACTTCAGGGTCTGTTAAGGTATCAAAATCATCCATCGAATCAAAACCCATATCTTGGATGGCGATATAGACATTTGCGATATTCGCAAAGTCCGCTTTGAGGTCATCAGTATTCGGATAGGTCACATCGTCAGAGGTAATTCCCAAATCGGTATATACTTGTTGAACCGCTTCGGATTGAATGAGATAGTTTAATCCAATTGGCAAACCAAACTCGAGGATATCCAATTCACCTAATGAGGTAAAAATGTCGGTAACTGTTTCCCCATCAAATTGGAAATAGTTTAATTGGTCGAGTGGTACTGCTTGATCCTGTACAAGTGTTAAAGCGTTGACAAAAACATCGCCTAAGATGCCCAAGTCGGCCATATAGTCAATCGCTTTTAAATCTTCTAATGTAAGTAAATCTTCATATCCTGTTAACATTTCAGTGAAATCACCAGAATTGATTAGGTATTCTAAACCAATCGGGATAACCACTTCAAGGATGTCGAGTTCTGTGACTAAATCAAACACTTCCCCCGCAACTTCTGGGGTTAGTTTGTAAATGAAGTCATCTCCAAAATTCGTGGACCCATCATTGGCTTCAACCAATAAATTTACAATGGTGAGTGCCTTTTCAATTTCGGATCTAAGTTTGACTTGTGTGTCTAAGTCTTCTGATTTAACACGAATGCTTAAAATGGAGTCAAACACATAGGTATCAAGTTCAATACCATCAATTTTTACATATCCGGCAATTTGACCCATGTATGTGTTTCGATATTCACCCAAGATCGTACGCGCCATGTCTAAATATTCATTATTAGTCGCAGTAGGTTGTTGAACTTCAACTAAAACCAGTTCATCATTGATGACCATTAGTTGATATGAAGGGGGTTCTTGATCGAGTGAATCGACGAGGTCTAGTCCACTACTTAAGGATACCAACGCTGCAAATGGTAAAGCAATTAATAGGACTGAGAAAGCCCCACGTAAGCCACCAACGCCCGCACCGAGTAATCTCGACACGAATGTTTTTTTACGTTTTTTGCCATCTTTACCACGTTTAGGTTTGATGATTAACCAAATAATCCAACCCACAAATTTGAAAATAGTTAAATTCAAAATGAATAATACGATGAATAAAACTAAACTGATTGCGAGTTGTGCTACACCTAATACAAGTGCCATCGCATCAGAACCTTCGACCAGTACATTGGCTAGGTTAGGTTGAAAGGACACAATATAATTAACCATCGTTTCCTTTACGGTTGTAAATGTAACACCTTCAAGCGTTACATATTGAGCTGCCATGCTGATATCTAAATCCATCATTAATGAAGCTGCGATTGGAATTAGAAAAAAACCAGCAACCAATATACCCACAGTCCAAATGAAAAAGAACGTTGATTTATAAAACCCTTGGATGAACCCCCAAAACATTGCGAGTCCGATAATACCTAAAGCTCCATAATTGAGATACTGTAACATCTCTGCCGCAGTAAAAGCCATAATATCACCCCATATCTTTAAACTTTATTACATTCTATCACCTTTTAAAAGAAAGATTTAGATTAATGACTTTGAAAATCAAACTTTTTTATGATATGGCTAATTATTGACCTCTATCGAGCCTAAAAGTGCAAAAAATCCCTCTAAAAGGGACTTTTGGTTTCAAACTTATTCTCATACTTGTTACGTTTTTAATGATTTAGTCCTATTCGAGTTCCACTACAAAGGATTCATACGGTCTTAAGTGAAGGTGTTTTAAGTCGTAATGTTGTTCATTATAATTCGACAATAAGACCTTTCTAACATGATAATCCAGTTTCACATCGACGCTACAATCGAAGAAATTTGTAATGACTAATACATGCTTATCTTGTTTACGAATATAACCATAAACGGTCGTATCTTTTCTTAAAACTTGTTCATAGGTTCCGTAGACAAAGGTATCCATATAATCAGGGTGTTTTCTAAGTGCTAGTACCTTCTTGTAATAATTCAATAAGGATTGTGGATCTTTTTGTTCGTCTTCAACGTTTATTGATACATAGTTTGGATTGACTTGGAACCAAGGTTTTACAGTGGAAAACCCGCCACATGGGGCATTTTTCCATTGAACCGGGGTTCTCGCATTATCTCTAGAACGATGTGCCGTAAATCCGATAAAACGGTCTTTATCCTGTCCTTCTGAAATCGCGATTTGATAACTGTTCTTGACCGATACATCATTAAAGTCATCAATGGTTTTGAATGGGTAGTTTGTCATCCCAATTTCTTCACCTTGATAAATAAATGGGGTTCCCCACATGAAATAGAGGGCTGTCGCGAGCATGGATCCAGATAAGACACGTTTGTTTACATTACCATATTGGCTCATCACACGGGGTTGGTCGTGGTTTAACCAGTAGAGTGGGTTCCAAGCTTTACCATAAAGATTGGTTTGCCACTTTTCGAACATATCTTTCATATGGGCTAAGTTGGTAATCACAGGATCCTCTGGATTCTTCAAGTCCCAAACGTTGTTGCACCAGTTGTGGTCAAAATTAAACACCATGTTGAGTTCATTTGAATTTAAACCAGCATATTCGATTGCTTCGGTTGGTAGTGCACCACCGCCAACTTCACCAACTGTCATGACATCGTATTTTGATAAGACTTCTTGATTGAATTCTTTTAAATAATCATGTAACCTGGGTAAATTAGAGAACTTACGCCAGTCCGGTTTATATTTTGAAGTCGATTCCATCGTGGAATCTTCAAATTCAGTACTTCTTGCGATGTGTGCGACTGCATCCACACGGAACCCATCAATTCCTAAATCCAACCAAAATTTTGCCATGTCAAACATCCCTTTACGAACGTTTGGGTTAGCCCAGTTGAGATCAGGCATCTTCTTTGAGAATATCTTCATGTAGTATTCGCCAGTAAGTTCGTCTTTTTGCCAACAAGACCCGCCAAAGAACGATGCCCAGTTGGTCGGTTCGACTTCTTTGCCATCCACGATTTTCCCTTTTTGCCAAATATAGTAATCACGGTAAGGGTTATCTTTTGATTTTCTTGATTCTATAAACCATGGGTGCTCATCTGAAGTTTGGTTCATAACAAGGTCCGCAATAATACGAATCCCTCTTAGTTTAGCTTCATGAATCAGTTTTTTCGCATCTTCTAAAGTACCATAATCTTCAGAAATATCATAAAAATCTGAGACGTCATACCCATTATCATCCATTGGGGATTTATAAAATGGGCAAATCCAAAGGAGATTTACACCTAAATCCTTAAGATAATCGAGTTTTTCGATGATGCCAGGGATATCCCCAATACCATCGTCGTTTGAATCTTTAAAGCTTCTTAAATAAATTTGATAGCCAATGGCTTCTTTCCACCATTTTTTCTCGTAAAATGACATGTCATCACTCCTCATTATCATAGGTATCATAACATAATAACCCTTCTTTATTAACCAAAAAGAGGTTGTAATGCGTTACATCTAACTAATCCATGAAAGCGTTTCAAAATCCGGTATAATAGAACTATCTGATAAAGTGAGGTTACTTATGAATAAACACGCCCTTTTACATAAAAGTAAATCTGAGATGGCTTATGCTTATGACTCTGACACATTACATATTTGGTTGAGAACTGCGAAAGACGATTTCAATTCCATTAAATTGGTCTATGGTGATCCATTCCGTTATGAACCAATCGATGAAGCCCAAACTAAATGGGTATGGAAACACGAAAATGCAAACGATTTAATGATGGACAAACGCTTCTCTGATAGCGAATACGACTACTATTTTTCGGCGATTAAACCTGAACATAAACGCATCAAATACGCCTTTATTTTGGATGATGCCTATTTATATGGTGTTAGAGAAATCTATGATTTGACCCATGATATTGACCAAAAGAAACGCTATAACTTATTCAACTATTTCAATTTTCCGTATTTAAATGAAGCCGATATTATCCGTATCCCTAAATGGGTTAAAGATACGATTTGGTATGAGATTTTCCCTGAACGTTTTAAACGTAGCGGAAATGCGAATAACAAGCCAACCCATCCTTGGGGTATTCCGGCTGAAAAAGTCACCAATCATATGTTTTTTGGTGGTAATTTAGAAGGGATTATCGAATCCTTGGATTATTTGGTTGATCTAGGGATTACAGGTATTTATTTCACTCCAATATTTAAAGCTCCGAGTTCGCATAAATACGATACGACAGATTATAAAATGATTGACCCTGCCTTTGGTACGAATGCCGATTTTAAACGTTTGGTCGATGAATCTCATAAACGTGGGATTAAAGTGGTGTTAGACGCTGTATTTAATCACTGTGGTTATGACCACCCTTTCTTCCAAGATGTCATCAAGCATGGCAAAAACTCAAAATACTACAACAGTTTCTTTATCAAATCAGAGCCGATGCTCAACTTTGATCTAACCTCTGATGGAAAACCCGTTTACCACCGAGGTTTAATATCAAATTACCACACATTCGCATTTACACCCTATATGCCTAAATGGAATACCGAAGACCCATTAGCACGCGCTCATTTACTCGATGTCGCGCGCTACTGGATTGAAGAATATGATATTGATGGTTGGCGATTAGATGTTTCGAATGAGGTTTCTCATGATTTTTGGAGAGCGTTCAAACAAACAGTCAAACAAGCAAAACCCGATGCATTCATCTTTGGCGAAAACTGGGACTACTCCTTCCCTTGGTTAGGTGGGGATCAAATCGATACGGTCATGAACTATGAACTTATTTATTTGATTTGGCAATTCTTTGGATTTGATGTGAATATCCCTAGAATTACTGCTGGAGAACTTGTAAGAATGACCAATAAGTTATTGGTTTCCTACCCACAACAAATCACAGAAAACATGTTTAATTTAGTCGATTCACACGATACGGCTCGAATTTTACATCGCTGTAAAGAAAACACCCGACTTGCATTCTTGACTTATCTTTTCATGTTCTCATTCCCTGGTACACCTACGATTTATTATGGAGGTGAAATCGGGATGACTGGCGACCACGACCCTGACAACCGTCGCTGTATGATATGGGATGAAAATCACCAAAACCATAAATTTAAAGCCCAAATTAAGCAATTGATTCGTTGGCGTAAGTCAATGGATGCATTTGGTTCTAGTGACTTTAGATGGATTCACCACGACGATTCAAAAAATGTAATTGTCTATGAGAAACGTGGATCAAAGAATCTTATGTTTATGATCAATAACGCCCCAGAAACCAATACGATACATCTACCGCAAGCGGTTTACGGTTATGATATCGAAAGTCAAAAACGAGTCCAAAACAACATTTTTACATTGATTCCTTATAGTTATCTGATTATTCAACTAGACTAACTGAAAACGCGTACCGAGCTGGTATGCGTTTTTTTTGCGCAATTCTAAGTTAAAAAGATGGTTGTTCAAAGTTCTGAACTACCATCTTTTTGTAATAGTATAAGGTTTATTTTTTGTTTTTACTTTGACTTTCAACGAGAGCTTGTTTATGTGTGAGCACTTTTTCTTCTAAACTCTTCTTATGGCGGAGTTTGGAATCTTCGAGTTTGACCGTTAGATTGCGTTTCGCGTTATGTAGACGCAATTTTTCTTTTTGTTTTAAAGCACGCTCATTAAACAAAAGCTGATCATCCGCTCTTTTCTTATTGGTAGAAAGCTGTTTTCGTATCGCGTCCAGTTCACTCTTATAACGTAAATCCAGCGCTTTAAGTGCATCTTTTTTACTGTCTTGATACATTTTTTCAAGCGTTTTTAGTTTTTCTTTTAAAGTTACTTTTGCTTCCACTTTGGCTTGATCAATGAGTTTTTGAGTGGCTTCTTTGTAGGCTTCAAGTGCTTTTACTTCTAAAGTGATTGCCTGTTCATAAATCATACCGATTTGACTGGCTTTATGAGCTAAATCAATCAGTTGATCGTTTAACGCCTCTAAATTCAGTTCGATAGCACTTGAGTCTTCCATGTCCTTCAATGCGTCGAGGCTTCTTTGGTTTAAGTTATCAAGATCTGCTTTGAACGTTTCGTCTAAAACTGCAGTCTCAATCGATGATGCCATCGCACCCAAATCCATTTCGATTGGTGCATCGTCAATCGGAAAGTTAGGATTAATCGTCTCATAAAGCGTAGTTTCTTCTACGACATTCTCATTTAAGATAACATCATGTTCGCTGCGTTCTAATTCTGTGAGCTGTTCGAGATACCGAATAATTTCAGATTCTGTATCGGCTGTAAATTCGGAATCGCTATGCAAATAGCTGGATAAATTCTTTGGAGTTACATCGTCTAGATTCACTGGATTCTCTAAGTATTCCGTAGGTTCATTCGCCAAATGCATCGTAAATAATAACAATAATTGTTGTTCAATCTCCATACGGTATCTTGATTTGAATGTGGTTTCTGTTGGATTCGTCGTTGAATCTAATTCAAAGTGGTTGTTCTTGTCTAAGAATAGCCAAAGTAAATACCCATTTCGATAATCAGGGTTTTTTAGGATAATTTGGGTTTTCATGATGGGTGGCGTTACCAAGCGATAACGCTTCATGATTTGAACAAACTGTGTATTCAATAAAGCACTGACATGTTTGTCGAGTTCCTCTGCGCGTTCAATGATACCTAAGTTATACTTTAATGTTTCTTCATCGAACGTATCACATTCTTCTACAATTTGAAGCTTAACGGTATATTTCGTCTCCCCAAATAGAAATTTTGAGGTCGCATTGAATTCACCTTGTGAAACCGAATCCAAATGATTCCTCATCGCTTGAATGCGGTGTTCAACGAAACGCTTTAAGCGTTGGATTAAGGAAGCAATCAATCTATTTTCATAAATCCCATATTCAATTTCAGATAAATTCGAGAGTAGTTTTTGAGGCAACACTTCATCCTGATCATTGATTTCTTGAATGTATTGCGTATTCGCTAGTAAATGTTTAATCGAATCGACATCGACCCGTTTGGTTTTTTCAATCGGGATGATATCGGCATCATATCTTAAGGTGGATTTAAGATTCTTTGTAATTCGGATTAAACTCGGAATGTAGTTTTCAATAACTTTAATCCATAAGTCATCAAACTTGACGGTTTTGGTTAAGCGTTTTAATGAAAATTCA
Source organism: Paracholeplasma vituli (assembly GCF_025446935.1). Classification (GTDB taxonomy): domain Bacteria; phylum Bacillota_I; class Bacilli_A; order Acholeplasmatales; family UBA5453; genus Paracholeplasma; species Paracholeplasma vituli. Next base: position 104,843 of record NZ_JAOEGN010000004.1, on the reverse strand, counting down.
GTTTCACCGTCAGCCATCGAGGCCAATACATGGTGCGGAAACTCGGTATCATCGACCGCCTCGTCAATGTGAGACCTTGTAATTTCATTAAATAACTCAATATCGTATTTTCTTTTCATCATGATCCATTAGTACTGACGCATGTAGGTCTGAATCATCGCGACGCTTTCAGGGAATGTTTCTTTACCAAAGAGCGTGTAAATATAGTCGATGAGTTCAACGAGTTCATTCTTTAAGAATGGCAAGTTGAGGGATTCAAACTTACGGATGATTTTACGGCTTACAATATAATCTAAACCATCGATTTCATTCATCCCGCAGGCGACATAAACTGGGATAAATGCATGAATCTGTTTGATGATACGGTTACCAAAAGCAATATTGAACTTACTAACGATGTAGTCATCCAATTGTTTCAACTTAGAAACTGTATCGTTCGAAATTGGTTTTTGAATAAACGCCTCTTGAATGAGTTTATGGAAATCTTCAAACGTACAGTGTACACCTTCTGTCAATGGTGCGTTCACAACAACGGCTTTATGGTTCATTTCAATGGATGCGACACGGTCATAAACCTTATCGGTTATGGTATAGGTCGAGTCATCCTTGTTCGCGGTTCCGATAAACCAGACATTTTGAGGAATGATGAGTTTACCCTCAATTAGATTTTTTGGGTCGTCTGGGTACTGAACTGGAACAATGTTGATGCGCCATTCATTTGGATTTGGCATTTCGAGTAAGGATAAGAAATCAGCGAAATAATATTCTACTCTCGCTAAGTTCATTTCATCTAGTACGATGAAATTTAAATCATTTCGATACGTCGCTTCATACACAGCAGCTAAAAAGTCGGTTTCATTGAACTTCTTCGTAAATTCGTTAAAATAGCCCATCATTTCAGAACGGTCACGCCAAGAGGGTTGGACTGAAATGATTTTGGATTCCTGTTTAAAGAATTTCCCCATTGCGTACGGTAATGAGGTTTTACCAGTCCCAGAAATACCTTCAAGAATCATGGTTTTTGAAGAGGCCATCCCTGCGAAAAAGATCGAGATGGTTTTCTTGGTATAGTAGAGTTTTAAGTTGGATGCTGAGAAGTTGATGAAGCGTTCCACGAGAGCGCTTAAAGATAAAACATTTTCTAACTCGAGATTACTCTTGACTTGAAGTGGTTTATATTGATACGATTGATCAATCTTTGTCAGTCTTGGAAAACGATTCGATACATCTAAAACCCGTTTAGAAGATCCATTCATCGGTTGTGATGTCTCTTTCGTTGTGGCTTCATTTGAGAGCGCTACTATCGCGTTTTTCTCATCTAAAATAGCTGAGATATTTTGTTCTAAAACGCTCATTTCAAAGAGGAGTTCTTCTTTAGACTTGTCAATTTTTGTGAATCGAACGTATTTACGAATGAGTTGATAAAAGAGAATAAATACACCTACATACAACAACGTCATGACAATCAATGAGAAAATGGCTAATCCCCAATCAATCGGTGTAAATTGCATAGTAGCTGTGCGAAAATCTTGATAAAGTTTAACTAAAACATCCCAGAATGTGTATTTGAAAAGACGAAAAATCTCAGTGAAAAAGGAACCGAGTCGTCTCGTCCATTCTAAGACAAAATCGATGAACCATTGTGCATATCTTTCCATAATAACCCTTTCTTTCCTTTACCGCTTAAGACAAACGATTTAAGCTGATGATGTTTAATAAATCATCCGCATCGATTTTCTTTCCATAGAAAGAGCCTTGAACGTATGTAATATTGTAGTATTTCAATATTTCTAAGTGTTGTTTAGTTGTCACATTCGTGACGACACTCTTAAATTCTTGGAGGAATTGCTTGATCCAACCCTGCGATTCTAAACGTTCGATCAATGAAATATCGTATTTTAAAATGGTCGGTTTAATCAATTGATAATGCTGTTTAAAGACGAGTTCATTGGCGTCAACTTGAATAATTAAGCCCATACCCATTTTTTTAAGTAAGTGTAGGTTTTGATCAAACTCATTTTGATATAAGCTCGGTCTTGGATTGGTTAAATCCAAAATCAATTTCGAGGGATGAATTTGATATTTTAAACAGAGGGTTTCCATAAAATGAGCAAATCCATTGCTCTCAAGCTGTTGGAGACCGATTGGGATTACAGTGTAGTAGGATTCATTGTGCATGGCACTGTAGACATTTAGACTCTGCTCAATGGCTTTTTCAATAAGCCATTTACCAAACCAAACCATATCTTTAGAACTTTCTAGCAGTAATATGAGTTCGGTAATGCTTAAACCTTTACGTGATGTATCGTTATAATGAATGGATACAGAGGACCCATAAATTTTTTCATCGATGAATCCATAAAAGGGTTCAAACGTGAATTCAAAGCGCTTGTTTTTAATCGCATCCTTCATTTCCTTATAGCGTACGGTATTCATCGAACGTAAATCAATCGATGGGTCAAACTTTGTTAGGGTGTTTCCACCTTGCCGTTTACAATAATAAAGCATGTCTTCTAATTGGCTAAAGAGTTGACTGAACTTTTCATTTTCATTCGTTTTTAAGGTGTAAACTAACGTCGACGCTCTGACAACTTTGAGTTGATTATCCAAATAAGCCCGTTTAGAGGAAGCTTTGTGAATGCGTTCTAAGGCTGCGATGTTCGGTACATCCTCCAAGACAGGAATATAGATTAGAAATGTTTCTCGTTCTTTGGTTTGACACAATTTACCACCTTTCGGTAAATTCATTCGGATGTGTTTCCCGACACTTTGAAGATAGGCTTGAATGTGTTTTTCTGTCAAATGCTCATAGAGTTGATCGAAATCATCTAAACTGAGCAATCCTAGCAAATGACATTTGTCAGGGTGCATTTTAAGTCGATGTTCTGTGTATTCGATGAATTCATCTAATTTGACCACATCATTCAAAACATCGAATTTTTGAATGGCATGTTCTTTCTTGAGCTTTCGAATCCCTAAATATAGAACTATAACAAATGTTGTGGGCACGATTACGAATAATAATGAGAGAAACAGTGTGTTTGTTGCGTTACTGAATAGTTGCATAGGGTCCTGCTTTCTATAGTAATTTCTATAAACCGGGTGGGTCCCACCCGGTATGCATAGAAACTAGATGATATTTCTTTGATAGATGGATTTCTTCTTCGATTTTGATTGCTTAACCAAGAAGAATACGACCGTTACCATCCACATCATTACAGTAAGGACGAGTAAAATCGTTAATAAGTAATCGGTTTGTGCTTCTTTCGCAACCGATAGATAATAGTAATTGATATTACCATTTTCGGCAGTTACGCGAATGATCAACGTATTTTCACCAGATGGTACATTGGATATGGAGGTGGATAGTTGATGCGAGGCATTGCCATTGGTGTACCCAAGGAGTTCTACTTTCGCATTCGGGTCAAATGTTTCAGCACTCATGTTTAAACTATCTGTTTTCGGATTTAACTTAATTTGATAATGGTACGTATTTTGATCAAATGCGATACCATAACCACCAATCGATAGTGACTTCAATTGTGCGTTTGCTGATGGTATTGCATTCTTAACTAGTCGTACACGATACATCAAGGATTCACTACCATCCGCTGATTTCACGAAAATGCGAATTTCGGTTTCATCGGTTACGATTTGATAGTTACCAAAGCCCATGACTTGAGCCCCTGCTTGGTCTTGCGCATACCCAGTAACACGTGCGGATGCGAAGGATTTATCCACTTGGAGTAAATAATCGGTTACACCTGGTGTAAAGGTTAAGCTTTCCAAAATAACCGCATTCGTATCATCGTAAATAGTCGATGTGGACAGTTTTACGAGTAGTGAGGAAAGTAAGGCATTACTTTGAACATAATTCACAACGATGGTATAGGTTTGAATAGTACCATTTTGGGCGATGACATGGACATGGAATATATTTTTCCCCTCTGTTAGAATCTTCGTACCCAAATCACCTGATAAGGATGCAGCTGGGTCATTCGCGATAGCACCAAAGCTTAATGTTGATTTTGATGCGGTTGGGATGGTAAGTTCATAAGCATATTGGGTCGGACTAAAACCTTGAATGGTCTTTAAGTCAACCGATAAATCACTGAGTAAATTATCGGCGTTTGCTGTTTGTTTTCGCACTGTAATCGTGTAATGATTGCTTTCAGTACTGCCATCTTGAGAGACTAAATAGAATTCAAAGATAAGTTCAGTTTGACTACCAAATACTTTTGTACCTGTACCATAAATGGTAGCTGAAAGTGTTTGGATATTAAGTGTTATTGAGGTGACATTGTGGGGTACTTCAATCGTGTAATTTTGAATTAAGTAATCAAAATCAACAAGTGCACCACTTGTTCCTAAGTATTGAATACCTAAGTTAGAAACCAGTTCAAGTTTGCTTATCGTGACATCTTTATTCAATTCAACAGAACGGTAGATACTAATTGTATAAGTCCCTACAGAACCATCTTCAGCCATGACCAATACTTGGATGACTGTGTGGTATTCGCCATTAACAAGTGCGTTTAATATCCGATTACCATCGCCACTAATAATGGCGTTTTTGTGATTTGCGATTGCTTCAATATAAATCATATTGAGTGAGGTACCACTCGGAATTTGGATTACGTATTCTCGAGTCGTTGGGTTAAATCCTGGTGAGAATGCAATCGTATCTCCTGTTTTAGCCGTTTTAACGACTAAGTTGGATAATGTCGTATCGCTACTAGCCTGACTACGGTCTACGGTGATTTGATACTGTGTTCCGATGTTGCCATTTTCTGCAACCGCGTATACAACGAACACATTAGACCCCGTTGATAATGACTTCAGCCCTGTCCCTTGAAGTTTTGCATAAGGATGTGTAGATGCCAGAATTTCAATGGTTTGTTGGTTATAAGGTACTGTAAGTTGATAATTGGTTGTATTGGCATTAAAGGCAGGTGTGATGCTAAAGTTCTTAACACTTAAGTCTAACAAAGCGTTAAGTGAAGATAATGCATCTACAACAACCGTATAGGTTTTAACGATGCCTTCCTCAGATTCAACGTAAATATAATATGTGTTCTTACCATGTAACAAATCAAATGTTCCGATATTACCGGAAACCTTGGCTTTAGTGCTCGAGGCAGATGCAGCGAAGGCGATCGTTGTGTTGGTTTCATGATTCAGTTGTAGTTGATAAGAAAGCGTGTCTGCTCTAAAGCCTTCTAATGGCTTATTATTGATGAGTAAACTCAATAGATCGTTATTACTATCCGGTGCCATTTTTTCAATGGTTACAGTATAGGTTTCAGAGATTTTTCCACTCTTTGAGGTGACAAAGAAACTAAGAATCGTAGGTTTTGTGTAATCAGCATCCAATGCATAAATACCTGTGCCACTGACTACACCACCATTGGCGTTATTTGCGACAAAATTGATGGTCTTTAATCCAAATGGCACCGTAATCGTGTAGTTTAGTGTGGTATTCGAGAAGGTATTTAAGCTTTCGGTATTGGTACCTAAGTAGGTTATGGTATCATTCCCAATCACGAATAAATTCGTAATGGTGACATCATCTTCTGGTAACACATTACGCGTGACTACTAATTCATAGGTTAAGGTTGTCCCATCTTCAGCTTTGACTGAAACTGTAAAACGTTCAGTGGACACGCCAGTTTGTGTTTTTAAAGTATATATGCCTGTGCCAGTTACCACTGATTTTAGACTATCTGCTTCCGCCAAAATCTCAATTTCACCGACACTTGGTAAGGCTGTTAAATCGAGCGCATAATAAAGACCAGTCTTATTGAATACAGGTGCGTAATCCAATATGGTATTGGTTAATACATCTTTAACTATTAGGGATTTCAAATACGCATTGTTATCCGCATGTTCACGGGTAATTTCAACAACATAGTATGTACCTTCTAAACCACTTTCTGCAGTTACGTAAAGGGTGAAGGCATTTAAACCCACATTCAAGTTAAATGTGCCGTTACCTGTGACAGTTGCTTCTAGACTTTCTGCAATCCCATTCATTTTAATCGATGTTTTTTCATAAGGTACTACCAGTGTCAGTTTATCATTGATAAATTCACCGATACGATTGACTGAATCGATTTGAATTTCTTTCATTAAGGCATTGTCATCTTGAACATTCATGGTAATAATGTAGTTTTTAGTTTGACCATTTTCTGCCATAACGCTGATGACAAATGGGCCTTGTTTAATACCGAATGTACCAAATCCAGCGACTACAGCGCCTTCAGGAATATCTCCACCAATGGTAATTGAGGAAAGGCTACTGGTGGTTAAGGTATGAATCAGTTTATTGACATCTAAATCGGTTTTGACGCCCTCTATGATGACATATAAGCTCTCTAAAGTATTTTCGATACGTGGTAAACTGCGTTCGACTTCAACTTGATATCTTAAACCCAAGTTGCCATTTTCAGCACGTACTTGGAATTCGATCGTTTGGATTTGTCCAGGGGTGAAATAGATCATCCTCAAGTTGTTTTGATCAACAAGAGTCGCACCAATAGGTAAACCAACGATTAATTGAACAGCGTTTGTACCATACGGCAATGTGATCTTGTTTTGAAGCGCTTTGAGTGGATCAAAATCAGATAGATAGTTAAAGCCGTTGCCGATTAAACTCACGGATTGAATTTCGGTATCCGATTGGAGTGGCTTCGCTTCTTTATCAACATAAATCGTATACGAGTTGATGTCGCCATTTTCGGCTGTTATTGAAACCACAAATTCCATTTGAATGACACCTTTAACGATTTGTAAAGTCTTCACACCCACACCTGTAACAGAATACAGTGGATTACTTGGTGAAGCTTCAATGACAATCGCTGTTAAATTGGATTCCGGGCTTAAAACGACGTGATAGGATTTGGTCAAGGGGGTGAATAGACCTTCTACAAATGGTAAAGTTTCATTGCCATCGGTGACTTTAATTTGTGTAAACGCATGGTTGGAATCCGGGTTCGCACGGTTGATGATAAGGGTATATTCTAATCCCTTTAGACCCATTTGTGAGGTTGCGTATACTTTAAATGTGTTCACACCAACGACGAGTGTCTTTTGTCCATTACCCGTAATGACTGCTTTTACGCTTTCAGGGATCGCGACAATATCTAAGGTTGTCTTCGAAAAAGGTACATTGACAATAAGCATTTCATTGGTGAAGTCTGCGAGTTTGTCAATCCCGTCCACTCGAATTTCGGATACTGTGTTGTTTTCATCTAAAACATCTATCTGTACAATATAGTTCTTCTTTTCACCATTTTCGGCAGTTACTGTAATAACAAATGGGCTATCATTGACACTATATTCACCAAACCCAATGACACTTGCAGTGGCCGGAATTTGTCCATCTAGTTTGATTAGGTTCGCATTTGAACCAACTGTTACACGTTGAGTCAGTTTGGATGGGTCTAAGGTCATAAGTACACCATCAATTTCGATGGTTAGTGCTTCTAAAGTATTATTTGATGATCCCACTTCTCGTGTTACATCCATTTCATAACGTAAGCCAAGATCACCATTTTCAGCACGTACTTGGAATGTAATCGTAATGGTTTGACCAGGTGTAATGTTGTAGTTCTTAAAGTTGTTGTTGTCGACTAAAGTTGCTTTATCTGCGATGGTTAATGCTAATTGGACCACATCCACGTTAAATGGAACTGTGATCGCTGTTTGTTTAGCTACATTCGTGTTAAACGTTAATAAATAGTTCACTGACTTCCCAAGGATTTGTGCATCCTTAATTTGATAGTCACTACTTAAAATCGGATTGGCTTCACGAATGATGTTTATGGTGTATGTATTCACTTGACCATCTTCAGATTGAACACTGACTGTTAGCGTTTGATTGACAACACCACTGATTACTTGTAGTACTTTTTCACCTACACCTGTTGGGATGTAGTTTGGATTGTTTGGGGTTGCGACAACAGTCACTTTGGTTAATGTATTCGATTTAGGTAGTGTAATGGTATACTGCTTCGTTGTTGAAACGAATGCACCTTCATCAAATGGAAGTGTGTTCAAACCATCTGTAACATAAAGATCATCGATTTTATTATTACTATCCATTGGGTTTCGCGTAATTGTTATGGTAAAAACAGTACCTTTTACACCGGATTCGGATGTAGCGTAAACTTTTAACGTGTTGAATCCGACAGATAAGTTAAAGGTCCCATTACCTGTAATGACTGCATAAGTACCACTCAAGGCTGAGATTTGAATTTGATTTATCGCGTAAGCGACTGAACCTAAATCCAACGATTGGTTATTAAAATCGGATAAACGATCGATCCCATCGATATGGATTTCTTCTATTGTATTATCAGTGTCTTTAACCGAAACGATGATTGTATAAGTACGAATGCTGCCTGATTCGGATTCTACAAAGACTTTTAATACATTATCGATACCTGGTATTAAAGTTTGAATACCAGTATTACCTGTAACACGTTGACCCAAGTGATTGACTTCAAATTGAAGATCAATCTCTGGATTAGACCGGTCAATGGATAACGTATACGAATTGGTTAATGGATTAAACCCTGTCAGAATCGATTGACCGTTATGAATTAGGTTTAAGGATTTAAGTGTATCATCTGTACTGGCTGTTAAACGAACAAAGCGAATTTCGTATTCGACAGTTGAACCTGTTACGCCATCTTGAGCAATCACTTTAAATTTAAAGCTATTGATCCCATTGACTAGAGTTCTAATACCCTGTTGTCCACTGACTGTGGCTTTATCACTAGTAGGTTTGACTGTAATTTCGATGTTTTTCTTTGAGAATAATACAGGGTCTAGTTCGAGAATATTACCCGTAAAACTGCTATAAGGGATGGATACACCATCGATTTCGACAGAGTCTAACGAAGCATCAGTTGAAACCGTCGTATTTTTCAACACATTGATTGTGTACTGTGTGGTGGATTGGTCTTCTGCTGTGACAGTAATCACATATTGAACACTGAATCCTGAAGTAGTAGGTAAGGTTTTAATGCCCACATCTCCAGAAATTTTCTTCATGTTTCCAGGTACGGCATTTACTGTTGCGAGAATTTGAATTTGAGTTCTCGTGTCTGAGGTTGGCAAAGTGATGGTGTAAGTGGTTAAATAAGGATCAAACACAACCCCATCAAATGCAAGTCCTTGAACCGATAAACCATCCAGTTTTGAGTCTGTATTTGGATTAGTGCGGTTGACTTTAATGTTTAATACAGTGGATTTAGTGCCAACTTCTGAAACCGCATAAATGCTATAAGTATTGGTACCAAAGTTAAGATTTTTAGACCCAATACCATATAAAGATGCGAAACTATCTTCTAAAACAGCGTCAATTAAGATCGTCGTTTTATCAAAAGGAAATGCACTATTTAAGGTATAGGTATTGGTTAAAGAATCGTAGGTCGAAATATCGACTAATGGAACACCGTCGATGGTCACGTCATGGAAATCATTATTGTCATTTCCACGTGTGATTTCAATACGATAGTATTTGACTGTAATGCCATCTTCTGCGGTAACAACAATGGTAAAGCTATTGACACCTAGATTCAGGGTACCCCCATTGTTTGGAGATATCGAAACTAAAGCATTCACATTGGATTTTGCGTAGGTGATGTCGACAAATGAAATTGGATTATCGACTCTTACTTTATAGATGTTATTCGCAATGGGTGTAGCCTCATTAATCAATATCGTTGAACCGGTCTTGACCAATAAATCAACCAATCCTGCGTCTGTGCTTGGTGCTTGTTGGATGATTTCGAATACATAGATATCACCACTGTTCCCGTATTCACTGAACGCTTGAATTTCAAATACGTTTTTACCTTGTTCAAGGGTTAATTTATATGGAAATGTCATTTCATAGCCATTGATTTTAATGGAGGCTGTGGATGGCTTGGTTATGTTAAAGGTAATGTCTTTGATGATAAATGGGACTGTCCCTAAATCATAGGTTAAAGTCGTCGCATTAAATGTAAATGCATTTCCACGATTCGCAGTAATCCCTGTGATTTGGTGGGTATCATCTGCACGAATGATCGTTACTGTATAATCGGTAAAGTCCGTTTTGGCCTCATTGTAAACACGGATACGATAAAGTGTTTGATTTGAAGGTGTTAAATTTAGAGGCGTAGACAAATCCGGTGAAATTTCATAGGTGGATTTATTACTCTTAAGTGTCGGTGTAATGCTGACATTAGTAACACTACGGTCCACACGAAGGGTGTAACCGAAAATAGACTCATTGAATCCAAGTAACATATTCGCACCTGACCCAACTTTCACTTCTAGGTTAGAAAGTGTTTTAGTTACATCAGCGGGTGTACGATTGATTCGGATGATATAAGGTTTCGGATTTAAAGTTCCATCTTGAGCACGAACGTTTATGACAAGCTCGTTGATGTTATCTGATAAGGTCCAAACCCCTTGAGCGTAATTTGATGATACGGTATAGGACGCATTTGGGTCATTTAGAATAATGTTCACTAAATAAGATTTATCGCTATATGGAGCGGTTGAAAGCTGTAAAACTTGGTTTATATCAAAACTGCTGACTAAGTAGGTTTGACCTGCAATGGTAATTTGGCTTAACGCATAATCGTTATTCGCACGTTTAACATTGACTGTATAAGTCTTTCTGACACCCGCTTCGGATTCAACTACGATTTGGATGGGTGTGATTTGACCAGAGGTTAGTGGATGATAACCATTACCACTGATGATCGATGCACCATTATCAGGGTTGACACTAGCTGACACGGTTACACCTGAGATAATATCATCAACGCGAAGATCGTAATTAGTTTGTGAAGCGATAAAGTTCGGTGTGAGTCCATGATTCGAAGCCCCGCTCGATGAAATCGTGAGTGAGGTTAAGTTATTGTCCGTTCGCGCTGCATTGCGAGTGATTTCAACGGTATATTCAACACCCTTAGTACCCGCTTCAGAGGTAGCGAAAATGACAATTTTGTTATAGCCTGTATTGATTAAGCGATTCCCTGAATTGTCCGCTCCTGTAGTAACCACAGAGTATGATAAATTCGGAGTTGTCACTTGAATATTCACAATGGAAATAGCAAAATGAACAGATAAGGTATAAGTTGTTGTTTCAGGAGCAAATGATAAAGCCAACGGTTGTCCGTTCGCATCACGAATAATGATATTACTGATGGTATTGTCTGTGTTAGCAGCAATCACATCGACTTTATACTCGTAATACATACCAGATTCTGCAGTTACTCGAACTGTAATGGTTTGTTTGACCCCTCTAACTAAGTTGATATTTGGATTATCAGATCCATTATAAGTAATGGTTGCGAGAGTGGATTTCGCTACAGCATCTACTGTAATACTTGTGGTTGTCCCTGGTAGCACGATAGTTCCATATCCACCACTGATTGGCGGTTGTCCTGGGATGAACCCATCCACGGTTTGCCCGTTGATTGCGAACTCATCAAGACTACGTTCTGTAGAAGCCGCTGCTCTAGTGATTGTAAATGTATATTCCGCGATAGAACCATCTTCAGCGGTTACACGCACAACCAATTGTGCCATTTCAGCAGTAAATAAGGTATAGTTGTGCACGGCGTTAATGGTGTTTTGACCACCATTGTTGATAGTAATCCCACTGATTCTGGTGATGAGCGCTTTTTCGGAAGCGGTCAATACCAATTGGATTTGTTTGATTGAGAATGGAAGCGATGCTGAATAGGTTTGAGTTATTGAATTAAAGGTTAAACCACCCAAATCCGCATAATTATCACCAACGTCATAAAGTTTTAAATCGATGATGTCTTTTTCACTCGATTTTTTGATGATGTTAAAGGTGTATTCAGTATAACTAACCCCGTTAGCAGCAATCACTTTAATAGTGTAGGTATGTGTGCCCGCTAATATACCATCAATCGACACTAATGGATCGATTAAAGTACCATCTTTATATACTTCAAAGGTGGTTCCTGTTTCTTTACCGATGACATCTAGTAACAGTTCTTTAGATAGTGCATCCTTAAGCGTATAGGTATACACAGATCCTACTTTGGCAATTTCATAGGTTGTTTGGCCTTCTTTTACAGTTAAAGTTTTGATTTCAGTGTTACTAGATAGGGGCCTTTCGACCAACAACTGATATATTTGAATGGTGTCATCTTGGGCAGTCACACGAATGGAAAATGTGATTTGTTGGCCCTTAGAAACGGTAAATGAAGTCGAGTTTACAGCTTGTCCAATGGTGTTATAGGAGGTCCCACCATTGGTACTATACTCGATTTTTTTTACAGTAGTTTCTTCGGGTTTGATGTTGAGTTGAAAGGATGTCTGGGTTTCCAATAATGTCTTAGAGAAACTCGTTTCACCGTCTAAATAGACGTTTTCACCGTTGACATTCAACCATGTTAAATCGGTATTAGAAGACGGTACTTGACGTCTTACTGTTACGGTATAGATCTTCGTAACGAGTGATTCTGAGGTCACTGAAAAAGTAACTATTGTATCCCCAACAGCGATGTTTGAAAGACTCAAACTGCTACGAACTATGTTATTTATTTTGAGACTGGCTTTTGAGTCTGAGAGTGTAGCTGATAGCGTAGTTGAAGTTATTGCATAAGGTAAATCTAGTACATAACTGGTTGTACCTTGTGCAAATACTGGCGATAATGACCCACTGCTTGTAGTAAGTGATGCTAGATTATTATTTGTAGAAGGTGGTAACACAGCTACTTGAATAATGTAATCTTTAGTTAAGTCATCATCTGTTACACTGACAGTAATAATGTCGTTGTGCTCAAAAGGACCAACTACTGTACTTCCGACCATCGAAACACCATTTTTCTTAATATCTACAACTGCAGTTGAGCTCGCTTTTGTAGTTAGAAGGGTTAAATCATCCAAACTATCTTGATAACTTAATGTCGGATTATATGTAATCGTTGATGTAGAAAAACCGGAGATATACTCGGTGTTTCCAATACCTTTTAAACTGATACCAGTTAGATCAGCTGATTTCTCAGTGATTGGTTCCCCTGTTACGAAACCACTAAAACTCATCGTGGTTTTAGGGTATTCGTACTTACTAATGATATCGTAAGCTGTATGGTTGGAATCAGCCTCATCCATGACAAAACTAAAATCAATGACATCCGAAGTTGTTAGTGAGTTTAAATTTGTATTGGTAATTCTAAAAGTCACTTTCAAAATCTTGGTTCCTGAGGTTGAAATTGTCTCTGATAAACCATATCCAGGTACATCAGGGAATGTCGGGCTCACCGGGGAGTAAATAGCCCCAACGAAACCCACTTTATGTCCACTTGCATTATCTGATTGGGCAGTAAAGAACGGATCTTTCCATAAGTTGACATCATGGTTTTCTTCGAAATCTGCATCATAATATTGATCTTTAGCAGATTCAATTTTGTTATAAAGGAACTTATTGTTTGTCCATACGACATTTCCTGCGAAAGCACTCATCTTTCGAGGTTCACCTATAGCAGTTGCGACAATATCAAATGATATATAAGTATTAACTACAGCAGACTTGAGTTCTGCTAAGGTTAGTCGTGATTTTCCAGTTGTAGATTCTACCATCGAAAAAGATATAGTGGATGGATTTGATGCTTGTACTTCTTGGGAGGGCTTTATCAAAAGTAAAGCCCCTAAAAGTATCATTATTCCAAGAATAAATGTTTTTTTCATAAAAATCTCCTATGTAATACTCTAACTATGCTCAGAAAAAATTGATTCTTTTCCTTGAACATGTCCAGCTAGTAAGTTTAAGTCCACAATATTGATGGTGCTGTTGTCATCAATCAGGGCTGCAAGTAGTGTGAGGTTAGAAATTGGATTTCGCATTGTAACATGACCATCCAACTGGTTAAAGTCGACGATATTGACTTTGCCATCTCCATTTAAATCGCCTCTAAGAATCACATGAACCTCATCTTTATAGGTACCTGGGTTCGCTTTGTCACGAATGACGATACGAAGTCCGGTATAGACTATGCTTGAATCGGCTACTGGATTGTTATTTAAATCGATAAATTCTAGGTTCGTATTCTCGAAATGCGTCTTAATTTCTGCAATCGTTAAGCCTTGATACGCACCAATTAAGTAAATAGGCTGTTCAGATTCTTCATTCTTACGATCTACGATAGGTATCAAATTGGTGATTTCCGCATAATTTAGCGATAAGAAACTATCTTCTTTAAGTTTAATGTAACCATCAAATTCATAACGGGCGACTAAAACGATGTGTCCTAAAATGGAACCATCTGCAATCTCCGTGATCGGTGTATCTAGGTCAACGGCTCTTCTACGACCTACTTTTTCCATTTTCACATCTGCTAAGAACCAGCCCACAAATTGATAATCCTCTTTGTATGCGCCTTGCAGTTCAATATGGTCTTCAATGGTGTATTGAGAAGGGTTTGTTGTATAACCGCCATCGAGTTCATAGGTGATGTTATACACAATTGGTATCCATTCGGCGTAAAGTTGTAAGCCTTCTTCTTCAACTGTGAAGGTTTCACCATCACTAAATTCAATGTATGTTTGATCTTCTGAGGTCTTCCAACCTGTAAATTCATAACCACGTCGTTCGGAGGTAATCTTAGGTAAAGTTACCGTACTACCATACGCATACACAATCGGTTCGATGGTTTCGGTTAATACACCATGGAAATTGATTTGATAGTCGTTCGCAACATACAAGGCTCTCACTTCAACATCATTCTTGATTGAGGAGATGTCGTGATCCCAATTCATGAAGCGGTAGCCTTCACGTGTTGGAGTGACGACTTTTCCAGCTGCACTCTTACCATATTCAATCGTAACCTTAGCGAGGAAGCTGCCGTCAAAGTCAACGAACGTGACCATAAACGTGCGTAATTGTCTAGAAAAAATCGGTTTGACAATCAGATTACTTCGAACTTGGGTCGTATCGGTATCCCAGCCTTGGAAGCTGTATTCATAAAGTTCATCCTTCGGTCTGGTTGGAATCTTGGTCGGGTCTATCGCATCTGCACCATAATTAATAATTTGTGTTTCAATGACATTGCCATTGAAATCTAAGAAAATAACTTGGAATGTTTTGAGTATTTCTTTATACACAGCCACGAAATCCATATCTTCAGTCAGTTGTAGAGGCACCACTGGTGTCCACCCTTCAAATACATAAGTCATGTATTCGTTACCAATCTTAATTGGTGCAGTGGGTGGTGTTATGGTAGCGCCATAAACGTCTTTCATTTGTTTTAAAATTGTCGTTTGATCATCTGCGTAGAATGTATATGTGTATTGTCTAAGGACTGAAGTATAAACAGTTTGAACAACAATGTCTTGTGTAACAAAGTTAAACGGACGGTTATAACCTGAGAAAATATAGTAATACATTTGGTCTTCTGGCTTTAGAGGAATGTTATCGGGTTCAGTAGCCCCAGTACCATATTCGACCTCTTGTGTTTTTAAGACTTGACCTAAATCATCGATAAAGGTAACCGTATAAGTTTGTAAGAATCGGTTATAGACAGATTCAATGGTCACATTTTGATAGATTGTGTTCGGTATATTCGACCAAGTTCTAAATTGATAATAGTATTGAGCCGTTTCCGACTTCGTAGGAATACCCAATGGTACAACCGGTTTAGCACCGTATTTCACCCATTGTGTATTAAATGTTTTACCATCACCATCTAAGAAAATGACTTCAAACTCTCGTAATTTTTCTTCAAAATATGGGGTGAAATCGATGTCTTTAGTGAGTAGTTCAGGCACGTCTGGTGACCAACCAACAAATAGATACTCATACTTTTCAGTCATTGGTTTCGTAGGATTACCAGGAACTGTAATTTGAGACCCATAAGGGGCTTTGACTGTTTTAATTGGTAAGCCTTGAGCGTCTAAGAAACGGTATGTATATTCGCGAATGACTGCCTCGTAAACGAGCTTCACTTCGATGTTTTGAGTGATATTGGTGTATGGTCTTGACCATGTAATTTTGTAATCATAAGCATCGGTGGAAGGTTTATTCGGAATGTCACTTGGTGGTGTAGCTGAAGCCCCATAAGGGACTAAAACTTCTTTCATCAAGCGACCTTCTTCATCGACAAATCTTACGGTATATAAACGGACATCGGATTCGAATAACGCATAGACCGTGAGATTTTCAGTGATATTATCGTAGGCACGGTCCCACCCTGTAAAGCGGTAAGTCTTATCGGTTGTGTTCGATTTAGTTGGAATACCATTCGGTGTGATTGCGTCTTCACCATATAAAACGATTTGAACGTCAAACACAAGGTTGTTGCCATCTAGGAATACGACTTGATAGGATTTATTCTTTTCAATAAATTCTGCATTAATATCGATATTCTTCGTGACGTAATCAAACGGATTCGACCAACTGTCAAATACATAGAAATGGGTAAGGGTATCGGCTTTAACTGGGATACCTGGGTCTAAGGCTGATCGTCCGTATTCGACTGTTTGTGTTTGGAATAATACACCGGTTTCACTGTAGAAATTCACTACATAGTAACGTGGAAGTGTTTCATAAATACCTTCAATGATTTCATTTTTCTTGATTTCATTAAATGACTGATTCCATCCAACAATCGTATAGATGGTATTCGCATCAACAATCTCGTAATTAAGACTCTTGATTGGGTCAATCGCAGCTTTTCCATACTCGATGGTTTGCTCATTAATTATCGTGCCATGACGGTCTATAAAGACAACTTGATAGTATCGATCGACCGCGTCAAATTCTGCGATGATCTCTGTGTTACTGGTAATATTTTGACCTGTGTGATTAAATCCTTTAAAGACATAATAAGTATCTGAAGTTGGCGTTTTGGTTGCGACTTTAGGCAGTATTGCCGAGCTACCATAAGCAATGATTTGAGTTTCGATTAATTGATCATCACCATCGTAGAAACGCACTTCATAGTGTCTTAGATTTTCTTCAAAAATCGGTTTAATAACTAAGTTTGACTTCACGACTTCAAACGCGTGGTCCCACCCCATGAACGCATAATCGTACTGGTCTGTGGATGCTTTTGTGATGTCTTTTGGAGCGTATGCACTTTGTCCATATTCAATCGTCGATGTTTGGATTAAGGTACCATCTTCATACTCAAAGCGAACTTCATAGTAACGGTCAAACTCATCATAAAGGGCTTCAATCGTTAAATCGGATTCGACTTCATTAAAATTCTTGTTCCATGTACTGAAAATATAAACTTTATTAGGTGTACTTGGACGCAATGGGTGTTCTGGTTCCACTGCATTTTCACCACGAATCACAATTTGAGTGGATAAAACTTGACCATCATAATTCACAAATGTAACCGTAAAGTAATTGGTGGTTGTTTCAAATACAGCTGTAATGATGCGGTCTGAGGTAATATTGAGTGGACTTTGATCCCATTCAATAAAGGTATAAGTGTATTGGTCAGTATTCGTTTTTGATGGTTCTGGTAATATTGCATTTTTGCCGTGTTCAACCATCTGATAGGTTGTTTCATCCCCATTAACTATCTTAACTTCATACGTCTTAATTCGAGACCCATAGTTTGCATGGACTTCTAAATCCGATTCAACAAAATCAAAGGCTTTATTCCAGTTGATAAAGTAGTTTTCATAACCTACTAAGTGATGTGGTTTAACTGGGGCTTCTGGTGCTGTAGCTGCGTAACCGTATTCGACTTGTTCTGATTTCAAGACGATGTCGGTTTCATAACCATAGAATGTGACGATGTAATAACGGTCGACTTCAACATAAGTAGATTCGATGTATCGGTCGGCACGGACATTAGTAAGGCTACCTAACCAGCCATCAAATTTATAAGCAATATCTAAAATGGCTGCTTTTCTTGGAATACCGGTTGGTACTTTTGCATTTTGTCCATATAGGACTTCTTGTGCTTCAAATACTTCATTATTACCATCCATAAAATACACCGTATATGGACGCAATTCTGTCGTAAACTCGGCGTATGCGATGAGATTTGATTGGACCTGTGTTAAATCTACACTCCAACCACTGAATATAAAGATATTTTCTAGTGTCATTGCCTTCGATGGTTCTTTTGAAGGTTGACTGGCTTCTGTCAAATACTCCACTGTAACGGTATCTAAGATACTGCCATCCCCATCGATATACGTGATTGTATAGTAGCGGTCTACGCGTGTGAATGTCGCACGAATATCGGTATCTTTGACAATATGATCAAATGCTTGATCCCAACCTAAGAACTTATACGCATCCATTTCAGTGTAGGCTTTTTGTGGGGTAATCGCTGGTGCTTGTGCTGCTTCTAAGAATTTAATATATTGCGTTTCGAGAACGTCATCATTACCGTCTAAGAATCTGACGACATAATAGCGATCTAAGGCATTGAAAATAGGCGATACAGTCATCGCTTTTTTGACTGAACTGATGTCTTGACTCCATCCACTAAACTCATAGATGTAACGATCATCCATTTCTTTTTCTGGTATATGTGCAGTTTTAGCATCTTTACCATATTCAACCAGCACTTGTTCTAAGATATTTGAATTCACATCCAGGAATGTCACTTGATAGTAACGATCAACGGTTTTAAAAATCGGATAAACTTCTGCATTTTCAAATACTTCCTTAGTGAAATCATAGTCCCACTTTTCAAATTCATAAGCAGATTGGCCTTCAAATTGCTTTTCAGGAATGGTGGATAGTGGGGTTGCTAAGGTACCATATTCGATAAGAATATCGGCCATGAATTGGTCGTTTCCATCAAAATAAGTAAGTTTAAAGTAGCGATTCTTTTCTTCATAAGTCGCTTCAATCTTAAGTGAGGTTGTGATACGAGTTGAGAAGTCAAATTGCCATTGTTTGAAGAAGAACACCTTGTCATAACTTGGGTTTTTGGTTGGAATCTCAAGAGGTTCAGTAACATAATCACCATGAGATATTTGTACCTCTTCAATGACATTTCCATTACCATCGATGAATTCTACTTTATGGATGGCTACTTTGTATTGAGCTTCTAAAGTAATTGAATCGTTGTGTGAATATACTTGGATCGATTCGCCATTTGCTTGTGTATATTGGATTCTAGTTGCTTCATTATTTAAATAATACCAACCCACCAACTCGAAACCGAATTTAAATGGTACAGGTAATTGATAATACTCATTCGGTATTACATAGACTTTCGATACCGTATTTTGTTCTGTTGCACCTTTATAATCTAGTGTGATTTCAAAAAGTTCAGTTTGAGTGGATGCCATGGATAAGGATTTGGTGTGGGCGCTTGAAGCTCTTGAGAAAAGTGTTAATTGTGGATAGTTTTGCATAGCCTCGATATTATAGGCAGCACTCCATAAATTGGTACCTTCGATAAAATTCATTTGGAACTCATCGGTCCCTAAGGCATTTACACCCGTCATAAAGGACTTATCTAAGCCCTTAACAGTATCGCTATTAAATGCAGTGCCAACAGCGATACTTGGTTTAATATAGCCTTTTGGTGCGCTATATGCATTTAAAATACGGGTGTCATAATAACTAAACTCGATGACCCCTGAATTAAACATACCTGCAAGCGCACCGACTGTATTTTTACCATAAATGATGCCTGTATTGTACGTGTTTTGGATTATACCGTCGACACCACCAGCAATCCCACCGACGTATTGGTTTCCGATAACTTTACCGCGGTTATAGGCGTTTTTAATGAGTTCAAATGTTTGACCAACCAATCCGCCTGTATAATTTCTACCTGTGACATTGGCTTGGTTATATACAGTTTCGATGATTCCACGGTTCATCCCTGCAATCGCACCCGTGTAATCTAGACCCGATACAGTACCAGATACTGAGAAACTGTGGAGGTGACCATATTCACCGACATGACCAAAGAGCCCTTGATAATTCTTATTTTGCTCTATATTTAGTTTAAAGTTAACACCACTACCATCAAGCGTACCGTTAAATGGCGCAGTCTCTGTTCCGATTGCGAATAAGAAATATTGTTCTTCTGCATCGACGAAGTTGAATTCAGAAACAGTAGGAGATACTTTGAAGTAAACGCCACGGTAGTCATTGCCGCTATTTACAGTTTCAGATAACGCAATGACATCGGATTCACTATTCAAAATGTATGGATTATCGTTCGTACCTTCACCATAAATGAAAGTCTTACCACGAACAGATAACATGGAGTCGTTGCGAACATCGACGGATGAGTTTGTTGTAAAGGCCTTAATTTGTGGGTAATAGCTCCACATATCGTGTGATGCAGTCATCGCGAATAAGGCTGGGTTACTAAAGTTCATTTGACGTACAGACATACCGATTGCGTTCATACCAGCCATTTGACCACGATATAAACCTTTTAGAGTAGTCGTATTGTCGATATTGCTGATTGCTTTGGTTGGTTTGATACCTATGGTTGAACTACTATTTTCTAAAATATTAAGGTCATAATAAGCACGGACAGTTGTGCCTGTAGTGCGTTGACCGATAATGGCGCCAACTTCAGACAGTCCAAAAACACTACCTGCGTTGTATAAGTCAGATAGCATACCCGAAGACATGAGGCCGACCAATCCTCCCGCTAGATTACCAAGAGATTGAATCGCACCTGTATTGTAAGAGTTGATGATGCTGGCTTGTAAAGTGGTACTTTGGTTAAGCCCTGCAATCCCCCCAACAATACCCACTTTTGCGATAATTGAACCCATATTATAACTTTCAGAAATGGCGTTGTAGTTAACGCCTGCAATTCCACCGATTTGCGTGTTCCCAGTGACTTTTTCGGTATTATAGCTGGTTTGAATGATTTTAGTGTTCATCCCCGCAATACCACCAACACTGGTATCTCCATCAATGATGCCTTTGTTATAACTTAGGGCGATGGTCCCTTCATTTTCACCAGCAATCCCGCCTACGAAAGACCCTCTTAAAGTGATATTGCCTTTGTTGACGGATTGTCTTATAGTTCCACTATTGACCGCAACAATCCCACCGGTTGATGTACCTGTGGTACTGGTAATATTGACTAAGTTTGTTACGAACTCAATCGAACCCATATTACGAGAAGCGAGACCGCCTAAGTAACTTCTGCCGTGGATTGTGCCTTGAATTGTTAGATTCTTGATCAATGCTTTTGTACCTAGAGTATGGAACATCCCCATGTAATCTTGATTTGGATTATTAAACATGATGGTGAATAAAGCTTTATTGCCATCAAAAGTACCATTAAAATAGCTTTGGTCTGTCCCAATTGGGTCATACATCAATTCTGCATCAGATAAGTCAATGGTTTGTATACCTTCTGCTACCTTGAAGTATTTATTTGTGAAATCAATGTCTTTCTTGACATAATCACCAATGGTCTTCATATCGTATCCATCATAGATTAAATACGGGTCTAAAAGTGTTCCAGCTCCTGTAAACACATTTCTAGTAATCGATTTTAAGGAATCACTGCTGTATTTGGGTTCTGCATTTTTAAATACATAGAGTTCCGGATAATAAGAGATGAAATCACTACCGAGTTTTAATGACCATTCGATGGATAAATTCATTTGATCTTCATTTGTCCCAATCGCATAAAGTGAGGTCATTTCTTCGGTTGTTAAGGCTTTGATGTCCCCAGATTGATCACCTGAATAGATGGCCTGACTTGGTTTTGTATAAGGGCTTGATACTTTGGTGTATTCGATGAGCGAAGTATCATAGTATACCGAATCGATACTACCTAAGTTTAATGCACTGATACCACCTAAATCGTTAATACCCATAATTTTAGATGCTTGATAGCCGTCTTGAACCGTACCATGGTTGAGGGCTACTACACCACCGACAAAGTTTTCTTGACTCGTTAAATCTCCACGGTTATAGAAATGGATTAAACTGCCTCGGTTAACAGCAACCACCCCACCTAAATAACGGTTAGAAGCTTGTAAATGGCCATAATTAAATACAAACATCATACGCGCATCCGTTTCATTTTTAGAAACCACACCTGCAGTGTAGGATGCACCTTGAATATTCGTCATATTGTAAGCGAGTTCAATTGTATTTTGGTTGATAGCGGTAATCCCCGCGGTATAGGTTTGTCCCTTTATTTCGCCCTTGTTTGTAACAAGTTCAAGCGTTCCACTATTAACCGATGCGATACCAGAAACGTAGTTTAAACCTTCAATACGCGCTTCATTATGGACGTTTTCCACAGCACCTTTATTGAAAGCGACAACACCGGAAACATAATCGGTACCTTTTACTGAGCCTTTGACACTTAGGTTACTTATGCTACCTGTGGATTCTACGACACCGAATAATGCAGCGTAATGGGTATAATCAATTGCTAAATTAAAAGTAGCATGATTACCATCAAAGTGCCCTTTAAATGGCGCATTCAACGACCCAATGGGTTTGAATTCCAATGTCGATGGACTCAAATCCAATGTTTTATTGGCTTCAAATACTTTGAAATGAATATCGGTGGTATCGACTTGTTGTAATACTAAGTTCGATAACGCAACCATATCGGCACTCGAGTAAATTAAGAAAGGCTGATTGAGTGTCCCTTCACCCACAAATACAGGTACAGATACAGCGTCTATCGAATCATTCAAGACGTGTTCTGTCGTATTATAGAGGAATGCTTTGAGTTGAGGATAATAACCAAATAAACCATCATTTGGTTTTAAAACAAAGATATCTGCGTTAAATTTGATACCTTGTAACTGATCTCCTGTCATTTCAGAGGTATACACACCCTTAATGACTTCTGTATCGGCTTTATTAGAAATTGCTTTAAGCGCTTTTGGTGTTTGAATGGTTTGTAAAATGGTGGTGAGGTTATAGTAACTATTGAAAACAGTTGCATAACCGTCTGCAACCCCGATAATCATACCCGAGTTTGACCCTAAAACAGCCCCTGCGTTATATGTATCGGAAACCATGCCTTGTGCATAACCGACGATTCCACCAGCGTAAGATCCAGCGACTTTAATGGTACCTGTGTTGAAGACTTTTTCAACGGTGGTGTTTCGTACAGTATACCCTGTAATACCACCGGCATAATGGTACACACTTACTGAAACATCCCCAGTATTGAAAGCATTTTTGATAATACCTTCGTTATAACCGACGATCCCTCCAGCATGGTAGTCCTTCGCAGTAATCGTAGCTTTATTATAGACGTTTTCAATTAATCCACGGTTTCTGCCTGCAATACCGCCCGCAAAACGGGTCGCGTACACACTGCCGTAGACCGATAAATTTCGAATAACCGCTTTGTTACCAACAAAACCAAACAAACCCTGATAATAAATGGATTGGTTTAAACTCAAGATAAATTGGGTATGGTTCCCATCAAAGTTGCCTTGGAAATAATAGTTTTCATTCCCAATCGGTAGATAGTTTAGACCAGTTACTGTTAAATCGATTGTTTCAATGTCATCTGCAACTCTAAAGTATTTACCTTCTAAAGTCATTCTCGCCACACTTAAATCAGAGATGGCTTTCATATCTAGATTGGTACGAATGATGTATGGATTATGGAGTGACCCATCCCCCTCTGTAAAACGATTTACGCGTACAGAGTTGGTCGAATTCTCGATGACTTTTGATAGTTTGTGTTTATTAAAATAGGCTAATTGAGGATAATAGGCATCAAATCCACTGGCTTTTAATACCACCCAGTTGGTTGGATTTGAAAAAGAAATACCTGTTTCCCCGAATACCCCACTGCTCAATAGGTTCATTAAGACACCTTTAATGTTCGTTTGATCGTCCACATTTGAGATGGCTTTAACCGGTTTTAAGGTTTCTAGAACATCTAAAACTTCAATAGCTGAACTATTGTAATATAAATAATCTAAACCCGTTAAACTAGACGTATAACCTAGGATACCGCCAGTGTTCGTAACACCAAAAACGCTACTTGAAACATAGCCATCTTTAACGAAACCTTCTGAGTATCCGATTAAACCACCGGTATAAGTAACCCCTTCTACAAGACCATTTTGATAAACAGATTCCAATGTACCTTGATGATAGCCTAAAATACCACCTGTATAGAGCGAACCTTTAATGGTTGCTGTAGAGTACACATTACGGATTGTGCCTTTGTTATACCCGGCAATACTGCCTACATATTCCGTTCCAGTAATGCTGCCTGAGACGGATAGCTGTGAAATGGTTGCGGATGCGCCTACGACGCCAAATAAACCTTGGTAATTATTACCAGCTAAACTCAATCTAAAATTGACACCACTACCATCAAATACACCATTAAACGGTGTAATCGGTGTACCAATCGGTTGATAATTTAAACCGGTTTGAGTGAGGTTCATTTCACTCAAATTGTTTCTAACTACGAAATAGACATTTTCAAAATCGTTACCCATTTGAACCAGGTTCGATAATCGGACCATATCGCGTTCATTTAATAGGATATAAGGTGTTGTTTCGGTACCCATTCCAGCAAAAATATATGTACTTACAGAACTCAATGAATCTGCTTTTATAGCAGAATTCGCTTCACTAAATAATTTGAGTTGTGGATAATGGACTTTGACTCCGTCATCTGCTGTTAATACCCATTTCGATTCATCGAGTTTTAATAAGGTACTATTCGATTCTGAACTGATTATTGAAAGTCCTGTTAGTTGGTTCTTTTCAACACCTTTTACAGTCAATTGTTCAAGTTTATTCCCAATTGAACGAATCGGTTTAATGACATTTGCTTGGAGATCAGCTTCAATGATAGATAAATCATAGTAACTGTTGATTTCTACTGTTGTTCCACCCACACGACCAATGATACCACCAATATAGCCCGCATTTAGACCTCGAACCATACTCGCGCTATAGGCGTTATCCAGTGTCCCATTGACTAAATTACCTAAAATACCACCCACATGATTGCCACTACCAATCACGTTATTACGGTTATAAACATAGGAAATTGCGGAATTTGTTTCAGCGTAACCTGTGATACCACCTAAGAAATGATTACCTGTAATTGCACCAAAATTGAATGCCGATTCCAGTGTGGACTTCGTCATACTACCAGAAATACCTGCTACTTTATCAGTACCTTTGACATTCCCCATATTATAAAGTTCTTTTAAGTTTGAATATCTGGCATCACCAACAATACCTGCAGTAAAGGTTGTACCTTCAATGGTGGCTTTGTTATAAACTTTTTCGATTCTACCATATTGGATATAACCAATCGCACCCGCGGTATAACTTAAGCCTTTAACCGATCCGGTGACAGTAAAATTGGTAATACTTGCGTCATTACCAACATAACCAAATAATGCTGTATAATTCACTGAAGTGGCTAAATTTAAATGAATGATCGCGTTATTACCATCGAAATGACCTCTGAACGGACGCGTACTATTCGGTCCAATCGGGTTGAATCCCAATCCAGTTTGAGTTAAATCAAGACGTGTAATACCATCTTCCACTTTAAAATAAATACCAGTCAGTGTATCTTCTTTCGTAATATCCGATAATATTTTCATATCGATTTCACTGGTAATTATGTATGGATTCACTTTGGTACCATTACCTATGGCAAAGCGAATCGTACGTGCCGATTGGCTCGATTTCATCTTAATCGCCGATTGTGAATTGGATTGGAAGCCTTTAATTTGGAGATAGTAAGTGTACATACCGCTCGCATTGGATTCACTCCAATACGTCGAGTCAAAATCCAATTGGTACGTACCAGACCCAATGATACTCAATCCCTGCATTTGGATTTTCTCTAAACCCTTAACATCGCTTAAATTAGCCATATTTCCTATGGCTTGAATAGGTTTGTTTAAATTTGAATTTTCAAAATATTCTATCTTAGTTTGATCGTAATAAGCACTTTGAATCGTACCTTCATTATAGCCAGCGACACCACCGATATGGGTTGACCCGATTACGGTTGTGCCTGCATATACCTGAGATATATCTCCGCGGTTCGTACCGACGATACCCCCAATATTTGAAAGTGTCGCGTTCACATCCCCAGTAAAGTAACCAATTTCTAAGGTGCCTTCATTGGTCCCGATTAAACCGCCTGTATGATTCTTACCACGAATACCTGAGGTTGCATAAACTTCTGAAACGATACCTTTATTCAAACCCACAATTGAGCCTATATGATCACTACCAATCAGCTGTCCGGAGACAGAAAGTCTTTGAATGACTGCCTCACTTGAAGTCACTCCAAATAAACCTTGGTAAGATTGTTGACTGTTGATATTTAATACAAAATTCGCGTAATTACCATCAAAATGGCCTCTAAATGGTGTTGTTAATGACCCGATTGGACTGAAATTTTCAGTTAAATCGATATCTGTAACGTTCTTATTTACCAAGTAGTAAACCCCAAATGCGTCATAAGAACCCGAGATTGATAAGGATAATGCGCGCATTTCAGCGGCTGATGAGATGATATAAGGGCTACTCGAAGTCCCATCCCCAATGAATGGAATGGTCTTAACGGAGTCTTTCGAGTCTTCCATCACGACACTACTTGAACTGGTTGAAAATACCCTTAGTTGTGGGTAGAAAGCATAGAAACCTTCAATATCTTTGAATGTCCAGTCCGTTCCTGAAAACCCACGACTGGTCATCCCACTACCAATTAAACTGGTCTTTTCTAAACCTTGACCACCAACAACTGTAGACGGTTTTAACGTTCTTGGTTGTCTGTAATTCACCAATACACTCACGTCATAATACAAATGCGTTCTCACGTTCGCTGGCGTCGATGAGGTGTATCGACCTGGGTTATTATACCCAATCACTCCGCCTACTTCCGCGTTCCCACTCACTAACCCTGCACTATAGTTTTGTATCATTACGTTCACGTGACTTACACTCGATGTGGATGCTTGGTACTGTTGTACATACCCGACTATCCCACCTACATATCTCGCGCCGATGATTTCGCCCATGTTATAGGTTCGCTCGATTCGCCCTTCATACATCCTTCCGACGATACCACCTGCGATATCTCCACTCGCTAAGATATCCCCGGTATTGTATGCGTTAATCACTTGTCCATTGGTTAAATACCCAACAATCCCGCCCACATACGATACCCCACTGATATCCGCTTGGTTATACACATTTCTTACAATCCCTGATACCATCGTCCCGACCACGGCCCCGACATACGTTCCACCAATCATTTGTCCTTTTATAGATAAATTCTCGATCGTTCCGATGCCGAAATAACCGAACAATCCAATGTTCGATCCACTTTGATTCACTTCTATATTGAATTCTGCGTTATTTCCATTAAAACTGCCATAGAATGGTCGGCTCGCACTCCCGATTGGTGTAAAATTACCCAAATCAAATTGTCCCACGCCGTCTTCCACTTTGAAATAGAACCCTTCAAATGTGTTTCCACTCGCTACTTTTAACTTTAACGCTTCGATATCTTCTTTTGTTCTAATCCAAAATGGTAAATCTGAGGTCCCTAATCCATCCCCGATTTCCACTTGGACACTCGCTTTTGAGTTCCCTTTGATCGTTCCATTCGAATGGTTTGAAAATACGCTCAGTTGTGGGTAATATCCAAACCCATCTGAGATCGCTTCAAATACGAATCCACTCGATAGCTTCCCGCTCATTCCACTGAAGAATACGCCAGAAGATAGCCCTTCTGCAGATGCTAAACTGCTCGGTTTTACAGCTCTGGTTTGTGCGTAGTTCGCCATCTCTGTGATGTCATAGTAGTTGTTGTTTCTGGCGTTCGCTCCCGTCGAGGATGTGTATCTCGCTGCTGAACTTGCGCCTATTACGCCCCCCACTGCACTGTCTCCACTCACTGTCCCGGAACTGTAGTTATTGTTCACATTATTGACATGACTTACACTCGATGATGCCATTGTATAGGTATACGTATAGCCGATGATTCCACCGACATTAGATACCCCTGTAATCTCTGCGCGGTTATACGTTAACGTCACTGTTCCGTTATATAGCTGTCCGACTATTCCACCAATATTTGAACCTACTGCGGCGATTCTCGCTTCGTTATAAATGTTTCTTACCAATCCACTTTGTTGGTATCCGACCGCACTTCCGACGTTTGTTCTGCCTTTGATGGACCCGTATATCGAGAAGTTTTCTATCGTTCCGTTTTGGATATACCCAAATATACCCACGTTATCGGTCGCTGTTTTATCGATCGCTACTCTAAACCTTACACCATTTCCGTTAAAGTTCCCTAAAAACGGTCTTGTTGTGGTTCCGACTGGTACGAAATCACCTAAATCCAGTTCTGAAATCCCGTCATCCACTTTGAAATAGAATCCGGAATACGTGTTTCCATTTAACACCAGTTGAGATAGGTTATGCATGTCTTCTGCTGTCTTAATCAAGAATGGAATGGCACTCGTTCCGAGTCCATACCCGATATCCACTTTGACCGATTCAATTGATTCGGTTGAGATTCTTGCTTCTTCATGGGTTCTAAATACGCTTAATTGTGGGTAATACGCGTATTTATCCTCTTTTGTATCGTAATACCAATTGGCTTCTGTAAGCCCTTTGGCTATCATTTGATCTTTCGATAGTAAAACACTGCCGTCTAGTCCATATGGATGACCTTGGACTTCCGGTTTTAACGTTCTTGGTTGTCTGTAATTCACCAATACACTCACGTCATAATACAAATGCGTTCTCACGTTCGCTGGCGTCGATGAGGTGTATCGACCTGGGTTATTATACCCAATCACTCCGCCTACTTCCGCGTTCCCACTCACTAACCCTGCACTATAGTTTTGTATCATTACGTTCACGTGACTTACACTCGATGTGGATGCTTGGTACTGTTGTACATACCCGACTATCCCACCTACATATCTCGCGCCGATGATTTCGCCCATGTTATAGGTTCGCTCGATTCGCCCTTCATACATCCTTCCGACGATACCACCTGCGATATCTCCACTCGCTAAGATATCCCCGGTATTGTATGCGTTAATCACTTGTCCATTGGTTAAATACCCAACAATCCCGCCCACATACGATACCCCACTGATATCCGCTTGGTTATACACATTTCTTACAATCCCTGATACCATCGTCCCGACCACGGCCCCGACATACGTTCCACCAATCATTTGTCCTTTTATAGATAAATTCTCGATCGTTCCGATGCCGAAATAACCGAACAATCCAATGTTCGATCCACTTTGATTCACTTCTATATTGAATTCTGCGTTATTTCCATTAAAACTGCCATAGAATGGTCGGCTCGCACTCCCGATTGGTGTAAAATTACCCAAATCAAATTGTCCCACGCCGTCTTCCACTTTGAAATAGAACCCTTCAAATGTGTTTCCACTCGCTACTTTTAACTTTAACGCTTCGATATCTTCTTTTGTTCTAATCCAAAATGGTAAATCTGAGGTCCCTAATCCATCCCCGATTTCCACTTGGACACTCGCTTTTGAGTTCCCTTTGATCGTTCCATTCGAATGGTTTGAAAATACGCTCAGTTGTGGGTAATATCCAAACCCATCTGAGATCGCTTCAAATACGAATCCACTCGATAGCTTCCCGCTCATTCCACTGAAGAATACGCCAGAAGATAGCCCTTCTGCAGATGCTAAACTGCTCGGTTTTACAGCTCTGGTTTGTGCGTAGTTCGCCATCTCTGTGATGTCATAGTAGTTGTTGTTTCTGGCGTTCGCTCCCGTCGAGGATGTGTATCTCGCTGCTGAACTTGCGCCTATTACGCCCCCCACTGCACTGTCTCCACTCACTGTCCCGGAACTGTAGTTATTGTTCACATTATTGACATGACTTACACTCGATGATGCCATTGTATAGGTATACGTATAGCCGATGATTCCACCGACATTAGATACCCCTGTAATCTCTGCGCGGTTATACGTTAACGTCACTGTTCCGTTATATAGCTGTCCGACTATTCCACCAATATTTGAACCTACTGCGGCGATTCTCGCTTCGTTATAAATGTTTCTTACCAATCCACTTTGTTGGTATCCGACCGCACTTCCGACGTTTGTTCTGCCTTTGATGGACCCGTATATCGAGAAGTTTTCTATCGTTCCGTTTTGGATATACCCAAATATACCCACGTTATCGGTCGCTGTTTTATCGATCGCTACTCTAAACCTTACACCATTTCCGTTAAAGTTCCCTAAAAACGGTCTTGTTGTGGTTCCGACTGGTACGAAATCACCTAAATCGAGCTCATCGATACCTGTTGAAACCACGAAATACTTACCACTAAAATTATTTCCACCTAGCGTGAGTGATGAGATGGTTAACATATCTTCACTTGAGGTAATAACATAGGGATCACTGCTGGTTCCTGCTTGAGACAAAAACTCTGAGTTGTATGAAAAAAAATGGGATTCCTCGGTGTGGAAAGATAAAAATCTTCCGGTACGAAGAATCCCGAAAATTGCGTAAAATGAAATTAATACAAAACAGCTATATCTAATAAATCGTCTCGTTTTCATAACCCACCATATATAAATATGAATTGTTCATTTGTTAATTCAATTGTACGATGAAATGATTATGAAATCAATACATTTTTATAACTTTTCTGTTACGCAAATGAAATAATTGAGTTTATAGTTTATTTAATTTGTATACTTACTAACCATATATCATGACAAACGGATAATGGCTATATATCAATATATTAAGGTGTTCAAACAATTTATCAATAATTTAAAACTAACTTGTCTATATTATTTCATTTTTATTCAAATTAATAGACTATAACGTAGGAAATTTGTGTCGTAATATTATTTCTTAAATCAGTAATAGTATATATTATTTTATACGTCCCTTTTTGTGAAATATCGACCAGTGAATCATCCACTTCAATCGAAGCTGTAATATCCATATCGACATTATCATAAGCCGTTACATGTTGAATTAAATCTGGGTAAGTCCCAGACTCTAAAGAAACATAAATATCCACAATACCATAAAAAACAGGCGGTACATCATCAATAACTGTAACTTTTCGTGTTTCTATTGTTTTATTTAATGTATCATCCATGACTTCATAATAAACAGTATATGTTCCAGGGATCTCCCATTTTACTTCTTCATCGGAAACTAGAATGCGGTTCGTGAGATTACCTGACACCTCATCGTAGGCAAGAATTCCAAGGTGTAAATCGGGCTTCGTTTGACTCATATAATACGTGAGATTTTGTATGCCTGTAAACACAGGGGGTTCCGAGTCATATTCGTCTGTAATTATACGTACTTGAACCATTGCATTTTGTGTGAATCCAAGCGAATTTGTGACACGATAAAACAGCATATATTCGCCAATCAGAGTGTAGTTAATGTTTGATTCATCAACTAAAATTTGATTAGATAAATCACCTTCAATCGAATCTAAAGCATTAATATTTTCTAAGTAATCAGGTTTTTGATCACCCAATTTTATTACGAAATCCTTTAAACCTTCAAAATGAATTGTATTTTCAGTTGACCATTTAACTTCAATCTCTGTAGTTATTTTGGTTTCAAACCCATAATCATCCTTAAGACTAAGTAGAACGGGATAAAAGCCAGTTTGATTGTAGTTTACAAACTTATCATCAATGACAATGGAATCCGTCATGTCTTTTCCAAAGTAATCGATACCAAATAGGTTCTCTTTATAAGGTGTTGTCTCATTACCAATCATGTATTCAAAAGCGTTAAGCTGAGTTATTACTGGATGATAGTTTGTGGTTTCATCGTGATAATACTCAACCATTAAGGTTTGGCTTGTCGATAAGCCATAATCATCTGAAACAGAAACTAGTAATGGATATTGACCTGGTAATCTTGGATTGATTTGATTGGAATTTGCTTCGATCCTTTCACTAATTTCATTACCAAACAAGTCATATGCTTTCAAGTAGGATACATAATCTATAGTTTCCTTTGTAATTGGAAAAACCAGTTCGTCCACAAGTGAAAAAAACGGTTTATCACCGCGGATGGTTAGTTGTCGTGGATACGTTAAATTTTTGTAAGTATATAAAAGCGTATAGTTTCCAACTGTATTCCACTTTACAGCACTTTCGTCAATAATATAGGGAATAAGAATTGGCTTTTGATGTCCATTAAGCGATTTTACATTCTCATTTAAATCCGGTTTTTCATTACCTAATTCATAGGTGAGTGGGGTTAATCCCGTGATGTAAATCTCATTAGATTTTTTAACATACTGCAACGATAGGATCACACCTATGGTTAATAGGATCAAACTACATAGGCCAACGATAACATACTTTTTCACAATTTAAGGGTCCTTTAATTTAAATCACTTTAAGAATATCGTAGGGTTTACCCACAATGAATTCAGGGTTCATTGGTGCGATATCTTTCATATCGCGAAATCCCCATAAGCAAGCGATGACGGTTAGATTTGAATTCTTACCTGTTTGTATATCGGTTTCACTATCTCCAATCAAATACGCTTCATGGGCAAAAATACCCATCGCTTCTAATACTTTATCAATCATGCGAGGATCTGGTTTCTTAATACCATCTTCCGTTACACCTAGTGCATAATCAAACGTATTTGGGAACATTTTATCTACAAGTTGTTTGACAACGATGTCTTGCTTATTAGAAATGACAGCTAATCGATAGCCACGTTTTTTTAAGGATTCCAAAACTTGAGGAATACCTTCATAAGGGGCTGTTTGTTCTTCACTGTGTGCTTGGTAATAGGTATCATAATATTGATAGTATTCCTCAAACTTTTCGGGTTCTACTGATTTACCAATCGATAATTCGACCAGTTGTTTTGCACCATTACCTAAGAATCGTCTGATTTCCTCAGCGGTTCTGGGTTTAAAATTGAAATTTAGTAGCATATGATTGATGGCATTCGTCAAATCTGTGAGTGTATCAAGAAGTGTGCCATCTAAATCAAATAGAATCACTTTTTTCATTTTTTACCTCTTTCGATTATTTTTTGATATATCGGCATCATCTCTGGTTCAGAGACGTATTGAGTAATTTCATCAATATTTACCCATTTGACACCATTGGTTTCTTCTACGTTTTGTTTTAAAGGTAATTGATCATCTGCAATCAATATGTAAGAAGCATTCAAATGTAAGTGTGACGATATTGGTTTACCATGCTTATAATGAAACCACACGGGTAAAACTTCTATACTGATCGGGTTTGAATTTAAACACGTGATCGAATCCAATCCAGTTTCTTCTTTCGCTTCTTTTATAGCGACTTTCAAGAAATCTGTATCGCCATCCATGTGCCCACCTGTCCATCCCCAGGAATCATAGAGTTTATGATAAATCAAAAGAGTTTTTGTCATTGATGGATTAAAAATCATAGCAGATGATGAAAAGTGCATGGCTGGATGTCGCATAAATAAAGCTTCCCCATAATGTTTAATAGCGTCAAGAATATAAGCCAAATCTGCGACTTCTAAATCGGACTTTGGCTGATACTCTGTAAATAAATCGACCATAACGTCACTTCCTTAATAGACTATTTTCTATTATACAACAAAGACACCGTTTTCTAAAAACTTTTTTCGTCTAAAAGGGTTGATTTAACTAAATTAGTGTGTTATTATATTCGTGCTGAAAAACGCACCCTTAGCTCAGTTGGTAGAGCAAATGACTCTTAATCATTGGGTCCACGGTTCGAGCCCGTGAGGGTGTACCATTTAAAGATAAAGCCTAACTCATCTGAGTAGGCTTTTTTGTTATTTATTTTACGAGACTTAAGAAAGAGATTCTAAGACCTGGTAATAAGGTTGTTGTTTCGACTTTGGTCAAATCTTGGATAGTTTTATTTTCCCAAATTAAATGGACATATTCTGGTTTATCAATATAGGGGTTACGGTTACCTTGGGCTTCGTAAATGACTTGATTACGCTTAGTTTCGAATGCGTCCACAGGGTCTTCTTTATGCCAGTCCAGTAATACTGAGAGTTTCCCCATTGTAACCCGGTCCATCGTATAGGTTTCACCTACATCGAAACCCTCATCAGCGAGTTGTAAGAAATCATACATGGTTGCCATATAAAATAAAATACGTGCGACATCCCCTTTATGCTCATCACCTGGGTAATAACCATCTTCGGTTGTGGTTTGATTAAGACCCGACCCAGCTGTGAAATAACGATCACTTCTAGAAGCGTTCACAGATTGGACGATTGCTCTTAGATTATGTAAAACAGACGCTTGATTGCGTTGATGATTTTCAACGCGTTCTAATCCTAATCTTGAATTAGGCCAAACATGCTCTCTCGTCCATGAATCCCCACCATCCCAAGTAGAGGTTACGGTAGCTGAGCTATAAATCGTATAGACCAAACTAGGATCATCGATTAAAGCATCAGCTACACCTAAAATTTGTCTTGCTTCACCATACGTAGTTGGGGTGAAGCCTGTATTCAGGATGGTATGTAATGTGTCTTTTAGTGACTCCCCTTGAAGGCTATTGGCTTGGCTATAATAGGAGCCATTTTCAACTAAAGAATAGTAATAGCAGCCTTCAGCATTTTGTTCACTGCCATAGGTTTGACCGATTGGTTTTTCATAGAAAAAGAAATAATAAATCAATGCTGCGATAATAATTAATGTGATGAGGGTGATTTGAAAAACAGGATTCTTTTCAATCTTCCGTACTTTTTTACGAACTTGTTTTTTTAGTTTTGTTGTGGATGTTGTTTTCTTTTTTGCCATAAAAAATTTCCTTATTTTTCTAATAGTATGAGTGGTACCCAGAGTTCATCTGGGTACCCACCAGCGTGATGGGCTTTGAAGGGGCTATTTTCTTTCATATTAAACATAAATGGCCCTTCTGAAATGGCGATATAATCGCCAATAAAATCATCGAGTAGTGGGTGTTTTATCCCTGACCCAAGACGACCTGATGCCAGTAAAGTTTCTTTATTTAACAATGTGAATTTAGAACCGAAATCCGAATTAAACATGGCTTCAAATGCTTTTTGATTCTCTTTTTTGACAAAGAATACCGTGCTTCTTGGTTCTACAGAAGGCATTTTATCGAGTAACTCCAAAATCGGATGGTGATGTA
Source organism: Paracholeplasma vituli (assembly GCF_025446935.1). Classification (GTDB taxonomy): domain Bacteria; phylum Bacillota_I; class Bacilli_A; order Acholeplasmatales; family UBA5453; genus Paracholeplasma; species Paracholeplasma vituli. The sequence goes on along the minus strand of NZ_JAOEGN010000004.1, from coordinate 69,715 downwards.
ATTCTACCCCTTCAACATTGACCAAACCATGGTCAGCGATTAGGATAATGAGGGTGTCTTTAGTGACTTGTTGATAGAGTCTTTCGATTTGCTGGGTAAGATACTCTAATTGAAGTTTAACTTTTCCATCATGAATACCCGTACTGTGAATAGTATAGTCTGGTTCATTCCAATAGGTATAGGTAAATGACGATTCCTTTTTGGAAATTGAAATAAGCTCATCGACCATGGCTTCAAAAGATGGATACCCATGTTCTTCAAAATCAGGAAATAGTTTTTTGACGAATAGGTTTGGATTTTTTTTAGCAATCTTTTCTAATATATTCTCATACGCTAAATGGGTTTTCGCAAACTCATTTTTTAGAATATGGGTTTCATCATAAAAATCAAGATTTTGAAAAATAACCGTTTGACAATCTTCAAAACGGTTGTATTGGGTCCAACCGATGTGACCATGTTCATAAGGCGTTAGACCAGAAAGTACAGACGTGGTCGCCGCGACCGTTGTGGGTGGAAAAACCGATGTTAAAGCCATTTTTACGTTTTGTCTTAGTAATGTATTTTCACTCAAATTCTTGAGGATGTTCATACCCATTCCATCCAAGAGGATGTACATAATGTGCTTTTTATCCTTTAAGTAGGGCTTTAACACCTCTAAGGGTGTATGAAATGGTTTTACCCCATAATGATTCAATAATGCATTCGAGACGTTTACAATCGATTTTTGATAGTTTGGTAGCATTTACTTTCCTCCCTAAAAAAATAATCCACTCTAGGATGGACTATTTGTTAGCGTTCAGTTTTAAAATTAGATAGTTTTGTTCAAACGCTTCTGGATACGGATATGCAACTTCTCTCATACGTTTGAATAAAACATAGACGAGACGTCTATCTGCATCGATTCTTGTGATGACGCCAATTTCCTTCTCACCAACGACCGATACTTTCTCGCCAATGATTCTAGATTCGTTACCCCATGACATACAATCACCTTCCCTTACTTAAATATTATAACATAGATTGTTTCATTTTGACTTCATAAAACATTTGAAATTATGATACGGAAATGCGTTTTTTATAGAGGCCATACCCAATCGATAGACCCATTAGAATCACACCTGTAAAAACTAAGAAACTTACATATTCAAAATCCGATTGATTCTTAAGAATAGCAACCGGGTCAGAATACGTAAATGGACTGATGTATTTAAGACGTTTTAACCAGTCATTATCGGTGAGTGTGGAAACAATCGAAAGGATGTATAAAGGCAGTGGAATGGCTAAAGAAATCATCGCTTTTACTTCCTTATTTAGGCAGAGTGCTAATACCATACATAGTAACGCAATGTGTAAATACATGACACCATTGAGAAGCGAAAAAATCACATAATCAGACAAACTAAATGTCTCATTAATGGTAAGAAATCCGATATACCCAATCACCACGTTGATGAGTGTAAATAATAGTATCATAATGAAGAGTACAATGAGTTTACTGATAAAGAAATCCTGTTTAGGTATTGCTTGGGTGTAGATGACTTCAGCGAGTCTTTCTTTTTCAAATGTTGAGATGAGATTAAACCCGAGCAGTGCCGCATAAATCGCTCCAAACAACTGTAACATCATCGCACCTTCGGTAGCGTAGTATTCCAACACATCGCTAGGAATACCTCCAAATTGTTCCATGATGGCCATTAGTTCTGGTGGGACTTGGCTGTATATATCATCGACAAGAGGGTATAGGACAATAATCAAATAAATCATCAAACCAACACCGATTGACCACAATAAATTGGCTTTAATCGCCCGTCTAAATTCCATTTTTAGTAAGGTCTTAATCATGATAATCCTCACTTTCATAATAACTTAGGAAAATTTCTTCTAATGAAACATCGCGGATGACAACATCGGTAAATTCATACTGACTCAATGTTTTCAATAAAGGTGTCATACCCCCTTGGTATTTAAAAGTACCACCCTCGGCTGTCTTCTGAAAGTCGATCATATTGGGTACTTCAATTGGGTAGAATGGTGAAAACTCTACAATCTTGTGTTCTTCTTTTTTTAATATATGCATATCATTTTCAAGAATGACTATGCCGTTTTTAATGAGGCCAACGCGGTCACATACCTTTTGAATGTCCGATAGTACGTGACTAGATAAGAAAATAGTGACCCCTTTTGATTTTAGTTCTAAGAGTTCATCTAAGAATTGCTTTTGGATGAGTGGGTCTAATCCTGTTGTCGGTTCATCCAAAACTAAAAGTTCTGGTTCGTGCATTAAAGCTACCAATATGCCAATTTTCTTTTTGTTTCCAAAAGATAATGATGCATACGTTTTATCTAAATCAATATCGAGGATATGACATAGTTTTTCGACATACTTTGGATTAGGTTTTCGGATAGCTCCAAAAAATGAGATCAGTTCACTGACTTTATATTCTGGGAAAAAGGACGCATCCGATGGCATATATCCAATTCGTTTTTGAATATCCGCATCCCCCATTTGACACGGTTTTCCAAAGACATTCGCAACCCCATCGGTCTTTGGTAACAATCCCATCAATATCCGAATAAGGGTGGTCTTACCAGCTCCATTGGGTCCAATAAATCCGTAAATTTCACCTTTTTTAACATAAAGTGTGGCAGATTCTAACCCGCGCTTTGTTCCATAATATTTCTTAAGATTTTGGATTTCAATCACATGCATAAGATCCACTCCTTTAAACTTATCTTATCACAATTCTGAACCTAATAGGTAGACACCAAAAGAAAAAGATACCCTTTTTCAAGGATATCTCTTTAGTAAGCCTTCTATTGTATCGGATTTGTCGAATTTACTTCGAAAAGTGTATCGAAGAAGACTCTAAGTTCTTCTATTTGAGATTCTGTAAGTGCAGCGAAATTTAAGGCTGCTAAGTAATCTAAGTCCGCATCAATGTCATTTAATTTAGCCGTAATATCCGACTCAATTTCACTCAACTGTGTATCGTCCATGTTTGTTATGGCTTTGACTGGATCTAAACCTAAAATATCCGTGAATACGATATCCATTAAACTTTCAAATAGAGCCTTATCTGTATCCATTATATGATCTAAAGAAATCACTACATGAGCCATTAAACCCAAATCGGTTTCGATATTCCAAGTTTCGATTTGATCATAAATACCCGTAACTGCATCTAGTTCAGTAATAAAGGCTTCTTCTATTAAAAGGATTTGCATGAAGAGGTCGATTAGACCTGGTTTGAGTGCGTTATATAAAGCGTCACAATCCTGGTCAATACCGGTTTGTGTACATACCCCTTGCATCGGTAATTTGAGTAATCCGACGAGTTTTGTTACGAAATCCAAATCTAGATCACTTCGGATTAAACCACGGTAATCCATCACATGGTCGATCATGAGTTCAACAAAGTCGAGTACTACTTCAGGGCTCGGTTCTTCTGTTTCAATAAATAAAGCTAAATCTTTGAGCATCTGACCTTGTGTGAAAAGAATATGGTCGATCAACTTAACATCCATTTCTACTGTTAATTCATAGAAATCTATATAGTTAGGGAGTTCAACTAAAAACTCATCTAACAACCCAGAAATAATGATGAAGGTGTCTGTATCAACTTCCTGTTCGAGTTGTGTTTTCGCGATACCAACAGCGAATCCTGCAAAATCAAGGACCATCGGTTCAACATCAATCGCTTCAATGGTATCAATTAATGCTTGTTGATCATCTACGAAACCATCAATGTGGTTTAAAATAAGCATAATCAAATCAACTAGTTTTACAAAATCGATATCGTGTTCAGAATAATACGATTGCTCTGGGTCATAAATAGGTTCACTGACCATACCATCGACGGTTACGATGATATCGTTGACTAATTTTGCATCCACACTGCCTAAGAATTCAAGACCTAATAAAATCGTATTGTAATCTAAAGCAGCCAGCGTATCGGCATGTCCGACTAAAACAGTCACATTGGTATCTGTCATGCTTGCAGCAAGTGTAAATAAGGTTTCGTATACCCGTAAGAAACTGGATTCTTCAGGCAAGGTTTCGATTAAGATATCTACTATTTCATCTTTAAAAACAAGGATTTCTTCAACAGATACATCGCCACTAGCCATTAGAGTTTCAAGGTCTTGTAATAAGGTCATTGGAATGGCATCATAAAGCGTTTCTAGATAAGTCATGACTTCTTCAATCAAAATACGTAATTCTGCAGATTCTGTATCCATCATTTCAAGAACGATTTCCATCATTTCGATTTGTTGTTCAATCTCAATGATTTCATCATTCGCGTATTGATAATCGGATACGAGAATGCCGATCTGATAGAGGACATCTAAACTGGTTCCGGTAACTAACTTGTTAAATAGGGTTGGGTTTTCATAGTATACATTCCAAAGGAGGGTTTGAAATAAGTATACATATTCGTCGGTGAGGACATCACCATATTCGTTTTCATATCCATATTGGTATTGTATATAATTAATGTAATTTTCGATTTGCCAATATAATCTGAATACATCGATATCCGTAATATTCTCATCCAATTGGTCAAATAGTCCTAGATCATAGGATTCTACATAAGGTCTTAGAGATTGCATCAACGTTGTAAAATCATTACTGATCATTAACGCATTAAGGTCTGATTGGAAATCTGCTACAGTAGCATTCAATTCAACACGTCTTACTTCTTGTTCTTCAAGGCTTATTTGTAGAAATTCATTACCTAAAGTCATCATGAAACTGGTAAATAGTTCTGGGGTTAACCCGTAAGTGCCTAACTTATCCAATTCGGTCTTAATAGCGGTTGGTTGTGGGTTTGACATCTTTTCAGGAAGTTCAACCATAAAGGTGAGCATATTGGCCATATCGACGCCATTCATGCCTTCTGCGATAGCCACATCTAAGTATAAATAGATCATCACTGTCAAACGTTCATACGTTTCAAATTCTTCATCGTTTTCAAAATCGGAACGTTCCATATCGGCTTCATAAGAAGGGTTCACAACTTTTAGTAAAGCACCATAAAGGATTTCGCGGTTTTCAGCACTGATTACTGTATAGTTTTTGGGTGCGGAAGCTTGTGATAAGGTTGTGCCTGCTGTCGCTTTAACTGTAATCACATAGGTGCCTGTAGTCAGGTTTAATGTGCTTAAATCAAAACTAGTCGCTGTGGTATTATGAACCGTTGAATTAATGATCACTTGGTAGCCTGTTGCGTTTGTAACCGCTGGCCAACTCAGTAATTGCCCAGTGAGTGTAACGATTGGAGCCGATAATGTAAGTCCACTCGATTCCACTACAAAGGTCACTGCTGTACTTGGTATCGACAAAGTCGTCCCTTTTTTCGCCACCACTGTCACACTGTAAGACCCACTAGGTAAATTTAGTGTAGCTAAATCAAACGTGGTGACACTCACGGTATGTTCTTGATTGTTAATAATCACAATATAACTTTCTGCGTCTTTCACTGCATCCCAAGTCACTGTTGTTCCAGAGATTTGAACATTGCTCGGTTTTTCAAAATTACTGGTTTCACAACCGTATAAACCAATGACGCCTAGGATCAATACAATTAAAACATACAAGCGTTTCATAGAATCCATCCTTTCATAAAACTCACCTTCATTATACCTATAATGAGGAAAGTAAGTATCTTTTAATCTATAAAAAACAATTATTTTAGTAAAAACCACGAATTTTTATGAATAACTACGCCATTTGATGCATTTTTAGAATTCGAACAAGGTCCATATTTCTTAAACCTTTCAAATAGACGATTCTGGTCAAGAGTAATAATCCATTTGATAACGCCAACCCTATCCAGAAATCATTAAGCATAAATGTGATTTTCTCGTATTCGTCAAATAAGAGTAACAATGGTTTAATGAGTGGGTCTATTAAACATACAATCACTGCTGTACTTAAACTGAGTGTCACCATCATCCAAAAGCCTTCTATTAAAAGATAGCATGATAAGTTTTTAGTTGAATACCCTAATAGGGATACCCGCATATAATTACTTTTAAGCTCGTCAAATAGAATGAGCCCTTGATTCAATAAGGACAACAATAGACCGACTAAAATAATTAATATAACAAAGGTTGCGTAGTTCATCGAAGCGATGACTTCACTCGATAAGGCTTTCGCTCCTGCTTGGAAGTCATATATGTAGATTAAACGATGCCCATAGTTATGCATCAAAGTTTGTTGTAAGCTCTTTGGGTCATCGGTTTTAATCAAAATATGGGTTTGTTTTAACCCCTCGTAACCAGAAAACTGATGAACATTGATGAAGGCGGTGTTACCCACAGCTTCATCAAAAAATCCGACAACCTTTAAAGGGACTGATGAATATTTCTTATTCAAGTCCAAATGAATGATATCGTCTTTTTTAATCCCGTAAACGGCTTGATACCGCATTGGAAGCCAGATGGATGGTTCACTGGTGTTTTGAAAATCAACTAATGAATTTGATTCACTAGACATTCCAAAATAGCTTGTGATTTCATTTGGGGCTAACATATAAACCGCAGAGAACGTTTGTCCACTTGGGGTAATCGCTACATTCCTAAAAATGCCTACTTTTGTGCTGTTATCAACACCTTCTAACAGGGCGATTTCTTCTTCTACAGTATCGATGTTGGTAAGTACATTTGAAACCAGTAAATCGGCTTGATATTCTCTTTCTATGTATGAAGCTTTTAACCGAATATAACCTGTTGTTTGAAATAGTAAAATAACTGATACATACGTGGCTAAGGCTAAAGTCATAAAACGGTAAAACGACTTTTTAACATAGGTCATTTTAAATAAGTACGGCAAACTCGAGTCTTTGAATTTTAGAATAAAGTACCCAATCCCATGGGATATGACTTTAAGCAAACTATAGGCTAAGACTATTGATAATAAAAGACTGGTCAGTGTGGTACTCAAGGTTTGATGATCGATGATAAAATAAAGTGCTAAAACAATCACTACAAGTCCACAATGCACTAAAATAGGCCATGATTTATCTGGTTTATAACTTAACCGAGAGACTTCACTTTGTTTCTTCCAAGCGAGGCTATAAGCCAATGTAGTTAGAATAAAAATCGATAATACAACCCCTAAACTCAATAAAATTAGTCTAAACGCAATCTGATAGTATAACCCAGGCATCAATACCATTAAACCGATTTGAATGATACCATAGGTTAATAAATACGAAATCAACGCTGCAGGGATCATCAATATAACCATTTCAATCGCCCAGATTATGAATCCGAAAGCTAATGACCCACCCAGCAATTTGATTATCGATAACGATTGTTCTTTTTCCTTAAAGACCAATACGAATGTCGTTTGAATCAATAAAAATACCGCTAATCCAATAAAGATCAACATCAATTGAAATAGTGATACCGCACGGTTCACAAGCTGTTTGATATAAGGCATCGGAAGGCTTTCTTTAAAGTCCAAATCCTTATATGTTTCAAGACTAGTGAGGACCGATTGGGTTTCTAAAACATCGAAGGTATCAAAATAAACCGTATTATTAAAATTACTAAAAAAAGTATTTGGATAAATCTCTAAAGGGGGGACTAAGGTTTTTAGTAAGGTCGCGACATGGGGATCATGTGCTATGTATGCGAGGTCACCTTGAAAGATGCCATAATCTTGTAGGATAGCCTTGACTGTAAACTCTAAGGTACTACTTCCGACCGTGAGGCTTAAAGTATCACCAACTTCTAAAGAAAGTTTTTTAGCACCAGTATCCGTTAATATGATTTCAGTGTCTGAAACTACATGGTACTCACCATAAAGGATTTCAAAATCGGTAGGGTTGGTTGCTAGAACGGTTAGATAGGTATCTTGATTGGTTAAGGTATCGATTTTAAATACATTGGCATGATTATTAAGGTTTAACTCATCTAAATCTCTAGTTGAAAAATAACGTGTTGAACTATTGGGGCCTGTGGTCATTTCTAAATCAATGTGTTCACTCCTGCTTTGGTAAGCATGGATGTAATAAGCTTCCATAACCCCTTTCATCGATAAAGCAAGACTGATCACGACCATCATAAACGTGAAACCAAACAACAATAAAAAACTTCGTAAAGGGCTCTTTACGAGGTTTTGTTTGGCAAACTTGAACATGAAAGTAAGTTTATCTCTTTTCATCTTTCTCAATTTTCCCATCTAGTAGTCGAATGACTCGGTTCGTATAGGATAATAAGGCTTCATTATGGGTAACCATTACAATGGTAATACCGAGTTTTTGGTTGAGTTCTTTGAATAAACCCATGATATCTAAACTGGTTTGATAATCTAAATTACCGGTTGGTTCATCAGCGAAAATAATTTTCTTCTCACCTAAAATGGCTCTACCAATGGAAGCGCGTTGTTGCATCCCACCGGATAGTTCGGATGGGTATTTATGCATAACATCTTTAAGACCCACAAGATTTAAGGCTTCTTCAATCGTTAAACCCTTATTCTTGATGATGACATTGGCCAATTTCAAGTTATCATAAATGGATAAATTCGGAATTAAGTTGAAAAATTGAAAGACAAATCCAATGAGATCCCGACGTAACATCGCACGATCGCTTTCTAAGTAAGTTGAAAGTGGTTTATTGAACAAAAGGACTTCTCCCGAATCCACCTTTTCTAGTCCAGACATGACGTAAAGAAGCGTCGTTTTACCAGACCCTGAAGGCCCTACGATGCCTACGAATTCCCCTGCTTCAATGGATAGAGATAACTGATTTAATACCGGTTTTTTCAACACATCCGGGTCGTATGTTTTCTTAATGTTTTTAAGTATGATTTGAGCCATCGAATCACCACTTTTCTAGTTACATTATACCATGTTAGAAATAGAAAAATGATTATATTGAAATATTCACAAAAATAAAAAGGCGTTTTATCGCCCTTTCGTTTTGTAATTATCTTTTTTCATAGGTCAACATCACCATACCGTCATAGACTTCTGTACTAACGTGATTCAACAAGATATCGTTTGGATATTCTGAGAATAATCTCTTTCCAGACCCAATCAATATAGGCATTATGGTAATCACATAGCGATCGATTAGGTCTTTCGTAATAAGTGGTTCAATCACACTACGGCCACCAATAATCCAAATGTCTTTACCTGATTTATGGCTTTGTTTAGAGATAAACTCTACAATATCGCCTGAGATGAATTCGACGTGTTCGGTTCTTCCTATATAACTGTTTGAGAAGACGAATACTTCTTTATTCGGATAAGGCCATACGTTTGGAGAAATCACTTCATGAATCTCATGGTAAGTTTTCGCTCCCATAATGAGGGTGTCAACAGAATCCAAAAAAGCCTCAAATCCGTAATCGACCTCACTATTGGTTTGACCACCTAAAAAATCAATAGCGTCGTTTTCTCTTGCGATATAGCCATCTAATGACATCGCGATGTACAGGATGACTTTACGCATTATTTTGTATGTGTTATGGGTAAAAACTTCGAAGCTGGCATCGATTGTAAGTAAATCTTACCAGGACCTGTAACGACTGTGTGAAAAATGCCTTCTCCACCAAAGACCATATCCTTAAGGTTACCAACAGTTTTGATATCCATCGAAACGGTAGATTCCATCGCTGCTAGATAACCAGTATCGATAATCATCTTTTCACCACGATCTAATTCATAGACTTTGACATAACCATCGATTTCGATGAAGGCTGTGCCCTCACCTGAAAGCTTTTGCATAATAAAGCCTTCCCCGCCAAAGAACCCGGCACCCAGTTTACGTTGGAAAAAGATCGAGAGTTCAACAGATGCTTCCGCGCCTAGAAACGCTCTTTTTTGGACGATAAACGGTTTGTCTCGTTCGATTTTTACTGCCATAATGGTCCCTGGCATTGAGGAGGCTAACGCAATCATCCCTCTACCGTTTTTCGCGGTATAAATATTTTGAAATAAGGATTCACCGGAAAGCATTCTGCCAAATACTTTACCTAAACCGCCACCCTTCGTTTCCATATGCATGTTTTCAGTCATCCAAGACATGCCACCACCTTCAGTGACAATCTTTTCGTTTTCTTCTAACTCAACAATTACGACCGGTAATTGTCCACCTTCAATTTTAAATTCCATTGTGGTTCACCTCTTAGTGACATTTTACAGTATTCTTTATTCATAATCTATATTAAATGTCACGGTTAAAGCCATAAAACCAATCTTTTTAATTAAAGAAATAGATTTGAAATTTGTTTTTATTAATTTAGGTATATAATGATGAAAATTCTATAACAATTCTGAATGGTGGGGATGTCGTGTGCATAATAAATATGTAAACTTGAATCCGTTTGACAGCATCATCATCAAAGCCATGAATGCGGGGACATGGTTTTGGAATATTAAAACCAATGAAACCATATATAATGAACGTTGGGCAGAAATCATCGGCTATACATTAGATGAACTTAAGCCTGTTAGTTTAAAGACCTGGAGTGATTTAGTTCATCCAGATGATTTAGAGCGCTCTAATTCAATGCTTAAAAAGCTCTTTACAAAAGAGGAAACCTATTACACCGTCGAAGTGCGTATGAAACATCGTGATGGTCATTGGATTTGGGTATTAGACAGTGGTCAAATCTTTGAGTGGAGTGAGGATGGTAAACCGCTCGTTGCGATTGGTACACACATCGACATCAGCCACACTAAAAAGGCTCAAATGGAACTTGAGAAAAGTGAACGAAATCTATCCCAAATCATCGACCATGCCTTTGATATCATCTACTGTATTGATATCCATAATGTCTTCTGTTTTGTCTCAAAAGCTTGGACAAAACGATTAGGGTATACCAATACTGAAACCGTCGGCAGGTCTTTTAAACCTTTCGTTCATCCCGATGACTTACCTCGATTAGAACAGTTCTTCAGCAAACTAAAAGACAATAAAGAATCTCAAACCATCAGCAATTTCCGATTTAAACACGTTTTAGGCTTTTATAGGTATTATGAGTCGAATGCTTCAGCCATTTATGAAGAGGGCGAAGTCGTCGGCTTTTCAGGGATAACGAGAGATATTACTGCACTCGTTGAAAAACAACGGGAAATTGAGTACTTATCCTACCATGACTTCTTAACTGGTTTTTATAATCGCCACTACCTTGACCACTGTTTAAAAGAGATTGACTCTTTAGATCATTATCCGCTATCGATCATATCGATTGATTTAAATGATTTAAAACAAGTCAATGATACTTATGGCCACCACATGGGAGACTTTTATATCAAGCAGGTCGCTTCTTTAATTATGACCATTTTACCCTCAGAATACTTATTCCGAATGGGTGGGGATGAGTTTTTAATTTTCTTATCGGATACCGATTTAAATCAAACCCTAACCTATCGAAAAACTTTATTTGATACGCTTAAAAAGATGCGCATTGAAACTTTTGTGCCTTCTATTGCCTATGGATTTGAGATTCGAACAACGAAAAACCAAGATATCTATGAAGACATTAAAATCGCTGATCATTACATGTATGAAAATAAAAATAATGTCAAAAATGGAAACTATAAGTAAAAGGGAAAGTCACTGTGACTTTCCCTTATTTTTGATGTCTTTTTTGATAGTGACTATGAACCCAAGAGGCGAGTTCAGAAAGCGTCACTTCTTCATTATAGATGTGTAAATCGATACGGTGAAACTGTTTTAATTGAAACACGGAGCGGTCTCCAAGTATCCTTTTTTCGATTTGGTCTTTCGGATCTCCACGTAACTCCATACGGGCTCTACGAAGCGCTTCTGAGGCTTCAACGAACACAACGTAGACGTCACTTGCGTGATCTGCTAGCGCATTCGCTCCATTTGGGTCGACAATGACGACACCGTTTTCAATCACATCTTGTTTTTGGATTCCGTAATAGCGATTGGCGTATTCGGTTACTTCATAAAACGCATCCATTGCCATTTTATCTTTAAAGGCTTCTTCACTTAAAAAATGGTAATCGATGCCATCGACTTCATTTTGACGCATCGGTCTGGTGGTGGTGGTAATGCATTTTTTATACCCATAATCACGGTATAAGAGTTTAGCCAATTCAGTTTTCCCACTGGCACTTGCGCCAACTAATACAATCATACGACACTTCCTTCGAAACGATTATAACACGGCTTTTAGAAAAATGCGTGGGCTTTTAAACAGTTCATGGGTTTTTAATTAGGCTTACGAATCGCTTGTATTTATTAAAGTGTGTCGGTAAACTTAAAGGGTTTATTGAAAAGTGAATTTCTACACTTAATCCGAGCTCATTAAGTTCTTTTAAGAGTCTTCTTTCTAATTGTTTTGGATCAAAATCACCGATGAGGTCTAATGTAATTTCAAGTTTTGAAATTGCCTTTTGGGTAACTTGAAATTCTCTAATTTGGTCACTTTCTGTGATAATCCATCGTGAAAATAGATCCGAATAAACGATTCGTGGTTCGTGATTTTGATCATAAAACCATAGATTGTCATCACTTCTACCAATGATTTGTTTAATTTTTCGGAAATGAGACCCACAAGGACATGGGCTATCTAATACAATCATATCGTTCATCTCATAACGAATGAGCGGTTGAGCGAAATTGATTAAGTTCGTAACAATCATTTTATGACCCACCACATTTGGGGTCGTTATCAATCTATTGTTTTGGTCATAAAGTTCGATATAAACCATATCTTCATTGATATGTAAATGACCTAACTTACAAGGAGAAGCCATTTGTCCTTCTGAAGCTTGGTAGATTTCGACTACTTTCGTATTAAATGCAGCTTCAAACTGTGCCTTATCAGCTGCACTTAAGACCTCTGCGTAGGTAATAATCTTCTTGAGTTTTATCCTGATTTGGTCTTTAAATGGTAAGACTTGTCGAATGAATGATGGCGGTGCCATCCAAAGATTGATGTTGTCTTGATTCATCTTTTGAATAACGTCTAGAACTGGTGTCATCGTCGAAATGTATTTGAGTTTGAGTAACGGTGCGTTGATGTCATCAAATCCTTGTGAGAACACTCTTAAGCAAAAAAGTATTCGTAAAGGCAGTTCTTTAAGTTCAATACCACCCCGTGCTAAGAAAACACCCGGTAAGCGTTTGGTCATCGATTTGGGTGTGATGTATAACCCTTTATTCCCTGAAGTACCTGATGATAACCCTACTACATACTTATCTTGATAATACCCTAGATAATCCTTATTAAGTTCCTTTTGAACTGCATAATTCATGACATCTTCTTTATTTAAACCACAGGTGTTAAGGTCTGTAAAATGTTCCATCATAATTTGCTTGTTAATCGTTGGAAGTTTTTGAAAATCTTCAAGTGTTACTATATCTATATTTTGGTATTGATTTTGATAATATGGGCTGTTTGCTTTCGCATACTCTAACATCTTTTGGATTGCTTTCCACTGTAATTGATTAATCGCTTCTTGTGACCTTCTTCGGTTTTTCTTTAAGTAAAAATAGTCTTTAATGAATCCCATCTTTACCCTCTAATGCTTGAAGCTTTGAAGATACTGAGATACGATTAATCATTTGTGAAAATCCCCATTCGAGGCTGTACTTGTAACCTTTAGTTGACCAATACTTTAAAACAAATCCCCAGAGTGTAACATGAATGACTCCAAATATAATTGCTAGAGGAATATCTAGTTTCAAATCGAAAAATAGTGTGATTACACCAAAGATTAAGGCACTCGTAATCTGTTCGAAGAAAAACGGTGTTAAGCCCGCAACGCCAAAACGTTGGATGAATCGTGACACTGGGTTCAGTTTACGTTTTTTAACATCATATAGATAATAAGCGCCTAAAATCATAGCTAAGAATAACCCAATTTGAATGACCATAATGAAATACCATGTTGGGTCAATGGCGCGCTCTAGCATCGTTTCAGGTGCTAGAATGTAGCCAGTTACGCCAATCACGATGTAAAACAGCGCTACCGGAATCATCCATTTACGCATATGGGTATCGTCTTTACGGTTAATGAGTAAGCCCACCCATACGCCAAAGAGCGCGAACGCGAAAAATGGGAAGATTGGATTGTTTTTGGAAACAAAGTAGTTCAATAATACCCATAACACATAATTATTGGAATCTCTCGCATCGAGATAAACGTTATAGAGTGGAATTCTGATATACGATAGCCCCATGAAGAGGGTCGCACCAACTAGAATATAGAGGGCTGCTTTTTCATGGTAGATCCATTTCTTTATTAAATGAAATAAAAGGGTCAATAGCCATATGTTTAACGCAATCATGACCAAACTATCGACATAAAAGAGTCTTTCAAGTGTTAAGGTTTGAAACTTACCATCACGTATTAACGAGACTAAAAGCGATTCGTCCATACTACGGGTATCGAAGTTGATGATGCCAGGACCTGTAAATATAAAATACAGATAAGCAATCACCATCATCAAAGCCCCAGATAAACCCATATGTTTAATGCGTTGTTTTTGGTCTTTAGTATGTAAGAATTGTAGCGTATAAGACGCGCCAGATAACATCGCGAACAAACCCGCAAACATGAGTAAAAAACCGATGAGTGTAATGATTAAACTTGGGTTATCCATATCCACATCATAAATGCCATCAAAATAGTAAAACGCAGTATGCAGGATAATAACAAAGAACACCCCTAAGCCTCTTAATAGGTCAATCGATTGAATTCGTTTCATAGACTACCTCCTTTGATTAAGATACTGTTATAATATAAATGGTGATTCTATGAGACTATTTATTGGTTTAGCACTCAATACAGATTTAAAACAAAAACTGTATACCTTAAGTCAAAATCTAGTGAAAGACACGATGGGTCGTGCAACTAGCGTTGATAACTACCACATCACCCTCGCTTATTTAGGTGAGGTGGATGAAGCCCAATGTGAATTGATAAAGACATCACTTCAAACCCTTGATTACCCACGATTTGAACTCTATACAGACCAAACCAGTTACTTTCAAAAAGGCGAACGCTACATATACTTTACATCCTTAAAACCAAGCGCTGCTTTACATGAACTTTATCAGAAAGTTATCGAACACATCAAACCTTTAAGTTTAACAGTGAGTGGCGCGTTTCATCCTCACATCACGCTCATCCGTCAAGGAAGAGCTCTGCCTTTTTTTAAACTTACATCCCTTGATGAAAGTCTCATTGAAGTATCTAGTATTACATTATTTGAAAGTCATTCCATAGACGGGGTTCTCACATATACCCCCATCTTACACCATAATCTCATTTAAACAAATGCCAGCCTTTCGTTTTTTTATTGTTTTATCTGAATCCATACCTTTTTGAACTTGAATAAATGCTTATACAAGATGACTTCAAAAGTTGAAACACCTGAGGATTGGATGTATCCTGTAGATTTGATGATACTAGGGTCTTTTGATATGAAGAAACACGCCCAAATGGGTTTAAGTTGAAAAGTCGGTAATACGATATGAGTGAGTGCGAACGCACTATTAGTATTGAGTGCTTCTTCTAAGTGCTTGCGTTCAAATTCATAGGTGTAAGCCTCATACCTATGGTCTTTTATTATAAATGTTTCGCTATATGTATTAAAATCTTGTGTATATGAACCGACAAATCGATGGTAAGGTATGATTTCTAAGGACTCGAGTGAAACATCCGATTCAACTTTTTGATTATCGATTGTCCACTTAATATCTACCACAAACCGGTTCACAACACTTTGAGTTTGTAGTTTAAACCTTTTTGTTTGGACGTCATAATTTGGTTTTTGGATTGTGTTCTTAACTAACAATCCGCTTATTGGGTTATTGATAGTTTTAAGTGGTAAAGTGTAGATATGATCGAGACCTAAGACTTTAAACTGGACTTCAAACTGAGGTTCTTTTGAACATACCTTTGTATTATTTAAGTATGGGTTCTCTAAGAATGTATATTTGAGTTTAGGATCAAGTAACGATAATACCGTTTGATTTTGATAAATTTGATAGTAGTCTTGAAAGAATAATACATCTAAACGCTGTGTGTTGATCTTAACAACTTCAAATGTACGTTCGTAATATCGTCTTTCACTTAACTGTATTTTTACTGTAAGGTCTGTCTTGTTCGAATAATCACGAATCGTGAGTACATTGTCATAAAGAATGTCTGCTTGATGGGTTTTCTGATAAATTACCGTAAAGCCTTCTAATATTGGTAACTCTATCCTTGGTAACTTATCTTTTTGAATCTCAACTTCTAAGTTTAAAAACGCATAAAGGAGCTCTGTTTTTGGATTGCCTTGGATACGAATCGATTGGCTATGAGCAGCCACACCATCGATTTCAATGGTAAGATGGGTGTTCGAGCATGTATTCGATACTACATAGACAAAGAGTTCAGAATCATAATACGCATCACTGACGTTAATCGTGACTTTATGTCCAAAAAGTATTAGTGGTTTACCTTCAATGATGCCAGGATACTCGGTCTTAATGGTTAGGAAATCTGCTATATTAGACGTTAGATAATCTCGGTTCATGCCATATCTTAGAAGATAAAATAGTCCCGTTAGAATCGTTATGGGTAACAAAATAATCGCTATTATCCATCTTATAATGAAACAGAGTGGCCAAAGAATCGTTACCATTAAACCATGGGCATTACGCCATTTTTGATTGTATCCTAAGGATAACTTCACTTTTCTAATGTATAAATCGGCTTCTTTAAAAAGATTGATACTTGGTAAATAAGGTAACTTGATGAAGGTGTTTGGTTTAGTAAACAGTGCTTTCAACGTTAATCCTAAATGAATGAACAGTACCTCAATTAAAACACCCCCCAAAAAAAGGATAAATACAGGTAAAAGGATGGGTAACAATAACAATATATAATAATAATCTTTAAAGTCATGGACCAAATCCTTTATGATTCGACTTAGTGGGTAAAGTGCATACCTCAGTTTCGTTAAGCTGTTAGATAGTAAGACAAATCCTTCTAAAATGAGCTCAAATAGTTTAAAGACTAAATGTCTTAATACAATCCAAAGTTTGGTAAATATCCACTTAGGTACTGTATATAGTAGTGTTTTCGGAATCATCCAAAAGATAAAATGAATCCCAAGTGCTGTATAAATAACCATCACTTTTAAACCTAAGTAAAGACTTTCAGGCATTTTACGGTATAGTCTGACTAAAGCATCGATAAGGTAACGAGTGCCTTGGAAGCATTTCTTAAATATCCAAATGATGAAATCAATAGGTTTGCTAATTAAGTATTCTAACCCTTCATAAAGCCATTTGAGAAGCTTGCCGATTTTGCGTAATACGAACCGAATCCCCTTTAAAATAAAGATAAACCCGCCGTATATGAACTTTAGTATCGGCTTAATGAAGCGCCAAAGCATTCTACCAAGTAGAACCATCCAATGGTAGATTTGAATCAAGATATCGATCAGTTTTTCAACTTGTTTAACGAACCCTTTAATAAGCCATTTTAAGATCTTATACATTGGCTTCAAAATATAGAGATACAAATAATGACTAAACTTCGAAAGGACCCAGCTAAGGCCTTGATATATCTTTTTAAGTACCCAATAAATCGGTTTTATGAATACCTTGTAAAAACCGATTGAAAGCCATTTAACCACTTCGTATGACCATAAAGTAATGGTCTTTAAGCCTTTGGATACCGGTATTAAGAGATAGTTATAAAAGAATAATACGATGGCTTTAGCCATAAGATAACCCCATTCGGATAGTTTCTTAAACACTAAATAAATTGGATAGATCAATACCCGATAAATCCCAATCGAAAGCCATTTAACACCTTTAATAATACCTAATATCATAGATTTAAAAAGATGATAAAGCGGAATAAAAACCGCCTTTAAAGCGTGGTACACTCCTTTGGCTAGTACTTTAAAAGGGATCAATAAAGAAATAACTACTTTACCAATGGATTTCGCGATTGTCTTAAGCATAATGCCTCCTAAATGTGGATCGTTTTATTACTTAACATTTTAGCACGTTTTATCTTTATTCAAACGAAAAAAAAATACCTAATGCTTGTGACATTAGGTATAAACTATTATTTTGCAGAGTATAATGCTTTTTGACGTTCTTTTAAGTTTGGATTTGAGATATATTCATCTAATGTACCTTGATACATCATTGACCCTAAATCACCAATTTCAACAATCTTATTACATACGGTATCTAAAAGACGGTGGTCATGTGAGGATAGAATAATCGCACCTTGGTAGTTGGATAAACCGTTATTGACAGCTTCAATTGATTCTAAGTCTAAGTGGTTGGTAGGTGAGTCCACAATGAGCGTATTCGCATTCGACATCATGAGTTTCGAAAACATGCATCGCATCTTTTCGCCCCCACTTAGGTACTTCACTTCTTTTAAAGGTTGATCCCCTGTAAAAAGCATTCTACCTAAGAAGCCGCGAATATAGGATTCAGCCGGGTCCTTCGAGAAACGTCTCAACCAATCGATTAAGTTCATGTTGCTTTGGAAGTAAGGTTCATTATCTGCAGGGAAATACGCTTTTTGAACGGTTTGTCCCCATTTGATTGAACCGGAATCAGGTTCTAGTTCACCCGCTAAAATACGGAGTAATGCAGTCTTCGCTAAGTCGTTTTCACCAAGTAGAGCAACTTTATCGCCTCTAGTCATGACGAACGATACATTCTTTAATAAGGTTTTACCTTCATACGTATAGTTTATGTTTTCCACTTCAATGACGTCTTTACCAAGTTGTTTTTCGATATCGAATCCAATAAATGGGTATTTACGTAAAGAGGGTACGATATCTTCAAGTTGAATCTTTTCAAGGGATTTCTTACGTGAAGTCGCTTGTCTAGATTTGGATAAGTTCGCACTAAAGCGCGCAATGAAGGCTTTAAGTTCTTCCATGCGTTCTTCTTTTTTCTTATTTCTGTCATTCATTAATTTTTGAATGAGTTGTGAGGATTCCATCCAGAAATCATAGTTCCCTGGGTAAAGTTTAGCTTGATAGTAATCGATATCGACCATGTGTGTGCACACGTTGTTTAAGAAGTGACGGTCATGTGACACGGTAATGACGGTATTGTCATAGTTGATTAGGAATTCTTCTAACCAGTGGATCGCTTCGAAGTCAAGGTGGTTGGTCGGTTCATCTAGTAATAAAATATCTGGATTACCAAATAGGGCTTGAGCGAGTAAAACTTTGACTTTGTTCTTAGGTAGGACATCCGACATCATCGCGTAGAAATCTGATTGTGGGACATTCAATCCGTTTAAAAGCTTTTCAACTTCAACTTCAGCATTCCAACCATCGAGTTCTGCGAATCTCACTTCAAGGTCAGCGAGTAAAAAGCCTTCTTCTTCGGTAAAGTCGGTTTTTGAATAAAGTACTTCTTTTTGTTTCATGATATCATAAAGCTCTTTATGACCCATGATTACGGTTTCCATAACCGTAAAATCGTCATAGGCGTTGTGGTTTTGTTTTAGGGTTGCTAAACGCTTGCCCTTATCGATGATGACTTCCCCTTTAGTAGAGTCTTTTTCACCTGCTAAAATCTTGAGGAATGTGGACTTACCAGCCCCATTCGCTCCAATGACACCATAGCAGTTACCTGCTGTAAATTTTATATTGACGTCTTCAAACAATTTTTTATCCGGGAAGACTAAGGATAGGTTACTTACTGTAATCATAGGGTACTCCTTTATTATTTATATAATAACTGTTGACAGCCTTATCAAGTTTAATGCATTTACACCCTTTTGTCAATGTAAAAGGTGACACGGGGTCACCTTTTGCCTTTTAAAAGATTCTTTTATGTAGTTTACTCAGATTTGGTCGAGAAGCGTTCTGCAAGATTTAAAACGAGGTGTAAGACAATCCCGACAATCGCAGCAGTCGCGATGGCTGGTAATTCTAAATTTAAGAATGGAATGTTTCCATTAGGGAATGCATAGTGTCCACCCAGACCTATAATGAGAATAACCGCGATAATCCCTAGGTTTTTGGAGTTAAACATATCGACTTTTTTCTCGATTAGGATTGCAATCCCTTGAGCACCAATGACACCGAATAGGTAGATGGATGCACCACCAATAACAGGGGCTGGAATGGTATATAAAAGGTTCGCAATTGGGCTGATGAAGGCGAGTACCATCGTGATGATGGCAGCACCGATTAGTACGAATACCGAGAAGTTTTTGGTAATCGCCATGGTCGAAATGTTTTCGCCATAGTTGGTCCCTGCAGGGCCCCCAATGAGGGCAGAAACCATATCGCCGACACCATCCCCGATGAGGTTTTGACCTAAGCGGTTTTCAATGTCGTAATGAGGTTTGCCTTTTTGATCGGCAAGTTTATTCACATATAAGTCTAATTGATACAAATGGGCTGTTGATTCTGGAATGGTTGCGAGTGCAATCGGCATAATCGCGATGACTGCTGTCCAGGATGGGACTGGTAACGTGAAGTGTGGGGCTGAAATCACCGCACCACTAAATAAGTCTTGGAACTGTAAGAGGTTATAGCCAAATCCAAAGTCAAGAATCATAGCGAATACATAACCGATTAAGATTCCAAATAGGATTGGCAGTTGTGATAAGACACCTTTTTTGAAGATGACTGTGGAGAGTAAAATCGAGATGAGGGTAATCAGTGCGACCGCCCAGTATCCACCTAAATCAGATGGATTTGACCCACTGAAGCCGGACGCTTGTTGCATCGCAGACCCGGCTAGTGATAACCCGATGATCATCGCGATGGGTCCTGTTACCACTGGGGGTAAGACTTTTTCAATTTTGTTCGCACCGAATTTGTCGATCAAGAACCCGGCTGCGATGGAGACCAAACCAGACATGATGATCCCAAATTGGGCTTGTCCGATTAAAGCATCCGAAGCAGGCACACCAAACTCAGCACCAGTAATGCCGACAATCGCAGCGATGTATGAAAAGCTTGATCCGTAGTATAGCGGGATTTTGCCTTTCGTAACTAAAATGAAACATAAAGTCGCGAAACCACTGGCGAAGATGGTGGTTGAAATGTGAAACCCTGTCAATAAGGCAACCAAAACGGTTGCTGGAAACATAACCATAATGTGTTGTAGTGAGAACAACACCAACTTGCCCAAAGATGGGCGTTCGTCTGGCAAATAGCCAACAAGTACTTCTTTTAACTTATTCATTCTTTATCCCTTTCCGTTAGGTCTTTAACAAAAAAGACACCTATGGGTGTCCTTAACGTTATGGGTATGGGATTGATGCTTATACCTTCTTTTGCTCACAGGCAAACGTTAAAGGACCTAAACTGTTAACAGTATAGTACATCTGTTTTTGAAAAGCAATACCCTTTTACTTTTTTATTTTTAGGATGACTTCATCGATCCAAGTCATCCCGAGTTTCGAAACTGTAAGGACTAAATTGCCCACTTCAATCGTTTCATGAAGCTTAGGCATATGGTCGAGCTGTGCCAATACGAGACCAGCTACCGTATGGAACGGTTGGTCTTCTGAAATTTCTAAATCAAGATAGTCATTCAATTCACGAATGGTTGTGGTCGCGTCGATACGGTATGTATCCTCATCGATTTTTTCAACCTTAACGGTCTTTTCATCGTATTCGTCGTCGATTTCACCCACGAGTTCTTCTAGGATATCTTCAATCGTAACAATCCCTAAGAATCCACCGTATTCATCGACTAAACACGCCATATGGTTACGGGTTGCTTGTAAGTCTTTTAAGACATCATCGATCATCTTATTACCAGGAATGAAGAACGGCTTACGCATAATCATATCGAGTTTGATTTGATTCAAACCGACTTTTTTAGATGCACTTAAAATCGATTTGGTATATATAATCCCAATGATGTTATCAATCGAATCTAAATAGACAGGCACTCTTGAATAATTCTCATCGATGATTTTATGTAAAACTTCAAGATTAAACTGTTTATAATCGACCATGAATACATCCCGTCTAGGAATCATCACTTCAGAGGCTTTGATGTCATTGAAATCCAAGACAGCTGAAACCATCTTCTGTTCATCAGGTTCAATGTCGCCACTTTCCATACTCGCTTCTAAGAGCGCGATGATTTCGGATTTGGTTAAACGGTCTTCGGTTTCTTTGGTTTCCACTCTAAGCAGTTTAAGTACTAGATTGGTGGAAGTCGAGAGTAATTTCACAAACGGTTTAAATACAACCATGATGGTTTTAATCGGCTTAACCGTCCATCGAGATATTTTTTCAGGGTATTTTAAAGCGATTCGTTTCGGAACGAGTTCGCCAAATATCAAGGTTAAAAAGGATAAAACAAATGTAACTAGGATGAAGGCGATGGTTCCACCAATCGCTGGGTCAATCCAGTCTATTTTGCTAATTAAAGCACCTAAATCATCGGTGATATATTTCGCAGCAGACCCTGAGGAGAAAAATCCTGCTAAGGTTATACCAACCTGAATGGTCGATAAAAAGCGGCTAGAATCCTTCGAAATGTCTAAAACCATTTGAGCTTTATCATCCCCTGATTCGCTCAGTGTTCTGAGTTTATTCGGATTCGATGACACCAAGGCCATTTCTGCCGCAGCGAAATACGCATTCACTAAAACCAGTAAAATCAATACTATCGATATCGTAACTATGTCCATATAAGACAAACCACACTCCTTGTTTAAATAGATATCTGAAACGAAACTATTCTATCATAAAATAGAAATAATTCAAATAATTACCGTATGAATAACATAAAAGGGGCTTCAATTTCGCCCCTTTGTGTTATTTACTTTGATGACTGACGCCTTTGATATGACTTACAGTATCCCCTTCGATTTTGAATGCTTGGCCTGGACCTAAGATCAGTTGGCCTTCTTTAGCTTCAAATTCGACAATGGTGAAATCCATTGTGAGGAATGTCGTTACTACTTCACCAAAACGGGCTTTCATCGCTTCTAAGATGTCTTTCGATAGCGTATCTAAAGTCGCTTTAACCTGTAATGAAAGTCGTTTTCTGAAGAAAATGTTTTTTGCTTTCGACTCGTCCTCAATAAATAATAATCCAGCGTTCGGATTGGTTCTTAAGTACTGCGTATGTCTCGCACCATTCGATACCATAACATAAAACTTACCTTCATGTTCGATAAAGGGTGCGTAAGATACATAGGGATAATTGTATTCATCGAGTGTCGATAAAACCACGGTTTTAACGCTCTCAATCAAAAGTGCTTTTTCTGTATTAATTTCAATAATATCCATTTTTAATCTCCTATAAATTATTATTCTTGATACGGTCTTTGATGTCTTTAATAACACTAGTCGGGTTATTATACCAATTCGATTCAAAGATTCGGTAAACTTGCCAACCACGTGATTTCAAGAACCGTTCTTGGTGAAGTAAGTCTCTTCTCGAGTTAAAGTCTTTAGGGTCTAATGCAGTTAATAAGCCCATCAAAAAAAGGTTATTCTCAGAATCCTTTATGGCGAGGTCGACTTTATAGTTGCCAATTCCAACTTTCGCTTCGATCGTGAAACCTTGTTTTTCGAGTTTATCTTTGATGTCTTGTTCAAACTTCGATAAAACTGCTTCACCCGTAGGAATCTCATGTAACTCACTGAGTACAGTTTTCGCTAAGAGGGTATCCTTCTTAGATACCGCGTAACAATAACGCATGAATGATTTTAAGTACCTTGGTCCTAACCCAGCGAGGTCTTCAACTTTGAATTCTTCGGGTAATAACGATGAAACGAAATAAATCTTTTGTTTCGCTCGTGTAATCGCGACATTTAATCGGTTTTGTCCGCCTTCATGGTTTAGCCAACCAAAACGGCGTTCAACAATCCCCGATTCGTTTTTCGCATAACCCATCGAGAAGATGATGATGTCGCGTTCATCGCCTTGAACGTTTTCAATGTTCTTCACGAATAAACTTTGGTCTTCACCGTCTTCTTTTCTAAAGAGTTCCTTTTCAAAACGCGATTGATACACGCCCTGTTTAAAGAGTTCTTGGTCGATGAGATCCATGATTTGATCACGCTGTGCACTGTTAAAGGTAATGACCCCAATCGTTTCGTTATTTGTTCTATCCTTGAGTATTTTCTTTAAAAGATTGATAACCGATTTGGCTTCTTCGAGGTTTCTTCGTTTCTCAAAGGTCCCCTCTTTTACATATACGTATTCAATCGGTGGGATGATTGTGGGTTTCGCGTTTGGCGAAACAAACAACTTCCCATCATAGAAAGCGTGGTTTGAGAAAGCGATGAGTTCTTCATAGGTCGATCGGTAATGGTAGTTAAGAATCGTTTCTTTGTATTTATATCTGGCTAAATCGAGTAAGCTTTTCGCATCCAATCTAATATCTTTAAACACTTCCTGTTCGAAGAGTTCATCGTCATCGGTAATTCGACCAAAACCTAAGGCACTCGGTCTTAATTGTTTTGGATCCCCGGCGATGACTACCTTCTTCGCACGGTAAATTGAAGGAATGCCTTTTTCAACATAAAGCTGTGAAGCTTCATCGAATATGACTAAGTCAAAAATACCGTATTGAAGCGGTAATAACGCCGATACCAATTCCGGGGTCATCATCCAGACTTTAACGTGATTTAAGAGTTCGACTTGATAAGTTGAAATGAAGGTTTTCAAACTTGGTTTATGGTCAAGTTCTAAGATGCGTTTGATTTCCATAATACGTTTCGTATTGGAGAAATCTAACGCGTGTTTGTAGAGTTCCATTTCAAAGGATTCAATTGAAAGCACACGTTTATCTTCAATACGCGATTGAAGAACGGCTTGTTTTTGATGGAATTCATCAATGATGTATAAGTATTTCGAATTCTTCGCTTTAAAGATTTCTAAGAAGCCCGTGTATAACGCATCAAAGATATAAATACGGAGTTTATGGATGTCTTCAATGTCTCTAAATAGCGGGTCATTCAGTAACATACTTAGATAAGACCGTTCGTTTTTGGATAAGTGGTCATGCTTGGTTTGAAGTTTATTTAAATCCTTCAGACTACTTTGCATGAAATTCATAAATTCACTCGATTTAAAGAGCGTATCGATGAAGCGGTACGCCACACGTTTCTTTTTGGATAAAAAGCTTAAGCGTTCGAAATGCGTTTGTTTAAATGTCTTTAAGAGGCGTCGTTTCCGCCAAGCGCCTGCTTTTTCATAAAGCGCTAGGGTTTCAGTTAAGGCATCGTTAAACGCTTGATACTCATTCAAACTACTTCTTGAGATGGCTTTTTCTAATGAATTGATGACTGGATAGTTTTGAAGCATCTTCTCATAGTTTAAATAACTCTTCAGTTGTGTATCCTTATTAAAAGCCACTTCAAGTGACTTGATGATGTTAAAGTCTAAGACTGTGAAGGCTTTTGTGAACGCAGCTGTCACGGCTTTCGGTGAGAGATGATTTAAGACATCTTTATCTTTAATAAAGCGTTCATACATCTGATAAATCGGAATGTCTTGAACCGATTGGTGATACATCAAGTCGAGGGCTTGATCCATCGTTTGTAAAAGTTGATTGATCTCAGTTTCTAATCGGTATATATCATTTTCTACCGTACGCTTTGGCGCAGTGGTATCGAGGATTTGACTGATTTTTTGATAGAAATAGGGTTTATTCTCGATATCATCAATGAACATTACATACTTAGAAGCACTCTTTAAACGCTTGTAAATGACGTCTAAAGCGACTTTCTTCTCAGAGACGATTAAGACATTCTCTCCTTTTAAAACGGAGGAGGCGATTAAACTGGTGATGGTTTGTGACTTACCGGTGCCCGGTGGGCCCCAAACCACGAGTTTTTTCTCCTGGTTTAAGAGATCGATGACCTTTTCTTGAGCATAGTTCAAATCATTGATATAGGATAGTTTTTCTTCTTTGATTGAGGTATTAGAAAGGGCGTAATTGAGGGCTTTTTCAGGCTTATCTAAACCTGACTCTTCAATAAGGCCTTCTAAGAGGCTATTGTATTTGTGTTGTTTTAGGATTAAAGCCATATCCTTTTGAAGTTCAGATGAGAACAAACGGTATCTCCCTAATAAAAGGTAGTTTTGGGTTTCAAAGACACCCTTCTTACGTTTCATGAAGACATCTTTGAGTTCACTCTTAAAGGGTTGATAAGTATATAAATCAACAGCAGATACATCTAACCCATGTTTCTTATAAAAAGGGATGACCACTTCTTTAACGACTTTATCCGAATATTCCTTGATTTCAACAGAATCAACTTGAGTATTCGAAGCATCCATCTTAGAGGCTGCGAGGATTAAATCCTTATTGAGAAGGATATCTTTATCAAAGTCTTTAATGAGTTTAAAAGTACGTTTTTCCCGTTCGAGTTTAACCGGAATGAATAATAAAGGTGCTTTAATCGCGAAGAGGTCTTTTTTATAAATCCCTTCAAGAAATAATGTCGCGATATAAAGATCATAAGACCCGGTCTCTTTAAACGTTTTATTGACTTCACGGTATAGTGTAGTCAAATGATTTAAGTGGGTTTCGGATTCGATTTTAATATGAAATGTCGTCTTTTTAGGAGATTGTAAGAAATAGTGTAATTCTTCATTTAGGATTGAGGTTAAATCAAACGCATTCGATTTTTCAAGTCGACCAATGTACAAGTTTGGATTAGTCTTCGAGATATTGGTTAATCGGTCTTTATAATGGTCTAACACTTTAAAAGCTTCTTTTGAAACTTCCTTTTCTTCAGAGACCACTGTTTGATATAGTTTAATCACATTTAAGAACCGAGTTGCATACCTACTCATAAAGTCTTCATTAATGCCAGCAATCCCTAGAAAATCCGATACTTTCAAAGGCTTTTTAGCAGCAATTTCTTTTAGGACTTCATCACTACAAATAAGTGGGGTTTCACCGGATGGCGTTTTAAATTCAGTTCGTAGTTGTTCACGGGTGCGGTCTAAGGCTTCTAATAATACATTCTTCTTCAGTGCCATGTCTGTGTCCTCCAATCTATGTATCTATTCTAACATTAAGGGGGTGTTTTCCAAAGAATTTATGATTGATTCTTAGAATCTACTTTACTAAACAAAAGAACCCGCTGTTTTGCGGGGTCTAAGTATCGTCTTTTTCTAAATTTCCATTTCGTAATAGACTTGGTCTAAGTCTTTTTGTTGAGTAACTTTGTTGAAACGAACTTGATAATCGTTTCTCACATGGTGCATTCCGAGTTTCTCCATAAGTTTATATGAAGCAACATTTCTTGAATCCGCAGTCGCATAAATGGTTTTGATCTTTAATGTTTTAGCGAATTCGATCATTTGTAGTGCTGCTTGATACATGAGGCCTCGTCTTTGATAGTCTTTATGGATAATCCATCCGATTTCTGCTTTCAAGTTTTCATAATCAACGATTAAAGCAATCCCACCAATGATCTTACCCTCAAATTCTACGCCATACTCATAATGAGTGATTGGGTTCTTTTGATAACAGGATAAGACATAGTTTAAAAAGTCTTGGGTATCTTCTAAGGTATTTGGACCCCATAACATGTATTTGGTGGTATCTTCATCCGAAGCGTAGGCGTGGATGTTTGAAAGGTCTTCAGTTTTAAAGGGGCGTATAGTCAGATTTGAATATACCATATTTATTCCTTTTTCCTCAATTCTAGTGACTGGTAAGAAAACAGTAAGTTATTTGGAAAAATCTATAGATTCATTGTAATAACATTATAAATAGTATTATGTTGAACATCAAGATATAATCGTAATTAAAAAGTGTTTTATTGTAATATTTTGATCAGGTAGCAAACCCAGTGAGTGTGCCAATAACTGGACCCGCTGGTATTCAAGTAGCAAAAATTTACAGGGTAGCAAAACTAGAATGGTCGTTATGTTTATGTGTCACTAGTATTCAAGTAGCAAAAATTTAGAGGGTAGCAAAACATGGACATACAGTCTATTCAAATGCAAGAGGTATTCAAGAACTAAAATCTTAAGTCTCTATTCTATTTTGGAACAACTTATGGGGCAGTGCAGCGCCCTAGATTATGCGCGAAAACTGACTCATCCTGAACTATTTAGACAAACGACAAAAAAGGGTGGGAAGAAATACTTAGAAATCCAGTATAAGGACAAAAAGACGGGAGAACTAAAACCCTTTAATCCCTTAATCACGATTGATGAAGATAAAGTTACATTCGATGAACAGTTTGACGGAATCAATGTGATAGTGACGAGTGAAACCCAAATGAGTGATGAAGAAATCATTGGATATTACGGACAATTATATAAAATCGAAGACTGTTTCAAGGTTACGAAAACAGAGTTCAACGCAAAACCTATTTATGTAAGACTTGAGGAGCATATTGAAGCACACTTTTTGACATGTTTTCTCGCTTTAGTACTGATTAGAGTACTTCAACATAAAACGAACTGGGTGTATAGTGCAGGGCGAATAATTGAAGCGATGAATAGTGCACAAGCGTTTGAGCTCGCGACAGGCTTTTATAAAGTCACAGCAAATGAAGATTTAAAGTCCATATTCAAACTACTTCAAATTGATTTTGATAAAGATATCGTTAGGTATGAAACATTAAATCAGTTCAATAATTTCTGGTGTACTACAAAAAAATAGTGATTAAAAAGAGACGATGTTGGCTATAGTAGGCCGATATCCTCTCTTATTCTTTAATTGAACTGAGAAACTCAGGATTATATCAATTAAAACTAATGTATACAATAAACAGATTTAAATTTAACATATATAAATATCTATAATGTAAGTCGTATTTAAACGGTAAAAAACACCCAAACAGGTGTTTTACTTAACAAACGCTGCCATCCAGTAATAATCAATGAAAATGTTTCGACCGTTTTGACCATTATCAAACTTTTCTATTGCATCATTTCTTCTTTTCTCACCAGCATCAGGTGGGTCTAATAAGTTCCATTGTTTCATGAGTTCAATATTTATTTTATTAGTTTTTCTCACTTCTGGATAGGTCACATACATGTACAAGAGAACTCTAGCTATATTACCTTTATATTTGTTATCGGGTTCAAATTGATTTTTACCATATCCAAACTCCATGTTTCCGCGATTATTGTTAATTGTTTTGTTCGAAAGATAGAGGTTATGTAGATCATTGACATACCTTGCACCGTTACCCCAAGAAACTGCGAACACATGCTCTGTATCTAGATTATTTGTATTTGTCCTATCATATATATAATAGCCTTGATGAATTCTTACTATATGATCAAACTTGTAATCGGATCTAGGAAAACCTTTTGAGTTATTTATGGATATAGTTGCATTTCCAACGATAAATACTAAAGAAACTAACGCTAATATTATCATTATAAAGCCACGTTTTATTGATTTGATTGAATTTAAAAAGTCCATATAGGATTTAGTAAAATATACAATAAAGCCAATTAATATGATAGGCAATATATACACCCAACTTACTGCAATCATTAAGGTTAAGAATATTAGGATTGCTGCAGTCCAGGAGGCTACCAAGTATTCCCCTTTTTGAGAGAACATGTTCTTATGATAAACCAATGTTCCACAGTAGACTACAATTAATATCAAATACCATGGGCTGAGCATCAAGGACGCACCAACGATATAAAGTAATAATGCCTCTGAATACAATCTTGTCTTGACACTATTATCTTCTATGAGAGTGGATAAGAATATCCCCATTAATGATAACCATGTAATCCTAAAAGGGTAAAGGTACGCTAAAAAAATTGAATACGTAAAAATAAAAATTGTAATCAAATAAAGGATTATTTTCTCATAATCCTTTAGGGTAATTTCGTTTTTTCTTTGATAATAAATAAAACCCATTATAGGTATCGTACCGATTATGCTCAAAGGAATATAGAATGTTCTAATCCATAAGCCTAACAATAAAACTATAGTGATGATCGATAAAAGGACTATTTTGTATATATTGGACAAATTCTTGTCCATGAGTTTATCAATAAACATCTATGACCTCACTCTTCTACTGTAGTCTCAACTGTAACACTATGACTCCAGTTAAATTGCAATTCTGGTAATACAATCAAATATTCTTGATTTTCATCCTTATCTTTCCAGTACACCAAGTATTTCACTGTAGCATTAGATAATACATACCCTGATTTGAGTAATTCAGATATTTGATCACTATATTTTTTTGAGAACTTAAGGACCTTCCGATCCTCTTTTTTCAATACATCCTCTTGAATCGTTAACTCATCGCCAGATTTGAGTTTGAGGATTGCAGGTTGAACCAATTTAAAATACCCTAATGCGACATCTTCATAGGAGACTTGATAAATCAAACGTTCTGGTTTTTGGTAAATGTTGTCATCCGTTTTGTGGGTAAGATTCTTCATTTTGTAATAACTGAAGAGATTATTTAGACTATGAATGATTAGATATTGACGAGCTCTGGTAATGCCTACATATAAAGCGCGTTTTTGTTCATCATTTAATCGATTACTATCATCTAATATGTAGACATTGTCGAATTCTTTACCCTTGGTTTTGTGGAATGTTGAGATGAATATTGGGGATTCCTCAATGAAATCCGATAGATTCGATTCGTAGATAAAGTTATCCAAATCCGACTTATAGAATGCTTGAGGATACTCGCTTCTAAAGTTTCTGAACATTTTAATGAAAATGGCATAATTCGAAGTGTTTTTGAACTCATCGCTGAATCTTATAATGGCATTCTTCCAAATTTCATTGGATATCATGAAACGTGAGTTGTCATCATCAAAATAGCTCATAAAAGTGCGCATTTCTACCATTTGATAAATTTTGATTCTGTCATTATCTTGAATTAATGTCGCATTAATCTGGTGCAAATTTAATAGACCTAGCGCATATAGAGCCTGTTCGTTAGTCCACGTCACTATGCATGTTTTTCCTGGTAAATTGTCAGCAATTACTTGATTAACAACTCCAACAATGAGATTTTCATTAGTTGTATGTCTGATAACCTCTATTTGTCCTAGTTCCACTGTATTTGAATGAATCGGTTCATTTTTGATTCGATTGGGTATATTTGAAAGATATTGATTGGCAAATTCGACTAAATTTTGCTTACTTCGATAATTGGTTAAAAGTTGATAGAGTTTTTGACCATTATCCAACAATTCTAATAGATACTTCGAGTTAGATCCTCTAAATTCATAGATGTTTTGATCATCATCTCCGACTGCGATCACACGTAAATTGTCATTGTGTTTAATGATTTCCATAATCAGATCAAATTCATCTTGAACCATATCTTGGGCCTCATCGATGACAAGTATCATTTTCGTGATTTTGGAATTATCGACATCGCCTGACCGTATTAATTCTACTGCTTTCTTAACACTATCTTTAGTTTCTTCAAGATTACCAATGCGTCCTAAAATATCAAAACAAAATGAATGGAATGTTTTAATATCAATAAAATAAGCAGCCTCTCCAATGAGATTGACCAGTCTTTGTTTGAATTCACTAACTGCTGCACGAGAGAATGTAAGCATGAGTAACTGCTCTGTACGAATATCTTCAGTATACAAGATGGATGCGAGTTTATGAACCAATAAACGTGTTTTTCCACTACCAGGACCTGCTGCAACCACAATGCGATCGTGTTCATTGTCACGGACAATTTCAGATTGTTCAGGAGATAAAGCCCCAAAAATTGCATTAAATTTGGCCGGAGTCATGCTGCGTTCTATTTCTTTTTTACGGTTGCCTTTAAAGTATTTACTTAAAAAATCATTGAACTCGTATTGGAAATAATCGTCAACAAAGATTAACGCAGATTGATAATTTTCAATCATTTTGGTAGCATACTCACCAACCACATGTACCTGTTCAAGTTTGTTTTTATAGAACGTATCCAGCTTATCATAGTCTTGTTTCGTAAATTGTTTTGATGGATTCATTTCTATGCGTTCAATATTGAGTGGACTGTAAATTACCATGAAACCACCTTCAATGGTTAGAATGCCACTGCGTTGCATAAAGTATAAGGCATCTTCTATGTCATCTAGGGTGACTGAGTCATCCATGATGCCTTTTTCTTTTTCGTAAAGTCGCTTTAATTCAACAATTGAGAAATCTACAGAGACAAACTCTGTCGATTTATTTTGGTTTTGCATCAATTGATAGAGGTATTCAATGATGACATGTGATATAACAGCGTAGTGTTCGATTCGGCCCAAAATTGTATTAGACGATTCTATGTAAAGGATGTTTACGTTATCTTTTCCATTTTTCTTGAGATCAATCCATTTCATAATTGCGAAATAATTGATTATATTACGTACCTGTTTTAAGTTTGTATCGATGCCATTTTGGATGACATCATCATTGAGCTGTTTAATGTTGTAGTAATGCGTTTTATCATCGATTAAAGAAATCAACATTCGCATCGTTTTCAGGGATAAATCCAGTGTTTTTTGAATGGTGTTTAGGGTTTTTGAGCGTTTTAAAAACACAGATAAATCTTTGTCATCTGCTAAAATTTGAATGTCTCTTAATTGATTGATGGCTTTGATGACTAAATGCTTTTCAATACCTAAACTCTCAGCAATATAGTCTACCCTAGATTCTGCTTCATCGTCCTGAGCCAATGATTTACGTTTGCTCGATATGAGGAGTTTAATGATTCGTTTGGCTGTTGGCTTTTCTTCTATAGCGATGAGATCACTGGCGTCGATTTGTGTGACTGCATCAGCCATTGTTTTGGATAGAATACTGTTCGCGAATACACGTGGTGTGTTTTGCCCTCGCAGTAAATAACCTGCTTCCTCCAATGTGGATATGGCGGTAGTAACTCGCGTTTCTAAACCATATATGCTTTCGTCCCATCCTGCAATACGCGCAATTTCTAATGCAGATTGAGAAACACTTTGACGTACTTTGGTCAAATCTTTCACCGCTTTCCAAACTTGTTGGATTTCTTTAAGATGCAGTTTACTTTGATTGAGTAATTCGAAGTGTGTATTTAAATCATTTTCGTTGTATAGAATATAGCATTGTGCATGAATGCTGAAATCTCGTCCTGCACGTCCAGATTCTTGGACATAGTCTTCTAAGGAACTCGAGATTTGATAATGAACAACACAAGCAATGTCTTTCTTATCCACACCCATACCAAATGCACTAGTTGCGACCATGATGGGCGTAATCCCTTTCATGAACTTGTCTTGTTCTGCAACTTTATCTTCTTTTTCCATCTTTCCATGAAACTTAGATACAGCGAAATTGTCTTTTTTTAGTTTTTCATATATGCTATCTACTAATTTTGTCCGGGACGCATAAATGATAGTTGGACAGTTTTCCTGTTCAATGATGAATCTAAGTTTATTATATTTGTCCTCTTCGTCACTAACATTGATAACTTTGTAATCTAGATTAGTCCTACGCGAAGAAGTTTGATAGACTTTCATGTCCAAATCGAGATGACGCTTAAAATAACCTAAGATGTCTTCAACCACATTTTTCTTTGCTGTTGCCGTAAAACAAGATACAGGAATTCTAACATGATTCCCTTTAATCTTTTGAATGTGACTAATAAACTTTCCAATGTAGAGATAGTCTACTCTAAAATCATGACCCCACGATGAAAAACAGTGTGCCTCATCGATAACAAAACGTGTAATTTGACGTTTTACCAGCATTTTCTCAATCTTTTTAGATCGTAGGGATTCTGGAGCAATATATAAAATCGCAGCAGAGCCATCTTCTACTCTTTCGATGACTTTAGCACGTTCAATTGGATCTAAGAGACCATTGATATAAACTGCTGAGACAATCGAATTTTCTTCCAGATTATCGACTTGGTCTTTCATTAGCGACTGTAGTGGCGAAATGACAACTGTCAGTCCTCTAGTCGTTTCTTTTGCAACCAATGCAGGAATTTGGTAGGTTATGGATTTACCTCCACCTGTAGGGAAAACTGCAATTAAGGACTCACTATCCATCGCAGCCTTAACTGCCATTTCTTGTAAGGGTTGGTCATTATATTCTCTGTACTTGTCGTATCCAAAAAATCTTTTAAGAGCAGCTACTGGACTTAAGTTGATTTCACAATATGGGCAGTTCCCACAGGATGTATTTCTAAGCTTATTCATGATAGACTCGACTTTTGGGTAGGTCAAAATAATCCACGGTGGCATGAGTGCGCCTTGATCGTTATGGGTTGTACTAAGTGCTAAGCAATAAGCTAACTCTATTGGAGATTCCCTTATTAGATTGGTTAAATTGACATGTCCACAGATTCTATCTTTGAAATATGTCAAAATCAATGTTTCTATGTTCTTAACTTTAGGACCAAATTTTATATACTTAAAAAAACCTGAGAACCCGGGTATATCTTTAAGCAATCTATAATATATCTCTTTTAATTCATCCTCTAATTTCCTAAATGCGTCGATTTCATCCATTAATAATAGTTGTGCATGTTTAGCATCATTCAACGGATTATTTTCACCATCAATATCGAGTTTATCGTCTTTGACAAGTTTATGATAAGGTTTTTCTGGAAATAACAGCGCCGATAGAAACAATGTATCAATCGCGTAGTCGGGATGAATAAACTTACGCGGAAGGTATTTTTCTAGAAAAACCATATCGTGTTTTATGATATTATGTCCACAAAAATAATCGACTTTTTTGGCAAAGCGTACAAACTCGTCAATTTTTTTAGTATGTATCTGATCCCCATTTTCTTTAAGGCATCCAATATCCGATATGATTTTGTTTTTTTGAACCTCGATATCAATAAAACCTAACATATGATTGCTCCTAAAAGTAATATATTGATAAAAATGATTTCTTATAATTAATTATAGCATTAATTTGAGGCTAACTCTATCCAATTTCAAGCGTATAGTGAATTAAAAAACGCTCAGCCAGAGCGTTTTACAAAATGTGATTATAGATTTTGAGGAATAGCCATAATTTGAGATACCAGTTGAAATATATATTTACCTTGTTCAGGTGTCAGTTTAAAGAATTCTCTTTTGCTGGCATCTGTGTTTTTTCTTAAATCTGGGTTAATTGTATCAATGATATTATGTATGCTTTTCTCAAGAATAGTAGAATTTACTTTGCTGGTTGTAGAAATTAACTGTACTACTCTAAAAGGCAATGGTACCGAAGTATTGTATAGTTTTAACAGTCTCTCATCAATTGATTTAGTTCGACCAATCTTTACCCAACCAGGTATACTTTCATTAGACAATAAATACACGACCTCATGAGGGAATGTTTCCTTTGCAGATTCTTTAATTTTTTGCATTAACTGGTACTGTCCACGTGATTGAAATTCAATTAATCCTTTGTCACGAAGATTTTGCAATATTTGCCTTATTTTATCTTTAACATGTAAATTTGCAGGATATACTTTCTGAAAATAAGATTCAAAACGATATAGTTCGTCAAGTGTGAATGGTTCATTCTTGAAATTATTCTTTATTAATGTATATACTATGTAATTCCATCCTGTTAAATCCTTCATATGTAAATATCCTTTCGCTATGAAATTAATGATTGATAAAACTTAGTAATGTAATGGTGTTCTAAAGACTCCATCAATTCTGCTTTATGATTACTATCTTGAATAACTTCTAATAATTTTCTATTGCGTTCTTCAAGTTTTTGAATGTATTCCTTGGTAGGTGGTCGGTTTGATTTAGAACTATTACGGCTTTTGGATGTTATGACCAAATTCCATAAATCATCTGAATACATGTAAGACCAAGGAATAAAGTGATCAATGGATATATCTTCAAAATTTAAGGTTTCATCGGTGTAAAAATCTTTAATCTCGTCTTTATACAGTAATAATAATATATCTTTATATTTCGATAGATTATTACGCTTTAATTGGTTATCTGACGAACCTTTAATCTTTGATACAATACGTGGTTGTATGTTGTATTTTTCAAGTAATTGAGCCCATTTATAGTTAAATAATTGAATAAGAATTTCATGATATGATTTTATACTCTCAACATCTTCTAATGAAAGTTCAATATAGCGCTCTTTGTTGTTTAAGACGTAAATCTCGACGGTTTCATCTTCAATTTTCAAAAATCTCCAAGATACATTTTGAGTCAAAACTGTGCTGATTTGATGAACTTTATTTTGAAGTATTTCATTGTTAATCGTCGATTTAACCTTATCAAACCAAACAGGGATATTTGAAACTTTGCTTTTGTAATAATCGATTAATGTATCGGTAAGTTGAACAACAACTGGAGGATTTGATTGACGAGCACTTTGTTTAAGATTGAAAAAGAACGATTGATTCCAGTAATACTTTAGAATATGCATAGAGATCCTATCAAAATGGATACGATAGTGATCATCGATAATTGATCCTTCGTTGAATACAATTGCTTCAATGATGGCTCTACCCCAAGCGAGTTTGTATGTGTTATCGTTTGACATCCCATTTAAAATGTCAAACCATTTCTTGATATAGTTATCCATTAGTATTTTTGTTTCCCAGGAATAACACCACGAACGCCACCTCTAGGGTTAGGCATGTCACCTTTATATCTAGGTATTAAGTGCACATGTAAATGCATGACTGTTTGACCTGCTGCTTCTCCGTTATTAATACCGATGTTATAACCATCAGGATGATACAAATCATCTAATTGATTTTTCATATGTTTAAGGGCTTCGTCGATTGATTTTAGTTCATCACTGTTTAAGCTAAAGTAATTGCCGACATGTCTTTTTGTGATGATTAAAGTATGACCTTTATTGACAGGAAACCCATCTAATATCGCGTAAACATGGTTATTTTCATATATTTTACGTTTTGAATCCATTTGACAAAATATACACATGATGAATCTCTCCAGTCTATTAAACTATGTTAATTTCATTATACAGTTTTTAGTAGATATTGCCTAATTATTTTCATTAATTATTAATAAGTTTATAAAAACATTTTGCCTCAAGTATAATTAAAAGAGCCTTTTTCAAGGGCTCTTTTTGAAATTAGCATTTAGTATTTTGTAAATGTATTTTGAAC
Source organism: Paracholeplasma vituli (assembly GCF_025446935.1). Classification (GTDB taxonomy): domain Bacteria; phylum Bacillota_I; class Bacilli_A; order Acholeplasmatales; family UBA5453; genus Paracholeplasma; species Paracholeplasma vituli. The sequence goes on along the minus strand of NZ_JAOEGN010000004.1, from coordinate 32,689 downwards.
AATATAATAAGACTGCTTAAGACGTTCATGATAAGTAGGCATACCCCAGTTTTCCCATGTATACGGGTTTAATAAAACGGATTCGCCTGCATACCCAAAGCCAATTTGAATTGAATCAAAATGTTCACCAGTAAAGCTTGTTTGGCCTTTAAAATTCGCCATTCTCGTTTTGGTCGATGGGTCCATGATATTCAGTAGTAAATATGGGATTCTAATCTCAACAAATTCATTCGTATCAAAATAATCTGATAAGGAATCATAACTTGTTGAATTTGGGTCCGAATTGCCTTTTCTTAATAATCCAGCCTCATACCTTGAAAAGCCTATATATTCATTTGTAATCGGAATGGTTAAAGCTTTAGATAAAGCGTGGTAGAGCCCTGTGAATAAACCACTACTGATGGTATCCATACCTAGAGATTTATCTACCATCTTTAAGACTTCACCATACAAATGACTGAATGCGTCGTAATATGGGTCTACTTCGATTTTAGAGGTCTGATCCATTGTTATCAAGAAATCCGCACCACTACTAAAGCTTATATTCTTTTTACTATGCGTCATGTTTCCTTGATTAGGAATCGTATCAATGCCGATGTATAACGGTTCTTGACTTCTTTTTTCAATGTATAAATAGAGATAACGCTCATCTTGAGTGGCTTTTAAGTTTTCACCTATATAAGGGATTAAATCCCAATCGCTTGCATTACCATCTAGTTTAATTTTTAAAGATTCGCCTGGTTCAAAGGATAATAAACCAAACATCTGTTCATTCGTTTCTACATTACTCCAGAATGGACGTTGCCATTCGAGGTCAAAATCCATTGTATTCCAGGTCCGTTTGAACCATTCATCTTGCCACGCAAAGATGAGAGCTCCGATATTGCCTGTATCGTAAATATCTTTAATCATTGAAGCTAAAATCTCACCTTGACGCTGTTCGGTATGCTGTCCTTGATTAAATCCGGAATAACGTGCATCATGGGCTTTACCACGTGAGGCTGGAACGCCAAATTCAGCAACCAAAACAGGCATACTGTGAAACTTGTTTAGCTTTTTTAAATAGGCTTTATAGGTATTAACTGGGTCATATACTTTTACTAATTCTTCTGAAAAGTTCATAAACTCTGGATAATAAGGGTAAACGTGATAGGAAGCGAACTGTCCAGCAAATGCTTTTTTGGATAGTTTGATATGTTCGACATTCACACTCACCAGATCTTCTTTAGGGTCTGGTTCATTAGGGTGATCAAGTGGGTCAGTCGTTAACCAGTTTGTGAAAGATAACGGTCTCGTATTTTGATAAGTATTCGCTTCATATTCTAAAATCGCTTCACCCACTCTTGCTAAAAAGACTTCGAATGGAGTAGCATTATGAGTATGTAAATAGGTGCCTTCAAAAGTTTGAATATCCTCATGGAGCTCATTGGTATTTTTAACAAACTCAGGGTCCCATTCAACGCCTAAAATCCAGCCAATGATATATTGGCTAACATCTTTCGTGTAAACCCCATTTGCGAATCCAGGACGACTCTCTAAGGTTTTATTACCGTGAAAAATATCGACTAAATCTTTTCCATCGGATATGAATTCATTTAACAACCTTTCCTCTTCTGCATACGGGTCCATCAATGCTTTCATTAGATCCTCATTGACCCAAACCCCATGCATGACATAGAGTTTTTCATCACTTTCAAGATTGAATTCATATAAGGCATCATAAAAGGCTGGTTTCAACGTGGTATAGACTCGAATGGTATTCGCATTCATTTTAGTGATTTGATCAAACCATCTCAAGTAATCTTCTTTTGTAATGCCTAATTCACCAGGGAAATACCCTGGCTTAGTCGCGCCAATATTAACGCCTTTAATGAATATTTTTTTAGGTTTATTGTTATTAAAAATATAAAAATCCCCATCGTGGATGGTGGCAGAGGTTGTAATCCCATTTTGAATTTGAACGATGGGTTTTTTCTTGATTAAACCTGCGATCATAATGGATAAAAACCCCACTAATATCACAATAAAACCCAACAAAAGCCATTTCTTCATATTAAGTCCTCACTAACATTATACTGTATTACTTTATAAATTCAGTAAAATATTCTCAAATTCACATATTTACTATAAATGAAATCCCACTTTCATCTAACCAAGAGGGATGGGTTATTAGAAAGTTGGATTCATGCGTTATTTCTTATAAAATTTTTCTAAGATTTCGGTGGTTTCAATGAAGGTTTTACGTTTTTCTTCTAAGTGTTTTTTTCCACTATCGGTAATACTATAATACTTTCTTTTGACTTGATTAATGCCTTCTGTCCAATAGGATTCAATGAAGTATGCGGCTTCAAGTCTTTTAAAGGCCGTGTAGAGTGTTGCTTCAGTTAGAATAAATTTCTCATCGGTTCTTTTTGAAATGGTTTGATTGATTAGATAACCATAAGAATCGCCTTCCGCTAAAATCGATAAGATGATGGCGTCGGTGTGACCTCGCAAAGCGTCTCCGAATAAGTCCATTATTTCACCTCTTTTACTATAGGTTTACGCGAACTCCAAATCCAGTACAGGATTGTTGATAGGCATGCAATTATAATTACGATCCATTCTCGATTGCTTAATGGATAGATAATGATACTTGAATCTGTGGATGGGGTTGGTAATAAGACTATGAGAGTAATTAAATTTACTATCCAGATGATTTTTTTCTTGATGACATTCAAAAGCACCAACGGTGAGACGATGAATAAATTGATGATTATGCTAATTACGCTTAATGAACCAAAGAAGGATGAACCAAACATATTTCTTAATTGTTCGGATAAAAATCCAAATTCTCGATGTATTTCAACGTTACTTTCATTTAAATAAACTATTTCAAGTGGTGTACCCAAATAGAGGATGATTGGTAATATCGAAAGGAATATCCACATCAAACGCATACTCATGTATTTTTGACAAAATGCTTTCAGTTGTTGTTTTTTCTTCAACCTAAACACTTGGATTAAGAGGTATATTGCCATAATTGAAGCACTAACCATCAAAATCAAAATTGTATACCATTCAGTAATGTCTACATTGAAATGAACTAAACTAACTTGAATATAGATATGTAATAAGACAAATGATATGATGCCGATGACAAGGAAATTGATGTGAATTTTCTTTATATGGTATACGATAAATAACCCAATTAGACTAATGTAACTCAACAAAATGAAAATTGTTATAAACGGGAATTCAATGATACCCGTTTGGAAAAACCATACGATTAAGCGACCTTGATCGTAAATATCCCAAAACGGCATGAGTAGGATTGGTACTAAACCAAAAACATATAAGAAACCTAACAACCACTTTTCGCTATTACCGTAAGTCGCTTTGACATTTAAATAATCTAAGGAAGTTTTCACTTTGCCTTTAAGATTCGGTTCACCGGTTAATAAAACATATTTTGTTAAAAGCTTACGATAAATGACGTAAGATAACATTAACAATAAGATTAAAGCAACAAAGAATAAGATGATGGATGCGATTAATGTGGTATCCATGAAGTTCTTTAACTCTTGTGGGTCTGATTCAATGCTCGGTCTAAACCATAAAATGACTCTGGTTAAGACTGATTGTGCAATTAGGGCGAGAATATAGGATAGATTCAGTGACCAAAACACAAACGCTGTTTTCATGTAAGTGAATATTTTAGCCAAGTACGTTTTATGCAACTCAATGTCGAGTTGTGCTGATTTCACATGCATTGCTTTCGCATATAGATAATAGCTACCTACTGCATATAAGATGATACTAACGGCTGTTGAAATCCCACCTAAAAGGGTGTTAAAGAAAATAAAGATTACAGCGAAAATGCTTAATATCGCAGAACTCGGTAGACTATATTCTGGCCAAGCAGGGAGTTCATTAAATTCGGGGGATACTTTGTCATCCATTTGTGGGTTAAAATCCCCCATGGATTTGATTGTATCGATGTAAGCTTGTTGAGGGTCTTTACCCGCTTCTACCATCGCGTCATATTTATCGGATAGGTTTGCGATAATCTCTTGTTTTAAACTTTCTAAATCACTTCTTTGATCGAACCGGAAATAATGGTCGACATACTGCTTAATTTTTTCTTTCATAAAAATCCTCCATACCTAATCTGTTTATGTATCTAGTCTACCATGGTCATACCTAACCTGTCAAGGTATGATTTTTGTTTTTTGATAAATTGCCAAATCATTTGAATCTCAAAAGGTTTATAAGCGTTTCATTTGGGTATAGGTACTATACACGGTATACTTAGGCTGAAAAGGTTAAACATATGTTTAATGCTTTTACTATCCAAGGAGGCAATTATGCTATTTGAAACGTACGATCCACTCAAGAAAAAAGTATTTCAAATACTCGATTCAGAAGGTCATGTTGTAAATCCAAGTGGGGAACCAACCATTTCTAAAGAAACATTACTTAAAATGTATGAAACCATGACACTCGGGCGTATCGCTGATATCAAAGCTATTCAATTCCAAAGACAAGGCCGTTTATTGACTTACGCACCTAACATGGGTCAGGAAGCGGCTCAAATTGGTCCTATGGCTGCGACAACAAAAAACGACTGGCTTGTTTTAGCATTCCGTGAGTTTAACGCGATGCTTTATAAAGGGGTTACCCTTGAACAATATTTTTTGTACTGGTATGGGAATGAAAAAGGTAGTCACTTTGACGAATGCGTAAAAGTACTACCAGTGAACGTCCCGATTGGTTCACAAATCTCTCACGCTGCAGGCCTTGCATACGCAGCGAAAATCCAAAAGAAAGATGAAGTCGCGATTGTCTACATTGGCGATGGAGGTACTTCTCACGGCGAGTTTCATGAAGGCTTAAACTTCGGTTCTGTTTTCCAAGTTCCAATGATTGTAATTGTCCAAAATAACCACTGGGCGATTTCAACCCCTCGTGAAAAAGCGACTAAAGCGGAAACTTTAGCTCAAAAGGCCATCGGGTATGGTATTCCTGGGATTCAAGTGGATGGGAATGATGTATTAGCGATGTATGTTGCGACACAAGAGGCGATCAAATGGGCGAAATCAGGAAAAGGTCCAGTTTTAATTGAAGCGGTGACATACCGTATGGGACCACATACCACTTCTGATAATCCAAAAATATATCGATCTGATGAAGAGGTTGAAGCGTGGTCACATAAAGACCCACTCAAACGCTTTAAGAATTACTTACTGAATAAAAAACTCATCACTGAAGACAGTGATCAAGCATTAAATGAATCATCAAATCAATTGGTATTAGATACTTTTAAGAAGGTTGAAGAAAGCGGCTTTGTTTCATTAGAAGAAATCTTTGAACATACCTATGAAACCATGACCCCTAAGCTTAAAGAACAATATAACAAACTTAAACAAACCGAACAGGAGGGACAATAAATGGCTTTAATCAACATTCTAGAGGCTGTGAATAAAGCCTTACAAACCGAGATGCAAAAAGACCCTACTATCGTGGTTTATGGTGAAGATGCTGGTTTTGAAGGCGGTGTCTTTAGAGCAACAGCAGGTTTACAAAAAGAATTTGGTGTCGACCGTGTGTTCGATACCCCAATCGCTGAAGCTGCCATCATTGGTTCTGCTGTTGGAATGGCCATCAATGGTTTAAAACCTGTGGTTGAAATGCAGTTTTCAGGATTTATGTTTCCCGGATATAACCAAATTGTTACCCATGTTGCGAGATACCGTAACCGCTCGAGAGGTAAATATACACTCCCATTGGTCATTCGCATGCCTTATGGGGGTGGGGTTAAAGCCTTAGAACACCACTCAGAAAGCTTAGAAACCCTCTTCGCACACATTCCTGGATTAAAATTAGTGATCCCTTCGACACCTTATGATGCTTTAGGCTTATTAAGAAGTGCGATGCGTGACCCAGACCCAGTGATTTTTATGGAACCTAAACGTATTTACCGTGCCTTTAAACAAGAGGTTCCAGATACCGATTATGTCGTACCGATTGGCAAAGCTCGCATCGTTCAAAAAGGCGATGACATCACAGTTGTCGCGTGGGGTGCGTTAGTTCGAGAAGTCGAACAAGCGTTAACTTTGATTCAAGATGACCATATTTCTGTTGAACTGATTGATTTAAGAACCATCGCGCCATTTGATGTTGAAACGTTAGTCACTTCTGTTAAAAAGACTGGTCGACTCTTGGTCGTTCATGAGGCGGTTGAATCATTTGGTCCAGCTGCAGAAATCATTCAATCAATCACCGAACGTGCGTTTTATCATTTAGAAGCGGCACCTAGACGCTTAACAGCGCCAGACATCACCGTACCACTGCCACGTGGTGAACACCATTTTATGATTCATCCAAAACAGATTGCGAACGAAATCAAAGCCTTATTCGAAGTGAAGGCTTAGGGGGTATTCTATGTATAATTTTAAATTCCCAGATATTGGTGAAGGCATCCATGAAGGACGATTGCTCAAATGGTTTTTTAAGGTTGGCGACTCTGTTAAAGAAGGCGAAACCCTCTGTATTGTTGAAACCGATAAGGTAAACGCTGAACTGCCAAGCCCAGTCAACGGAATTGTTGAAAAACTTGGGGTCTCAATCGGAGAAATCATCCATGTTGGGGAAACCCTGATTTTGATTCAAGATGATTTGAATGCTAAACCCACTGTGGCATCAGAACCTAAAAAATCTGTTGAAACCGTTAGTGAAGGCGAAAATGCCGGTGTTGTCGGTGAATTAGAAGTTTCTAGTGAGGTTATCGCACCTGCTTTTGTTGAAGAAAATTCTACCAAACAAACGAGTAGAGTCCTCGCTTCGCCGCTTGCAAGAATGCTTGCGAAAGACCATCAAATTGAAATCCAATCCGTCAAAGGGACGGGTGAATTCGGTCGAGTTCTTAAAACAGATGTCGAACGCGCAATCGAAACCAAATCAACCCCTAAAGTTGAAGTTCCTAAAGTGTCTCCAAATGATCCTAATTCGAAAATCCGACGCGTTCCGGTTACACAACTCCGTAAAGCGATTGTAAACGCGATGACTGTATCCAAACAAATCATCCCGCATACCATTTTAATGGATGAAATTGATGTGACAGAACTCGTAAATTTGAGAAATGCCCAAAAGGATTTAGCAAAATCCGAAGGGATTCATTTAACCTATATGCCTTTTATCATCAAAGCGATTACTAAAACCATTAAACAGTTCCCAATCTTTAACGCTTCTTTCGATCACGAAAAAGGGGAAATCATCTATAAAGACTTCATGAATATCGGTTTCGCAACCGATACCAAAGAAGGTTTAGTCGTTCCAAACATTAAAGATGCAGATACCTTAAGTGTTTACGAATTAGCTAAGAAACTTAAAGACCTCCAAACCAAAGCGATTGACCGTACCTTACAATTAAAAGACATTCAAAATGGTACTTTTACCATCACCAATTATGGTGCATTCGATGCTTTATATGGTACACCAATCATCAAATACCCTGAGGTCGCGATCATGGGTATTGGTAAAATCATTCAAAAACCTGTGGTTAAAAATAATGCAATAGTCATCGCCCATGTGATGCCAATCTCATTTGCTGTAGACCACAGAATCATTGATGGCGCGGATGCCGGCCGCTTCGTCATGATGTTTAAATCCTTACTGAATAACCCAGTATTCATGTTGTTATCCTAATGAATTTTGATATCATCATCTTAGGTGGCGGTCCCGGCGGATATGTTGCGGCCATCAAAGGCGCTCAACTGGGTTTTAAAGTAGCCTTAATTGAAAAAGACACCGTTGGCGGTGTCTGCTTGAATGAAGGCTGTATTCCAACAAAAACACTTTTAAAAAGTGCGAAAGTTTTAAGACTAATTAAAAACAGCGCTTCTTACGGAATCAAAGTCGATGTTGCTACAATTTCTTATGATTATCAAGACGTATTATCGAGAAAATCGAAAGTAGTTAAAACGCTCACTGAAGGCGTAAAAGGCTTATTGAAGAAAAATGGCGTCACCGTCATTTCAGGGTTTGGTGAAGTGATCAATAGAACTACAGTGGTCGTAAACAATGAAACTTATACTACCAAACACCTAATCCTCGCGACGGGTGCTTCTCCAATCATCCCTCCAATCAAAGGTTTAACGGAAAATCTAGAATCTAAATATGTGCTCACTTATAAAGGCTTACTCGATTATCCAACTATTCCTAAGTCATTAGTCATCATCGGTGGTGGTGTGATTGGTGTTGAATTTGCTCAACTGTTTTCAAGTTTCGGAACGAAAGTCACAATTCTAGAAAAGCAAGATCAAATCCTTTCTACCATTGACGATGAAGTTCGCCAAACCTATCAGCGCTATTTGAAAAAAGATGGCATTGAAATCATCACAAAAGCTCAAGTTACCGAAATCAAAGACCATCAAGTGTCCTATACATTAGACTCAGAAACCAAAATACTAGAAAGTGAGATTGTCCTGCTTTCTGCTGGGATGAAACCCAATCTTTCAGCATTTAAAGCTTTAAACTTGGAAACCTCAAAACAAGGGATTCGAGTCGATGATCAACTAAAAACGAGTTTACCCAATGTGTATGCGATTGGTGATGTAACAGGCCAAATGATGCTCGCACATGCAGCCTCAGCAGCTGGGATTGTTGCGGTTGAAGCGATTGCTGGAAAGTCTACAAAATTCTCATTTAATGATGTCCCAGCAGCGATTTATGGATTCCCTGAAATTGCTTCAATAGGATACACAGAACAAAGTTTAAAAATGAGTAATAGCTTGTATAAATCGAGTAAATTCCCACTTCTGGCGAACGGAAGGTCTCTCGCTGAAGGCAATACCGATGGCTTTGTGAAGCTTTTATTCAATCCTGAAACGGGTGAGATTTTGGGCGCGCACATCCTTGCTTCAAACGCATCTGATCTAATCGCTGAAGTGATTGTTGCGATGAAATCTGAAGCAACCATTGCTGAAATTGCGAATGCGATTCACTTACACCCTTCCGTGTCGGAAACGGTGATGGAATCCGCCATTGGTGCGATTCATAAAGCCATTCATATATAAGAAAAAGGCATTCACGCGAATGCCTTTTTGCTTATTTAAATAAGATGTCTTTGAATGATTCAAGTTGTTTTTTATGTTCATTATCAAACTGTGCAATTGCAGTTTGGTAGGCACTTACATCAAAAGGAATGCCTTTAAGCGCAGTGATGATTTGAGATTTTAATTCATTGGTATACAAACATTTTTCAATGAAGCCCTCAGTCACTTTGACTTGAATCTGATTAATTCCAATTTCTTTATGAATCTCAAAAGCAGGTGATTCACCATAATTCCAAGCCCAACTGTGGTATTTAGATTGTTTAAGTTGTTCGATCGCTTGAAAGTCTAATACGGAAAGTTCAAGAGAACTTTCTTGAATCGTTTTAGGGTAGACCCAGTGTGCTTGTAAGTTGTAAAGAAAATCATGAAATGACATTTTTGTTTTTAAATGATCATAGACATTAGTTACCATCGAGCGATTAGAAGGTACACCGATCGAAATGATATCTTTTGTTTCTAACTTAATAACCTGATTTAATCGGTTTAAATCAGATTCTAATAGCAATGTGCCATGGTGCAACATTCGATTTTGATGATAAATCTGCGCATTGCCACTGATTTTCTGATTGCCGATTTTAAGATCACTTTTGCCACTGAATGTCGCATGGATCCCAAGATTATTCAAAAATGTGAGGATTGGTTTTGTGAAATAGGCATAATTACTGATGACATCCTTGTATTGTTTGGTAATGACTGAGTAATTGAGATTACCTAAATCATGATAGACAGTCCCACCCCCTGAAATCCGTCTAATAATAGGGATATTATGGGTTTTACAATAAGCCACTTCGACTTCCCCATAGATGATTTGATTACGCCCAACGATCACAGAAGGCGCATTACGCCATAGTAAAAGGATATCTTCATCACATTCAATATGTTTAAAGATATACTCTTCCCAGGCTAAATTGAAATAGGGGTCAGTAGAATGACTGATGAGGGTTTTCATAAAACACCTAATTATGCTTTGGTTTTTTCAGCGATGATGTCATCGATGATATTCGAGATTTCATCAATAACTTCATTTAAGGTTTGGTCCGTCGTTAAGTCGACACCGACCATTTTCGCCAGTTCTAATGGGGACTTTGTGCCTCCAGCTTTAAGTACTTCAATCCAAGCCTGAGGTGTAATGGTTTTGTTTTCAATCATCTTGGAAACTTTAGTCCCTAAAGTTAAGCCTGCTGAATACGTATATGGATACAAGCCCATAAAGTAGTGTGGTTGTCTCATCCAAGTTAACCCAGCCCATTCTGGAATATCAACCGCTTCTCCCCAAAACTTTTTCAAAACATCAAGTTTGATGTTCTTTAAGATATTGGCAGACAAGGGTTGTTTTTGGTCCACTTTCGTATAGACTTCTCTTTGGAAAGCAGCTTCTAATAAATGGGTGACGAAGTTGTGATAATACGTTCTTGAAATCATCACCGAACGAATCCAGGTTTTTTCGCGGCTGGATTGTGCTTTTTGGATTAAATGATTTGCCATTAATAATTCGTTTGTGGTTGAAGGCGCTTCAATGAAATACATCGAAGGTCGTGTATTGAGAATACTTTGATGGGCATTTGCGTATTGGAAATGGCCAGCATGTCCGATTTCATGGGCTAAGACCATGACTTCATCCATTTGTCCATTCCAGTTGATCAGTATGTAGGATGGTGCGCCATAAGGGGATGAACAAAACCCACCAGTGGATTTACCTTGATTTTGCGGGAAATCAATCCAGCGTTCATCAAATGCACGTCTGACAATCTCATTATACTCACTGCCTAAAACGGATAACCCTTCAATCAAGAGGGCTTTGGATTCTTCAATTGATACTTTCGGTTCAAAACTTGGGTCGACAGCAATCTTTAAGTCAGCATAAGTCATATTGTCTAAACCGTGAATTTGTTGTAAGAGTTTCGCATATCGACGCATTGCAGGTGCTAGTTTTGTCATAATTGAATCAATTTGACGGTCCATAAAATCTCTCGATACTTTTTGACCATCTAGCAAGTAATCAAAGACGCTTGGATAGCCCCTAAGTTCGGATAGGATTTTTTCTTTTTGAACATGGGCTTGGTAGTTGCTAGCAAAGCCATGTTGATATTCTGCTAATTTTTGATAGAAAGTTTCATATGCACGTCTTCTGACCGCTGTTTGTTCTTCATATTCATATTCATTCTCAAATAATGTGAATGAATTCGGATAGTTAACCCCAGCCACTTCAAAATCATTGAATTTCATATCAGCCAATTTAAAACGATTATAATGGCCATAGGAGGCATTTAATACAGGGGATAAAGCCACCAGTGTCTTTTCGATTTCTGGGGATAAGGTGTGTTTCTTATCTTCAATGATTTCAAGTAGATAATCATGGTTATCGACGTTTAATTGGGCTGCTTCTAATAATAATGCATCGTCAATTTGCTTGAGTTCATTAATAAAGAAGGCCATTTGTTTAGAGATGGCTTGAAAACGCATCATGGCTTTGCCAGAACGCATTTGATTTTCTTCAGAAATCGAATCTGTGCTGGCTTGTAGTGATGCATATGCACCAATTCTTGTCAATCTAGATTGAATATCCTGAAATGTTGTTAATGCCTCATTAATACGTTCTTTAGTCGTTAACTGCTGCTCAAACTTTTGACAAAATGTGACTACATCTTGTTCTGCTGTGTCAAATGCTGCTTGGTATAACGCTTCACTCTTAAATAGATTTGCCATATCCCATGTGTATTTCACATCGATTTCATGGCGTTTTGGTAATTGTTTCTTCAATCCCATCAACTCCTTTGTTATGATTATAACACAATTATAAAATCCAAAATTTCAATTTTTAGTCTAAGTTATAACAAATCACCCTCAACCATTTGGTTAAGGGCGATAATCCTATTTATGTATAAAACATTAGCACTCAAAGAGTTGATCGATGATGTCATCTATTTGCGTCATGACATCCTCGATTTCAATGTATACTTGATGAAACTGTTGACACGATTGTTCAAGTTTAATGCTTTCTTTTTGAAGATAATGAGTCAGTTTTAGCAAATCGGGTTCATCCATGTTCATATACCATGGGTTATCGATATTGTGGGCATTTTTGACTAGTTCTTTGGCTTTTTGTTCAGGATGAACGGTTTTATAGCCTAGAAAAACAGCTTTGATTCGATTAGGAAAAGCAGCCATTAATTTGCTAGCGAATGCTGGCTGAATATGAACCCCTTCTATCAAGATATCCTTTTTTGAAGATACCAATGCTTTGATTAAATCTTCTAAATAGGGTTCAAGTTGGCGACTCACTGAGATATCGCTCTTATGAACATCAATGCCAAGGTTTGGATTTCCGTGGTAAAGCATCATCATAATCCAATCTGTTGATAGGACCTGAATATGTTTAGTTTCGAGTACTTTTTTCGCAATCAGTGATTTACCTGATTTTGCGAGTCCTGCTAGGATATAAATCATGAGTTCCTCCACATTTAGTCATTGCTTGATAGAATTATTATACAGTATAAATCACATGTATGCCGACTCTCCACTACAGAAAAAGCGATGAATCATTGGACTCATCGCTTTTATCCTTAGTTTTGTTTTTTGTTAATCAGGGATAACCAGTTATTTCGATACTTATAGGCTACAAAACCGATTGGAATCAATAGTATTAAGAACCACCAACCCCATTGTTGGCTATTAGTTTGATAAACAATCGCGAACGTTGAGAATTGATCTGTTTCAAAAGTAATGGTCTTATCTTCTGCATTATATACACTGTCAATCACTTTAGCCTGACCATTGTGAACCGCTATAATTTGATAATTTTTATGGCCTTGTTCTGCTTTTGATAACACCAATGTTATTGAGATTTTTTCATTTAATTCATTGATTTCAATATCTGATTGTCCTTGTGCCTTTAAAATGACACGAATATCCATGATCGCGTATTTTTGATTTTGTTTAAGGAGGGATTCAATGCTAGATTTAACAGTTTCACTGATGTTTGTAGGGAGTTTTCGTTCAAAAACGATACTGACTTCAACATCTTTTTGGACAACTAATGCCGGATCAATCGCATTGATTAAGTCAAGTGAATTAGATGACCCGTGTTCACTTGACGTATCTGAAACTTTTAGCCAAAAGGCTACTAAAACGATATCCTCTGCCGGCATGACCGCTGGTAATAATTGGTTCCATCCATTGAAGATAAATCCTGATTTTGTTGGAATATTGGGTTCATCAATGGCTTCACCAAACTCTAATGATACTGTTTGTATCACTGATCCACCTTTTGTGTCAAAAGTAATGGTATAGGTATTAACAGTCCATTTCGCGTAAAGTGTTATATCTACTGCTGGCATGGTATTGAAAACATACGCTGTTGTTAAAGTACTATCTAAGTACCAACCACCAAATGTGTGTCCTAGTTTAGTTGGATCAACTGGTTTTGTCACGACTGTATCAAAGTTTTGAGTAATGGTTGTTACTGCACTACCACCGTTTGATTCGAACTGGATATTATACGCATTAATACTCCATTTCGCATAAAATGTTATATCTACTGCTGGCATAGTATTGAAAACATACGCTGTTGTTAAAGTACTATCGGAATACCAACCACCAAATGTGTGTCCTAGTTTAGTTGGATCAACTGGTTTTGTCACGACTGTATCAAAGTTTTGAGTGATGGTTGTTACCGCACTTCCTCCATTTGATTCGAACTGGATATTATATGCATTAATAGTCCATTTTGCGTAAAGTGTAACATCTGATGCTGGCATGGTATTGAAAACATACGCTGTTGTTAAAGTACTATCTAAGTACCAACCACCAAATGTGTGTCCTAGTTTAGTTGGATCAACTGGTTTTGTCACTACTGTATCAAAGTTTTGAGTGATGGTTGTTACCGCACTTCCGCCGTTTGATTCGAAATGGATATTATACGCATTAACAATCCATTTTGCGTAAAGTGTCATACTTTCAGCTGGCATAGTATTGAAAACGTACGCTGTTGTTAAAGTACTATCGGAATACCAACCAGCAAATGTGTATCCTATTTTAGTTGGAGGATTTGGTGCATCTATGTTTGTACCTTCGACTTGTTGGATTGCTGCTACTGCATCGCCCCCGTTAGATTCAAATGTAATTGTCGTTGAATCTTTAACCCATTTTGCCCAGTAAGTTTGTTCCCCTGTATCTGATACTGCTATATAGGTTGAAGGTGTCCCATTTAGGGATTCATTGTCGAACCAACCAGCAAATGTGTGATTGGCTTTACTGAGTTCTGAGGCTGATGGCAACTGTAATCCCAAACCTTCTGTATAGGTGGATGGTAATACATAAATACCCATAAATTGACCACCATTTAAATTAAAGGAAACCGGCGATTGAATGATGGTATTGAGTGGTGAAAACTCAACTATAATCGACTGTGTTGAAGTGATGTTCGATAATGTATAGGATGAAACCGCTCCGACACTAACGCCATTCACTTTCACATCACTGATTCGATAGCCTGGATTAGGTGTCATATAGTAGGTGATTGACTGTCCAATACCGGCAACACTAAAGCCATTGGGTGTAATTGAACCTTGTTGTCCACTAGAAGCGAACACAGTGATATCAGTGGTTGCTATTTTTTCGAAGGTTACCTCAATATTTACATCACTTGTGACACCTGAAACAACGTACTTGTTGTTTGAAATAGCTGAGCGTTTATCCACACCATCGACGGTAAATGTACCAATCTTATAACCATTTGCTGGAATCACCCAGTAATCTTGACTTGTGCCATTATATATAATACTGCCGGATGGATAAATCGATCCATTTAAGCCTGCTGCTGATGTGATGGTGTGCTGACTCACGCCACTCCATTTAGCGTATAAAGTGAGATTACCTACAGTTGTTTCTTCGATTTGTGTGAGTGGTGATCCGGTTAATAAAGCATTGTCAAACCACCCTTCAAATGTTTTACCTGTCCAAACTGGGATAGGTAAAGCTTGTGTTGTTGAGTAAGTATAACTTTGTGGTACACCAGCATTGAATCTTCCACCATTGGTTTGATAAGAAAGGGTGTATGTTGCTGGTGTCCAGATTGCATACAATGCTTGATTGTTACTAAGTGTAAGGATGTCATCTGGTTCATAGCGAGTACCAGTATCATCTGCTATAGTGTTCCAATGTGAAAAGATGTGGCCTATCTTTGAAAACATATTCATACTGATGCTAATTTTATCGACCACAGATATACTTGAAGTTTGAAGTAATCCATTGTTCGAGTGATAAGTCAAGGTATTGAGGTTTGAAACTACATATCTCAATTCACCATTTGACGTATTATAAGCAACCGCTTGAGCTGGATTATCTGAAAAGAATATTTTGTTCACATCTTCATGGGTGTTCCCATTGAGCGTATAATTTGAGGTTAATTGTTCTCCTGCACCGCCCCATAGACCTATACTGGCATACGTTTTAACGCCTGCTTGTTCAGTGTATAATTTATCCAAAATCTTGATTGAATTCACTGATTCGGTGGAATAATTCAAGTTTGTGGATATGTATTGATTTGATGCAAAATCATAAGCCTTATTGTTTATGATTTTTGGTGAACCTGACAAGGATAGTATCGAAGCCCCATTACCCACATTGTCGGTTGCAATCCCCCCGCCACCAATAAACATGCTACTTGTGTTTTGAAAGTTATAGGCTGTATCATGTGAATAATTGTCTTCAATGATTCCGCCATAAATGTTAACTCTCGCTGGCATATAGCTAGAACCGAATAAATAAATCCCAGCGCCACCATAACGGCTACTATTCCCGATAATTTGACCTTGATAGAAATTGAATGTACCACCATCCATGACTCCAACTGTACCACTTCGTTCGCGTTTGCCACCCCATTGGGATAGCGTTGTACTTGTATTTCCGCTGAGGGTACCACCATAAAAATTCACAACACCGCCTGAATTACCGATGAGGATTGCTGATCCACCACCGGCATAGTTGTAATTAGATTTCAGATCTGTTTTAGTTGAAAACTTATGCCCACCTGTAATAATACCACCCTCAATAATGCCATCTCCAACCTCCGAGAAATCGTAATAGCGTTGAAATAATTTATTGGAATAGGCAAGTTGATTCGTATATATATCTTGAGTTAAGTCACCTTCAACAGATTTGATTTTGTAGTTGTGAACTTTTTTTACAGCACTACAATCATAAATATTCAAAGTACCATTGGTAACCCTGAAAATGCTTTGGTCTGACCCGAATGCACCGGTCAATATATTACTATTTAAATTAAGATTAATGGTTCCATTACTAATCGTGATGTTATTTTGTAATGTCACATCATTTGGTAAATAATAATTACCCGCACTGAGCTGACCGCCGGTTTGTGATAACGCCACCCAGTTGGTCAATTCACCACAGTCTGGTGCGGTATTTTCTGCTTGTACTTTCATGACAGGACTTGTAAAACCCCAGATGGTTAAAACCATCACACACATGAAAAAAAGTTGTAAAAGCTTGTTTTGAAGATGTTTCATTCTTTTGCCTCCTTGGCCTCTCTAGGATACTGACATAAACCATAGCGATTTTGTGCTTCAAACTGTCCGTACTGACAAAATGCACACATTTTTACGACAAGTAGACTACCTGGTTTGGGTTTATAGTGGTCACAGCCATCTAGAATCGTAATGGGTGTCGCTTCGTCTTTTCTGCTTACACTTTTGGTGTTGTCCACCTGCATGTTTAAAATCTCCTATCTGAATGGTTTCTTTCAGCCTTATTGTAATTGACTACGATATTAAATTATTCAAACTTGAATGACTGGTCGGTTTTTATGCATGAAAAAACGCCAACCTAAGGGTTAAGCGTTTTGTTGTGGCGTTTCAATTGGGAATATCATTTGTACAATCACCCGATTAATACTTTGTTGGATGGTAATCATGCCTGGATAGTTTTCAACCATTCGGACCACACTTTTTAGTCCAGTCCCTCCACCCGGTTTGGTGGTTTTAGGTAAGCCATTTTCAAATTCTAAATTGCCTTCAAAACTGTTTTCGATTTCGACTAATAAACTACCATTTTGAAGGGTAGAACGATAGACGATGATTTTTTCTATTGAGTGACAGGCTTGACAAGCTGAAAGGGCATTCTCCAATAGGTTTGATAGCATTATTCCAACATCAGCCCCATCAGAATGGTAGTAATGATCGGCTTCTGCCTGAATACTGAATTTGATCCCTTTTTGACGTGCTCTTCGCTCAAATAATCTAAATACAGCATTGGTTGTGGGATGTTTGGAGTAATTTTTTATGGGTTGTTCTTGTAAATTGGACTCGTAAAGTGCCAAATAGTCCAAGGCACCTTTGAGATCTTCGCTATTTAAATACTCTGCGATAATCGCGTTATGATGGCGGATGTCATGCCGTGTTTGTTTCGCTGCGATAACCGTACTCTCATAACTCGCGATTTCGCTTTTTAACAACCATTCATTCGCTTGTCTCCGTATATTTTCTTCTCTTAATAAGAATTTCCCTCTTAAACTCTTTAATGATAATAAAATTGCTGAATACGTTAAAAGTGTAATCAGGATTAAAAGGTAGAAATACCCCGAATGCTGATTCATTGAAGACTCGACATCGTCTAGTGCTGTTAATATGTATAAATAGCCAACTAAAATACCTGAAGTTGGTAATAAGAACGCACCCCAGTTTTCAGATACTTCTAAGTACAAAGGTCTAAGTATTTTTTTGAAAAAAACGATTGCAAGTGCAAATAAAACTAACCGAATTGCTGTATTGGCGTAAGCAGGTTGTGGAAATAGATAACATAAATAAAAACTAGCTATTACAATGATGGCATAGGTATTTAATACCGTAACACTATTGAAAAGCCATTGAAGATAAGTATCTTTTAATAGCATTTTAAGTCCAACAATGAAGACAACATAAAAGGCTAAAGAATAATAAAGAACCCCTGTATAATTTCTCGTCATATACAACTGTGCACAAATCACTACATCGACGAGGATAATCATTGGCATTAAAGTCCAAGTAATCAGTGGTTTCAGTTTGTTTCTGGATAATATCGGTAATAAAATCAACAAACAGAATGTGGAGGTACTTCCCCTCAATAAATCTGGCAAAATATCGATCCACATAGTCACGGTCTCCCTTTGAACATGTACTCAAAATAGCTTTTTTTGAGCGTATTAAACGTTCTTCTTGGAATCGGAATACAGGTCTGATTTTTAAGGACAATTTGTTGAGGTTCAATGCGTACAATGAATTGTTGATTGACAATATAACCTTTATACGGCTGAATGAATTGTCCTAGTGACAGGGCTTCAAGATTTTGATGGAGTTCAATCAACGTCTGAACCGTTTCAATCGTAGTTTCATCTAAAAGATAGACTTGTTGCCGGTGAGCACGACTCTCGATGTAAGATATTTGGTCAATATCCACCATTTGATAAATACCCTTTGGACATTTCAATTGAATCATTTGAGTCAGTTTTTCTTGCATATTGAACATCGCACGGTCCATAGCAGCATTAAACTGGGTTTCAGTGAATGGCTTTATGATATAGTGAATGGCATTCAATGCGAAAGCTTCGACAGCAAACTCTGGTGAAGTGGTTACGAATATAACCGCTGTATGTTGGTTTTTATGACGAATCTCTTTGGCAACTTCTGTACCTAAAAGTCCTGGCATACAGATGTCTAGCAAGACCAAATCAAAAGGCTGTTTGGATTGGATATCTAAAAAATCGAATGCATGTTGAAACGACTCGATTTTTACAAATTTGGGATTGAGTTTAAAATAAGCTTTTAGGGCTGCTTCTAAAATGTTCAGTTGTTCGACTAAATCGTCACATATCGCAATACGCATCGGTTATCTCCCACTCGCTAGGTACCTTCATTATACAATAACCCACATGTTCTATGTATGGTTTATCGATAAATTTAGGATTAAGTAATCAGATAACAAGTTTCCTTTTTATGGATTACCTAATGCACTTGTGAATAATCGAACCCTACCTTTCACTAATAGACCATTTCCTTGATATTCTAATAATGTCGAAACGTCTTAGTCGTTTCAATATTATGTTCTGCAAACAACTTTTTCATTGCTTTATAAACCCGAACCTGATGGCAAATAAAGCTTGCGATAACCACTGTATGTCCATCTTTTTTATGAAGTTCACACACAAAAGCAATCGCTAGATAAGGCACATTCAAATTGAACGCGACTTTTTTGATATCGACTAAATCATGGGTTTGAATCGTATGATTCGTATAAATATTTATCTTTTGATGATCCATTTCAAATGCGACTTTGGGTACACGCATGTAATATATAAACGTATGGACCAAAATCCCGCCAATTAGAAAACAAAACACGACTGACAATACCGATAGAATTACGTTGAAATCAAACCATAACGACCAGATACCAAGCCCAAAAAACATGAAACCAAATAACAATATCCAGGATGCTGCCATTTTTGAATGATACGCTACCATATACATCTCTCCTAAGTACTGACTATTTTGAGTAAATCCAATTCAATGATTAGGCTATGATGCCCATCAATCCCAATAGACTTAACAATAATGAGACTAATCCTAAGCCCATAAATAGCATTGGAATGCCATAAAGATCTTTTTTCGGAATCGTGTTCCAGTAAATATCATTGGGCGTCATCCGTTCGCGTTTTAGATTTTGATGCATACAATAGATGTGTCTAAATCGATAAATTGTGCCAATAGTCAAATAAATCGCCATCATCAATAGACCACATGCGATGCCAAGCACTAAGCCATATTCAGTATCAAACATACTACGTCCCACTAAGGCTAATCCAGCAATGATAACAAGAAATCCATAGGTGGCAAAATAGGCTAGCAGTTTTACCCTTTTGACTTGTTGATCATCGAATACGATTTGATCTTGTTCAGATTGATATATCATTTTTACAGAATATTTTTCTAACCCGTGAATTTCAAGTGGCAAATCTTGATCCAGAATCACCTGATTGAGCACAACCCCTAATTCAGCAATTTCCTTCGGTTTCAACTCAATGACTTCAGGATAATCCCACAAACATCCCTCGAGATTAAACTCAAAATGTTCTATTTCTTTGAAGATATAGGTCATCATCAAGCGATTTTGCTTACGATAAAGTAAAAACGCAGCTGGTATTTCATTAGATTCGTCCTCAAAAACCAATCGAATTTCGTTTTCTTCTAATTGATCAAATACAGTTTCATATACCAGATTAATATCCGCTTCGTTATCCAAAATGGCCATGATGTTGGTATAATACTGTCCGTTTTTTTGATAAAAAGCTTCTAAAATCTGTTGTGTTGTCAATGGCATAATTTTCTCCTGTTCTATGCGGTATTCATAATGTTTGGGTTTAAGTTTACGTGACTGTATATTGTTGTGTCAATCCATATTCATTCATCTTTGAACGTTTGATAGACTTAAAGATGATACTTATTATCAAAATATCCTCACAGTTACTGTGCGGATGCTTCAATCTATCTTGATATTTATATTAGATTTGAAACCCATTTTGCATACAGTGTAATGCCTGTATAGTTTGTAATACTTTGTGCACTAAAACTGATTTCAACTGCGGTTATATCCTCACTAAAATCCCATTGATGAATGAGTTTTGGTTCACGAAACCAGCCTTCAAACTGAGGCTTGCTCTTCTCGGTGCTTCCGGGATATAACTGATTCAACTGCTAAAATATACTATACAATCTGACACTCGGGAGTGCATGAAACAACTAAAGAGAGTTCCAATACTTTAATTCATTTCATTAACACAAAGTTCTTGACACTACCAATGCTAGAAATGATGAAAAATATAGGGTATCTACACATCGATACCCTAAATCATTCATTTAATTACAATTTATTCTAATACATCGCTGGATTTGGCATTGGAGTTTCTTTTTCTTTAATCTCAACAACAGCAGCTTCTGATGTAATCATGAGTGCTCCAATACTAGATGCATTTAATATTGCATTTCGTGTTACTTTAGTGGGGTCAATGATACCTTCTTTCATCATGTTAACCCATTTACCTTCTTTTGCATCAAATCCATAATCTTTATGTTGTTTACGTTGTTCTTCTAAGATATCTTGTCCATCATAACCAGCATTTTCAGCGATTTGATATAGTGGTTGAGATAGTGAATCTAGAACTGCTAATATTCCTTTATAAACATCAATATTACTGTCTTTCAATGTTTGTTTAAGTTCTGTTTGAATATTGACTAGAATTGAACCTCCACCCGTGACAATACCTTCTAAAATAGCGGCTTTAGTAGCATTTAGTGCGTCTTCAATACGTAATTTCTTTTCTTTAAGCTCCGATTCTGTAGCTGCACCGACTTTAATAATCGCAACTCCACCAGCAAGCTTAGCTAAACGCTCTTGAAGTCGTTTTTTGTCATACTCTGCAGATGAAACGTTGATTTGTGCTTGGATTTCGTTGATGCGTTCATCAAGCGATGCCTTATCTCCTTGACCACCAATTAAAGTCGTTGTGTCTTTCTTAACAACTGCTTTATGAACTAAACCGAGATCTTCAAGTTTTAAATCTTGTAGTTTCATCTGTAAATCTTTAGCATAGAAGGTTGCTCCGGTTAATATGGCAATATCATTTAACATATCTTTTTGATTGTCACCAAAACCTGGAGCTTTTGTAGCAACAACATTAAATGTTCCTCTAAGTTTGTTTAATATTAATGTCGATGTAACTTCATTTTCAATATCATCAGCAATAATTAATAATGGTTTATTAGCTTTAACAACTTGTTCTAAGATGGGAAGTATATCTTGAATTGTTGACACTTTTTGATCTGTCACTAAAACATATGGATTTTCAAGCTCAACTGTCATGGTTTCACGATCGTTTACGAAGTATGGTGAGATATAACCTTTATCATATTGCATACCTTCAACCACTTCGAGTTCTGTTTCAAATCCTTTAGATTCATCAACAGAAATAACACCATTTTTTGAGACTTTATCCATTGCTTCTGCAATGATTTTTCCAATTTCTCTTGATGATGCACTAATACTAGCAACATTTTCAATATCTTCTCTTGTTTCTACAGGTCTCGATTTTTCTAAGAGCTTCTTAGCTACTTCTTTTCCTGCACGTTCGATACGTTCCCTGACAAGAACAGGATTTGCTCCATTATCAACTGCTTTAAATCCTTTATGAATGATTGATTGTGCAAGAAGTGTTGCAGTGGTTGTTCCATCACCTGCAACATCGTTAGTTTTAGATGCTACTTCATAAAGTAGTTTAGCTCCCATGTTTTCATAAGGATCTTTAAGCTCAATTTCTTTAGCGATGGAAACACCATCGTTTGTAATTAAAGGTGAACCATATCCTTTATCTAGTACAACGTTTCTACCTTTTGGTCCTAGGGTGATCTTCACTGCATCAGCAAGTAAGTCGACCCCTTTTAGTAAAGATGATTTTGCATCTTTACCATAACGAATTTCTTTACTCATTGTAAGTACCCTCCTTTAAGATAATTTATTTTTCTAAAATAGCTAGAATGTTTTTTGATTGAACAAGTAAATATTCTGTTTGTTCAATCTTGACTTTAGTACCAGCATAAGATTGATAAATAACTTCGTCCTCTGCCTTGATATTCTCAACTTTAGGACCTACTGAAATCACTTTACCAATCGCTGGTCTGTCTTTTTCTTCAGTGGCAAGAATGATACCACTCGCTGTGGTTTTCTCTTCTTTTTTCACTGAAAGAACGACATAGTCTTCTAATGGTCTAATCACAATAATCCCTCCATTTCTGGCACTCGTTTATGTGTTGTGCCAATCCAGTTATTATTATATTCAAATGAAAAAAGTTGTCAAGTGCTGAATGTTAATAAATGATGATTTTATTTGGCTATTCATTAATTTATAATGCTCTTTTTTTTAATATGATAAAATAAGAATTTTTGCCTTTCTGCTGCATAAAGCGGCAGCAATATTTGGAGCTTCCTCTTCTTAGCTTCACTAATTGATAATCATTATTGTCACTCATAGAAAAAACGACTCAAATCAATTAAGAGTTGGGTCGCTTGAATCGATTTATTTTACTGCCAATACTATCATTTAAAAATCGCAACTCGTGACCAAGATATGATTTTATGCCACTAAAATACTCTCGTGTAAATTATTTATGACTTTAATCAAAACGTCTATTTTATCAATGAAAAGTCCAACGACATCAAAATCACTAAATGGTGACTTATCAAATCGTGTAGATTTTTTAGAACCCCCTCTTCATATCGTGTAGAAATCTTAGCACCCCTCACTTAAATCGTGTAAACCTGATGTTGTTGCTGCAAGTTGCTTGTTAGTTTCAACTCCTTAAATTGACCCGACTGTGCTAAAAAAGCTTGATAATCGACTAATAATTGGCATTTTTTCGATGTTTCGGCTTAATTTAAGCACAAAAAAGGCCTGATTAGTGTATCAGACCTATTCTAGTTAGATGTCTAAGTTAAAGGAGGTTAATACGATTTAGCACCCTACTAAATTTTTAACACACCCCTTAAATAACTAATATTTAATAATAAAGCGTAACGTGATTATTAATCTATTAGAGGAAAATCATCGATTCTCTAAAAAACTAATATCCCGTTTTCTAACAATAAATAACCTGCTATTGTCCCGTTTTCTAAAGTGATAATTCACTCAGTTTGAGCGGTTCCCTCTTTTTAATCACTTCATTCTTTTCGATGAACATAATCATATATATCGGTAGATAAATGATTCTATCTTTTTCGCTAACGTTGAAATTAGATAGCACGATTGCGCTATTAAACTGACGTGTTGACATAAAATAGGACAAAGCAGAATGCTTTTGATAATCCTTACCACTTTTTACTTCGATCGGAAGCAGTTCATTGTTATGTTCGATAAGAAAATCTACTTCTCCATGTTTTTTGCTGTTGAAATAGTAATTTTTATAGCCGTGAGCCGTTAGTTCTTGTGCAATGGCATTTTCAAACATTGAGCCACAATTGATATCTTTACCTTTTTCAAGAAGCCTTAAAATGGTCGCTGACCCATATGCGCTAGTTAACATCCCAACATCTGAAAGAAATAATTTAAAAAGATTACTTTTTTTACTTGCTTCCAAAGGAATTTCGAATTCTGTTACGTTATAAACAGGTAATGATACACCTGCATCAATTAACCAATTAAAACTGTTTTCATAACGATCAAAACGAAGCTCCTTATCAAGGTTAGTAAAAATGTAACGTTTGTTTTTGGTGTTCAACTCAGCTGGAATTAAATCATACGTTTTAATGAGTTTCAGTTTCTTTGACTGTTCATATCTTGTGAAGTCTTTTCGATACTCCCTTTGAATTTTCACATGAACTTTTGAAACTTGAACAAAATCATTGGAATCAAGGTAGGTTTGAACAGCTTCAGGCATTCCGCCAACGATTAAATACGTGTAGAATGCTTCAATGATTTTATCATGAACAAAATCATCAACAGGAGTTAATTGCGTGTAACATTGTTTCAAATGACTGATTACATCATCTCCAAGTCCATTTGCGATTAAGAATTCTTCAAAATCCATTGGATACATATCGATGGTTGTAAGATAGCCAACGGGAGCGGAACGTAAATCCACCAGTTCTACTCCGAGCAGTGATCCACTTAATACATACTTAAACTTCCCTTGTTCAACTAGGAATTTTATGATTGTAACGATTTCTTTGCATTCTTGGACTTCATCAAAAAAGATTACCGTTCCGTCTTTGAGTTGTTTATTCGCTGCAACTCGTAAAGCCATTAAGAACTTGTCGGCATCTTCTTCAATGGCGGATTTAAATATCTCTAGTAATTTGGTTTGCTTAATAAAATTAAATTCAATGAAGTCCTCCGCTTTCTCTTTTAAAGTTTCACGAATGATGAATGACTTTCCAACTTGTCGAGCACCTGTGATTAATAGTGCGTCATTCCCATTCAGAATCCAATCATCAATTTGCTTCTTAATTTTTCTAAATAACACATTAACCACCTCGATAATCATATTATACAACTGTTTGTCCCGTTTTACAATGTGTTTTATGAATATTTTGTCCCGTTTTCTAATATCACCAAAATAAATTGACTCCAAAAGATATGCTTTGAAATAGTTCCATTAT
The DNA here is from genome assembly GCF_025446935.1 of Paracholeplasma vituli. GTDB lineage: Bacteria > Bacillota_I > Bacilli_A > Acholeplasmatales > UBA5453 > Paracholeplasma > Paracholeplasma vituli. The sequence continues at coordinate 7,397 of NZ_JAOEGN010000004.1, read as the reverse complement.
TTGTTTAAATTCATGAATAAAGTTCTCAATAGGTTTCATTGATTTTACCTCCAACTGCTTCATTTGTCTCAATAATGTCATTGATGTCACTATTTGTCACCATTTGCAAAACTTTTGATCTCATTTCCATTGTTTAGTTTAAAAGTTATGCTTTTATCTCTATGGACAACAGCACTTTTTACTAAAAGCATCCATATCGGTTCATTCCATTCCGAGAGTTTATCATCGACACGATTTAAGTTGGATATAAAGGCTTTCATATTGAGTACTTGAACTTTTTTGTTGTCTCTTTCTTTGATGATTTCATTTTTATCCGCTTTTTTATAGAATATTAATAAAATACTTAAATATTTAAGTTAAACGGTAATATAGTCAAACAATTTCGCGAAATTGTCTTTTGTAACTTTGTTTAACTTCCCTTTTTTAATTCTTGCCTTGAAGTTTGCTGCATTGATAAATGATTTATCCAATCTATCGGTTGCATCGAACAACTGTTCAATATTCATGAATGTTTCGTCCACTTCTTTTAGTGAAATGACCTCTACATTTTTGTAAGCTTTTTTCAATACCATTTCTTTGAACTGAATTGCTGGTTTATCACCATCTACTAAGAATATTGGATTCTTATCAATTTTCAGAATGGTATCAACAAGATTCTTTTTACTTATGCCCTGTATTGGCATAAATAGGAACTTGTCTATCTTTAAGATACTTGCAAATGCTGTTAGATAAAGATAGTCTGTTATACCCTCAACATATATGGTAGGTACATTTGGGTCTACTAATATATGTCTTGGTACAGTTAAAGCATCTTTAATTGGTCTAATCGCATCTGTATCATCATTCTCACCATCTTCTACTAAATGGAATTTACTTTGAATGACTGAATGATCACCAACTCGATTTATGACTCTAACTTCTTCTAAATAGTTCACATCGATAAAGAATGGATTGTGCGTACTTAGTACAAATGTTAGTTCATTTCTTTCAGCATACTCTTTGATAAATTTACGTAGTTCAACAATACCTGAAACGTGCAGATTAGTAGCTGGTTCATCCATTACAATGATATCCCCACGATTTAATCCCGATTTAGCAACCATTGTAAAATAGAACTCAAAGAACCATTTGAAACCTAACGATTGTTTATCAAGGTGTAAAGGCGTTTCATTTAGCATAAGCGTTAGATAGATACTATTGGTTTCAAGTGTGATTTCAAATGTATATTTGTTTTTGTTCAAATGGAATAACTTATTGAACTGCTCGCTTAACTCTTCTAATTTAATGTTAATTGTCTTTGCGGTTTTCTTGAGAAGACCAGGCATATTTTGTTCTTTAACTTTTGTATAACAATTCTTCAATTCTTCAATATCGTAGTCTATTGCTTTAAAGATGTGTCTATAAAAGTTTGAAGTATCAATATTTCCAGGTTGAATTGTTAAATCTGAATTCTTGAAATTAACAGGTGAATACAAAATTACGTTAGGTAAAATACTAAAATTGTTTTTCTCTTCATAGTTTCTCAATACATCCAACTTTTCACTGTTGAAGCCAAACTCATTTATATATCCTTTTATTCTTTCATCTGTTAGACTACCATCAACATGACTTCTAAAAAAATTGTACCCGTAACTTTGATAGTTAACAACTTTATTGAGAATACTGTGTATTAATGTGGCATGATTCCGCATATTATTTTTATCGATAGTCTTTACAGTTTTCCATTCTGCACTAGTTATAATCCAGTTCTCATCATTAGGGTAATGTGAGTTTTTCATACTTATTAACCTACTAATAGTTGACATAGCTAGATTCATCGCATATTCGGTTATATCTTTATTATCGAAGAATAAATTGGCGCCATCTTCTTTCTTAACAAAATATTGATTCTTAGGTATCTTATTGGAGTATTTCTTGTTAAAGCCATACATTGCTTTTCCTTCATGTATGACTAAGCTAACTTCTAAATCACCCTGTGCATTATCGAAATCAGGTAAATCAACAGCTGTAAATGGTGCGAAATTAGGGTCACGCATAGCAGTCAATGCAGAAAGCACATTGGTTTTACCACTATTGTTTGGACCAATCAAAATAACCAATCCACCAAATTCACCCTTACTTGTACTAGCGTTAAGCAATAATTCTTGTTTCTCATCAATACCAACATTCTTATAATTCTTAATTTGCAAGACTCTGTGACCCATATTAGTTCATCCCTTTCTCTAAGTCATCTATGTTTTCTACTTCTATAATTCTCTTAATTAGCTCAATTTTAGACTTGTCTAGTTTCTTTTTTGACTTGAGTAAAATGGAGATTTTTTCAATAAGCTCATCTGGCTTATCTTCTTTAGATTCTTTGACATACTGATTAAATAGATAGTCTGTTAGAATCGGCTTTGTGATACCTCTTGTGGATTCTATATATTTGAACAAGTCATACGTCTTTTTGTCAATACTATCAAACTCTTGCTTTTCAAAGAGTTCTAAGTATTTATAAAGTGTGGGTCTGCTAATATCCAGATATATTGTTAGTTCATTTAAGCGGAATCCGATATTTCTTAGTTTATCTCTGACGTTCATTATATCCTCCCCTTACACTTTTGATTATAAACCATTTTTACATTTTATGTCAATATATTTTTACATTTTTTGTAAAATAGATTCAGATATATAAGGATATTTACACAAATAACGAAAAATGGAACCCCTCAATTGACGAAAGTTCCATTGATTTTTTTAATTTTGTTGGTATTTATAAAGAGAGTCAAATTGATGAATAGTAAGTTAAGTGTTTAATGACCCCAACAAAAGTGGGTATCATGACAAAACCCTCTTCTAGTTTGAATGATGATTGATTTAGTACATCTATCAAATACTGATCAAAATATGGTACGTGAATTAAAATCTTGTCGAATGCGTAATGACTGATAATGTACGCTTTAAAATAGTCTATCAGACTCGTTAAATCTTCGTTAGCTGTCAATAGCGTTTTGAAAATGTATTAAAAAGGCTTGATACTAGGGCGAATCACTCATTCGCCTATGTATCAAACCCATGCTTGTAATATGTGTGTGCTTTACCTTTTTGATACAATTCGTACGCCTAGTTGAAAAGTTCGCACCCCTGTTCATTTTTTCGTACCCATCCTTTTTAACATTGAAATGGGGAAAAACATTTTAACAAAATCGATAAATTGGAAGTTGTCGCTCGATTTATATTATCTAATTTTTCTTTCTATAAATTAGATTAGATATTTTGGATAACCTTACTGTAATCAATATTTGTTTTTTTAATTGAAACATAGTTAGTATTTGTGTTATCATTTCTAAAATATATAAAGTCATTTATAAAATAGAAAATTGTAGAATCACCATTGTTTGTATAAACATAAACAATTAATCTTGCATTCATTTTATCATTTATATTAGAATCAGTAATTTCATATAGAACATCTAAATGCTGATAAAATTTCCTATCAAATTCCCATGCATAAGATTGAACTAAAGAAGTGTTACAACCTGCGCTTTCTATGTTTCCTATTTCAAAGCCAGTAGCCTCATATAATGATATACCTTCTTTTTTACAAGCTGTCAATCCAAAAATCACAATAAAGATAATTAAAAACACAACGATTTTTTTCATTTCTAAACTCCTCTCAAAGTTACTCTTAATAGTACGACAAATTACTATTCACGGTTTCATACTATAAATTTTTTTCTCGTAACTTTCCTCAATCCTAAGGCACCAACTATAATTAAGCAAATACCAACGAAACCCAAAACTATTAAAATAGTATCTGAAACACAATTAACATTAAATATAATATTTTTTTTATACGTCTCATCCCCTTATAAATTAACAATTTTCCTTTTCAACTTTATCCCGACAACTTGAAAGTTTACACTGGATTTATCTAATATCCTATTTATAATATATAATTTAGATATTACTATTTAGTTAATATCCCTATAAATTTATACTATTTTTCTAAAGTATATTTTAATAGAAATTCACTAAAATCATCTGGTGTAAATAACTTTTTTTCGATTTGGTAAAATTATTGTTTATACTATACCGCATATTAACAATTGGAAATTATGTTAAGCTGCACCTTGATGATAATACCTTTAGGCAGTCTTTCTTGGTATACATATGCTATGACCTAATTTCTCAAGCACGTTACAACGGAATGTTTTACCACTTTTACCTTACTAAAGCTCAACATCTTGTGGATCATGCTACTGTTTAATATAAAGACAATGTATGATTAACTTTTAAAAACGGCGCAGAAATAGAAGCACAGTGTAGTGATGAAAAAAAACCCTACCATTCTTAATTCCGTGGTAAGGCTCTAGCTTTCATTAAAAACAACTATGACACTTTCTGTTTATTTAATCTTCTCATTTCGCTGAATCCAATATATATTGTCCAAACATAAGCTAATGTTTTGGGTATCATAAGCATTCCTATAAGAGGGTGAACATCGCCCCATAAAACTACAGGGATATAAAACGCAAAACTAAGAACGATGGTCAACCACATGTATTTAAAGGCAATATCATTTGTTTTCTTAGTACTTTGATAAAACAGCACAATAATTAGAATACCCATCGCGGCAAAAGGAATATTACGATAAATACCCCAAGCTAATGGCGGTGTATCGCTAGTCCATGCATTTTGCGGCATAAAGCTAAGTACAATCCTTATAATTGCTAATGCATAAACTGAAATAGTTAATGCACCCTTTTCATCAACCTTATAGCGTAAACGCCAAACATAATACAATATTATATAAAATACAGTCATTGTTATTGAGGTGATAAACTTGCCGGTTCCTAACGCAGCAGTGAAGTTTTCAAGCCCTGTTGTATTAAGTGCTAATGCTCTGGGTACAAGGTGGAAGGCATCACCTAAGCCTAAGGTTACTGCCATAATTCCAAATAGCTTATATTGCTTGTTACCGTTACTGTTTTTTATCATCATGATACCCATAATGATTACAGTAGATAGATATACAATGTCAAATAATGTTTCTATAATTGCTTGCATAATAATGCTCCTTTTCTAATAAGTTTTTTCTTTAAGACTGTGGGGATTAGTATTTACAGTACTTATATCTTTGATCAAGATTCTCAATCACCCCTTAAATGTTTCTACAAATTTTGCTATACCTCAGTCTCAAACAGACTGTTGTACAGTTCCGCATAGAAACCGTTCTTTTCAAGCAACTCTTTATGGCTGCCACTTTCGATAATATCGCCACCCTTCATTACAAGAATCACATCAGCATTCATGTTTATTTATATTTAAAAAGTGTCTTTTATATTTAAATTATTACCTTTAAATATAAGTTTTATCTTATATTGTTCTCAAATCTTTTCTTCTTTAGGCTTCCGTAAATCAATCCTGCTACTAAGCCAACAGCTGCTGGGATAATCCAGCCAAGTCCTTTAGAATAAAATGGTAGATTGTTTAGAATACCAACTTTTAATCCAAAATGTCCTAAGGCTTCTAAGATACTGACAAAGGAAGTGCATACCATTGTAAATAAATATACATAAGAATTCCCCTTGAATAAATTATGAAAGAATGCAAGGACCATAAGAACAATTGCCATTGGATATATAGCTATCAAAACTGGGAACGAAAATTTAAGTATTTGTGTCAATCCTACATTTGCAAATATCATACTTGATACAGAGAGTATTGTAATCCAAGCTTTATATGAAATCTTAGGCATTATCTTTGCAAAGTATTGACTACAGGAAGTTAAAAGTCCTACTGATGTTGTTAAACAAGCAAGAGAAAATATTAACCCTAATAATACAGATCCTTTTTGTCCAAATAAATAGAATACTACATTTGTAAGTGTTTGAGCTCCATTTTCAGTTGTGCCGAACTTTGACATTGAAGTAGCCCCCAAATATGAAAGCATTAAATATATGATTGTTAGAAATAAGCCTGCTATGGCTCCTGACTTTATAGTATTGGATACAAGCCTTTTCTCATCTGTTACTCCCATTTCTTTTAAAGCAATAGTAATTACAATCCCAAAATTAAGTGCAGCAATGGCATCCATGGTGTTATATCCTTCTACAAATCCTTTAAGCAAAGGAAAATGCACATAATCACCAATAGGAGCAGAAAATCCTCCTATGGGTTTAAATAAGCTAAATACAAATATACTAGTAATTAATACCAATAGTGTCGGAGTTAAAAATTTTCCGAATCTATCTACCAGCTTCGAAGGTGATAAGCATAACCAATAGGCTATTCCAAAAAAAACTAAGGAATATACAAATAAAGGGATTTTGCTTACACCTATAGAACTAGATAAAAATGGCGAAATGCCCATTTCAAAGGCTAAGCTGGCTGCTCTCGGTATGCCAAGGAAAGGTCCGATTGATAAATAAATCAAGACAGTAAATGCAAATGCAAATTTGGGATGTACACGACTTGCCAATATATGAAGTCCTCCTGTCTTAGCTACTACAGCAACTGCAAGTATAGGAAGACCCACTGCCGAAATTAAAAATCCTCCCATTGCTAATGGCATATTTGTTCCTGATAATTGTCCTAATTGTGGTGGAAATATTAAATTACCTGCACCAAAAAACATTGAAAATAGCATCAAACTAACAAAAAATAACCTCTTTTTTTTAAGATTCTCCATACTAAAACCTCCATTTTATTCTTTTTCTTTTATGGTCGCTAATCTTAATATCAATATCACTTTCCATTACCATTCCCCCTTGCTGCTTATTATAATATCATTTTAGAAATAAAAAAAACCCGTCCCTATAAAAGGGACGAGTTATACCCGCGTTACCACCCAAATTTTATAAATTAATATAATTAATTTATAACACTCATTATCGTACATTATAATACGTGTTCCTTTTAAAGGTGGACTACCTGCATTACTTACTATATAAATTTCAGTTCTGCTTCTCAGAGATGATTTTCAATTAATCTTTGAACATTGGCTCTCAGCATAACGCCAACTCTCTGTAGGACAAATAATTAGTTTACTCTTTCTCTTCATAGAATTTATATATTTAATTTCATCAAAATGATTATATCATACATAATTATTAATGTCAACCTTATAATAGCTTTCTTTTTAAAGTTCATACAAAAATTCTTTTAATAGCCCTATAACTTAACAATTTATCGAGCATTCTATATTCACAATTATATCACACCTAGTTTCTGATTAATATCAGTGTATTAGAAAGCCTTCTTCTTTCGTGTTTTTATTGACCTTTCGGTAAACGTCAAATAACTACACCCTAAGATTAAAAGAACGCCCAGCAGTTTGCACTGTTGGGCGTTTTCGTCACTGTTAGTCCATTCCCGCCATGTCGGCGATTGGAGCGTTCTTAGTCATTTTGTAG